>JBAYKD010000001.1:0-225417 GCA_041664745.1 Minisyncoccota bacterium
AATGCTGTGTTACTTAAACGGATTGAATCTAAGTTGGTTGAATAAAAAACAAAAAATAATTTAATATGATTATTCTAGTTCTAATACTAAACAAAAAAAGCGGAGCCTTAATAAAATAAGGTTCCGCTTTAATGTTGTATCTGTTAGTGCCAGGTAGCTGATAAGAATTGGAAGATTATCTCTTCCGCTTCTAGGGAGGTCAAATTTTCTAATTCACAGATTCGATTTTCTCTTTCACTTTCTTGTAGATTCCTAGAGTAAAGATCAATTAGTGTCTTTCGCTGTCGGTTATTAATCATAACCCCATCACCAATGTAATCTAAGTCATCATATGAATCATAATTTCTTCCAGAACTCCTTGAGTTAGTTTTTATTTTTGTAATCATAACTATTTTATTAGAAGATTTTTAATAATAGTAGATGCCTCGAAGCTAGAGAGATATGGAGATTGAAGCTTATTCTCGTATTCCTTTTTATTTGAATCTTTACATTTAGAAACCAATTTCTTAAGAAAGTTTCTTTGTTTATCACTAGCATATTTAAGAGAATCTTCGTTGTTGAAATATGCTTGTCTGTCTCTACCTTCTAAATCTGGCTCTTCATCTAAACTTTCTTTTTGAGCATCTGCTTTGAGAGGTAAATTATCCAGTATTTTGACTGCCTTAGAAAATCCATCTACAACTGCTGCGTTAAAGCAATAGATTACGGCATTTTTAATATATTTATTCTTTGGGCTTAATATGGAATTTGCTCTTCCAATACCTAACACTTTCTTTCCTTGTAAGATGGTAGCTTTTAAGGAGATGATAAAAGGAGAATTCTCTAAAGCAGTTAAGGTTTCTGTGTCAGCTTCAACCTTTACACTAAAGTTATAATTCCCGATACATTCTTTTATCTCTTCATCAGCTAAACTTTTATTTGTATTCATTTTATTTGAGTTAATTTTTTAATAATGATTTGATTTGATAAATATTCAATATCTACTTTATCACCAATCAAAAAACCACTTTCCTCAAGCAAGTGGTTTGCAATAATAATCTTTGGAACACTAGCAAGGTCTCTTCTATTGCCTTGTCTATTTTGATAACTGATAGTTATGTTTTTATGCATTGTCTTTCGAAGGATCATCCTTAATCACATCCCTATAATAGAAGAGGTTAATGCTTCTGGGGAATTTACTGATAATGTTTCCTTCTGTATCTTTACGTTCTATATACGTCACACTCTTAAGAGCCTTGCTTCCTTTCTTAGGGCGGAAGCCTAGATTTAGCCATGTAACAAACGGAAGACAATTTCTCTCGGGGTCATAATTTTTAACCTCACTCTTTCCCCAACGTTTTTCCACCTGTTCCGCTATTGCATCACGTGTCTTGATACTATTTTGCCAATTACTGACCTTAGGTCCACTTGATAACACTTCTTTGATTGATTGTACTGTCATGTTAATATTTAATTTAATATATAAGTTTTGTACGAGGGACTAACTCGTATTGAAAGACTTTATCGACCTAAACCTTTCAAAGACATAGTTTTTGATGTTTAGTTTCGTGTATTTAAATAAGGGGTAGGGGGGGGTTGTCGATTTAGGTACTGATAATAAATGCCACACCTATGGTAAAGGAATCCATCTATGTTTTTGGGTTTTATTCTGAAATTGAAAATCAATGACCTCAAAAATTTTTCAAAAAAATTACAGCTTTTTTGGGGTTGTTTTTGATTTTAATAACTAGATGGTATAATTACAGAACAATCAAATAAGAAGACCTAACCCCTAGAGAAATTTTCTTTAGGGTATGGTTGCAAATCGTCGTAAACAGAAACCCCATCATTAGGGTGCGTTTACGACGTTGCAACGGGAAACTGTTGTAGTCCCTCGGGACATCTCTAGTGGTGGGATTTCTGTTATCTCACTACTAGCTTATTATTAGCTAGCTTTTTATTTCTTATGGATCATAAAAAAATAATTATATTGATAGGTGTTGTATTCCTTGCTTTAGTTGGATATAAATTGATTTCTTCTAATGTTCAAGAGAATAAAGAGAAAGCGGTATTACAAGAAAAAGTAAGATTAGAAAAAGAACCATTAGAGCAATGTTTGAATAATATTGATAATGAATCAAAAGCAGAAACAAATAAAATAACTGAACTTATGAGAGATATAAGAACAAAAGAATCTCAAGATTTTTGTCTTGGTTCTCATAACCCTAATGAATTTTATAATGCTGGACCAACAACATGGAAAGAATATTGTTGGCCATCCTATGAAGATGAACAAAAAGAAATTAAAAAGATATCAGATAAAGCTAAAATAGACAGAGAAGAATGTTATAAACGATACAAATAATGTGTTATTATTAACTAAGCACTAAATATATGAAAAAACTATACAATAAAATAAATGAATTCTGGTTAAGAAGTAGAAAGTGGAGTAATGAGAATATCTTCGGCTATATAGTTGGTGCGATAGTTAAACTTACATTTATAATTGTATTTGCTGTATTACTATATTCAGTACTTCCAACTAACGAAGAGGATCTCTTTATAAGTGATTCTGGCGAACAAAAAGATTGTAATGTTACAGGAATAAACCTACATGGTGAACTTAAGACTTATTTACCACTTCATGCTGAAAATGATACCTATTTCAAATATGATTCTGTTTCTAGTGAAGACATAACAGGAAAGATAAAGATAGCTAATAATAATCCTGATATCAAAGCTATTATAATAGAAGTAGACAGCCCTGGAGGGTCCATCGTTGCTGGAGAAGAAATTGATACTGTAATCAAGAATAGCGAGAAACCCGTAATTGCTCTAATCCGAGATTTGGGAGCCTCAGCATCACTTTGGGCTATTAGTAGTGCAGATAGGATATATGCATCAGAGAATTCCACCATTGGAAGTATCGGTGTGACAAGCTCCTTTATGAGTAATGCTAAAAAGAATGCAAAAGATGGTATTACATATGAAGCTTTGTCTTCTGGCAAATTTAAAGACAGCGGATCACCAGAAAAAGAACTTACTACTGAGGAACGAACTTTAATACTAAGAGATATTAATATTTCTTTTAATAATTTTATTAAGGCATTATCACTAAATAGAAATATAGATATAGAAACTGTAAAAAGTAATGCTGATGGATCAACTTGGCTAGGAACCAAAGCTAAAGAGATAGGAATTATAGATGAAATAGGAAGCTTAATTGATGTTGAAAGGTATATTGAACAAGAAACTAACGAGAAACCCGAGATTTGCTGGGAGTAAATCATAGGACTAGCGTATAATAAAAACATGAGAACATTGGTTGAATCATGTTTTATATTAGACACAAAGATAATAAAGAAAGACCTCCACTTAGCTAGGGAGAGAAAATCTAACATAGAGGGTTATATAAATGTCACACAAGGCAACGTAAAGTCTGCCGCTGATTATCGTATTGAATATGGCTCTGAATATGACTATCTAGTAATACAATACGGAGAAGAAGAACAAAAAATAAGGATTACTGAAAGTGAGCTTACTTATGGACCTAGAAGTTGGTTTATTTGCAGTTGTGATCGTGTAGTTAGTAAACTATACCTTCCTATAAATACTAACGAATTTAGATGTAGGCATTGCCATAAACTAGCCTATGAGCTGACTACTCTCAATAAGAAATCAAAGATAGGACAATATGGATATATAACTAACAGGAGATTGAAATTAATGAATACAAGAGAGAAGATAAGGACCATAATATACAATGGTAAACTCACAGAAAGATTCAACCGTTTTTTGAAGTTGTCTGATAAAGCAGGGCTGGCTAGTAATAGAGAAGAGGCAGAAGAGCTATTGCTTGTAATCAATAGCTAACATTAGATAATTTAGACAATTTCAGTAGATTTAGAAGAATCATAAATAATACCTTTCGCAGAAATCCGAAAGGGGATTAGAAGGAAGCTGTGGGGAGTTTTCTATTGTAGTGTTTTAGAAAGAAAGGAGATATAATATATTTATAAGACGAATTAGGTACCTACATAATAGGGGAATATTAGGTAGAAATTTTTTCCCAATGAGTCAACATATTAAACAATGCCACGGGAAAGATAAATAGCAAATAACCTTATAAAATAGGCTTTCTATAATATAAAAGGGGATTTATGTCAAAAATAGGCATATATCCTTATTCTAAGGGCTAATTATGCAATACAAAAGGCCAAGTTGTCAATCATAATAATACAAAATACCCTTACACAATAAGGATATTTTGTATTTGACGATAGATAAAACTATGTTATAACTATTGACTTTTGTTTACCTATGTGCTACTATATTAGGAGTTCCAAGTATGTCGTCTTAATCGATTATATATAAGGAGCTTTTTACTTTAGATCTATCTTTCAATAAAAAACCTAGATTTGAGTAGAACCCGAAAGGGCGTCCGACGGATCGCATCCGTTAACTATGAATACACAGAAAATAATACGTTACTTACAGTCAATTGTCGCTATCCCTATGTTAGCAGTGGCTCTGCCACTTACAGGGATTCAAAGCATTCCCGACATGGCTTCAGTAATTAATAATAAGGTTGAGGTGCCCGATTCTGCGATAACAACGCAAGAAAAGGAAGATCTCAAAATAGCGACTGAAAGAGCTAAGCAGGTAGATGCATTCTTCAAGAGATATGATGCACCACTTGCCGGCTATGGTATGAAGTTCGTCAAAGAGGCAAAAAAGAATGATATAGATTGGAGATTGCTTCCAGCTATAGCTATGCGTGAGACGACAGGAGGAAAGCAAGCATGCAAGAATCCTAAAGCTCCAAACAACAACTTCGGTTGGGCTTCATGTAAGAGTGGATTTGAGTCAGTAGATAAATCTATCGAACACATTTCCAAAACTCTTAGTGGAAACAATGCCAACGCTAAACATTATAAGGATGGTATGACCACAGATAAGATTTTAAAGAAATACAATCCAGATTCAATTATTCCTGGATATTCCAAACAGGTAATAAAGATAATGAAAATGATAAATGATGATGAGGAAATAGTCTAATTATTAAAATAGCCCCGCCGATTACGGCGGGGCTATTTTAATTTTGATTTATATCTTCTTAAAATTATCTATCATTATACTTTTCTCGCCGTTACGTTCTGTGACCTTGCCTTGCAGAGCGATGATTGTATCTTTTACGAGGAGGTCTTTACTTGCTTCAAAAAGCTTGTTGAAGATCACAGCATCTATGGTTCCAGTACTATCAGAAATTTTTACAAAAGCCATTCTATTATTACTCTTAGTTGTGACTATTCGAATGTCATCAATAATCGCTGCTATTGTCACAGGTGTGTTTACCTTCAATTCTTCTTTAACTTTTTTAATTAATGTCCCAAACTTATCAATTTTCTCTTTATAATTATCGAGTGGGTGTCCGGAAACATATAGCCCGAGCAGGTCTTTTTCCCATGTCAATTTCTCTTGCAAACTTGCCTCAGGGGCTTCTTCTAAAGAGAGCTTAACTTCTAACCCGCCAATAGACCCAAAGAGTGAATCTTGTGAGCCTCCACCTCTAGCTTCTTTATTGAAGGCAATGAGTCTTTCCAAATTACCCATTATGATGTTTCTGTGAGTCACAAAGCTATCCATTGCTCCACACTTAGCCAACGCCTCAATTGATTTTTTATTAAGATTTTTATGGTTAATTCTCTCAAAGAAGTCTGCCAACGATTTAAATTTACCGTTCTTTTTGCGCTCCTCAATGATAGAGTCGGCTATATCTATCCCCAAGTTTTTTATATTATAAAATCCAAAACGGATGGTTCTGTCGGTTGCATTGTCGCTACCTTTGACAACTGTGAATCCACCATAACTTTCATTGATGTGAGGGGGGAGTACTTTGATATTCATTTTCTCACATTCATGGATCATCTCAGCAACTTTTTCTATTTCTCCTGATTCAGAAGTCATAATAGCTGTCATATACTCTACAGGGTAGTTGGCTTTCATATACGCAGTCTGGTATGCCACGAGTCCATAACTTGCGGCGTGGGCCTTGTTGAATCCATATGCAGCGAATGGCTCGATAAGTGACCAGAATTCTTGAGCCTTCTTTTCCGTCATTCCATTCTTAACGAAACCTTCCAAGAGTTTTTCTTTTTCGGCTTCCATGACTTCTGGAATTTTCTTTCCCATTGCTTTACGAAGTTTGTCTGCTTCAAGCCAGGAGTAACCACCGAGCTTGATTGCCGTCATCATGACATCATCCTGATAAGTGATAACTCCATAGGATTGATCAAGTATATCTTTTAATCTATCATCAAGGTAAGTTATAGCCTTTGGATTATGTTTACGTTTTATATATTCAGGAATAGATTCCATCGGACCTGGACGGTACAAGGCAACCATAGCATTGATGTCATGAATAGTTGAAGGTCTTAATTCTTTTAAATATCTAGTCATTCCTGAACCATTTAATTGGAATAGTCCACTTGTTTCTCCATTAGCAAGTAATTCAAACGTTTTCTTGTCATCAAGTGGAATTTTGTCTATATCTATATCTACATGATGTATTATCTCTACTAATCTGACAGCTTCGGCAAGAATCGCTAAGTTTCTAATACCTAGGAAATCGAACTTAGGAAGTCCGGCATCTTCTATACTATACATGTCGTACTGAGTAATGATATTTCCACCTTTTGGATCGTACTGGATAGGGGTGAACTCATAAAGCGGACGTGGTGCCATGACGACACCAGCGGCGTGGACAGAGATGTGACGGACACATCCTTCCATCTTTTTTGCCAAGTCGATGATTTCTTTTGTGATAGGTTCTGTCTTATAAGCGGTCTTGAGCTCAGGAACAATTTTCATTGCATGATCAATTGTCATAGGCATACCTTGAGAGCCTAATGGAATCATAGAAGATATTCTATCTCCGATGTTATACGGATGACCCAAGGCACGCGCTACATCACGCACTGACCCTTTCGCCATCATCGTTCCGAAAGTTCCGATCTGAGCAACCTTGTCTTCGCCATATTTTCTTTTGGCATAGGCAATAACTTCATCACGACGGTTATCAGCGTAATCCATATCAATATCAGGTAGTGACGGACGTTCTGGATTTAAGAATCTTTCGAATGGTAATTTATATACTATAGGATCAACTTTTGTAATACCTGTCAGATATGTTGTGAGAGATCCGGCAACAGATCCTCGGATGTTCGTATATATTCCATTATCTTTTGAGAATTTAAGCAAATCAGAAACTACAAGGAAATAAGCAGGGTAACCCTTCTGTTTTATTATCTTAAGTTCGTATTCCAATCTATCTATATAAATTGGGGTTTTTTCTAGATTTCTTTCCTCAAATCCTTTATATGCGAGAGCTCGAAGTAAGTCGTCGGCAGTTTCTCCTTCTGGAATTGGGAAGGCAGGGAAGTAAGCTTTTCCAAGTTCAAGATCGTATTCTCCACACAAATCTGCAACCATTTTTGTATTTGCTACAGCAACCTTACAATCAGCAAAATATTTTAGTGCTGTTTTCTCGTCGATAAGGGAGAAATCATCTTCAGGGAATTCAAGCCCTGTACCTTCTTTACCATCAGTTCCAGTGTTCACAGCCAGGAGTGTGTGATGGGCTCTATAATCGTCAACACAAAGGTAGTGAGAGTCTTGTCCAGCAACGATAGGGATATTAAATTTCTTGCCGAGGGCAATAATGCCATCACGAAGTTTTTTATCATCTTCTATGTGGGGATGAGAATGGACTTCAAGGAAATAATTTTCAACACCAAAAATTTCTTGATGCTCTTTTATTAATGCTTCGGCTTTTTCATTATTACCGGCGAGAACTGCTTGAGAAAGTTGACTGCCCATACACCCAGAGAGACAGATGATACCACTTGAAAATTCACGGAGAATTTCTTTGTCCATGCGAGGTTTGTAATAGTAGCCCTCCATGTTTGCAATGGATATGAGGCGCATAAGATTTTTGTAGCCTTGTTTGTTGCGTGCCAAGAGGGTTAGGTGATAGCGTCTATTGTCTACGCCTGGCTCTTTATCTTTTCGTCCTCTCTCTGCTATATAGGCCTCAACACCGATAATAGGCTTAATGCCGGCCTTATGTGCCTCCTTATAAAGCTCAATAGCTCCATACATATTGCCATGATCAGTAATAGCTATAGCATTCATGCCATTTTTCTTGGCAGTTTTGACCATGTCGGGAATCTTCGAAAGTCCATCTAGAAGGGAGTAGTGAGAGTGAGTATGAAGATGTATAAAGTTGGCATTTAGCTCAGTCTTTTCCATATATTTCTTTAGTATAGCAAATAATGATATAATTCATAAGTATGGATAAAACACCGAAATTTACTGCTAAAATTAATGAAATTCTTAATATTTTGGAATCACACACAAAGAAATGTGCTCAATGTAAGTTAGATTTTGAGATTAATAAGAATGACATAGATGCGTTTAAAATATTTCAAGTGCCACCTCCTAAAATGTGTCCTGACTGTCGAAGACAAAGACGATTTGGTTTTGTGAACTACACAACATTATTTAAAAGAGAGTGTAGTGTCGTTGGTCATGACGAAAAAGTGATTTCTTCTCTTCCCGAAGACACAAAGTTTCCCGTATATGATTTTGATTACTATTGGCGTGGAGATAGAGATTTGTTTATAAATGGAAAGGATTTTGATGAAAGAAGACCATTTATGGAACAATTCAAAGAGTTGTTTAAAATTTCACCACAACCAGCATTAACACGTGATCCAGCAAATATTAATAGTGAATATACTTCATATGGAACTCAACTAAAGAATTGCTATTATACATTTGGGGGTATATATGTAGAAAATGCTATGTTCAGTGTTTGGCCAATGCATACCAAAGATTCATTGGATTTACTAATTTCAGTTAATAACAGTTTGATGTATGAAGGAGTCTACCCAGAAAATTGTTATAATTGTAATTTTATATATTTTTCTAGTGATTGCTTGGATTGCAGTCTTATATATGATTGCCGAAACTGTAATGATTGTTTTGGGTGTGTAAATTTGAGAAATAAGAAATATTGTATTTGGAATATTCAATATAGCAAGGAAGAGTATTTTGAAAAAATTAAAGAATTTAATTTGGGAAATCAAAATAATTTAAAAGAATATAAATATAATTTTGAAAAGATTATATTAGATCTTCCTATTAAAGCGACTCGCAATGAACATTCAAAAAATGTGACTGGTAATTATTTGATCAATTCAAAAGACTGTTTAAATACTATGTGGGCGATGAATAGTGAGAATCTAAAGAATGTTGATTTTGTAATGTATCTTAAAGATTCTTATGATTGTTCTGTTTCAGCAATAGCCGAAAGGTTGTATAGTACCTCGGGTGTTGGAAATAATTGTTTCAATGTAAAATTCTCTTCTTTTGGTAGAGACATAAGAGATTGTGAATATACAATGAACTGTAAAAACAGTCAGTATTGTTTCGGTTGTATTGGTCTTGTAAATGCAAAATATTGTATTTTTAATAAGCAATATTCTGAAGAAGAATATTGGAAATTAGTTGATAATATAAAGATGAAAATGTTGGGACAGGATGAATATGGTGAATTTTTTTCACTTTCCATTAGTCCTTTTCCTTATAATGCGTCTCTTTCAAATATTCTTTACAATATTCCAAAAGATGAAGTTTTAAAGATTAACGGTTGGTGGTTTGATGAGAAGACTCCTTTTCAAGGAAATATCAAGTTAATAGAAGCTAAAAATGTTGAATCAGATATTAAGAATATCACTGACGATATATTAAATGTTGGAATACTGAGTGAATTGACCGGAAAGCCATTTAGAGTAACAAAAGAGGAACTTGAATTTTACAGAAAGAAAAATATTGCAGTTCCCAAATTAACTCCATATGAGAGAATTATAGAACGATTTAAATATGTAAGTAATTTTAAAGTTTTTTATGATAAGTGTTTTAATTGTGGAATAGAAATTTTAAGTAGTTATAGAAATAGCGATGGTTACAAGCCTTATTGTGATGACTGTTACAAAAAAGAGATTTATTAATGAATAAAGATATAAAATACATAATAGGTATAGATGAAGTAGGTCGTGGACCACTAGCAGGACCGGTGGCAGTTTGCAGTTTCTTAATTAAAGATAATAATTTTATTTCTACATGTACCAGTCCGACTAGTACATCTGTCACAAGTCCGACTTGTGGCAAAAAGTTACCAAAACTCAAAGATTCAAAAAAACTTAGTAAGAAGCAAAGAGAAGTTTGGTTTGAATATTTAAAAAAGCAGAAGGAGGAAGAGATGTGTGACTATGCTATTTCTTTTGTCTCACCTGAAAATATTGATAAATTTGGAATTGCAAAATGTATTCAAAAAGCTCTTAATGAATCATTAAAGAAAGTCGCTTCTCCTTCGCCTGCTTCGTTCCATATATTTCTTGATGGAGGACTTCATGCACCAGTCGAATATGTAAATCAGGAAACTATCATTCGAGGCGACGAACTTCATCCGGTAATTTCTATGGCTTCAATTATGGCGAAAGTATCACGCGATAGAATAATGACAAAATATGCGAAAACTTATCCCGAATATGGTTTTGAGAATCACTCAGGCTATGGTACAAAAGCTCACTACACCGCCATTAAGAAGTACGGCCAGACTCCAATTCATCGTAAAAGTTTTATACATTAAAGTAATTACATTTTTGAGACGGCCGTTTCAAAAATGTAATTTTATTTAAATATATTTAGTAATTTTTTAAAAGCCAGTCTTTTATTGATTTTTTGTCGCCTTTTAGCCAAGCTATGTTGGACTCGATGCGTTCATAGGATTGGAGGAGGGTGCGGGCAGAGCCAGGAGCGACATTTTTAGAAAAGAAATTTTTAATATCTTTAAAATCTTTTTCTGTTGTATGACTTCCTAGTGCAGAAAGTATTCTTGAGAGGAAACCTCCTCCTTCAAATTTTTTAAGAATTATTTTCCAATTACTCTTTATGAACTTCCAAGTTATATCTTTTCCATAAATATTTTGCCAGACTGGGACGATTATGAATGGAGCATCTTGGTCACGAACTTGGCTACTGATTGCAAAATTTAAAGTTTTAAGAAGTAATTTTTTATCTTTAAATGAAGTTAAAGCTCTGGCATATCTATCTTTCTCTTCATGGAAAGTTTCCTCCTTGTATAACTTCTCAAAAAGTTTCCATTCTTTCTCTCCGCCGTTTGCCGCGATGATATTGTAGACTACTCCGCGGATGTCAGCCCAAATAGGCATTTTAGCCCTATTTTTAAAGAGTTTTTGAGCTTCTTTTATTATTTTCTTATCTCCATAATGTGCCGAAATAGAAAGAGCTAAACTTCGTAAGAAAACTGTGGAGTGTTTATCTCCCCCTGTTAAGGGGGAGTGCCCGGAGGGAGAGGGGGTTTCTTCCCATCCTAATTCTTTGGTGACGTGACTCCACAATGAAAGTACATATTTATCATATAAACTTTTCCATTTTTCTCCACTGATTATATTAGCAACTCTGTTTATACCAGAAGCTATTTCAGACCAGACGATGTATTCCGTCTCATGTTTATATACGAGAGAGAATTCAAGTGCTTCTCTCGTATTTATATATCCACCTTCAGCCAGAGCAAACATATCACGGATAATCCCCAATCTATCTTTTACAGAGAGTTTGCCGTTTTGTATTTCTTCTTTTAATTTTTTGAGAGTCTCTTTATCATAACGAACTCGTATGAAAGTCCCTTCTTCTTTATTTACTTTTCCTATAGAGGTTCCAATCATTGGAGCAGACTCCTTTGTAAGGAGGAGATTAATCTCTTCATTATTACTCTCGTATTTCACAGGTATCTGCCACAAATGTTTCTTTTTCTTTGAATTTTTATATTCCGAAGCCTTGACTCTACTCGAGAAGAATCGCTCCTGATTAAGGTCCCATGTTTCGCCTAGGTCTGACCTAGGCGAAACAGTGACGAGAGGATATCCAGTTTCTTTAGTCCAAGAATTCATCATTTCTATAACTTTCTTTTTACTGATTTTTTCAAATGCATCCCAGAGGTCTATGGTATTTGTATTTTTATAACTATGTATTTTTAGATAGTGGCGAAGTCCTTCGCGGAATTTGTCGTGACCCAGATATTCGGCCAGCATACGGATCATTGCAGAGCCTTTAGCATAAGAGACCATATCAAAGATCTCACTTATTTCATCGGGGTGGTGGACAACTACTTCTATCGGATGTGAAGTGGCCAGTGAATCAAGCTTGAGAGCGACAGCATATCTATCTGCAATGTTTAAGTCCCATACATGCCAATTTGGAAAGAGGTTGTCTATGCATAAGTTCTCCATATATGAAGCAAAGCCTTCATTGAGCCATAGATCAGTCCACCAATGCATGGTGACAAGGTTGCCGAACCATTGATGTGCAAGCTCGTGAGCTATAACGATAGCGGTCCACTGCTTGTTCGAGAGGCTTGTATGTAGGTTATCAACTAGAATGGCTGTCTCACGGAAAGTGACGGCACCCCAATTCTCCATAGCTGCACTTTCAAAGTCAGGGATAGCGATAAGGTCAAGCGTTGGTAATGGATAGGGTATATCAAAATATTCTTCAAAAAATTCTAATGATTTAATAGCAACTTCTAATGCGAATTTTGCTTGGTGTTTTTTACCTGTAGTTGTGAAGACTCGAACTTGCACTTTTTCTTTTGTATATCCTTCTACATATTCAAACTCTCCAATAATGAACGCAAGTAGATAGGTAGACATGATGGGGGTCGGAGCGAATGAGACAATATTAAATCCTGCGTGGTGTTCTTTGATTTCAGTCGGCAAGGTGTTAGATATTGCAGTATGACTTTCAGGTATTACGAGTGAGACTTCAAATATTGCTTTATGGGCTGGTTCATCAAAGCAAGGGAAGGCACGCCTAGCGTCGGTGGCTTCGAATTGAGTAGTCGCGATAAATTTATCGACTCCATCTAGCACATATTTACTTTTGTAGAAACCACGAAGTCCATCGTTTATAATTCCTGAGAAAATAATTGAAAGTTCTCCATTTCCTTTTTTTATTTTATTTTTAAAATGGAAAGTTACTGTTTCCTTTTTGGCATCATAGTTAATCTTGGTAGAGAGTTGTTTGAATTTGCCGCTTTTATATTCTACTTTCTTTATTTTTATATCCTTACTGTGTAGAGTGATAGTATTTACTTCTTTTTCTATTTTTATGTTTATAGTTTCGGAACCTTCAAAGACAGAATAGGGAATATCTGGATGCAAAATGAGTTTGTAGTTGATAGGCCTGATATGTTCTTCTAAACGAATAGATTTCTTATTTTTCTTGGGAACTTTTATCATAAGTACAATTATACAAAAAAATCATTATTTATCAAGCTTAAATTAAGGGACAATAGTGCTTGACAAAACATATACTTATATGCTATAATACCTGCATGAAAAATAAAAGAATCAAAAACTTAATAGCTCTCGCAATTTTTGCAATTTTCATTTTTGGGGCCAATTTTGCTTTTGCTTATACAGGAGATACTTCATATAATTATAATATAAGAGGTAATTTTGCATTTAAGCAGCAACTTTTACAGCAACAGTATGATTTGTCGCAACAGCAACTCTCATTACAATCAGATCTTGCACAACAGCAATATTATTATGATCAACAGCAAATAATTGATCAACAGAATATTTTACAGCAAAAGCAGCAACTCGCTCTTCAAAAACAGTTGAACTCTGCTCAAGCTTACAATACTGTAACCAACACTCAGCCACAAATCAGATATTTGAATCAGCCAACTACTACGACTGTACAATACATACCTCAGCAACAGCAAGCAGTACAATACATACCTCAGCAAAACGTTCAGTATGTAAATGGTAGTACTCAGGGAGCTTCTGCTATTAGATCAAATACTTCTGCAATTAAATCAACTACTACAACAACTACAAATCCTACTACTGGTCAATATGTTAATTTCGATGGTACTAATCCGAACATGCTAGGTGCTAGCGCTTATAATGGATACAGTACAGGAACTCAGACTGTCCGTGATAATAATGGTAGTGATTTAACAGCACTCAGCATAAATGGTTCAGGTAGTTTTCTACCAAGTTCAGTTTATCAATGGGTCATGTTCTTCCTATTAGTCTTAGCAATTGTTATAGTCATTCGTATCATAATAAGGAAAACAGCAGCCAATAATAGCCATCATGAAGTTCCAGTACACTAATTAAGATTAAAAATCTAAAACCCACGCTGGCTCGCCAGCGTGGGTTTTAGATTGTCCTAATTTCTATCTATCAAACTCAAATTCGGGCATGCCAATAGCATGAGGTCCGACTTGGTAGTCTGCAAAGTATATTTTTATTTTATCTGGTGTGAAGGTAAAGACGCTAAAGTTTTCTATCTTCGATTCTGTGCCATCATTTATCATGCTTGTGGCATTATCTATGTATTCTTTTAAAGCTACAGGATCACTATTTTTCTTATCTTCTTCTGTGACTATAGCGAATTTATTTTTTAGATAAGCACGAGATTTTGTGGATAGGGTATTCAAATAGTTTGAACCCTTTGAGAAAAGGCTTCCTAATTCAACTTTTTTCTGACTTTTGACGTTATAGTTATAAGAAATAACATTTTCAAATCCATGTGCTCCGCCATTAAATCCTCCATAATGAAGTACAAAGCTAATGTAATTAGCATTACTTTGCACAATTACGAAGTCTGAAGCAAAGGTGAATTTATCTGCATTAGCGGGGACTTTTTTGATATTTTCTCCAGCTGCTTGTGTATCAAAGCGAGCTTGCCAATTTGCCGCGCTATCAGTCTTGAAACTTTGTATTTCTGTCTTCAATAAATTTTCTATTTGTAAATTAAAATTTTTATCAGCATTTTTAAAACTCGGATATTTTACATCAAATTTCGTGTAGACCTCGTCGAGGGGTATTGTTTTAGTTTCGAAAGAACCAGCCATAACCAAAGAATTGTCTTTGGGATTATTCACAACAGTTGGCGCTTCCACTAATTTTGAATTCTTATTAATAATATACAGGGCAGTAGCTAATACTAAGATAATGACGAATATAACAATAAATTTTTTATTTTTTCTCATACCTCTATTATACACCTAATAAAATATAACAAAGTAACCATATTTTCATATACTATCTACTTGAGATCAGTTGATACTCTAATTTTTAACACTCCATGGCTTAAGAAGGACAAAAAATGCCATAGCGGTAGACGCTATAATTGCAGCAAAACCAAAGGCATAAGATGGGTTGTGAATCCAAAGGGCTCCAGCAATTATAGAGGCTGGAAGGTAAATTAAACCAGTCACAAAATTATACATCCCTATAGCAGTAGCTCTTCTTTCTTTTTCCATATCGGTAATAAATGCTTTGCCTTGAGCCTCGTCAATACTATAAAAAATGCCAAACAATAAAAATAAAATAATTATTTCCCATTTAGTCTTGGCAAAAATAAAACCAATAGACATTATAATATATAAAATATATCCTAAAATAATAATATATTTTCTCCCAATTAAATCTCCTAATTTACCAATAGGTATCGATATTAAAACAAAAGAAATGTTAAAAAGTGCATATAGCAATACAACGTCTTTAATTGCAAAACCGACATTATATGCCTTTAAAAGAAGAAAACCAAAACTAAAATATGCTAAAGAAAAAATACTAGCTGGAATAAGATATCGTTTAAAATTAACACCAAGGGTTGACCATGATTTAAAAATATTCTCTCTTTCATGAGGAATTCCAGGACGGTCTTTCATTGTTGCTAAAACTACAACAGATAAGAGAGCTCCAATTACTGCTATTATAAAAATTAAATGAAAAGTACTACGAATTTGACCAAATTGAACAAGTAAAAAATATGCAACTAATGGCCCTAAAACAGCACCAAGTTTATCCATGGCTTTATGAATACCAAAGGAATATCCCATTTTACCTTCTTCTGCAATAGAACTAAGCCAAGCGTCTCTTGGGGAACCACGAAAGCTTTTCCCTAGACGCTCGATAATTCTAAAAGAAGCCAAGAGAGATATAGATGATCCAATTAAAAGTAACATTTTTGCTAATGTTGAAAATCCATATCCAATAAGAGCCAAGGGTTTTCTTTTGCCTGATCTATCTGATAACCAACCAGCAAGATAATCTAATGATGAAGCAGAGAAATCAGAAATTCCTTCGATTAGACCAAGCAGTGAAGCAGAAGCCCCGACTATTACAGTAAAAAAAATAGAGAAAACAGAAAAAATAGCCTCTGAACTAATGTCGGTCAAAAAACTAACAAATCCTAATTTATAAATATCTGAATGTACACCAAAAATTTTTTTCATAAACAAAGTATATCACAGGTTTCTATATTATTGAGAATTATGATTTGCCATTTAAGTACTTACCAGCAAGACTCAATGCAAATGAAGGCAGTATGACAAAGACCGTTACAAATAAGAGTCTAATTAATACTTGGCTTGTTTTTGAGTCTGGTGTATCAGGGCCTGAACCAGTTATGACAACTAAAATACCGATAATTCCAAATATGATTGATGAATAAATAAAAACACGTGTAGCTATTTTTTGCATGATTTTAGTATAGCAATTAAAACAGGGTTCGGAAAGTAGCAAGGACGGTCTTTGCTATCTATATTGAGACAAAAAGAAACCGCTAGTGAGTAGCGTTTCTTTTCTACCCGACTAGCGGTTATACTTTCGTTTTGAAATACTTTTTTGCTAAGGCCTTTCTGTTAACCATTTTACCGGTATCTTTTAATTGTATTATTACGATTCCGGTATAAAAAGTATTCTTCGCCCACTCTTTTAGTTCGGAGGACAACTCTTTGCTGGTTGAGTACATGTGGCATTGAATTTCATTATATCCTCCAACTTTGCAAACTAAAGGATATCTCTTGATAAAAAACCAACTTTTTTTCATTTTTAAAATTAAATTTAAATAGTTTTATTCATCAGACCACCCCATTTTCCAATCAATGGTTTCCATTAATACTTTCATTTTAAATAACCCAAGGTTAAAAGCAGCTCCCATTTTGGTTAAATTGTTTTCTGAATAGCAACAATTTTCATTTAGACGAACAACTCCATCTAAAATTCCAACAACCTTGTGTGGAGCAGCATAATCTTGAATTTTTTTATCATGCAGGTTACTTAAAAGACCAGTAGACAGTATCTGGGCAAAAATAAGAAAACTGGTTAAATCCTCAAACTCAAAAAGGTAACCAGAATTTTTAAGCTTATCTACTGATATTTCAACATTTGCCTTCACTTGTGGAGGCATTATACTTAGAGTACACTCAAAGGATCCAATAACCAAACTTCTAATTTTTTGATATATTTCTATTTCATTAGTCATTGATTCCCAACCTTCAGCAATTGAAAGTGAGTCTATTAACATAGCCTCAAACTTTTTAAACTCGTTTTCATCTATCATATGCTAGTTTTTAAAGATTTAGTTTCAGATTTTCTTTTACATTACATCTAAATATAGTTAATGTCAACATGAGAAAATACTCTCAAAAGAGGGTAGTTGAAAGTAGCAAGGACCGTCCTTGCTATCTTCGTCCTTGCTATCTTGTTATTTATATTTTTTGTTAATTATGGCATAATATCAACATGGAAAATATAACGATTTTGTTTGATGTGTTTATAGCTATATTATCATTATGGGTTCTTTTTAAATTATTGGGTTATGGTGGTTCGATAGGTAGATCATTATCTCAAGTTGGTTATGGAATTGTAATTATTGGGTTCTCACAAATTGTTGAGACTCTTGGACTTATATTATTGGATAAAAATGTATTTGATGTGCACCTTGTTCACCGATCAATTCTAACTATTGGTTTCTTTTTAGTTGCATGGGGGTTGGGGAGTTTAATGAAGAAGAGTCAATCTCAACCATCTAATAAATAATTAACAAAGTTAAAAATCCTCATAAAAAGGATTTTTAACTGATTTCACAATTGAGAGGACGAGTTAATATATTTAAAAAAATATAAATGAAAAACCGCCAGTGAGGAAGTAGCAAGGACCGTCCTTACTAGATATTGTCTACTGAAATAAATACCTACATAATTATTTGAGTACAATTAGAACAACGCTTTGCGTCTATTGGAATTTCACTGAGACATTCTTTGCATTTTTTGGTAGTTGGATCAGTTGATGGTTCTTTCCTAGAATGTTTGATCAAAATATTCATTGGTTTAATCACAAAGAAAAAAACTGAACTCGCGACTAAAATAAAAGAAATAAGTGCGTTAATAAAATGACCATACATAAACTTACTGCCATTTATAACAAAGAAAAGTCCAGAAAAATCAGGAACTTTTGCAATAGCTGCAATAAGTGGAGTTAATAGATCCGATACTAAGGCTGTGACAATAGTACCAAAAGCAGCTCCAATTACTACACCAACAGCAAGATCAACGACATTTCCTCTAAGTAAAAATTGTTTAAATTCTTTTAACATAAAATAATTTATTATTTGATATTATTAATGATTTTATTATACACCAAAACAATTTGTATTAGAATTGAAGTAGCAGAAGTAGCAAGGACGGTCCTTACTATCTATGGGGATTTGGGAGTTTAATGAAAAAGAATCAATCTCAACCATCTAATAAATAATTAACAAAGTTAAAAATCCTCATGAAGAGGATTTTTAACTGGCTCCGAACTTGGGACGATGTTCGAATGAGAATATTAGATACAAAATAGCGTTCAAATATGCATCCTGGAAAGATTTAAGGATGTATGTTATAATTATAATATTATTCGTTAATATAATATTTATGGGAAATAATGAAAACTTTGGCAGATCAACACCTTGGCCTATAGAATTAGAACAACATCCTAGTTTTAAAAAAGACAGAGAAAAAATTGAATCAAAATTTAGTGAAAATGAAGAATTAACGCCTGAACAAAAACACGAGATAGCTGTTGAATGTTTTAAACAACCTGCTTTGTTTCGTGAAATGATTTTAGAAAATGTTCGAATACCAGCAAAAGTAAAATTTGATGGTGGAAGTGTTCTTTACATGTGGTTAAATAAAACTTGTCCTGTTGGGTGTGAGTTTTGTTTTTACAAATCTCCTAAAAAAGAAAATAAATCTTCCGCAAATGAATTGACTGAAGAAGGTGTTGATAATGTAATTAATTTTACTAATGATGCAAAACTGGATAAGCTTGTTCTTTCGGGGGGAGGAGAGCCTATGTTAGATATAGAGAAAGTTAATAAATTAGCTAAACAAATTAAAACTGAATCTTTTGTAATAGCAACGAGTGGCTTCTGGGCTAAAACTGAATTAAATACAGATAAATATCTTTCTCAATTATTAGAAAGTTCTAGAGAAAATCTCCATCAACACACAACATTTATTAGATTAAGTTTAGACTCTGGACATCTAGAAAAATTATCTCGAGGTAAAGGTTTTGAATATGTAAAAAATATAATTAATTGGTTTTCAAAAAACGTACCAAATGATTTGAAGTTTAAACTTTTAATACATACGATGAATGAAGAGACAACTGTAGAAAATTTACTTAATGAGTTGTCGGTTCAAGAACGTATTGATAGAAATGACAATGCTAGACGTTCTACTCAGATTCAACTTCGGGATGGTTTAAATTTTGGCATAGAATATTCACAAGTGTTTGATTCTAATCCATTAATAGATTTGAAAGATGAGAATAAAGAAACTTATCATGATGAGATATTTAGAGAGTTCACGGATTATCTCACTTATCGACGTGGTGGAAATATGTCCTTACAATTTCATGGTAAAAATCCAAAGGGTTTGTATTTTTTATTAACATATGATGGGACAACAACAATTTGGGGAGCCACTCCTCCAGATAATGAGACATCGATATACAAAGATGATTATCAAAAAACAGTGGAAAAAAATCTCAACGATATTTTGACTCTTGGGTCTCTTGAAAAAGGACCTTTATATATGCAAGATATTGTTTCTGAAATAAATTCCAATGCAGTATCTCGTGCTGTATGTATAGGGCTTCGGGATTTTTACTCCAGACTACTATGGGAAGAAGATACAACTCGACTTTATGTATCAATCAGAGTGGTTCAAGAATATATTAATGAAGGAAGAGTTGAAAAAGAAACTATAGATAAGTGGCCTAAACAAATACAAGCTCTTGTTTCTTTAGATAAAGAAACATTAAAATCTATTTGCATGGAATCTTCCTACACTATTGTTGATCAATATCTTACAGACCCACAATTATCTGCTGAGAAATTAGCCACATTGTACAATTTAGTTAATCTTGGACATTATGTAATTACACCAGAAAAAATGATAGAAATTGTAAGCAATTCAAAAATTGATTCTAAAATAAAGCAAGATTTTTTAAAAAATATTACTAAAATCAAAAACGATAAAGAGTAATGGGGAAAATAATAAACAAACATAATTGAAATTAATTATTTTAACCTTTTCAATAAAGATGGGGGTCTATACTGAATGGCTCCGTGGGTAGGGTGATCTTCCATTACATGGACAGTATACCTTTTCGTTTCGGCTAACACCGAAAAACGAAAAGCTTTTCGCTCCCTACCACACAAGCAAAGCAGTTTGCTTGTTCACGGAGCAGATACAAAAAGACACCCAAAAGGGTGCTATTTGTATCTGCTCCGTGGGTAGGGATCGAACCTACGACCAATCGCTTAACAGGCGACCGCTCTACCGCTGAGCTACCACGGAATAACTAAACTCACCAAGTTATAGTAGCAAAAATCAACCAAAAAAGCAAAAGGGTAAAATGGAGAGAATCGTTCTTTCTACACTCATCCTTATCTCACAAACCCTTGATTTATTTAAGAATAGTTGTAAAGTTAAGGTATTAATAAACTATAAAAAATTATTATTATGAAAAAACTAACTGAAAAGATAATAAAATTTAGGGATGCTAGGGACTGGAAACAATTTCATAATCCAAAAGATTGTGCTATTTCATTATCTCTTGAAGCTGGAGAAGTTCTCGAGCATTTTCAATGGAAAAATAAGGAAGAGATAGAAGAATATGTAAAAACCCATAAAGAACATATTAGCAAAGAATTAGCTGATGTTTTGTATTGGGTATTACTTATGAGCCATGATTTAAAGATTGATATAGAAAAAGCATTTGAGATTAAAATGAAAGAGAACGCTAAAAAATATCCAATTAGTAAAGCTAAGGGAAAACATACTAAATATAATCAATTATAATGAATTACTTTCTTGCTCCAAGGAGTGGTGAAAAATCACATAAGAACTTTCAATCAACCATTAAACATGGTATTCCTTTGAGTTTAATTTCCAAATACTTAACTTCAGATGAAATTTCGATATTATCATCTGAAGATATTGTTTATGCTTGGGGAAATAGAGAAGGCACTGCCAATGCATGGAGAAAAATGAATATTGGTGATACCATTATTTTTTATGCCAAAGGAACCTTTGTTATGACAGGTGAAGTTTATTTTAAAAAGCACAATCCACAATTAGCATTAGCAATGTGGCCACCTGATGATAAGGGTCATCCTTGGGAGTACACCTTTTTCCTTAAAAATTTAAAATATATTTCTCTCCCAATTAAAGCATTTAATGCTGTAGTTGGGTTTAAATCAAATTATATTGTTCAGGGATTCATTCAGCTTAAAGAAGAAAGAATTAAAAAAATTGTTGATCAATATAGCTCTGTTGAATCTATGTTTGGTATATTTACCGATAAAAATTCTGAAGAAATACCCCTAGTAAATGATAAATTGTATGTAAATGTATCAAAAGATGTAAAACCTATAATAATTGAAAACCAACATTTAGTTCCAAAAGCTCAGAAAGAAAAACAAATTAAAAAAGGAAATAAAGTAAAAATAGACTATTTATTAAGGAATAAGAATAATTCTATTACTGGTAGTAAAGGAGAAGAGCTTGTATTAAAAACAGAAAAAGAGGTATTAATAAAAGCTAATAGAAAAGACTTAGCTGAAAAAGTTTATAGAGTTTCTGTAGATGATGACTCTTTGGGTTATGATATACTTTCATTTGATATAACCGGAAAAGAAAAATATATTGAGGTAAAAACCACTTCTTTAGATAGTGGATCATTAAAATTCTTTGTGAGTTCAAATGAATATTCAATTGGTAAAGATAAAGAAAATTATTTTATCTATTTTGTTGAAAAGATTAATTCAAATCAACCTAAAATAACTATAATAAAAAATCCAATAGACCATACCAAGTTTTCTATTAAACCAGATGGTTATGTTTTTGAAGCAGAAAGAAATTAATACTTATTTATAATTAATAAAATAAATTATATGAAACAAGATAAAAAAGAAGATCTAGATGTTAGATCAAAATATAACATTACAGGGATATCTGGAGAATATTTTGTAGCGGCTGAACTTTCAAGGCGTGGATGGATTGCTGCTATGACATTAAAGAATACTCCCAATATAGATGTCATTGCAACTACTCCTGATGGAAGTAGGAATCTCAACATTCAAGTTAAAACTAGGTCTATTGGAAATAGACAAGGATGGATTTTAAATAAAGGAATAGAAACATTAGTACCAAATGACAATTTCTATATTGCTTTTGTTGATTTAGTTGGAATTGAAGAAAAACCTGATTATTTTTTAATTCCCAAAAATGTATTTGCAAAATGGATTGCAGGAAGACATCAAGAATGGTTAGCTAAACCAGGACGTCAAGGTAGAGTTCATGTAGATAATCCAATAAGAGCATTTGATAAACCCCAGTTTAGTAATTTGAAAAGTACCATAATAATTGGAAATTTGAAGATTGACCCCCATTTTCTATTAATAACATTCCATATCTATGGTGTTTGACAATTATCTTGATAGAAAGTAATCTGAAGATATTATAATATATTAAATACAACATAATAACTTATGAAAATTTTTGGGATGGATTTGTATAGAAGTAGTATTTTTTCACGTAAGCCTTTAAGAATTCGAGTCAAGAAAACTTTTGAGATCTTTATAAAAAGTTTGGTTATGATTATTATGCCAATATTTCCGACATTATTGATTGTAGCATTCTGGTATTTTATAGTCTTTACTCAAGGGTTCCATTTTGATGGAAGTATGGAGAGTATTGTTGTGGCGGCATGGATTCCGACTTTTAGCTTGCTTTATTGCTTGCTCGTTGCTGTTGTTTTTAACACCGTCTGGACTGAATACAAGCAGATCCGTATGGCAGTGAAAAGATATGACGTCGAGACATTCGTGGACCTTATGGATGAAGAAATCTCTCCACTTAGTTATATTCTGATTTTTGTTTGTTCTCTTGCTATCCTTGGGGGATTTATGTCTCTTGATTATCCTAATATGATTTCTGGTCTAACGATTATTAGTAGCACCTCATATATTTTATTTTTAGTTTTCTTTATCATAAAAGAAATGGATGATCCTTGCTCTGGATTGTGGTTTATAAAGAGTATGCATTCAGAATGGCTTAATCTAAATCCAAAAGAGTGGAGAAAAGAAAGGTGTGATACTACAAAAAGTAATTTTGAAAACTCCATAAAAAAATTTACTAGCTCAATTTAGGATTTTTTATTCTTCCATTTCTCTTTTAAGTTTTCCAAGAATTTTTTTCCAGAAAAGTGATATACCTAAGGCAATTACTAAGAAGAATAGGATGCTGAAGTTGCCGATAAGCTTATTGACTGCTTGCCAGCTATCGCCAAAAGAATAACCAATTATGATATAAAATATTACATTAGCGAATGAACCCAATACTTCAAAGAGTAGGAATTTCTTGTATGTAGCCTTACCAAGCCCACAGATAAGGTTGATAGTAAGAGTCGAGATAACTTCAAAACGACTAATAAAAATGATGAAGCCGGGGCGTCTACTAATTGCTTTTTCAATAAGAGTGAAATCTTTCGATATTAGAATTTTTTTAATGAATGAAATGTGAGAAAGAATACGTCTACCATATAGTCTCGTGAACCAATATGATGCATTGTCTCCAGTTATACTTGCGATTAAAGCGACTATAAAGATTGTGGTTATATTAAAATATCCTTGACTAGCAAATGCTGCTGAAGCGATGAGTAAAGTTCCTGATGGAATAGGGAGAGCAAACGAAGCAAGGAAAGTAGCAATGAACAATGCCCAATATTTATAGAGTAATATGTAGGGGATGATAGCCTGAACTAAAAAATCCATATTACTTATTGTTAGGATAATTTATAATGGCTTGTTCTATATTATGCAATAAAACTTGTGAATTAATTCTATTATGTCTGGCGTATGCTTCTATGGAAATATTAGGATATTTAGAGTCGGTAATAACTAGGGTATTTTTCAAATAAAGAGGATCTAATTTAAATATTACATTTACATAATCGAAAGTCATCCAAACCCTAATGTCGCTAATAGTGATAGGGCGGTGTAGGCGAGTCGGGCGGCCTGTGATGCTATAATCTACTTCTAAATTTCCCGTCCTATATAGCTGTTTAAAAGTGGAAGCAAACCATATAAGTGAAATAAGAAAAAGTAAAGCCAAAATAACAACGATTATTATTTTAAAAATCTTTTTTCTATATTCTGAAATTGTTTTCATATATTTTATATTATTATAATTTAAATTATTTACTCACCAGTATCATATCTCTCTAGATATGAAGTTAATTGTCGGTTTACTTTTATGAAAGTAGCTCTCTTGGGGAATTCTTTTAATTGTCTGGCTCCTATATATGTAGCGGTACTACGAAGCGACCCAGTAAGATCTTGGATGAAGTCATGAATATCTCCCTTGTGAGGAATGAGAGTGTATCTTCCTTCACTTGCTCTATGATTTTCTTTTTTACCATAAAATTCTTCCATAGCTTTGTTTGAAGATGAGCCAAAGTATTCTTTGAATTTTTTGCCATCTTTTTCTATTGTCTTTCCTCCGCTTTGTTCAAAGCCTGAGAACATAGATCCGAACATGTTGAAGTCTGCGCCTCCACAGAAGGCTTTAGCGATGTCAGAAGGGTATTGTTGGCCACCATCGGCTATTATTCTGCCGACGCCTTGTTCATTGGCTATACCATGGGCTGAGTCAGCACATTCTATGACAGCAGAGAGCTGAGGATAGCCTACGCCAGTCATTTTCCTCGTAGTACAAGCTGATCCTGGTCCAATACCGATCTTTACAATATCAGCTCCAGCTAGAATTATTTCTTCTGTTATTTCATTTGTGACGACATTGCCGGCTATAATGATGTGCTTTGGACACATTTTTCTAACGTCTTTGATTGCAAGGAGGAAGTTTTGCAAATATCCATTTGGTACATCAAGACAAATAAAAGAAAACTTTTCAAGTAAGCCTTTCTTTTTCATGAGTGTTAGTTGTTTTATATCTTTCTCACGAATGCCCGATGTGTAGCATATATAGTCAGGATTTTTAAAAGTCTTAAAGAATTTTTCATAATCAGAAACTGTATAATATTTATGAAAAGTTGTTATCATTTTGTATGGGGCGAGGATTCTCGCCATCTCGAAAGTACCACAAGTAGCCATGTTGGCTGTCATGATAGGGAGTCCTGTCCATTTTTTGGGTGAGTGATAAAAAGTGAATGATCTTTCCAAGAGTACATCCTTTCTTGATTCGAGAGTACTTCTTTTAGGTCGTAACAATACATCCTGATAATCTAATTTAACATCGTCTAATATTCTCATATTTAAAGTATACACTTAATTTTAATTTTAAAAAGACTCTGATTATGGCTCTTGCTTTGCTCATTAATTAATGTTTTTAAGTATGATATAATACAAATATGAAAGAAATAAATAAGGAAGTTAAGCAAGCAAATGAATTAACGTGGCATGATAAACACAAACAAGCTATGACTATTGGGGATCGTATTGCTGACTCTGTGGCCAGCAACATGGGATCTTGGAAGTTTATTATTATACAATCTATCTTTGTATTGCTCTGGATGATTTTTAATGTTATTGCTTTTATAAATCATTGGGATCCGTATCCTTTTATCCTTCTCAACCTTATTTTCTCAACTCAGGCGGCGTATGCTGCACCCATCATCATGATGGCTCAGAATCGCCAAAATCAGCGTGATCGTCATCAGGCCCAGAATGACTACGAGACTAATCTTAAAGCTAAATTAGAAATTGAATCTCTCCAAAAAGAAATTTCTCGCATGGATGATGATAAACTTGAAAAGATAATACAACTAATCACTGAGTTAAAAAGTTCTAAAAACTAAATTAAACTAAAAAATCACCAGTAAAATGGTGATTTTTCATAAGTATTGACAAAGTATTAAAATTATGCTATGATTGACAAGAATTAAGTTGTAATTTAAATAATCGTAAAATATAAATTTAAAATTTGAAATAATGAAAACGAACGTGAGTAAGAAAGATCCAGAGATTATTCGCCTTAATGCTCTAGTTTTAAAACTTGAGGAAGAAAAACAAGGTTTAAAAGCGCAAAAGGATGCTATCGAAAATTACATGCACACTCTTGTGCATGATTTTAAAACCCCATTAAGCAATATCAGTAGCTTCGCGGAGCTTCTGCTTGATGATGAGTTTTCTAAGGAAGACAGAGATGGATTTGTCAGAATAATTATCGACACTACCGCCAATATGTTCAAAATGATTAGTAGCTACCTTTTGCTTAATAAGTTTGAAAACCTAGGAGGGCAACTAATTAAAAAATCCAAAACAGTTTTAGATTTGGTGGACGGTATTAAAAAGATTTTTGGTAAGAAATATAGTGATAATCAGTTACATATTTCCCCTAAAAAATCAGAAGATACATCTGTTGACTTTGAATTGTTTAAAAAAGAGGTAGAGCTTGATCAAGATTTGTTTTTTAGCGCATTAACAAACTTGATTAATAACGCGATCGAAGCATCTGAAAGATCTACGGTTAATGTTAATATTTTTGGTGAGGATAATTTCTTTTGCGTAAGTGTTGCTAATAAGGGAGAAATTCCTAAAGAAATAGCAGAAAAATTATTTCAAAAATTTAAAACGAGCAAACCTAATGGCACAGGGCTCGGATTATTTAGTGCTAGGCTCATTGCCCATGCTCATGGAGGTGAATTGTATTATGAGTCACTTCCAGGTGGTACGCAGTTTACCTTAAAAATACCATTAAAGTAATTTTTAATTTTAAAAACAGGTTTATATAAAACTTGCTAAAAGCTGGTCTCAATAAAATGGGACCAGTTTTTTCGTTTTTTGAATAGTAATTTTTATGAATTTAAAGTATAATAGAATTATCTTATTAATAATAAAAAGAAACAAAATATGGCAAAAAGAGCTACAGGTTTAAAGCCTCATAAGAAGTCACCAAGGTCACACAAGACGGTAAAGCGTTTAGCAGTTAAGAAGGTTATGCTTAAAAATAAGACAGATAAGAAAAAGTCAGTTCATAAAAAAACTAAATAGAATTTTATATAGAAAAAGCAGGACATTTTAATGTTCTGCTTTTTCTATATGGTAAATATTGATGATTTTTAGCCCATAAAGTGGTATTATATTAGTAGTATGTTGAATTTTCTTAATTTGAATTTTAAAAAAGGGGTTAAAAAAATATCTAATAATCCTCAACTAATATATACAATTGTTGTTGCTTTGCTCATAGTCGGGTCCTTCATTTTCATGGCACAGAGGTTTGTGAGTATTGCCAATGATGCACAGGAACGCCTTATAAACGTTCGTATTGGTTCTCTTCAGGATGCTTTTGTCTCTTTCGCAGGAGATAAGATAGATGATCCCCAGTATTTAAACAAAAAAATAGATGAAATAGTAAATACAAATGAAACCATTAAAAGTTTCAAGGTTATAGTTAAGAAGATAGAATTAAATCCAGATACAAATACAACTGAGACAGTCTATAAGATAATTGCTTCTAATAATAAGGAGGAAGTTGGTTCAAACGATACAGAAGTTTCCTTTCTTTTTACAATTGCAACAGGGGATCCGACTCATTCTATAACAATCGCTTTAAATAATAATGGTGAAAGATTATTTAGAACAACTCGATCTATTACAGATAATATGGGGAATATTCTTGGGGCTGTTGTTACTACACAGACTTTGTCATTAGCTGATATTGCCATACAAAGTAGTATTACCAACAGTCGAATATTACTTTTTGTAATTTTATCTCTTATCATGCTTTTGTTTTTCAGACTTTCAAAAATTATAGATTACATGGATTTATACAAAAAATTAAAAGAAGTTGATCAACTCAAGGATGACTTCGTTTCTATGGCGTCTCATGAACTACGTACTCCGCTTTCTATTATACGAGGCTATGCTGATTTTATGAAGGGAGCTCCTGAATTATCAGTAGAAACAAAAGACTATGTAAACAAGATTGATTCTTCAGCAAAAGACCTTGATGTATTAGTCAGTGACATGCTCGATGTTTCTAAAATACAACAAGGTAGAATGTCTTTTGAACTTGCTAAATTAAATCCAACTCAAATGATAGAAGAAGTAACTTCATCTTTAGTTTTACCTGCCAAAGAAAAAAATCTAAATATTTCTTTTGACAAATCTGGAGTAAAAGATACTCAATATATAAATGTAGATGCTAATCGTTTAAAACAAGTTCTAATAAACATTATTGGTAATGCTGTTAAATATACAAAGAAAGGGGAAGTAATAGTGAGAACTTATGAAGAAAAAGGAAGGCTCTATATAAGATGTAGTGATACAGGTATCGGTATGAGTGAGGAAGAAAGAGAAAAATTATTTGAAAAGTTTTATCGTATCAGAAACGAAGAGACCAAAGAAATTCGTGGTACAGGTCTTGGGCTTTGGATTACTGCTCAGATAATAAAACAAATGAATGGTATTTTATCGGTTGAATCTATAAAAGGGGTCGGTTCGCATTTTATAGTATCTTTCCCATTAGTTAGCTAATTTTTATTATAATTTTTAATCTTGTCTAAAAGTATGAATAAAATTAAATCAAATATGCATAAGGGTAACAAACATTTCGTTTTAGGTCTTAGTTTTTTTGTTTTTGCTTTAATATCTTCAGTTGTTTGGGGATTGATATATGCTGAAGGTGATATTACTTCTTTGGATAGACTTTCAACTTCTACATCTTTATCTACAACTATTCCTACTACCTCTACCACTTCTATCACTTCTCCTATTTCTTCTACTTCTCCTACTACATCTACTCTAATTCCTACAACTAATACAGAGCTTCCAACTACTACAATAACAACTGTTACCACGACAACTCCAATAATTAATACAACAACCACACAATTACAAAGTACTACAACCAGTGGAAGTGATGAAGGAAGTGGGGGTGGTAATACTTCGAGACTTTATATTCCATCTACTCCATCTGATTTACGATTAGATAATATTGTAATCCCATATAATATTTCACTTTCATGGAATGATAATTCTAATAATGAAGATAAATTTAATATTGAGAAAAAATTAAGTAGTGCCTCAGTTTGGTCTAGTCTTGCTCAAGTGGGTACTAATGTACTTCATTATATTGATACCAAAGTAATTCCTAATACTCCTTATGATTATAGAATATCAGCTTGTTTGTCAGGTACTCCATGTTCTGGTGTAGTTAAATTAGAGAAGGTTTATACAACAACTATCACTACAAATCCTACAACACCGATTGAACCAGTTAAACCAATTGTACCAATTATAACAACACCAACGGAAACCATCAAACCGGTTATACCTATAGCAACGATACCAACAGAAACAATAATTCCTAAAACTCCAACTACAACAATTCCTAAAATACAGATAGATACATTACCAAAAGTCATAATACCAACAGCTACTATACAAACAACCACTCTACCAACAGTGGAGAATATTTCAGGTGTTAATGTCGCTTCTACTACGACAGAAATTAAAACACCAATCCCACTCGAGACTCCAAAAGAAATGATTGAAAGTGTTACAGCAGCTCTTAATATTCTTCCTGCGACCTTGCCTGAAATAAAAACAGACATAACCCAAACAAAGCAAGTTAAAGAACAGATAAAACAAGAAGAAACAGCAAGGAAAGAAGTTGTACAACAAGAAATAACCAAGCTTGTATATCAAGATACAAATAAAGATGGAATTTCTGACTATGACTCTAAATATGTTTACAATATGGACCCTGTAAAGCCTTCGCCAACTTCTACTTATGAAGGAAAGAGTATAAATGCAGGAGAGAAAATTTTGCTTGGATTTGATCCTGGTAAAAAAGAATTGGAGAAAGTTGTAGTAGAAGAACCTGCTACTTCTAAATCAGAGGTAGTTGTATCTTTATATAAAGTTAGGGAAGTAGCTCTTACAGAAAAGAAAGAAGTTAAATTGAAGGGCCAAGCATTACCAAATAGTTTCATCACGCTTTACATTTATAGTACTCCTATCATGGTAACAGTGAAGACTGATAGTAACGGAGAATGGCAGTATACACTTGATAAAGAATTAGAGAATGGTAATCATACAGTTTATACAGCAACAGTTAACAATACAGGTAATATTGTGGCGAAGAGTACACCATTTACATTTGTAAAGACGGCAGAGGCTGTGACATTACAAGATCTTACCCCAATACAAAGTTCAACCAGTACTACTATGGTAGAGAGGCCTGTGTTTGTGCAAACTAAAAACATATTTTTCTTAGGAATAGTCTTATTAATGATAATTGGGGTCATTTTGGTACTAATTGGTTTATTTAGTAAAAAGGTTGACCAAGCTTAACTTAATTTGACTACTTTTTGACTTCATTGATTAATACCTATAAGGGTGGTACTATTATAAGTACAAAAGCTATTATCTGAATAAGTCGATTTAGTAATTTCTATTTTGTACATTATTTATTTAAAGTCTATTAACATGAAAGGAACTATCAAAAAAATCGTTACTGATAAACCATTTGGTTTTATCACAGTTGAAGGACAATCAAATGACGTCTTTTTCCACAAGGATAAAGTAGTAGGAGTATCATTTGAGGATCTTCGCGAAGGTGACACTGTCACATTTCAAATAGAAGAAAATGAAAGAAACGGAGAGAAGAAAACAAGTGCTGTAAACGTAGAACGCGTTTAATATTGTTTTTACAAAAAACACCCTCTATCGGGTGTTTTTTGTTTTGTCTTATTTTTTACATATATTTATGGTATTATTAGTATATGGAAATATTCAAGAAAGTTAATAATTTTTTTAATCGTATTGGTTCAAAGTTTAGGCATCAATTAAGTCACTGGCCGCTTGTCTATGCATTTCTAGGTAGTATCGGGGTGGTTCTTATATGGAGAGGAGTTTGGCATATCGCGGATGATATGAATATGTCCGGGTTATCATCATTATTTTGGGGTGTTTTTATATCTATAGCTACAGGGCTATTTGTGTCCTTTTTTGTAGGAGATAAAATTATAATTACAGGTATTAGAGAAGAAAAGAGAATTGATGAAAAGACAGAAGATGAAATAAAGAAAGAAGAAATTTCTTTAGTTGAAATTAAAAAGGATTTAAAAGAAATTAAGGAAGAAATAAAAGAAATTTAATTAATTTTTTAAAACACAATGAATAATTTACCTATAATTTTAGCACTACTCCCTTTTGTATTTTTTGTTTTTTTCCTTTTAATTTATAAAACGTCATTATTGAAAGCCTCGTTAATTACTTTCCTTCTTTACGTATTGTTAGCAATTTTTTATTGGGGTATAATTCCTGGCTTTTTGTTGATATCTTTTGGCAAGGGCTTCTTCGTTGCCTTTGATATTTTAATAATTATTTTTGGAGCTATTTTCTTTTTGGAAATATTGAAGGACCTTAAGGTTATCAACAATATCTCTTATTATTTGGAACATTTATCTCACGATTATAGAGTCCAGATAATAGTTATAGCTTGGCTTTTTGAGGCTTTTCTAGAAGGTACAGCAGGGTTTGGGACACCAGCTGCTATAGCTGTACCTTTGCTGATTGGGCTTGGCCTTACGCCAATTAGGGCCCTTATTGTTGGGTTACTAGGGAATAGTACTGCTGGAGTCTTTGGAGCTGCTGGTACGCCTATCACCGTTGGTTATGCGGGGTTAAACGTTGCATCTGTTCCATATATATCTTCACTTTTAAATATTGCCGGGATTATTGTACCAATATTTATGCTTTGGGCTATTACTCTTGGTAGAGAGAATAGAAAAAAGGAGTTTTTAGATGCATTACCATTTGCAATTTGGTCAGGATTTGTGTTTATTATACCTTCTATTTTATTTGCAAAATTCTGGCCGGAATTTCCTTCCATTTTAGGTTCGGTTGTAGGAATAATTTTAGTTTTAATTACTACTAAACTTCATATCTTTGTTCCAAAAGAAAACTTAAGTTTGAAAAATGAAAAAGATTTGACCAGCACTATGTCACCATTTAGATCCTTTTTGCCTTATATTATTTTAGTCCTATGTTTAATAATAGGTAAGATTTTTTTAGGAAAGACAGGAATAACCCTAAACCTAGGTTTCAAACATGTTTTTAATTTGTTTAATCCAGGGTTTGCTTTCCTTGTAGCTGGTTTCATTGTGGCAGCTATATGGAAAAGTAAAAAGACAGTTTTAGTAGATTCTATCAAGGTTGGTTTTACAGAAGCTATTGGTCCATTTTTTGTGATCGTATCAATGCTGGCAATGGTGCAAGTAATGATAAATTCTGGTCAAAATTCTTCAGGATTACCTTCTGCTATTGTGATCATTGCTCATTTCTTTGAAACTTCACTGTTGCCGTTCTTTTCACCATTTATAGGTGCTTTTGGTGGATTCATTACAGGTAGCGTCACTGTTTCAAATATTTTATTTGGTAATTTGTTTTATACTGCCGCAACTCCACTTGGCTTAAATCCACAAACAATTTTATCCTTAGGAGTAGTTGGGGCAGCAGCTGGTAATATGATTGCCTTGGCTGATATACTAACAGCAGAAGCTGTCGTACGCGTGAAGAATCAAGAATTAGATATCTTAAGGGGAGTATTTATTCCTTGTATGGTTTATTTAATTATTGTTGGTTTGATAGGTATGTTACTTTTTGGTAAATAAATTTTATGTATATAAAAGTTAAGGTAGAGGCAGGTGCGAAAAAAGAGAAGATAGAGAAAAAATCAGAAAACAATTTTCTGATAAAAGTAAAAGAACCCGCAGAAAGGAATTTGGCAAATACTCGTATTAGAGAGATTATAGCCTCTATTTATGCGATAAACGTCAAATCTGTGCGTATTATAAGTGGGCATCAAGCTCCTAGTAAAATATTGTCTATCAATATTCTCTAAAATTTGCGATAATGTAAGTATTATTAATAATTCATAATTTCACACATGAGTACAAATATAAAAGCAACAAATATGGAGTTAACTAGTGCTATAACGGATTATGTTAACAAAAAGGTAGAATCGATTAATAAGTTTGTTTCATCTGGGGAAGAAGTTATTGTTTATGTGGAAGTAGGGAAGACGACGAAACATCATAAACAAGGAGATTATTTTAAAGCTGAATTTGATGTAAATATAAATGGAGAAAAGTTTTTTACTGATTCTGAACAAAGTGACTTATATAAAGCAATCGATGATGCGAAAGACGAACTAATAAAAAAAATTAAAAATAGTAAAGATAAAAAGAGCACCCTTTTCAAAAGAGGTGCGACTAGTGTAAAGAAAATGATGAAAGGAATTTCTAAAAGAAATCCATTTACTTCCAAATAGTTTCTTTTTTCCCTTCAGGAATAACTCTCTTTATTATGAATGAACCATTTTCATAAACAGCTTCAGTTATTTTAATTCTTTTACCATTTTGAAAAAAGAAACTCCCTGGCCAACCATAAAAGGCTCTGTATTTGTTCCAATTTTCTATACCATTCCCATTAGGGTCTATTTCTCCATCTTCTTTCTTTATTTTCTTACAAAATATTGCCTTGGCCTCATCTTGTGCTTTTGGTGTTATTTCTTTATTTTTAATTTGTGGCAAAATCTCACAGAGAACATTTGCTCCTAGATTTATAAGAGTCAGACGAAGTTTTTCTTTAGTATCACTTATCCCTATTTCTATTTTCTCTTCTGCCAGTATCGGTCCACTGTCAAGTTTGTATTCCATTTGCTGGATACTTACACCTGTTTCTTCATCTCCGTTTAAGAGACACGCTTCAAGTGGAGAAGCACCTCTCCATAAAGGAAGAAGGGAATAATGAATATTTATAGTACCAAGTTTAGGTTTATTTATTATTTCTTCTGGGAGTATTTTTCCATAAGCAACCACTATAGATAACTCATAGTTTTCAGGTTTTATTTCATTTATAAATTCAGGTGTTATTTTTTCTGGCTTTAAACATTTGATGTTATTTTCTTTTGCCCATATAGAAACAGGAGTTTCGTGCATTTCAAGTCCGCGTCCAGACGGTTTATCAGGAGAGGTGACTATAGCTTCTGGTATATATCCTTTTTCTTTTAAAATATCTAGCGTTTTACTTGCTACATCTGGAGTACCAAAGAATATAAATTTTAAATTTTGAGAAGACATTTATATATAATTATTAATTATTATCTTCAAATTCATTTAAGAGGGGAGCATCATGCAAATCTTTTGCTTTATCTGTAAAGAGTATTCCATCTAGATGATCATTTTCATGTTGAAATATATGAGCAAGTAATCCAACCCCATCTTTTACAATTTTTTTACCATTTTCATCATAAGCTTCAACGGTGGCACGAGTGGCACGACGGACTTTACCATACACAGGTCTTACAGATAGGCATCCTTCAGAAAGGAGTTTTTTATCTTTAGATATCTTTTTTAGTATTGGATTAATGAAAACCAAATCTTTCTGACGGGCTTTTTTGTATAGTTCACCTTCAGTTGAACCCTTACCTCGAATAAAATCTTCATCAAAAATTTTTCCAGAAATGACAAAAATACGCAAAGAGACTCCTATCTGTGGAGCGGCGATCGCGACCCCATCACTTTGAGAACCTAGTGCTTCACTCATCTCACTGACGATTTTCCTGATTTTTGGTTTTGTGATACTAGCAACAGGAACTTCTTTGGCGATTTTTCTTAAAACTGGATCTTCATTTTGAACAATTGGAATCATATATTTGTTTACTTAAGATTTTTTATATAATCAAGTAAGTTAGATAATTTTACAGTATCTTGTGATCTATTAGTCATATCTCTAAAGATAACCGAATCTTCCATTGCTTCTTTTTGTCCAAAGATTATAGCGTAATGCATTCCAAGTTTCTCAGCGACGGCTAGTTGGGCGCCCAAATTATCTTTAGAGATAGATTGTGCTATTGGAATCTTACCTTTTCGAAGTATTTCAATAACATTTAATGATTTTAATTTAGCATCAAAACCAAGCTGAATAAAATATATTTTAGGCTTTTTTATTATACGAGGAGAAAGTTTTGCAAACCAAGGTGCCTCTACTACTCGATCAACTCCAATGGAAATACCGACAGATGAAACATCCTTTTTACTTCCTAATTGCTTTGCTAAGTAGTCATATCGTCCTCCACCAGCGATTGTTATCATTTTACCTGTTTCTTTGTCTTCTATCATTATTTCAACAACAGTTCGAGTGTAATAAGAGAGGCCTCTGACAAGGCATTTATTTATTGTGTAAGGTATTTCCATCTTCTCAAGATACTCTAAAACTTCTTTGAAATGTTTTTGACAGTCTGCGCATAAGTGCGATAGGGAATCTGGAGCATTTTTATTGAGCTCAATAGTTCTTTCTTCTTTAGAGTCAAGAATTCTTAGGGGATTTGTTTTTAGTCTTTCGTGATCTATGGCAGGGAGGAATTGAATGTTTTTCTTGTAGTAAGAAACAAGCTCTCTTATATATGAGGCTCTGCATTCTTTGTCTCCAATAGAGTTGATATCTACAGATAGCTTTTTAGCACCAGCTTCTTCTAATATTGTCCAAGCAGTTTTAATTACCAAAGCGTCCATAATACTTTTCTCACTTCCAAGAGAGTCAATATCAAATTGATAGAATTGTCTATAACGTCCTTTTTGTGGATTATCGTGTCTAAAGCTTGGTCCATAACTGTAGAAGAGGAGTGGTTGAGGTAAAGACTGCATTCCATGCTCTATGTAGCTACGCATAAGCCCCGCAGTGTGCTCAGGACGCAATGCTAGATGATCTCCGCCTTTTGTTTTAAGAGTATACATTTCTTTGTCGATTATATCCGTGCCTTCTCCAATAGAAGAAGTGAAAACTCCTTCCTGCTCCACTATTGGTGTATCGATAGGTTTGAATCCATAATAAACAGAAACTTCTTGAGCTTTCTCAAAAAAACCTTGGAATTGATAATATTCTTCATCTATAATATCTCGCATTCCTTTCAAGGATAAGAATGGTTCTTTATTTGTTTTTTTCTTTGGATTATTCATTTTGTTTATTGATTATAATTCCCTGGTAAATAAGATACTGTACTAAAAGGTATAAGTCTCAAAAATGCTTTGCCGATCATTAATTTTTGCGGCAAGACCCCCCATGTTCTAGAGTCAGAACTTCTATTCCTGTTGTCTCCCATAACGAAATACTCATTATCTTTTGTTGTATATTCTCCGCCTGTAAATTCTTTCTCATTAATGTAAGGTTCTACCATTTTAAATCCATCTGGATGGTCTTTATTTGTTATTGTGATTTCTCCATTTATAATAGTTATCTTTTCATTTGGTAATCCAATAATTCTTTTTATGAAAAATCTTTTTGTATCTCCGGGGTAGCGGAAGATGACGACATCTCCTCGATGGGCACTTCCTAATATATAAGATATCTCGTCAACAATTAAATATTGTCCATTATCAAACGTAGGGTACATAGATTCGCCAGAGACTACGAATGGTTGTGCTATCCACATGCGTATGGGTATTACGACTGCGAGAGCAATAATTGCGAACTTAAGCAAATCCCAACCATCTTCTAAAAACTTTTTAAATTTTGATTTTTCAGGAACGTTCATATTTGTATTATTTTCCATATAGGGCTCATTTTATCACACAAATAGTATTGACAGAATATGTATTTATGTGGTGTATTGTATTTTTCTTTATTTCATAATTCTGATACTATAGAAGAATGATATTAATTGTTGGTTTAGGGAACCCGGGCGAAGAATACAAACAAACTCGTCATAATACAGGGCGAATAATTTTAGAGAATATTGCTAATAGTAATGATTTTTCAGATTGGAAGGACAATATGAAATTAAAATCTCTTTGTTCGAAAGGGGAAATTGGAAAACCTGCCCGCCCTCACGGATCTTCGGGAGCAGGCGGGGAAAAATTTGATTTTATGTTACCTGAAACTTTTATGAATAATTCAGGGAATGCAGTTTGTCAAATTATTGATGATAAAAAGAAATTAAAGAATCTGGTGGTTGTTTATGATGATATAGATTTACCATTAGGAAGTCTTAAAATATCTTTCAATCGAAGCTCAGGAGGTCACAACGGACTTGAATCTGTAATAAAGAAGGTGAAGTCTCGTGAATTTGTCCGTATACGTATCGGAGTGTCTCCTGCAACGCCAAGTGGTAAATTAAGAAAACCAAAAGGAGAGGAGGCAGTTCTTAAATTCTTATTAGGTAAGTATAAAGAAGATGAACTAAAAGAAATAAAAAAGATTTCCAAAAAAGTTGGAGAGATTATTGAGATGGTAGCATCTGAAGGAAAAGATAAGGCGATGAGTCTATATAATTAAATACAAAACAAAATCACCTGGTAATTCTCCAGGTGATTTTGTTTTGTATATTTATTATTCTACTTCCTTTTTTGCTACATCATCCAAGTGAACTAAGGTCATCCTTTGATCTTTTGACTCAAATAGTGTGATTTGGAAATTGTAAGTTTTACCAAGTTCCAAAGTTTTCTTTAGCTTCTCTTCAGAACCGAAGCTTGAATTGTGAACGAGTCCAGCAACTCCTTGTTTGATAGAAACGAGAGCACCATGTTTGTTGAACTTGATGACAACTCCTGAGACTATATCTCCCTTTTTAAGTTTATTTTCAAATTCTTTCCATGGGTTTTCTTTAAGAGCTTTTATCGATAAGGAAATCTTACCATCTTTAATATCAATAATTTTAGCCTTAATTTTGTCTCCAATCTTAAACATAGTCCTTGGATCTTCTACTAGACCCCAATCAATTTCAGATATGTGGACAAGTCCTTCAAGACCTTCTTCAACTTTAAGGAATATACCAAAGTCTACGATTCCAGCGACAGTACATTCTATCTCATCGCCAACACCATACTTACCGATAATCTCTTTGCGTTCTTCTGGATTATTGTCTTTCTCAGAGAAGATAAGCTTGCCTTCTTTTGGAAGAGCAGAGATCATCACTACGTTGATACGCTTACCAACAAGCATTTTCAAAGCTTTCAAAATTTTATCCTTATCTGAATCCTCTACGCGAGGATAGTGCTCACTCTTAAGTTGACTTGCAGGAAGGAATCCAGCAATACCTTGCCAGTCGAGTATAAGTCCACCTTTGTTTGCTTCTTTAACAACAAGTTCAAGAGGCATTTTAGATTTAATAGCTTTGTCAGCTTCACTCCAAATGAGTGCCTGCTTAGCTTCTTTCAAAGACAATTCAATATAACCTTCATCGTTATCTGTACCGGTTACTTTTGCTTTTACGAAGTCGCCGATATTTATCTTTTTGATTATATCTTTGGCATTTATAAATTCACGTCCATATATGATACCTGTTCCAAATGGAGCGAGGTCAATATAAACTGAAGATTTCTGTATAGAAATAACAGGACCTTCTACGAGGGCATCCACTTGTGGTGGAAGATCTGCTTTATCAAGCATTTTACCAATACTTGAAAGTTCAATTTTTGCATGTTCTGCGATGCTTGCAACTACATCATTTTCATCTTTCTTTGTCATAATTTCTATTGTTTTTAAAAATATAAATAAATTTATATTTTTGGAACTAAAAAAACCGCATATTGCGGCGCAGTTTGAATGTCTTTATATTGTTTGGCTTTCAAATCAAAACCAAATAAAAATAAAGGGTTAAATCCAATCTGAGCTTATAATATGATTACTATACTATAAAAGGGAATATTGTGCAATCTCTTCCAGAAAGGGCCTAAGGCCCTTTCTGTGAATTTCTATCTATGATATAATTTAAAAATGAGGAAACAACCTATTATTACAGGTGAGAACTATCATATTTATAATCGTGGTGTAGATAAACGCGATATTTTTGGTGACAAATTTGACCTAAGACGTTTTGTAGAAAGTATAAAAGAATTTAATCAAGTGGATACAATAGGAAGTTTAATTAACTTAAGAAAGACTAAAAAGATTCAGAAAGGGCCTAAGGCCCTTTCTGAGGAGTCGCTTGTTTCAATAGTTGTATATTGTTTAAATCCAAATCATTTTCACTTTATTTTGAAGCAATCTACGGATGGTGGAATAGCTAAGTTTATGCAGAAATTGCAAAGTGGGTATACCTCATATTTTAATATTAAAAACAAACGATCCGGATCATTATTTCAAGGTACTTTTAAGGCACAGCATATAGGTAGTGAAAATTACTTCAATAAGACTCTTGGATATGTAAACAAAAATTATCAAGTTCATGATATTCCAGAAGATAAGAAAGAATTAGTATTTGCTAGTGATTATGAATACGAGAATAATAATTTTAAGATTGTTTCAAAAGTAGAAGGGAAAAGAATTTTAGAAATTTTTGGTGGAGCTGGTAGGTTTAAAAAACATTCAGATGAAATTGTGGAAATTATTAGAAAAGAAAGAGGAAAGACTTTACTTTCGGAAGATGAAAACTTACCAGAAAGGGCCTAAGGCCCTTTCTGTATATTTTAGAAGTTAAATTTATGATAGAATATACAATATGATTAATTTTGAAAAACAATTTTTTCCACAAGGAAAAGAAAGAAAAGATTTACTCAAATCTAATGCAGAAGGTATAAATAAGGCACAAGAAGAAGATAGATTGGAAATGAGGGAAAATCATAATTACGGTAATATAGATTCACATCTTGAAAAAGAAGGTGCTAGTTTTTCTTACTTTTTCAGAAATATTTTACCAGAAGGACAAAAAGACTTACGATCTTATGTCGAATCATCATTTAAAGAAAAACAAGGTAAAGCTTTGGGTGTTGAATTTGGTGGAGTTGGTTCGAATCTTTTTCGTGGATTTAGTAAGGGGTTCTTCAAGGAAACATTTGGTATCACATTGGCAGATCACAGGGAAAAATGGAAGACAAAAATAGATGCATACAAAAATTCAAAACATAAATTAGATCATAATGTAATTGAAGGAGATATACTTTCCGATAACTTATATGATAATTTGGAAGAAAAATTGAATGGTAGAAAAGTTGATATTATAATTGAGCGTATGTTTCTAGGGATAGAATTTATGCCAGCTGAACCATATAAACTGTCAAGCATTTTGGAGAAGTGGTATGTAATGCTTAATGAAGGTGGAATTATGTTTATTCAATCACCTGTAGTATTTAATAATCTTTTAGATAAGTGGGCAGAAATGCTTCATGATAAATATATAGATAGTATTGAATTTCAATATGAGAAAGGAATACATGATGCTGCTGTTGAGAATGAAGGATATTCGTCTTTTCGTTTACGCAAATTAAAGGGAGCACCTAAAGATTTACCTTTTTTAGATTCAAAAACAGTAGCAAGAACAGAAAAATGGATTTCTTCAGAAAAAGAGAAAAGTAAAAATTTTGATTGGTATTTAAAGTAATCATTCTTTGTCATATATCAAGCCTTTTATTTTAAGGCTTTTTTTGCTAGTATAGGGATATGGATATTAAATATATCAGGAATTTTTCAATTATTGCCCATATTGATCACGGCAAGAGTACTTTGGCTGACCGAATGCTTGAAGTCACGGGCACAATCGAGAAACGTAAAATGAAAGACCAAGTTCTTGATTCAATGGAGCTTGAAAGAGAGCGTGGCATCACTATTAAAATGCAGCCTGTCAGAATGGAGTACACACTAGATAATCAAAAATATATTTTGAATCTTATTGATACACCTGGCCATATTGACTTCTCTTATGAAGTATCACGTGCGTTGAAGGCTGTGGAAGGCTCAATCTTACTCATTGATGCTACTCAAGGCGTTCAAGCTCAGACTTTGACAACTCTACAAATGGCTCGTGACTCGGGGTTGGTTATAATTCCTGTTTTATCGAAAGTTGATTCTCCACTCGCAATGGTGGATGAAGTGAAAATGGAAGTAGCTCTTCTTCTAGATATTGATCCGGATTCTATTCTGCTTGTTTCTGGGAAAACGGGTGAGGGTGTTGTAACTCTTTTAGAAGAAGTTATTAAGAGGATTCAACCACCTGCCCATTCAAATTTTGATGTTGCGAAAACAGATGGAGCTCAAGCTCTCGTATTTGACTTTAAATATGATAATCATAGAGGAGTCATTGTTTACGTACGTGTTGTAGAAGGAGAATTTAGAAAGGGTGAGTCATTATTATTTGCTGTGTCAGAAGAGAAATTTATTTGTCTCGAAGTTGGAACTTTTTCTCCGGAAGAAGAACCAAAGAGTCAAATAGGTACAGGGGAGATAGGTTACATAGTGACAGGTATTAAAAAGCCAGGAATTGCATCCGTTGGAGATACTATTACATACTTAAAGAAACCCGCAGCGGCCTTACCAGGATACATGAACCCAAATCCAGTTGTATGGGCTTCCGTTTATCCTGAGAGTCAAGATGATTTTCCAAATCTAAAACAAGCCTTAGGGCGCTTACGTTTATCTGATTCATCATTTTCTTATGAAGAAGAATCTTCTGGTTCTTTGGGTAGAGGATTTCGTTGTGGATTTTTAGGAATGCTTCATCTTGAAATTATTGCCGAGAGATTGAATAGAGAATTTGACCTAGAGCTTATTGTGACTATGCCATCTATTACATATAAAGTAACTGTTCGAAATGGAAAAGAAGAAACTATATACTCTCCGCATTTATTTCCAGATGATGGAAACGTTCTTAAGGTTCTCGAGCCTTGGGTAAACGTAAAAATTATTACCCCTTCAATTTATACAAGCTCCCTCATGCCTTTTTTATATGATCATGAAGGAATTATTAAATCGACAGATAATTTCGGAGATAACAGATCTACTATTGATTTAGAGATGCCACTCCGTGAACTCATGAGAAACTTTTTTGATGACATGAAAAGTATTACTTCTGGCTACGCCTCGATATCTTATGAGATAGGTGATTATAAGCCTGCTGACGTAGTCCGTATGGATATCATAGTGGCAAATGAAGTTATGCCAGCTTTCTCTCGTGTGGTGTCACGTAGACGTGTTGAAGATGAAGCAAAATCTCAAGTGGAGAAACTCCATAAAATTATTCCTAGACAGCAATTTGCTTTCAAAATTCAAGCCAAAGCCTTGGGGCGTATTATATCGTCGGAAGGAGTTTCCGCTTTCCGTAAGGACGTCTTAATGCATGGTAGTAAGGTTGTAGGAGGTGGAGACGTAAGTCGTAAGAAGAAGTTATTGGAAAAACAAAAGAGAGGCAAGAAGAGAATGCAGTCAAACGCAAAAATAAACATCTCTCATGATGTTTTCCTTAAGATGATGCGAAGTAGTAATGATAAGGGTTAATATCCTTACTGAAATAAAACAGGCATATAAAGTAGTATCATACTGACTATCACCAATATTGAAATTACTGCAAAAATCTTCTCTATTCTTTTTTTATTTTTTTGACCGAAAAACATGATACAATAATAGCATTAAATATGTCTGAATTCAATAGGAAAAATAAATACAATTTTTGGCACTCACCTTTGATGTTGATACTACTTTTTTGTATTTTAGTTTTATTCATATATAATATTATCGGTTTAATGGAAAAAGAAAGAGAAACAGCAAGGAAAAAGGATATAATTTTAGCTAATATTGAAACTCTTCGTAATAGGGAAAGCATATTGACTACAGATATAAATAAATTGAAAACTGAAGATGGAATAGAAGAAACCATCCGAGATAAATATCAAGTAGTAAAAGAAGGGGAGAAAATGGTTACAATTGTTGATGAAGAGAAAAAGGGTAATGTAGAAATAGAGGCACCTGTCGAGGATTCAAGTTTTTTGGGTTGGATAAAAAGGTTGTTTAAAATTTAAAATGCGGGGTTAGTATAATGGTAATATGCGACCTTCCCAAGGTTGAGACACGAGTCCGATTCTCGTACTCCGCACATTGACTTAAAAGTCTTTTTATTGACTTATGTGTATTACGTGTCAATATTGTAAATTTGACGACTATGATATAATAGAGTGAGGAAAGGAATTATTAATTAATAATAAAGAATTACAATTATGAAAAAAGTTACAATATATAGCACACCAACATGTCACTTCTGTCACATGGCTAAGGATTACTTTAATGAGAAAGGAGTAGTTTTTGAGGATTTTGATGTGTCAAAAGATTTAGACAAAAGAAAAGAGATGCTTGAGAAAAGTGGTCAGATGGGAGTACCAGTTATTATCATAGATAATAAAGATATTATTGTTGGTTTCAATAAACCTCAAATAATAGAACTCCTCGGTATTACAGAGTAGTAATTTATATAAGAATGTCGTATTATAAAGGCACCAGAAATGGTGTCTTTATTTTTGCCCCCGTAGTTCAATGGATAGAACAGTCCCGTCCTAAGGGATAGATGCACGTTCGATTCGTACCGGGGGCACTTCTGTTTTTATGAATTATATGATAATATCCGTTATATGGAGCAAGAAGAAAGATCTTTATTAGAAGAAAATTTAAGGGTATCTAGAGAGAACAACAGACTCCTTATTAAAGTTCGTAGTGTTCAACGTTGGGCTCAGATTACACGTGTTATTTATTGGTTTCTTATTATAGGGGTTTCAATAGGAGCTTTCTATTTTATAGAACCATTCTTGTCTAGTTTAGGTGATGTTTATGGAGTAGATACTTCTAATTTTGATAGTTTCTTGAAAAATTAAAAAATAATAATATGCCGAGATATGCTGTCTTGGTGGAAAAGCACCAAGATAAAATAATTAAAGTTTGAAAGTTAAATAGTATTATGCCGAGATAGCTCAGTTGGTAGAGCGCTCCCCTGAAGAGGGAGATGTCCCCAGTTCAAATCTGGGTCTCGGCACATAAATCAAAAAATCCCCCATATGGGGGATTTTTTGATTATATTGATTTTACTTTCAACTTCGTTTCTTTATTCTTATCTATTTTTGGTAATTTAATAATTAAGAGTCCATGCTTCTCAATAGCTTCAGCTTCTTCTGGATTAACTTCTTCAGGTAATGCGATAGTTCTTGAAAATGTCCCCCAGAAAAGTTCTTGAACAAAATAATTTTCTCTACTGATTGATTGATTCTCCTCTCTTTTACCTTGAATAGTTATAGAATCTCTCGTTATATTTATGGTTAAATTGTCTGGATGTACTCCTGCTATCATAGCTTGAACGATGATTTCACTATTTGTCTGGTATAAGTCTATGGTAAGCTCTGCTTCTTGATCTTCATCCCACTTAGAATCTTTCTCTTTATTTACTAATTTTTCTGAGTCTCTGATATTTAGATTTATTTTTTTAATAGAATTAGAAGAGGATCCAGCTTGTTCTTCTTCCTCCTGATCTTCTAAACGAATACTTCCTGTAAGGCGCTCTAAAAATGATCTTTTTTTCATGATATATATTTATGAGATAGCTTGAACTATCGTCATACGTTTTAATTTCTCAAATATAAGAATGTTAATAATTGCGACGACCCATAAGAATCCAAAAACAGAAAGAAAATTTCCTCCATTTCCTTTCATTATAAAAAAATTGAAAACACTGTGTAATATTATAGCACAGATTATTCCTATTAATAAGTAAAATACTCTATACTGTTTTAAATAAAACGATAACCCCAAGGCAATTCCTAGCATTGAGCTTGCGATAGCATGTAAGAGGGTAGATCCAAGGAATCGCAAGTTACCAGTTAACATCCCCACGATAGTATTGCTAGCGCTCATTGGTTTTATAAGATAAAGAACATTTTCAAATGCTGCAAAACCAAGTGCTGTAGCAATGAAGTACATTGGATAGTCTATAGGTCTTCGTATTATATTATTACCGAAAATCATAAGTGAGACTCCAACTAATTTGAGTATTTCTTCTATTCCAGCCCAAACTATTATTTGCATGGTATTATCTTTAACAAAATTCATTGAAAATTTCTCCATCCACATAGCTACGAGGACAAGGATTGCTCCTAATATAAAAGCTACTATGACAAGAATTATTGGTTCAGGATCGTCTCTGTCTTCTTGATACATCCAAAACCACAACCATAATAAAGCAGGTACTACTCCTACTAATATTGCATATGGTATTGTACTTGTATTACTTAATAATGTGTCCATATTATTTATTAATTATTCTGGCCATTTCTCCACCATTAATAATTTTTTATTCTCTATTGGTAGTATACTCCATATTTCTTCTGTTACGAAAGGCATGAAAGGGTGGAGAACTTTTAGTGACTTTTCTAGTATTTCAATCAGAAGAGTTTGTCTTGATATTTTTGATTTTTCGTCCCCACCTGAGATTATTGGTTTACTTTCTTCTATTATTATACTTGCGAATGTATCCCAGATGTAATGATAAATTTTCTCAGAAGCCATATAGAATCGGAAATTTTCCATGTCTAGTGTAATATCTTTTATTATAATATTAAATTCATCTATTATTTTTTTATCAGATTCATTTAATTCAGATTTTTTAAAATTGTCATTTGGAACACTAGACATAACAAATCTTGTAATATTCCAAAGTTTGTTTGCAAAATTCTTATATCCTTTTATTCTATCGCGAGAAAGAGCCAAGTCCATACCAGGAGTATTTCCAACAACGAGAGCTATACGTAAAGCATCAGAACCAAAAGTATCTATAAGGTCTATAGGATTTACTACATTACCTTTAGATTTACTCATTTTTTCTCCTTTTTCATCATTTACTAATCCATGCAGATATACATTATGAAATGCAACTTCATCTCGAAGATATAAAGCAAATATAACCATTCTAGGAATCCATTTAAATATTAAATCACGTCCAGTTTCCATAACATTTGTAGGATGATATATATCTAAATCTTTTGTGTCTGGGTATCCAAGTGACAGGAGCGTCCATTGGCCTGAAGAGAACCATGTATCAAAAGTATCAGTATCTTTATGTAATTCTCCACCACATTCACATTTAACAAGCTCATCTTTTAAATCCGAATATCCTTTTTTACAAATGTTACAGATTTTTGCAGGAATAGGTATGCCCCAAACAATTTGGCGAGAAATATTCCAGTCAATAGTATTAGTCATCCAATAACGGAAAATTTTTTCATAATTTTCAGGGTAGAATTTTATCTTGCCACTATCTACTGCATCAAGAGCTCTGTCCGCAAGTGGTCGCATTTTTACGAACCATTGATCTTTAATTTGAGGTTCAATAATTGTATTACATTTAAAACATGTTTTTACGCTATGCTTATAGGCTTCATCTATTTTTACTAAAAGACCTTTTTCTTTCAATTTCTCTATAATCATAGGTCGTGCTTTAGATATGTGTATACCAACAAAATCTCCAGCTATTGGGAGGAGCTTGCCTTTCCAGTCTATGATTTGTTCTTTATCTAAGTTGTGTCTTTCAGCTATTTCAAAGTCTACTTGAGAGTGCCAAGGAGTGATAGTCATAATTCCTGTACCAAACTCCATGTCTACACTGTCATCTTTTATAACTGTTGTTGTGATAGGTCCATTTATCCATTCAAGTTCAATTTTCTGTCCATGTTTGTATTCTTTATATCTTTCATCTTTTGTGTTCATTACGACATACTTATCTCCAAATTTAGTTTCTGGACGAGAAGTACTGATCACGAACGGTCCGTATTGAAGGTAATAGTAAGGCTCTGTTCTTTCTTCAAATTCAGTTTCAACTTCTGAAAGGGAAGTTTGATGTTTAGCACACCAGTTTACAATTCGGTCGCCACGATAAACTAAACCATCTTTAAACATTTTATCAAAAGTTTGCTGGACAGTTTTTACAATTTCTGGATCAAGAGTAAATTTTTCACGAGACCAATCACAAGATGCTCCAAGTCTACGAACATCATTTTCCATGAATTCTTTATTGGCTATAGTGAAGTCATAAATTTCTTTATATAAATCCTCTGGCTTCATGTCAAACCTTGAGCGTCCTTCTTTTTCTAATTTTCGCTCGTAAACTATTTGGGTTTCAAATCCAGCGTGATCTGCTCCAGGTACCCAGAGAGTACGATCACCCTTCATGCGATGGTATCGAGTCATGATATCTTCAAGTGTTACGAAAAGAGCGTGCCCAGCATGAAGTCGGCCATTAGCGTTTGGAGGGGGCATGACAATAGTGAAAGGCTTTGCTTTTTCATCTGTGACACCTTTTTCAATACAAACATCAGGATTAAAGAATCCACTTTCTTCCCATATTTTATATATACGATCTTCCGTTTCTTTTGGGTTGTATGGTTTTAATAGCTTTGGGTCTATATTGGGCTCATTCATATATAGAATATAACATATTTTACTACAAAGATAAATTTCCTTGAGCTTTTAGAGATTTTAAATTTTTTACAAACTTTTTGTTTCTGCTTCCGTAGTATCCCACGATTCCTATCATTAGGGCATTGTCACCCGTAAGACTTTTGATAGGAAAGTGGGTTTTAATATTAAGGAAGTCGGACTTCCTTAGTTTTTTAATTTCATTTTTCATTACTTCTTGCAGATAAGTATTTGCTGATACTCCACCTCCTACTATTAGAGTTTTGATTTTGTATTGTTTAATAGCCTTGATTGTTTTATAGACCAAAGTCTCAACAACTGCATCCTCGAACTCTTTAGCAATTTTTTGTTTAATGTTTATGTCTTCCAATATATTTGGATTTTTTTCTTTCAAATCACGTATAAGGTAAAGTACTGCAGTTTTCAATCCAGAAAATGAAAAGTCATAATCTTTAGAATGAATCATAGGGCGGGGGAGAATAATAGCTGGTATTTCGCTCGAAATGTTTGAACGCTCGATGTCTGCCATCTTTGAAATTTCTGGTCCTCCAGGATAAGGAAGCCCAAGCATACGAGCCACCTTGTCGAAAGCTTCTCCGGCTGCATCATCGCGAGTCTGACCAATCTTTTTATATTTGTGCCAATCTTTTACAAGTATAAGTTCTGTGTGCCCACCGGAAACTAATAGTGAGAGCATTGGAAATATTTTTCTATTAGAATTAATTGTGAAGGTTTTTCCTTTTTTAGGGAATATAGAGAAAATGTGCCCCTCCATATGGTTCACTTTTATTACTGGAATTTTGTATTTTAGTGATAGTTCTTTTGCAAAGACGATTCCTGTCCAAAGTGCTGGCTCGAGTCCTGGTCCGTATGTTACGGTGATAACGTCAATTTTTTCCATTTTCATTTTAGCCTGCTTAAGCGTCTCTTCCAGAACTATTGGTAAATTTTTCTGGTGCTCTCTTTTTGCCATCATAGGGAAAACTCCTCCAAATTCGGCATGGATTTTGATTTGTGAATTAGTATTGTTGCCTAGAATCTTAAAAGTATCATTTTTACCAGATTTTTTGACTTCCAATATGCTTATTCCTGTATCATCGCATGATGTTTCTATGGCTAAAACTTTCATCTTAGCACTATATCATAAGGGTTTTTATTTGACTATCATTTATGTTAGAATGAAAGTATGAACAAAAAGCATATTATTACGATTGCAGGTAAGCTTGGAAGTGGTAAATCTTCAACTGCTAAAATGGTTGCAGAAATTCTTGGGTATAAACATTATTCTACTGGTGATTTTTTTAGATCTATTGCAGACGAAAGAGGAATTTCTACTGTCGAATTAAATAAAGCTGCAGAAACAGATCTATCTATAGATAAAGAAGTAGACGATAGAAATATAGAAATAGGAAAGATGGAGAATGTAGTGTTAGATTCACGTTTAGGTTTTCATTTTATCCCGGAATCTTTTAAAGTTTTTCTTGAGCTTAATCCAATAATCGCATCTCAAAGAATTTTGAATGATAAAAAAAATAATTTAAATAGACATAATGAAACTAGCAGCGCTTTTGACACAGCTGAAAATATTTTAAATTCTATATCGGAAAGAATGCTATTAGAAAAAAATAGATATAAAGAATTGTATGGAATAAATGATAATACTTCTCATGATAATTTTGACTTAGTTATAGACACAGAAAAAATACCACTTGAAGATGTTTCTAAAAAAATTATAGAAGAATATAATAATTGGTTAAACAAATAATATATGAAAATATTAAGTGAATTATTAGAAGATGTAAAAATACTAGAGAGCCATGGAAATCTCGAAGCTCTAGTTTCTTCGCCTTCACTTAATTCAAAAAATATTGAGCCGCATTCAGTTTTTGTAGCGCTTGCTGGGAATGTACTAGATGGGCACTCTTTTATAAATGAAGTTATAGAGAAAGGAGCAACAGCGATAGTTCACGAGAAAGATATAGAAGAATTTAAATCTGGTGTCACGTACATTAAAGTCGCAGATACTCACAGTGCTATAGGGATAATCACAAGTAATTTCTATGATAATCCATCTCGTAAATTGAAATTAATAGGAGTGACAGGAACTGCTGGTAAAACTACAACTGCAACTTTACTGCACCAGCTTTTTAGAGATTTAGGTTATAAGGCTGGAATGATAGGTACTGTTGTAAATAAAATAAATGACACAGAAGAAGAAGCTCATCGTACAACACCAGATGCTGTTACTTTAAACGAATTGCTTGCCAGAATGGTAGATGATGGTTGTATGTATTGCTTTATGGAAGTATCTTCTCACTCTGTTAGTGAAAAACGTATCTCGGGAATCTCTTTTTGGGGAGGAATATTTACTAATCTTACTCTTGATCATCTCGACTATCATAAAACAATGGATAATTATTGTGATGCAAAGAAGGGCTTCTTTGATATTCTGCCAGCTACAGGTTTTGCTATCGCAAATATCGACGATGAAAGAGGCGAGTATATACTAAGTACTACAAAAGCTCATAAGTATACTTTGAGTTTAAAGAAAGAAGCAGATTTTAATGAGAGATTTGAATCAAAATTGATAGGAGAATTTAATGCTTATAACTTACTTGGTATTTATGCTGCTGCAGTTCTTCTTGGTGAAAGTAAAGAATATGTAAAAGAAAAAATAAAAAATCTTGAAGCGGTTCCAGGAAGATTTCAGTATTATAAATCAGAAAATGGAGTTACAGGTATTGTAGATTATGCACATAAACCAGATGCACTTTTAAATGTTTTAAAAACTGCAAATAATATGAAGGGTAAAGGTAAGCTTATCGCTGCAGTAGGTTGTGGTGGAGATAGAGACAGAAGCAAGCGTCCTATAATGGCCAAGCTCGGTTATGATATGAGCGATATTCTTATACTTACGTCGGATAATCCTCGTACTGAGAAACCCGAAGATATATTAGAGGAAATGAGTAAGGGTATAGAAGGGTTATCAGAAGATAAAGTTTATATTATAGAAGATAGACATGAAGCTATAAAGAAGGCTTGCTTCCTTGCTATGCCTGGTGACTTCATACTTATCGCTGGTAAAGGTCACGAAACTTATCAAGAAGTGAATGGAGTCACGACTCACTTTGACGATATGGAGGAGCTAAAAAATAATCTTAAATAATGCAAAATTATAAAAAACAATTTAAAGGGAAGAAGATTACAGTCATGGGACTGGGTCTTTTGGGGAGGGGGATTGGATATACAAAATTTTTGGCTGAATGTGGGGCGGATTTGATAGTCACGGATTTGAAGACGAAGAAACAGCTCGCGACGTCGCTTAAGGCACTTGAGAAATTTCCCAATATTAAATTTGTATTAGGTGAACATCGATTAGAAGATTTCAAGGATAGAGATATGATAATAAAGGCTGCAGGAGTACCTTTTGATTCTATTTATATAAAAGAAGCTCAAAAAAATAATATTCCGGTTGAGATGGATGTATCGCTTTTTGCTAAGTGTGTGCCTGAAGTAATGATTATAGGAGTGACTGGCACAAGAGGGAAATCTATGACTACGACTCTTATATATGAAATCCTTAAAGCAAATGAAAAGTTTTTGAAAAAGAATATATATATTGGGGGAAATCTTCGCGGAATTGCTACTTTGCCGTTACTTAAAAAAGTAAAAGATGGAGATATACTAGTTTGTGAACTTGATTCTTGGCAACTTCAAGGATTCGGCGAAGCAAAACTTTCTCCTTCTATTTCTGTCTTCACAACTTTCATGCCTGACCATATGAATTATTATAAAAATGATATGGATAAGTATTTTGGAGATAAATCAAATATTTTTAAATATCAAAAGAAAGATGATACATTAATAATCTTGTCAGATATGAAGAAATGGATAAAGAAAGAAGATGTAAAAGGCAAGTTAATTGTTACTGATAAAAAAGAAGTTGATGTTTGGAAGTTTAATGTGAAAGGGGATCACCATAGAAACAACTTATCCTGTGCAGTAAAAGTTGCAGAAGTATTAGGAATTCCAGAAGCTAAAATTAAAAAAGTTGTTGCTAATTTTAAAGGATTAGAGGGACGCTTAGAATTTTTGAAGAGTTATAGGGGTATAAAAATCTATAATGACAATAATGCTACGACTCCAGAAGCTACAATCGCTGGTATCGAAGCGCTAAAGACTAATAAGAAAAACATTGTGCTTATTTGCGGTGGAGCTGATAAGGGTCTCAACTTAGAAAATTTTGTAAAAACTGTAAATACTAACTGTAAGAGTGCAGTGATGATTCCGGGAACGGGAACAGAAAGACTAATTAAGAATTATGAAATTAAAATTAAGAATGAAGTTGGAAGAGATTTGAAAGGCATAGTAAAGAGTGCTTTGTCTCAGGCGAAGAAGGGAGATGTAATTCTTTTCTCCCCGGCATTTGCTTCGTTTGGAATGTTTAATAATGAATATGAACGAAATGATTTATTTATGAAGATAATTAAGAAGTTAAAATAATTTATGTATAAAAAAGTAATTATCATCGGTGGAGGAGGATCAGGCAAATCATCTTTAGCAGATAGGATGGGGAAGTATACTGGTTACCCTGTGTACCATTTAGATAATTTACTTTTGGATTCAAATTGGCAACAAAAGCCTAAAAATCAATGGGAAGAAATTAGCCAGGTATTTTTAACGAAAGATGCTGGAATTGTGGATGGAAATTATTCAAGCTCTATACCAAACAGAGTAAAATGGGCCGATGTAATTATTTATATTGATATACCGACCCACGTTCAGCTTTGGCGTATTACACGTAGATATATAAGGAATAAACTTGGACTAGACAAAAGATGTGGTTTTCCAGATGGTTCAAAGGAAAAAATTGGCATGAAATTTATTCTATGGACATATCACTGGAATTCTAACCATAGAGAAAAACTACTCTCAATGTTAGACTTAGAAAAAGATAAAAAAGTTTTAATTATAAAAGAAGCAAGGAGTTTAGACATTAAAAGTTTATTTGAATAAAATTATGAAAAAAGAAATTGAAAAAAAATATACAAAAAAGCAAACTATTAAAATATTGGAAAGATTAGTAAGGTCTCTAAATAATGGAAAACCTTTTAAAATGCAAATAAAAGGTAAGAAAGTTTATCTTCCTAAGGAATCTGAAATTGAAATAGAATATGAAAAGGAGAAAAATGAAGAAAAAATAGAAATAGAAATTAAGTGGTAAAATAAATATATGAAATACAATAAAAATTTAAAAGATACATACAATAGAATCGCCGAAGATTGGCATAAAGATCATCAATCAGATGATTGGTGGTATGAAGGTACTGATAAATTTATTTCTTATTTTAAAAAAGGAGATAGTATTTTAGATGTAGGATGTGGGTGTGGTACAAAAAGTAAATATCTTATTGATAAAGGATTAAATGTGACAGGTATAGATTTTTCAGAAAATTTTATAAATATAGCCAAAAAAGAAGTAATTGGTGGAGAATTTTTAGTTATGGATATAAATGACACAAATAAATTGGAGAAAACTTTTGATGGAATATTTATACAGGCTGTATTATTACATATTCCTAAGAATGAAGTTGAGAGTCTTTTAAAAGAAATTATAAAAAAATTGAAAGTCGGTGGTTATTTATATGTTGCTGTTAAAGAAAAAAAAGAAGGGGGAGTAGATGAAGAAATTAAAAAAGAAAATGATTATGGCTATGAATATGAAAGATTTTTTAGTTATTTTACTTTAGATGAAATTAAAAATTATTTTAAAAACATAGGGTTAAAAGTAATTTTTGAGAATGAAGCACCACCAAGTAGGGCCACAAGAAAAACTAATTGGATACAAGTAATTGGTAAAAAATAAATATATGAAATTAATATTATCATCAGATGGTAGTTTTCTACTGAAATATGGTTATGAGCAAACTGGTATATCTAAAGATCAGATGAGGATTGGATATATTACAACTGCATCAAAAAAAGCTCGAAATAAAGATTTTATGGAAAATTTTAAAATCTCAATAGAGAAAGAAAAATATAATTTTGAAGAAATAGATATTGAAGGTAAAACAGAAATAGAATTAAGAGAATTTTTTAAAGATAAAAATGTAATACACATAGAAGGAGGAAATACTTTTTATTTATTAAAAATAATAAGAGAAACAGGTTTTGCTGTAATTTTAAAAGATTTAATTAATGAAGGGAAAGTTTATATAGGAACTAGTGCTGGTTCATATATTACTTGTCCTAATATAGAAGTATCAGATTGGGATAAAACAGGAAGAGATAGGTTTGGTATAACAGATTTTACTGCTTTAGCTTTGGTGCCTTTTGTTTTAAAAGTTCATTATAAAGATGAACAAGAGATAGAGACCAGAGAAAATAGTAAGTTATTAAAATATCCAATTAGAATATTACGGGATGGACAAGGTATAATCGTGGAAGATGGTAAATATACATTTATGGGTGATGGAGAAGAAGTAATATTAAATTAATAAAATAATTTTATGAAAAAATTAGAAATCGGGGCAATATATAAGCATTACAAGGGGACCAAAGCGAAAGTTATTGGGGAGTGCTTTCACAGTGAGACACAAGAACCGATGGTTATTTATATACATTTAGAAGATGGAGTCTCTTGGGCTCGTCCAAAAGAGATGTTTTTAGAGAATGTTATAATAGACGGTAAGGAAGTAGAAAGATTTGAAAAAGTTGAACAAGAAATATTAATTAAACCAAGTAAATAAATGCAAAAATTTGAAGATTTAATAAATAAAAATAAATATCAGGTTTTTGTATTTTGTTGCCCTGCGTATTTCCCATTTAATTATTTTAGGCATCCTTGGTTTGTATTAAATAAAAAAGGAGAAATATCAAGATGGGAAATACGACATTATATAAATAAAAAAACTCTTGATTATTTATTTTTAAATCAACAGATGCCATTTGAGGGAACTAATATGACTTATTTAATAAATAAAAAATGGAACGCAAGTCTTTTGGGTTCTATAGAAGACGATGTTGCAGTAAAAGCAATAGATTTTATTGAAAATTCTCCCAAAAATTATCCTTATTGTAAAAAGTATTCTTATGTGGGTCCTAATAGTAATACATATGTTCAAATGGTTTTAAACAAATTTCCAAAGTTTAATATTAAATTATCTAACCGGTTTATAGGAAAGGATTTTCATGTATAATAAGAATATATGACAGAACTTGATTTAAAGACAATTAAAAACGTTCATTTTATAGGAATCGGAGGGATTGGAATCTCGGCGGTGGCTAGGATGATGCTTCATGATGGGAAGAAAGTGAGCGGGCAGGATATGCAAGGTGGGGAAATAGTAGAGGAACTTATAAAGCTAGGTATAGATATTAAAATAGGTCAGTCTTATGAGAATATACCAGAAGATACTGATTTGATAGTCTATACTATTGCTATAGATACTTACGATAAAGAACTTGCAGATAAGATAAAAGCTCAAGATATTGTGCCTGTCCGTTCATATCCACAAATGTTGGATATTATAAGTCGTGATAAATATACGATTGCAGTATCAGGAACTCATGGCAAGACGACAACGACAGCAATGATCGCACAGATATTAGGTGAAGATGGGGAAGACCCTTCTGTCATAGTTGGAAGTTTAATTAAAAATAAAGATGGCACTCGTTCTAACTTTATATATGGTAAAAGTAAATATCTAGTGGTAGAAGCATGTGAATACAGAAGATCATTTTTAAATATTAATCCGAAAGTTCTAGTTATTACAAATATAGATGAAGATCATCTTGATTATTACAAAGATATAGAAGATATAAAAAATGCATTCCATGAGATGGCAATGAAAGTACCTACCGATGGATTTGTTGTTTGTAATCCAAATGATAAAAATATTGCTGATGTAACAAAAGATATAAAAGCAAAAGTTATAAATTGGGAAGAATTTTATAATAGTGAATTGAAGTTAAAAATTCCAGGAATTCATAATAAGAAGGATGCAGCGGCGGCTATAGCCGCCGCTGCCACTTTGGAAATTTCCAAAGAAGTAGCAGAGAAATATGTTGTGAATTTCCCAGGTACATGGCGACGATTTGAATTCAAAGGGAAGCTCTCAAATGGAGTTTTTATTTACGATGATTACGCTCACCATCCCGTAGAAATTACTTCTACACTCGAAGGCTTTAGAGAATTGTACTCTAAGGCGGACGGATGGAAATTAACAATAGTCTTTCAACCTCATTTATTTAGTCGTACAAAATTACTTTTAAACGACTTTGCACAAAGTTTCAAAGATGCAGACAAGGTTTTAATTCTACCAATTTATTACGCAAGAGAAGTTGATGATGGGACTATTTCCTCAAATGTCTTAATGAGTGAGATAAATAAATACTCGAACAATGGAGAGGCCTTTTCCTCTTTTGAAGAATTAGAGAAATATCTAGAATTAGGGCTCTCTCATATGGGGGAAAAGGATATAATAGTGACTATGGGCGCTGGGGAAGCCTTTAAGGTTGGGGACTTCCTTTTAAAAAATTAATAATGATATATAATGTATATATGGAAAACAACAACAAATTTTTAATGTTTTTAAATACGAGAATATTTATTGCGATAGGAATTGTAGCGGCAGCATTTATAGGAGCTTACGCTTTTTATCAAATTCGTTCTCTTGATAATACTTTGACAGTTACAGGCAGTACTACAAAACAAGTAACCTCAGACCACGTAAAATGGGTCGGGGCTATAAATCGTGTAGTGAAAGCAAGTACACTCAAGACTGGTTATGCTGATATGGCAAGTGATTTAGTATTTGTGAAAGAATTTTTAAAGAGTAAAAATATTCCAGATAATCAAATAGTTATTTCTCCTATTTTTATGGATCAAAATTATGATGGGCCACAAGGTGGAGAGAGGAGTTATACTCTTCGTCAAACTATAGATATCAATTCTTCTGATGTGGATGCCATTGGAGAAGTAGCCAAGAATGTACAACCACTTATAGAAAAAGGTGTAATTTTCTCAACTCAATCTCTTGAATTCACTTATTCAAAACTTCCAGAGGAACGTGTCTCAATGTTAGCCGATGCAGTCAAGGACGCGCAAGCACGTGCCATGAGCCTAGCTCAATCAAGTGGTAAAGTTGTAGGACAATTGAAAAGTGCAACTTCTGGTGTAGTTCAGGTGATGTCTGCCAATTCAACAGATGTAAGTGACTATGGATCTTATGATACTTCAAAAATAGAGAAGAATATCATGATGACTGTCAAAGCTTCATTTACTCTAAAATAAATTTATTTTATTATGAAAAAATATTTTCTTTTTCTAATAATTACATTTTCTTTTTTATTATCTTGTAGTGTTTACGCTCAAGCTACTATTAATTCCGGTTTTATTCCGGGGCAAATTTGGTATTCTAAAGAATCTTTAATAGAAGGAGAAACTGTAAATATATATACCGCTATTTGGAATGGAGAAAAAGATACAGTATCTGCAAAAGTAGAATTTTATGATAAAAATGTTATTTTGGGTACCAGAGAAATTTCTATTTCATCCGGAGAACTAAAGGATGTTTACATTCCTTGGAAAATTACAGCTGGTGATCATGTCATATCTGCTAAAACTATTTCATCAACAGTCGTTATATCAGGTAAGAAAGAAAAGGTGGTACTCAATCGTACAACAACTGCGAGCGACAAGCAGTTCGTACCAGTTCTTATTAAGAATGCTGAAGGAGAGCAAGTAAAAGAGACAGATGTTTTGAAGAATCAAATAGATAAAGCAAGTAATGATATAGGAAGTATTATTCCGGACAATGTCAGTATTCCTATTACCAGTGGATTAGGTGTAGTAGATAATTTAAGAACTAATATTTTAGCGCAAGTAAATACCGTTATAGATGCGACCAAAAAGGATATAGGTAAAGTCCTAGGTACATCAACAGTGGAGCAAAAAATTCCCAACAAAATAGAAAAGGTGGGTAGTACGCAAGATGCCATAAAGAAACCTATCGCTTATATAAAACTTTTTTTATTTTCAGTACTCTCTTTCATTCTCGGAAGTCGTATAGTTTTTTATTCTCTAATCGCTTTGATTTTATTTTTTATTTTTCGAGGAATTTATCGTAAAATACGAAACAGATAACCCCTCCACCTATATGAAAAGACTAATTTTTGACATATTTCTATTTATCTTTATATTCTTATTACCTTGGTGGGTGGTGTTAATTTTATCAATCATTGGATTATTTATATTTACGAGTTTTTATGAGTTTATTGTTTCTAGTATTGTAATATATGTGCTATATTCTGTTCCCTTAGACACATTTTTAAATAAATCTATTTTTGTTTATGCTGGTATTATAGTTTTTTATTTAATGTCAGAGTATTTACGTCGTCATATAATTCTATATAAAAATGAAATTCCATATAAAACATAAATACATAAAACGTGATATTGCTCCAGATGAGATATTTCTTGATTCCAAGAATTTACCCGAGTTCAATACTCAACAATTCGAAGGTAGGTTAGAGAAGCCAATACCCAAAAAGACAATTTTTTTAGTTGGGCTATCTTTCTTATTTTTTTCTTTTATTTTTATTTACCAACTAAGTAACTTACAAATAATAAAAGGGGCACTATATTTCAAAAAAAGTCAAAATAATACTTTAATGAGGCAACCTATTTTTGCAGATCGTGGTCTTATATATGATAGGAATGATGTTCTACTTACTTGGAATTCTTGGAATAAAGATGATTTGAATAAATTTTCCTCTCCAATTAGATCTTATATAAATGATCCAGGGTTTGGTCTTTTGCTTGGATATGTCAGTTCTCCAGCAAAAGATTCATCGGGGCGTTATTGGCAGGATTCTTTTATTGGTAAAGATGGCATTGAAAAGTCTTATAATTCTAATCTTATAGGTAGTAATGGTGTTCGTATAACAGAAACAGATGTAAAAGGAATTATTCAATCAGAAAATGTTGTCACACCACCAGTAGCAGGGGAGAATTTAAAACTCTCTGTTGATAGTAGAATACAAAAGAAGATGTATGATTCAATTTCGAATATGGCTCAAAGTGTAGGTTTTATGGGAGGAGCAGGAGTTCTTTTAGATATTAAGACAGGGGAGGTATTGGCTATGACTAGTTATCCAGAATACAACAGTAATATTTTATCCCTTGGTAATGATAGTAAAACAATAAATGGATATTTTTCTGATAAAAGAAAGGTCTTTTTGAATCGTTCCGTTTCAGGACTCTATAGTCCAGGATCTATAGTTAAACCATTTTTAGGCTATGCTGCTCTAGTTGAAAATGTTATATCTCCACTCAAAACAATCTTTGCCAATGGAACAATATCAGTTCCTAATCCATATTTTCCAGATAAGAAGACAATATTTAAAGATCACGGAACTTTCGGTAATGTAGATATGAGGAAGGCCATTGCTATTTCATCAGACATTTATTTTTATGAAATTGGAGGAGGGTTTGAAAGTCAAAAAGGACTTGGAATTTTAAATATTGATAAATATTCAAAAATATTTGGTATTGGAGAGGAGACCGGAATTAATGTTAATGGAGAAAAAGCTGGGACGATTCCAACGCCCGAGTGGAAAGCTAAAACTTTTAAAGGTGATCCATGGAGAGTGGGTGATACTTACAATACCTCTATTGGTCAGTATGGTTTTCAAGTAACTCCTATTCAAATGGCACGAGCCGTGGCAGGTATTGCAAATAATGGAGTAATTTATACTCCCCATGTTACATTGGCTGATAAGAATTTTTCAATACCGGAAGTTGTTCTAGTTGATACTACTAAGATGACCGTAATAAAAGAGGGTATGAGAATGGCCGTAACTGAGGGAACTTGTATGGCTTTGAATCTTTCATCTGTGGAAGTAGCAGCCAAGTCTGGTACGGCTCAGGTAGGTCTTGGAAATACAAATACAAATTCTTGGATAATAGGATTCTTCCCTTATGATAATCCCAAATATTCTTTTGCTTTAGTTATGGAACGTGGACCAAAAGCTGCATCAGGAAATGCTACTAGAGTTATGAGTGAAGTTATAGACTATATGAGTGTCTATATATCAGAATATCTTAAATAATATGAGTTAGGGGTTTACTTATTAATCATAAATTGCTACAATCCAGAAACTTATGGAAGAAACAAATTATATAACAGAGGAGAAGAAACATGCATTACAAGAAGAACTTAAGCATTTAAAAACCTTTAAAAGAAAGGAAATTTTGGAATCTTTGGAAGCCGCTAAGGCTTTAGGGGATTTGTCTGAAAACGCTGAATATCATCAAGCTCGTGAAGATCAAGGTAAAACAGAAGATCGTATTAATCAGATTGAATACATGCTTCAGTCTTCAGTCGTAGTGAAAAAGCACCAGAGTTCAAAAGTTGAGATAGGAACAACTGTAGTAGTAAATAAAGAAGGGAATAAGGATCATGTTACTTATAGTATTGTCGGAGCTGAAGAAGCAGATATGACCCATAATAAAATTTCAAATAAATCACCTCTTGGTGAAGCACTCTTTGGCAAGAAGAAAGGAGACGTTGTTTCTATTAAAACTCCCAAGGGACTAGCCAAATACACTCTAATTGATATACAATAGGGATATGGCATCTATTGAAGAATTACGCATTGCGCGATTTACTAAAATTACTAAATTAAAAGAAGCGGGTATGGATCCGTATCCTCCTTCTGTTAAACGCGATTACTCAATTAAATATGTTAAAGCTCTCTTTGAAGATCTTGCCCCCCAATCGGAGGACAAGAATATTTCTATTGCTGGTAGAGTAATAGTTGTGCGAGGTCAGGGGTCTATTTTATTTATAGTATTACAGGATGGAAATGAGAGATTCCAAGCTGTGCTTAAAAAGGATTCCCTAGAAGAAAAATTATTTAATCTATTTGTTGATACTGTTGACAGTGGAGATTTTATTTCTGTAACTGGTTCATTATTTATTACACAAAGAGGGGAACAAAGTATTTTGATAAAAGATTGGCAAATGGCTACAAAGGCTCTACTCCCGTTGCCTGATAAATGGCACGGATTGCAAGACATAGAAGAGATTTATCGAAAGAGATACCTTGATGTACTTATGGATCAAGAGACTTACAATCGTTTCGTGATTCGTTCACAAGTTATAAAGTATATACGTGAATTTCTAGATAATAAAAATTTCTTAGAAGTTGAAACTCCGATTTTGCAGAACGAAGCCGGAGGTGCCATGGCGAAAGTTTTTGAGACGCATCACAATGACTATGATATGCCTATGGTTCTTCGTATTGCTCTCGAGCTTGAGCACAAAATGCTTATGGTAGGTGGATACGAAAGAGTTTATGAAATAGGTAAAACTTTTAGAAATGAAGGATCAGACCCTACACACCTTCAAGAATTTACAATGCTTGAATGGTACGCTGCATATCAAACGCTTGAGACGAATATGGAATGGACTGAGGAGCTTATAAAATCCATTGCCAAAGATTTAATGGGTAAGACAGTTTTTAAAGTTTATGATAATGATGGTAATGGAGTCGATGTAGATGTTGCTGTGGCTTGGGAGAGGATCACTTTTGGTGAATTACTAAAACGTGATGCAGGTATAGACATCGAAACTATAACCGAAGAGGATGCCAGGGCACAAGCTATCAAATGGGGAGTAAAAGAAGACGAAGCTAAAAAATTAGGAAGAGGCAATCTACTTGATAAAATTTATAAAAAATGTTCAAGGAGGAAAATTATCAACCCAACCTTTATTACAGATTTCCCAGGAGACTTAAAACCTCTAGCTCAACAAAATTCAAATGGAACTGCAAGAGTTTGCCAACTAATAATTGCAGGAGCTGAGATTACGAATCAATATGCGGAACTTGTAAATCCTGTGATTCAGAGAGAGTTACTTGTGTCTCAAGGTAAAGCAAAAGAAAATGGAGATGAAGAAGCTATGGGTGTGAATGAAGGATTTATAACTGCTATGGAGCATGGTATGCCACCGATGACAGGATTCGGAATGGGTATTGATCGCTTGGTGGCAATATTTACCGAGCAGAAGAATCTTCGTGATGTGATTTTCTTTCCCATAATGAAACCGAAGGAGAATATACAAGAATCTAAAGAAACAATGGTTGCGGTTGCAGTATTAAATACAGGAATTTCTCTTCTACCTTGGCAAGAATTAAATACAATAGCTCACTTGAATGCAGCTTTTGGAGCCAGAGTTGGTAAGAATTTATTCTCTCAAGATACAATAGAATCAAAAGATAATCATAAAATAAAATTGAATATTAAAAATGCAATAATGATTAAAAAAGTAGACAGCTCAGATAAATTGAAGGTTTTGGCACTTGAAGCAAAAGGAAAAGAACTAGAGGTAGATGAATTTACTCGAGAAATGATTGAAACAACGAATGACAAAAAAGTTGTTTCGATTACTTTGTCTAAAGATTTTAAAGATATTGAGTACCTAGGAGTATTAATTTATGGACCTAAAAATATTGTTGATAATTTAACTTCAGAACTAGAAATGTATTAAATTCTGAAACTAAATACTAGTCCTAAGCGTGGCTTAGGACTAGTATTTTTGCAGTATTGACTTATGTAGTTAAACATGTTATACTTGAAAAAAATCCAAGACATGTGTTTTGGCAAAAAAATTTAAAAACAATGGTTACAAAAAAACAGATTGCGGCATTGAAGTATATGATCTTCGTGTCCAGGAATGATAATGAGCTGTCAAAGAGAATACTAGCGTTTCTCATTGATAAGTCAGAGAAATTGACAAAAGAAGTATGCATAACTCTTGTGGCAGATCGTGAAGGTTATACTGCTAGCGAAATAGAAAATGCTGCACATGCCATAGGTGGAATGAATAGTTCCAGTGGTACGACGCATCTTCATGCACTTCTTTGCCTGATGGGGGGTAAATTTAGTTTTAGTCATCACTATGGTGATGTTGATCCGACACGTATTGGTAATATCTTCAATAATGATGGACAATTTGCTGGATTTGCTGTTTCCCAGGTACGGAGTCCTAATCTTGCTATTGAGGGGATGCCAACTCGTTACACTTTCTGGTTTTCAAAAAAAGACTACTCAAGACAAGCTCTTTACGTTGTCGCAACACGCGACATTCTTGAAAAAATTAACATCAAGAAATCTGGCTTATATACAAGTCTTGATTGCTAAAAATGGAACCTCACACTAACAGAAAGCTTCATGCTTCTGGTGTGAGGTTTTTTGTTTTTTAGAATAGGTATCGTGAGGTCTTGCCTCACGATGTTGGTAGGTATTGATCGCTTGGTGGCAATATTTACCGAGCAGAAAAATCTGCGTGATGTGATTTTCTTTCCCATAATGAAACCGAGAGAATAAACAATAATACAATATAAAATGTGAAAAGGCTGTGTCTTTGGAAAGACGCAGCCTTTTTTTGTTCATGTTCTTTTATTGAGAGAACCCACTATGTAGTATGGCCTCATTTTGCTTGAATAGAGACTCCTATAGAGTTACATTTGTTGCCGAAGTTTTCTTATCAGCAGCTAACTACTATATATTCCCCAATATGGTGGTTGCTTTTTTAGTATCAACCTGCCATTAAAGAACCTAATTGATTTGATATTAGAACAATGTAGTAAATAAGTCAAATTTTAGGGGTAAAAAGTTATGCACAGTTTTGTGGGGGAAGAGTATTGCATTGTGGGATAGAGTGGTTTATAATAGAAGCAGGTGGGATAAAGTGGGTTAAATAAATTTTATGTTAATTGGAGAATATACACACACATTAGATGATAAAAACAGAATGTCATTACCTGTTAAATTCCGAAAGGAGATGGGGAAGAGTATTGTTGTTGCTCCAGGACTTGATAATTGTCTTTCAATTTTTACAACGAAAGAATGGCAAAAAGTTTCTGCCAAATTGTCCGACTCGTCCATGCTTACAACAGATAATAGAAGTTTCTCGAGATTTATGTTTGGTCAGGCTGTAATTGTAGATGTAGATGCAAATGGCCGAATACTAATCCCGGAAAATTTAAAAATAAGATCCAATCTTGCAACCAAGGTGGTTGTTATCGGCGTGCAGAATCGTGCAGAAATCTGGAACGAGAAAGCTTGGAATGATTATAAGAAAGTTGTTGAGACACAGGCTGACGCCCTCGCTGATAAATTAGGGCAGATAGGAGTTCTTTAATATGACACATATACCAGTATTGAAAGATGAATCTATAGATGGTCTCGCAATCAAAAATGCAGACACAATAGTAGATGGAACTTTAGGTGGTGGGGGGCATACCTTTGAAATGATCAAACGTTACGGTAATAGTATAAAAATCATTGGTCTTGACCTTGATATAGATGCAAAAAGCAGAACTGAAATTCTAATAGGTGATACTCCTTCCGATTTTGTTTTTGCAAATAGTGGATTCCAAGACATCGATAAAGTTCTAAGTGATTTGAAAATCGAGAACGTAGATGGAATATTGCTCGACTTGGGTATAAGTTCTTTTCAACTAGAAGTCGCAGGAAGGGGATTCTCATTCTTGAAAGATGAACCACTTTTGATGACTATGAAGAAAGAACCAACAGAAGAAGATCTAACAGCCAAGGAAATAGTGAATACTTGGGATGAGGAGAATATAGCAGACATCATTTATGGTTTTGGCGAAGAAAAATATTCACGAAAGATAGCTAAGAAGATAATTGAGAGTAGAAAAGAAAAAGAGATTGAGACAACATTTGATTTGGTGAAGATTATACAGGATGCAGTCGGAGGGTATTATAAGGGGTTAAGAATCCATCCAGCCACTCGCACCTTCCAAGCATTACGCATAGCTACAAATAGTGAACTTTCAAATTTAGAGGAAGTTTTAGATAAAGGATTTAATTGTTTGAAGAAAGGAGGGCATATGTCAGTTATTAGCTTTCATAGCTTAGAAGATAGGATTGTGAAAAGAGCCTTTGTAGGATTAAAAGAAAAAGGCTTAGCGAAAATTATAAACAAAAAGCCAATAATACCAACAGAAGAAGAGCTAAGATCAAACCCTCGTTCACGCAGTGCAAAATTAAGATTATTAGAAAAAATATAATATAAAACAAAATATGAGCAAAACAAAAGCAATAGCAAATGATATAGTAGTAAACACAAACACACAGAGAGTTTTATTTAATATACTTTTGGGCTCTCTTTTGTCATTTTTTATTGTTTATATATATATTATCGGATCTATTACTTTTAATGTTATTGCTCGTAAATCGCTTGAAAATACTGAAAGAATCTTAGGTAGTAACATAAGTAATTTAGAATTAACTTATTTAAGTAACATAAATGAAGTGAACAAAACACGAGCAGAATCATTAGGCTTCGTAGATACAAAATCAAACATTTTTGCTACTAGATCTATTACTCATGTTGCTATACGCTAATGAATCTCTCATCGTTCCACTCTCGAATAATAATAGTATCAATTTGTATTTTCTGTTTCGCTAGTATATTAATAGGGAAACTTTTTTATGTTCAGATAGTACATAAGAATTTATATATAGACAAAGCTGATAGGCAGTACTCTACTCCTACCAGTAATATTTTTGATCGTGGATCAATCTTTTTTACTAAGAAGGATGGCTCATTAGTTGCCGGAGCAACTGTCTCATCTGGATTCAAAATTGCAATTAATGCAAAGAATATAGTTGATGCGGAAATGACTTATCAAGCTCTTGACCCATATACGGAGATGGATCATGACACTTTTATATTAAAAGCCAATAAAAAAACTGATCCATATGAAGAAGTTGCTTTTCACCTAACAAAGGAACAAGTAACAGAAATAGATAATTTAAAACTTCCCGGAGTTTCTATATATAAAGATAATTGGAGATTTTATCCAGGCGAGACTCTGGCTTCGCATACACTCGGATTTCTAGCTTATAAAGGGGATGATAAAGTGGGGCAGTATGGTCTTGAACGTTCTTATAATGATATTCTATCAAAACCTCAAAATGATACTTATGTGAATTTCTTTGCGGAAGTATTTTCAAATATTAAAAATTCAGTTTTAAATGTAAAAAAACAAGGTGACATAGTGACGACAATAGAACCCGCTGTACAAGATACATTAGAATCTGAACTTAGAGATGCATTTTCAAAATGGACTCCAGATATTGCTGGTGGAATAATTATGAATCCACAAACAGGGGAGATATATGCGATAGCCGGAATGCCTGATTTTGATTTAAATAAATTTGGGGAAGTCAAAGATCCGAGTGTATATAGAAATATAATGGTTGAAGATGTTTTAGAATTTGGCTCAGTTATCAAACCTCTTGTAATGTCAGCAGCATTGGACGCAGGGGCTGTTACACCAGAGACAACATATCTTGATAAGGGCGTCGTAACAGTCGATAAAAAAGGTATTTATAATTTTGATAAAAAAGGACGAGGAACTGTTTCCATGCAGTCGGTATTAGATCAATCATTAAATACAGGAATGGTTTTCACTGAAAATAAATTAGGTCACGATAAATTTCGCACATATATGAAGTCTTATGGGATAGGAGAGAAGACTGGAATAGATCTACCAAACGAGACAAGTGGATTAATTAAGAACTTAGATAGTCCAAGAAACATAGAATATGCCAATGCTTCATTTGGACAAGGTATAGCCCTTACTCCTATTGAAGCAGTGCGTGCCTTCTCAATAATAGCTAATGGTGGTAATATGATAACGCCACACTTAGTTAAACAGATTAGGTACGACGATGGAACTTATGAAAATAAGGATTATGGAGTGACATCTTCTTCTGTAATAAAAAAGGAGACGTCGGTAACTATTTCTAGAATGTTGGCTCATGTTTTTGAGGCATATGACAGTGGAGCACATAAATTTGAACATTATACCGTAGCGGCAAAAACAGGAACTGCTCAAGTGGCCATGGATAATGGTAAGGGATACTATCCTGATCGCCATACACACTCATTCTTTGGATACTTTCCAGCTTATGATCCGCAGTTTCTAGTCTTTCTCTTTTTAAAGAATCCTAAAGGAGTAGAGTATGCATCGCAGAGTTTGATCCCACCATTCATGAACATAACAAAGTTTTTATTAAATTATTATAACGTACCACCAGATCGCTAAGATGAAAAATTTATTCAAAAAAATAATAGTCAGTATTCTCACTTGGCAAGCTAGAATTGTTCTTAAAAAATACAAACCGAAGATCATTGCTATTACAGGCTCAGTAGGGAAGACTTCTACAAAAGATGCTATTTTTACAGTGCTTTCTAAATTCAAAACAGTTAGAAAAAGTGAGAAGAGTTTTAATAGCGAGATAGGTTTACCTCTCACTATTTTGGGGATACCAAATGGTTGGAGCAATCCTGTTATATGGATTGAGAATATAGTGCGTGGTTTCTCTTTGATTTTATGGAAAAAGTCTTATCCAGAATATTTGATTTTAGAAGTTGGTGTTGGTAAACCAGGAGATATAAAGAAAAATGTTGCTCCTTGGCTTGCACCTGATATCGTCGTCATTACTCGCTTCCCTGATAAACCTGTACATGTAGAGTTCTTTGATAGTGTAGATAAAATTGTTGAGGAGAAAAGTGCCTTAGCTTTTGCCTTGAAAAAAGATGGTTTATTGATTCTAAATCATGATGACGAGAAAGTTTATGCTATTCATACCAAGGCGAATCGTCGCACTGTGTCTTATGGTACGAACAGCAATGCGACTTATAAAGCAACTTACACTTCCTATATAAATACCACAGATACAAATGGAGATGAGATTACTCGTGGTATAAGCTTCAAACTTGAGCATAATGGACATACTTTCCCAATAATACTACCGAATATAATAGGAATGCATTATATTGATTCAGTTTTGGCAGCGCTTGCTTGTTCTATGGAGCTTGGTTGTGATTTACTTTTGTCTATTGGTTATATAAGTGAATATAATACTCCTCCTGGTAGATTATCTTTAATCGAAGGAGTAAATAATTCTACTATTATAGATGATACTTATAATTCCTCGCCGGTCGCTGCTATTGCCGCTCTCAATGTTTTGAAAGAAATGAAAAGTAAGAGGAAAATTGCCGTACTAGGGGATATGCTTGAATTAGGAAAATTTACAGAAGAAGAACACCATATACTTGGTGAGAAAGTATCTCATGTCGCCGACATGTTGATTTTAGTTGGGCCAAGAGCAAAATTTATTGCGGATGGTGCACTTGAGAGTGGATTTAATATTAAAAATTTATATAGTTTTGATTCATCTAAAACAGCTGCTAAATTCTTGAGTGGAGTGGTAGAGAAAGGGGATTTGGTCTTGGTGAAAGGTTCCCAAGGAGTACGATTAGAACGAGCTGTAGAGGCCATAATGGCCCACCCAGAGCTTAAGAATAAACTCTTATGTAGACAAGAGCGTGAATGGCAAAATAGATAGTTTGCACAGGTTGGAGCTGTGAAAGTTGACTTTAGTTTTTTAATATGCAAATATGAGAATATGTCACTTATTAGTAAAAATCAAAATTTAAATAAGAGCTTCTGGGGAAGTTTCTATTTCTATACTTTCAATTTGAAGGTTGATTTTTGTTAATAAAATTCTCGAACTAATTTTTTATTAAAAACCAGCTTTCAAACGAAAGCTGGTTTTTAATTTAGTTCTTTCAAATATAAATATAAATAAATTTTTAATTTTTTTAATCAATTAATTATGGAAACAAAAAGAATTAATGGCTATCTTTATATGGTAGCAGTAGACCCTTCAACAAGATTAGAGTCAGGAATACAAGAAGAACAACTAAGTGCTGAAGAGTATTTAGCTTCTAAGGGAATTCCAGATAATGAAATTAGAAAAATAATAATAGAATCAGAATAGGTTTCTATTAAAGCATTGCCTTAATTGGCGTAAATTATTAAAGCACTCTCGGGGAACTGAGATGCTTTTTTATTTTGTGACCCTACAGAGAATCGAACTCTGATTTTATCCTTGAGAAGGATACGTCCTAACCGTTAGACGATAAGGCCAATAACAATACTCTTATAAAGTACCAGAAAAATGGCTTTTTTACAAGAAAATTCATTGCTAATTTAATGGGATTATTATAGAATAATATTGAAGAATAAGGATAATATGTCCTATTGACAAATGCCCAAAATAGTGATATACTATACACAAATTCGTTGAGTTAGTTTTTGGTTTGTTTGAGTAGATTAATATTAGTCTTTTCAAACAAACTGAAAACTAATCATTCATTTAAAATTCAATTTTATGAAAACAAACATTTTTTTTCTTTTAGGAAGTGTAGGTATCATTGCTCAAGTTTTACGGGTCATAATGGATCCTATCAGAGCTCATGAGTGGAGCAGGTTCGGATTACTCTTACTCGTGATCGTTCTATGTTCTATGTTGGCTTGGTACCTAATCAAACAAATTTGGTCAGAAATGAAAAAAATCAGCATAACGAAATCTTTGCTGGAAAATTACAAAAAAGACAAAGTTGTTTGGAAATTCATTTTTTTCGCCCTAGTGTTGCTATCAACAGCAGAAAGTACAATTGAAGCGCTTATTAATTTAAACACTTCTACGCAAGCATTCGTTTTATATGCTTTGGATGCAAATTGTATTTTTTTGGTCATATGCTATTGGCCAAGCGTTAGAAAAAGAATTGAAGAAATACCTGATACAAAATAATTGTTAAAGGTAAAGAATTAGAAAAGATCCCGCATATTTGTAATATAATATGTGGGATTTTTTTGTGCTTTTTATGCTATAATATACACCTATGATAGATAGCGATATAGGCACTTTATATATAGTAGCGACGCCAATAGGGAATTTGGAGGATATTACTTTGCGAGCCTTACGTATCCTTAAAGAAGTGGATTATATTTTATGTGAAGATACTCGGACGACCCAAGTCTTACTCAATAAGTACGAGATCAAGACAAAGACGATGAGTTATCACGCTCACAGTACTGATAATAAAGAATCGGTGATAATTAATTTATTAAAAAATGGCAAGAATTTAGCTCTAGTTTCCGACGCAGGGACGCCTTGCATTTCTGATCCAGGAGTCATGCTTGTCGCCAATATAAGAAAGGAGTTTGGTGATCAAGCCTTAGTCTCTCCAATTCCAGGAGCTAGTGCTCTAGTCTCTGCACTTTCTGCGAGTGGTGTATCTTCTGCAGAATTTGTATTTCTTGGATTCTTACCTCACAAAAAAGGAAGGGAGACATTATTTAAAGAGATTGGTAATAGCAAAAGAGTAATAGTTTTCTATGAATCAACTCACAGAATTTTAAAAACACTTGCATCCCTTATCAAATATGCTCCAAAGTTCAAAATAGTAATAGGTAGGGAACTTACAAAGCAATTCGAACAATTTGTTGAAGGTACACCCGCCGAAGTTTTGGAGTATTTTACTAAGAATACAGACAAACAAAGAGGTGAATTTGTGGTTATTGTGGAGCCTAAGTAAATAATATATAATGTGAATATGACAAAAGAACGCAAACTATTTTTAATCGGTATATGGGTAGCCATCTTGCCATTCCTTGGTTTTTTTGAAAGTTGGAGAAAAATATTATTTGTATTGACTGGTATCGGTATTATTTACTTAGCCTATTTATTTTACAACGAAGCCAAGGCGCGTAACAGTAAAGATGAAAATGTAATTAAATCATTTATAGATAATATAGGTAGCGGAGAATAATGCGACACAAAAAATCCATCAACTTGTTCATTTTTATAATACTCGCATTACTTATTGCGGGTTCATTTATTTATTTTGTATTACCTAAATTACAAAACCAAATAGAATATAATAGTGAAGAAATTTCACAGAAGATTTTAGATAGTGGGGAAGTTGCTAAAACAGAAAAAATTGTTGTACCAGTAGTTGTTCCAGTTATTAGCCCTATAGTGGTTACTCACATAAGTACTCCTAAAACAGTTAAGGCAGTTTATATTTCAGCATGGGTGGCTGGATCACCAAAATTTCGCGATACAATTATTAAAATGATAGATGATACGGAGTTGAATGCTATTGTTATTGATGTGAAGGATTCTACTGGCAGGGTTAGTTTTGATATGCCAGTTCCAGACGTGCAAAAAGAGGGTAGTATAGAAAAACGTATTTCAAACATACGCGAATTAACAGATATGCTTCACAAAAAGAATATTTATATAATAGGGCGTGTGTCTGTTTTCCAAGATCCTTACATGACGAAAAAGCATCCCGAATGGTCTGTTACAAAGAAAAGCGATGGGACTGTTTGGAAGGATCGCAAAGGTTTATCATTTCTTGATCCAGCTAAAAAGGAAGTTCATGATTATATAATTTCTGTAGCCAAAGGTGCATATGAAGAAGGTTTTGACGAACTTAATTTTGATTATATTCGTTATCCTTCCGATGGCAATATGAAAGACATCAATTATCATTTAGCAACTGGAGAAACGAGGTCAGATAATATAGAAAAGTTTTTCAAATATTTATCAACTGAGATGAAGAAAGAAAAAAATATTCCTCTCTCGGCTGATCTATTTGGATTAACTACTGAAGCTACGGACGATATGGGTATCGGTCAAGTATGGGAGAAGGCGTTTCCTTATTTTGATTTTCTTTGTCCTATGGTTTATCCTTCTCATTATCCACCAGGTCATGCTGGCTACAAGAATCCATCGATGTATCCGTATGAAGTCATCAATCAAGCACTTTTGGGTGCAATAAAGAAGACGGATAAAATACAAGGTGACAAGAATAAAGTGAGAGCGTGGCTTCAAGACTTTGATATGGGGACTACTTATACCAAAGAACTTATTCAAAAAGAAATGAAAGCTGTATATGATAATGGCCTCACATCTTGGATGCTTTGGGACCCAGCGAACAAATATACTCCATCTGCATTAGAGCTTGAATTAAAACAATAATTTTGTCATAATAAATATATGAAAATAAAAGTAAATTACAGAAAAATTAGTTATATTGTTGTATCAATTTTGCTTTTGGGTGTAGTCTTTGGAATCGGCTTATATTTTGGATATTCTCGTCGTCCAGATATTGATAAGGTTACTTCTATAATAAATAAAACTCCAACCTTTGAAACGACAGCTGACTTTGCACCTTTCTGGAAAGCATGGAATACATTGAAAGAAAAGTCTATATACTCTGACAAAATTACAGACCAAGAGCGTGTCTGGGGAGCTATAAAGGGCCTAGCAGGAGCCACAGGCGACCCATATACTACTTTCTTTAATCCAGAGGATAACAAGCTGTTTAAAGATGAAATAAAGGGGTCTTTTAGTGGAATAGGTGCTGAAATAGGCATGAAGGACAATGTTCTGACTGTTATTGCGCCTTTGAAAGGTACACCAGCTTTCACTGCTGGTATCAAGAAAGGAGACAAAATTATAAAAATAGATAATGTTTCTACAAATGATATGTCCGTAGACATGGCCATCAATAAAATTCGTGGAGAGCGTGGTACTACTGTGACTCTTAATATTTTTAGAACTGGAGAGAATCAAACTCGCGATATAAAAATAGTCCGAGATACGATAGCGATTCCGACAGTAGATACAGAGGCTAGGCCCGATGGAATCTTCGTCATCAAGTTTTATAGCTTCTCAGAAAATTCTGACAATTTATTTGCGGGCGCTCTCGATGAATTTTCTAAATCAGGAAGTCATAAACTCCTTCTCGACTTGAGAGGTAATCCAGGTGGATATCTAGACGCCGCTGTTAATATTGGCTCTTGGTTTATCGACGAAGGGAAGGTAATTGTTAGTGAAGATTTTGGTTCTAGTAAGAAAGCTCAAGTATATCGTAGTCACGGCCCTAAATTATTTACTGATAAGTTGCAATTTGTTGTGCTTGTGGATGGAGGCTCTGCGTCTGCTTCTGAGATTCTAGCTGGAGCCTTAAAAGAGCAAGGTGTAGCAACGCTTGTCGGAGAGAAAACTTTCGGTAAGGGTTCAGTTCAGGAGCTGGTAGATATAACAAAAGATACTTCTCTCAAGGTAACTGTTGCCAAGTGGCTCACTCCAAACGGTGTTTCTATTTCTCAAGTAGGTATTGATCCTGATGTGAAAGTTCCTTATACCTTAAAAGACTTTCAAGCTCTTCGTGATCCACAAATGGATAAAGCTGTCGAAATATTAAAAGCTAAGCAATAAAATTATATGAAAATTATTTTAACAACAGATGTGCCAAAGATGGGTAATAAATATGATGTAAAAGATTTTAAGAATGGATATGCGAACCTTCTCATATCTAAAGGTTTAGCTATCCTTGCGACTCCGGCTGCACTTTCTAATTTAGAAAACATGAAAAAGGAAGGAGAGAAAAAGAAAGAGGAAGGAATGAAAGCTTTCGATTCGCTTGTCTCATCTATAAATAACACAAAGTTGAACATAAAAGTTAAAGCTAATGAGAAGGGTCATTTATTCAAAGCTGTCGGTCCTCGCGATATAGTGGAGGCTGTGAAAAAAGTAACGGGTGTAGACATAGATGAAAGATCAATAGTTATGGAACATATAAAAGAAATAGGTACTCATAAAATAGAAATCAAAAAGGGAAGTAAGAAGGGAATATGCGAGGTGATAATAGAGAAAGAATAAAAGTAAAAATCTCTGACACATGTGTCAGAGATTTTTACTTTTAGATTACGTGAACTATTTTTTTAACGGATGATGTTCGGTTGAAGTTTACTTTTCTTTTTGTACCGTATTTGATTGTTCCAGGTTTTAAAGCAAATAATGTGTGATCTTTACCTAGTCCAACATTATTACCAGGGAGAATTTTAGTACCTCTTTGGCGAATAATGATTGATCCTGCTTTCGCAATTTCACCAGCGTAAAGTTTCGTACCTAAGTACTTTGGATTTGAATCTGTTAAGTTTTTAGCCGATCCACCGGCTTTTCGATGTGCCATATGATAAGTTTATAGTTCTAAGTTTATAGTTCTAAAGATAGGATAATGGCCTAAAATTACTATATAATCTAGCAAACTACGGAAAAATGATTTATAATTAAACTCATATGAGTATAAATGATTTTATGAATAAAATCAAGGGTAAAATAGGTATTGACAGTATGACTCTAGTGTGTTTTTGTATAATAGTCTTGGTTTCATTGGGTTCTTTTGGTTTAGGGCGCCTTTCTGTAGCTAAAATAGACAATGTTGACCAATTAAACGTAAAAGAGGAGGGGATAAATATTTCAAAAAATGAAGGGGATACGGTACCGGATAATTCCATTACTTCGAAGGAGAAGCTGTATGTAGCTTCAAAAAATGGTAAACTATATTATAGTTTAGGTTGTGCTGGAGCTAAGAGGATATCTCCAAAGAATGAAGTATGGTTTGCTTCATCTATCGATGCAGAGAAGTCTGGGTACACTTTATCAACATCTTGTAAATAATAAAAATGAAAACTATAAATCAAATCATAACAGTAATAATTTTTCTAGCATTGATATTCTTCTTTAGGAATGATCTTACATCTTTATACTCGAAAGCTGTTTCTTATATACAAAATGGTATCACTCAATATACATCCATTTATAAAAGTGATTATAAAGATAAAGTAGATCAAGCGATAGTGTCTTTGGGTAATGACTTAAATTTAAATAATAATACGAAACAAATAAACAAAGTAGAGACGCCAGGACCTCTAGTAGTACCAAAGGATTATCTAACAACAAATACAAAGAGTATTAATCTATCTATTAAGGGCGTAATAAATATAACCAATATTTATAGAGCCTCAAATGGTAGTTTGCCTCCATTAACAGAAAATCCTAAATTAAATTTTTCTGCTGAGAAAAAATTACAAGATATGTTTCAGAAAGGATACTTTGAGCACATCTCACCAGATGGAGTTGGCGTAGGAGATCTGGGTACTTTAGTATCTTATGAATATATTATTATCGGAGAGAATTTAGCCCTAGGAAATTTTAAAAATGATCAAGCTTTAGTAGATGCATGGATGGCAAGTCCTGGGCACAAGGCAAATATTTTAAATAAAAGATATACCGAGATAGGAGTTGCTGTTGGTAAGGGTCTCTATAATGGAGAAAATGTTTGGATGGCTGTGCAGCATTTTGCACTACCAAAGAGTGCTTGTCCTTCTATAAATGAGGTCCTACGGGGCATAATAACCATCGATCAAGATAAGATAAAGACCATGGAAGGTGATTTAGCCTCAAAAAAGGCCAATATCGACACAGGGGCCGTTTATGAGGGGCAAACGACAAATGGCCAGATAGATAGCTATAATTCTTTAGTAAGTGATTACAATAAAATAATTGTAGATATAAAAGAAAAAATAAATACTTACAATGCGCAAGTTCGTGATTTCAATAACTGTATAGAAGGGGTGAACTAGGGTTTGGGGGCATCTTTTACGACGTTTAAATACCCTTATGGGTAGTTTAATGTCGCAAAAGATATATTGTGCGACACTCACATATATAACTCCCCTAACAATATATAGATATAATTATGTATTAGACAAACGTTAGTGCTACCCCTTTGTGATTTATCCTGCCCGTTCTGCCGATTCTGTGGATGTAAGTATCATAAGTTTGTGGAATTTCGTAATTTATTACGTGAGTTACTTCAGGAATATCGAGTCCTCTAGCAGCTACGTCTGTAGCTACCATTATGTTGATCTCATTTTTCCTGAATTTGAGGAGGGTACGCTGACGGTCATTGTGCCTCTTATCGCCATGAATTGAGCCTGCTTTATATCCCCTTTTTATTAATTCAACAGAAAGTTTTTCTACTGAATGTTTCATCTCAGAAAAAATTAAAACTTTTTTAAATTCATCTTCTTTATCCAAAAGATTGCAAAGTGCATCTATTTTATCTACACCACGTTCAAGTCTTATTACGTCTTGCTCGACGTTCTTAGAAGTCTCTCTGGTCTTGACCATGACTTTCACTGGATCGTTTGCAAATCTTTCAATAAGCTTCTCTATTGGCTTAGGTAATGTTGCTGAGAAGAAGAATCCTTGTCTATCCTTTGGAGTTTTCTCAAGGAGGAATGTTATATCATCTATGAATCCCATATCGAGCATTCTGTCAGCTTCATCGAGAACTACAGAGCGAGTACCTGATAAGTTGATCTCTCCACGCTTCACTAGGTCGAGTAATCTGCCGGGAGTTCCTATGACTACATTGCATTCTCTCTTCAAGCTTCTTATTTGTGCTCCGATAGGTGCCCCACCGACACATACAACTCCATAGATTTTCATTCCACGAACGAGTTCGTTGAATTCTGTTTCTATTTGGATTGCTAATTCACGTGTTGGAGCGATGATTATTGCAGTCTCATCTTTGTTTCCAATTATTTTATTTACTATAGGAATAAGAAAGGCTGCTGTTTTACCAGTACCTGTATCGGCAATACCCAAAATATCTCTTCCTTCAAGTGAATGAGTGATTGATTTGTCTTGAATAGGACTTGGATAAACGTAATTCTTATTTGCAATAGCAAGTTTTAGTTTAGGATCTATTTTAAAATCATTAAAGGTGTGAGTTGGTATGTAGATCTCTTCTTTTTCTATGACAGTAGATTTATTTATAAAACGAGTGACGTCTATCCTCTCATAAGAAGATTTTCTTTTGTTTCTACCACCACCACTTCTACTTCCACCACCTCTATTCCCACCAAATGAAGGTCTTGCATTTCTACTTCCAAAAGAAGATCCACCTCTCGAAGGACCATTTGATCTAGAACTACCAGTGGACTTGTTGCCACCAGAATAATTAGAGGACCTGCTAGGGCCTCTTTGTTTTGTATTGTTATACATATTTTATTTCTTTGCGTGTTTCAAAATTAAAATTGAAACACTCATACACACAAAGGAGTCTCTCAATATGTTTAATATATTAGCATCTATCCTATTTTTTGTCAATATCACTAAAAAGCCTTATTTATAAAGTTAAAATAACAAAAAAGAACTATGCTAATAAATTAGAATAGTTCTTTTTATGCGTCGAATGATTATAGAGTACCTAAGTCTGTATCAATTGCTTTTAGATCAGCATCAATACCTGAATCAACTTCTATGTTATTTACATCTTCATTGATAGTAGCAGCGGTCTCTCCACTAAGAGTTGTAGGAGTTTCTGTGTTTATATCCCCTACTTTATCTTTTTGAGAATTTTTCCAAACTAAAGTGAATACAATTATTACTATAATAATTAATGCACCGTATAATAAATTTTTATTCATAAATATTTTATATTAGCTCGCTAAAGCTTTAGCGTAAGCGGCTATTAATTATTAATTAGTAGGAGTTACAGGAGTCACAGCTGTAGTTTCAGTGTCTTCTTCATCATCATCAATCTTTGGAGTTTGAGCAAGAGTTGTAGCAGCTGACTTTACGTTCTCGTGTACAACTTTGACTTGATCACGTAGAGCTTTAATATCAGTATTTAAACTTTCTTTGATTCCACTCATTGCAGCCTTCAATTCTGCTTCTGTTGTGATGTTTGCTGTATATACCTTTCCAGATTGAGCAAGTATTAGAGCCTTCACTTCTGTGATGGATGATTTAGCTTTCTCTATTAGAGTACGAGTAGAGGCTACATCTATGCCTCTTGTGTCAGCATCATTTGCACGAGCCTCAATTCGGAGCAAGCTTTCTTCTATTTTATCTGTTATTTCATTTAGATTATTTACTGCTTTTGTATTAAGTTCTGCAATTTTTGCAACGATTTTCTCTACAGTTACTTGTTTCTTCTCATCTTTAATCTTAGCAATGTCAGCCTTGAACTTTTCTTTATTTGCTTCCATTTTTGCTTTTTGTTCTTCCTTATTTAATTCCATTTCTTTCTTGAATTCTTCTTTCTTTAATTCAAATTCATTCTTTTTTGCTTCTCTATCTGCCTCATTTAGTTTCTTCAACTCTTCTCTTTTGGCTTCGAATTCATCCTTCTTGGCTTCCCTATCAGCCTCGCTTAAATTTTTGAATTCTTCTCTATTTTTTTCAAACTCATCCTTTTTTATTTCTCTTTCCTCTTCTATTTTATTTCTAAATTCTTCTCTATTTTGTTTTAATTCTTCTTTTTTTACATCTTTATCTTCTTTTATTTTATCCTTTACTTCAACTCTTTTTTCTTTTAGATCTTCTCTGTTCTCTTTTATTTGATTACGGATTGCACCAAGTGGTGGTTGTTTAAGATCTGCTCCGGCTGGTACTGGTGCATTTATGGGTTGTATTTGTGGTTTATCTTCTATTTCATTTTCTTCTGCATAAGCTACAGGAGAAACAAGTAAGATTCCTACAAAAATTAATGATGCATATTTGATGTATTTTTTCATAATTTTTTATGTTTAATTAACTTTATTAATAACTAATAATGTTTACATTATAACTCTTCTACAAAGTTACGCTAATTTTTCTTATTTTATAACACTATTTATGGGGTTTCCAGTCTCTAATACAGAGATTATGTTTTTGGCAGCTATCTCAGACATAAGGTCGCGAGCAGATTGTCTTGCAGAAGCAATATGTGGAGTTATGATAACATCAGGCAATTTGATAAGACCTTTTGTTAATTTAGGCTCAAACTCAAAGACGTCTAGTGCAGCCCCTCGGATAATATCATTTTCTAATGCATAGACTAAAGCTTTCTCGTCTACAACAGGACCACGGGAAGTATTTATTAAGAATGCAGTTTTCTTCATTGTTTTAAGTGACTCTGTATTTATCAAATGTCTTGTAGAAGGAAGTAGTGGAACGTGGAGAGATACGATATCTGCTTCTCGCAATACTTCTTCAGTCGTCATTCTAGTTGTATTTTCAATTTTATCTAATTCAACACTAGGAGATACATCACTATATATAATACTTGAGCCGAAACCATAATGAAGAATTTTTGCTACTTCTGTTCCTATCTGGCCAGCACCTATTAGGCCTATCTTCTTACCTTTCATATCTGTCCCTATAAATATATCAGGGTCCCAGCCTTTGTATTTTCCTTCACGCATGAATTCATCAGCTTCTACTAAGCGAGTAGTGAGTGCAAGCATAAGAGCAACAGTATGTTCCGCGACAGCAGTAGAAGAAGTGCCTGGAGTGTTTGTAATGAAAACATTACAAGCTTTTGCATCTTCTATATTTACATTATCATAGCCAACAGAGAAGTTCGCAAAGATTTTTGCTGTAGGGCAAGCATTGAATACTTCTTTATCTATAATATCAGTCAGAAAAGCAATAACTCCATCATAGGGTTTCTTTTTCAATTCTTTAATAATGTCTTTTTTTGTTGGAGCACCTTTTGATGTTCCTATATCAAATAGAATCCCCTTTTCTCTTAGTAATTTTAATCCTGATTCTGGTATCTTTCTTGTGATGTAAATTTGTTTGCTCATAATATAATTTGCGTAGCGTGTTATTTAAATAACAATATCTTTCTTACTCAAATGCTTCTCTGCTGCTAATGCGATATTCTCCATCATTGTTACAGTTTCTATTGGATATTTACCCATTGCTGATTCTTCTGAGAGCATCACTGCGTCTGCTCCATCGATTATTGCATATGCGACGTCGGAGACTTCAGCACGAGTAGGGACAGGGCTGTTCACCATTCCTAGCATCATTTGAGTTGCGACTATTACCATTTTACCTTTCTTGTTACATGCGTCTATTATTTTATGTTGGATAAAAGGTATTTCTTCGAGTGGGTATTCATTACCAAGGTCGCCACGAGCTACCATAATTCCATCAGTTGCTTCAAGTATCTCATCTAGGTTATCTACTGCCATCTTACGTTCGATTTTTGCAATAATTTTTTGTTTACCACCTTTTGCATTTATTAAACTTCGAAGCTCTATTATATCTTTTGCGCTTCCGACGAATGAGAGTGCTATATAGTCTACATTTTGTTCAATTCCAAATATTAAATCATTCTTATCTTTCTCTGTGATAACTTCTGTCTCAGTATCTCCTCCAAAGTGGTGCCCCGATTCTTCTTGAACTCTAGGTCCTGATAAGTCCTGCATTATTTCTATTGACTTTCCGCACTCTAAAGCTGCTTCTCTGATATGTGCAATGATAATTCCGTGGCCTTCATGTGTATCCCAAGAGAAATTCAATCGGGCTATATTAAGATTGTGTTTAATGAGCTCTATGAGCATCTCCTTACTCTGACTCGAAGGCCCCATTGTGGCTATAATTTTTGTTTTTGATTCCATAATAATTGTATTATAACAATAAATGAGGAGCATAAGCAAATAAAGTAATCTTTAATTTGTTTAATGTCCGAATGCCATTGTTATATCGTAATCGATATAACCTATATTATATAAAAAGTTTAGCGAGGCGGATGTCTTCGAAGGAGAGGCTAGAGCCTTCTTTCTCGAGAATTAGTTTGATTGGATTTAATTTTCCTATTTCCTCCCCTTTCAACTTCTTATTTACTTTTTTTACTAGATCAATATTTTTCTGTGATGGACGGATGTGTGTGATGATCGTCTCTGGATATTCTTTCATTATTTGTTCTATGTGGTGAGTGATTGTGCCGATTGTTAAGCTTCTCTCCTTAGCTATTTCTTTAATATTATTTCCCTTGTCTAATAATTCTTTTGTAATTAAAATAGTTGGGATTTTCGTATCAATGATTCTTCTCTTAAGCAAGGACCGTCCTTGCTTACGTGATTCTTGAGAGTGGTTTATATTTATGGTGCCCCCCATTCTATTTATGAATTCAACTTCAAGTAATTCTTGCTCGCCATTTTTAAGTTTCTTAAACATTAATTCGTTCTGGAAACTCTCATTTTTTAATTCTTGATCAAGCTCGAGAATCTTCGGATTTACTAGCAGAGATTCCTTGGTAAAACCTATTAAACATATGCCTGAAAGTGTCCTTACGCGGGAGAGGGCTACGTACCCCATTCCGTAGGTAAAAGTGCTTCTAAGGTCAATCAGAGCGTTATCTAGGGACATTCCTTGGCTCTTGTGGATAGTTATAGCCCAAGCTAGCCTTAAGGGGAATTGGGTGATGGAAGCCTTTATTCGGCCGTCTTCCTCTATAGCCCAGATTTCAGGTGCTACGACTACACTCGTGCCATTATAAAGTTTTACTATTGGATAACCAGACTCAACTTCAAAGCCAGTAATTTTCCCTCGTGATCCATTTACATAACCTTTATCAAAATTATTTTTAATACACATTACCTCAGCGCCAACCTTCAATCTTAGTTCTTCGTATGCTAGGCAACTCTTTTTTAAAATATCTACAATTATTTCGTGACCTTTTGAAGTCATATTATAAACTTTTTCTTTTTCATCTATTTGTGCAAGCTCTTCATAATTCTCTTTATCGACATTTATGTTGTGAGTATAGAGCTTCGTCGCTTTAATTCCCTTGAGTTCCCTATCTATACATTTGTCCAAGTACTCATAATGCTTTTCTTCCAAAGTATTTGTACGAATATTATTTAATATTTCAGTTAAGGTGTCGTCTTCTTGTCTGTGTTGTTCGGTCAGATAACAGATAGCAGGATTCAATATTTTCCATGCTTCACTTTCGTAAATCATACTACTCTTTCCATCTTCTTTTTTAGATTTCTCTACAGGTGGGAGTTGAAAGAAGTCGCCTGAGAGGATTACTTGGAGTCCACCAAATGGCTTGCCATTTCTCTTAAATCTTTTGCAAATTTTATCTACCATGTCCAGCTGGAAGCCGTGAAGCATGGAGACTTCATCAATAACGAGGACGCGAGCCTTATCGAATCTTTTCCAAAGATATTTCTTTTCTTCGAGAGCTTCTAATTCGTGCTCTCCCATTACATTCTTCACCCCTATTCCTGACCAACCGTGAATAGTCATGCCGTTCATATGAGTCGCAGCGATGCCTGTCGAAGCTGTAACGGCGACAGCGATCTCGTGGTCCTCTAGGTAATCTATATATTTATTCAGAAGATAAGTTTTGCCAGAGCCGGCACTGCCTGTAAGGTAAATATTTACTCCAGTTTTCATTATTTTGAAAGCTTGCTCTTGGGTCATAGGGTATATTATAATACAGATATGGACAAAGACGAAGAAACAATTAAAGAGGTAAAAGAACCTATTTGTCCTCGTTGTGGTCTACGTTCTTACGATGAGGTTTGCCAGAATTGTGGCACTCCTATTGTGGACAATAAAGACGACGAAGAGGAAGATACAAATTGGCGCGAGAAGTATAGATAATCAAAAGCACCGCGACGTACGTCGCGGTGCTTTTGATTTGATTTACTTTTTTACTACTTTCTTTGGTTTCTTAACTTCTTTTCTGTGACCATCTCCTTTTGCCATATTATTTCAAGCAAAACAAATTATTTTATAAAAAACTAGTCTGGCTCCTCGTCCTCCCTCATCCGAGGACTTTTTTTAGAATATAATTTGTGAAGCTTTCTATTTATTATTAATTATTTTATTATACTTTATTTATTTTCACTTGAATAGTCCAAACTTGAAGTAATGATCATGTTTCTGTGACTGATGTAATAGTTAGTTGCGAGTATTCCCCCGATAATTACGAGAGTTATGAGCCCGTTGGTTATAAGGTCAGGATGATGATTCTTTATTCTAATTATTATATTTAAGATTAAGGATAGAAGAATTATTCCGAAGATAATAAAGAAGATTACATTGGTACTATTGCGAGGTGAGGAGAATATCTTTTGTAGGAATGTTGGCGTAGTTATATTAGCTTTTGCTATTTCCGTATCTATTTCGGCACCCAAGACATTAGCAACCTCTTTTATATCTACAGTCTTAGCTACTTCGGTAATATTTTTAATTTCTTTTTGTATTTGTGGCTTGATTATATTATTCTGTATATCTTTTAATTCTGCTGTTGGTGTCGGCATTGGGTTCGCATATACTTGAGCGACGAAGACCGTTTCTCTCCCTTCGTACATACCATTTGCTACACCTGTGCCCATCTCCGTATAGTTACCCTTCACGATATTTGCTTTGTGCGTAGGAGAGGCCATCCATGCATTGGTCACGTCTTGTGAGTCTGTAAAGTTCACAGCCAAGTTCTCACCAGCGTACTGGTATTCATAGCCGGCCTTTGCGAGCCAGTACCAAGGAGTCTTCCCTTCTGGGCTGGTGTGGGCAAAGTAGCCATACGTTGCCATATCATTTGCTTTCATTTCGGCTGCTTTGTTTAAAGTAGGATTTACCGCTAGAGTATTTAATTTTTGTGTTTGACGTTCTTCGTTGGTAAGGTTGGCAAGTATTGCTGGCAAGACTGCAGCCATACCACCAGTGTTATTTATGCGAGTGATAGTAGGGATAAGGAAAGTAAACACTTCCAAGAATAGAAGCACGAATATAACTTTGCGGATATTCTTGCTACGCAATATGTGGGGACGATTATCGTTCCCATCTTGTGGAATAAAGTGTTTTTTAAGCCAAGAAATCATGTTTGCATTATACATAATAATTGCGTACATGTAAAGAAGAGCCCGAAGTTTCGCTTCGGGCTCTTCTTTTATTATTTTGTAATGTTATTTATTTAGCTCTGCTCTAGTCTTTGCTCCTATCACTCCATCCCCTACTAGCTTGTTTGCTATTTGGAACTTGATGACGGCGGCCTTAGTCTTTACTCCAAAGTTTCCATCAGCTGTCAAAGTATATCCAAGAGTAGTTAAGAACTTCTGAAGCTCTATGATTTCATTTCCTTTTGAACCCTTCTTCATGAACTTTGTGAAGTTGAATTTCTCCGCACCGAGAACTTGTCCAATAGCTGGAGTTGTCTTCACAACTGGTCGCATATAACTTCCGCTAGCTCCATGACTATTGGTTGCAGTTTGAGTATAAGTAGCAAAAGTTGTAAAGTGTTTGGTCCAGATTACCATGTCAGAACCTACATCCATTTTACAATCACCTTCTACTGGGAATAGAGTACCAGAATTTATAGTTGTGCTACCTATATCAGCATCACAAGTATTTGTTATCTCTGTAAAGACTCCACCTCTAGAATATCCTGCAAATTTACCTGCTTGCCCTGGGATGAGAATACGAACTGCATTATCAAAAGTTAATTTGATATCACCATATCCAACTTCAATAACTGATAGAACTGTTGAAGTCATGCCACTATCTGGTGTTGCTGTGACCGTAGAGTTCTCTTTTACTGTTGGAGCATTGATTGTTCCATCCCAACCTGTTGGAGCAGTCACTACTGTACCTGTTGGAATTTCAACTGTGACAGGAGTTGTTGATAAGCTTGTAGTTACATTCATTGTAATATCTGGAAGAGTTGCAGTAGTGTGAGTAAGATCATCAGAAGTTAATGAACTGACATCAATCGTGGCGTCAGGAACATTTTCAGGAATAGTAATAGTAGTTGCAACTGTAGAATTTACTACGACTTCTTTCTGTGTAGTATTTACTGTAACAGTTGGAGCAGCAGCTATTTGAGTAGCTGGTAATATTGTAACACTGACTGAATAATTTTGTGTTGTAGAGTTTGCAGCAGTGACTGTATAAACTATAGGATGAGCTACTGAATCTGTGAAATCATGAGCTACCAGAGTATTTGGGCTAACAGATGCTCCAGAAATTGTAATTGTAGGAATGAGAGCTGTTATATTTGTTCCATTAGGAACATTAATTGCAATAGTATAGTCAGATTCTTTCACTACACCTATAGCTTCTAGTGTTGCGAAACTAAATGCAGTAATTTCTTTTGAGTTGGATGGTGTAAGAGCAAAATTTGCAGTGGCAGATTTATTTGCAGTTACGTTTGTATCAGTTCTTGTTGCACTTGTACTATTAGTGTCGCTCCAATCTACAAAGTGATAACCACTATTTGCTACTGCAGTAACTTCTGTTCCACTTGCGCCATGATTTACTGTTTGAGAAGCTGTTCCTGTAATACTTCCATGATCTCCTGCTGTATAAGCTAGAGTGTAAGTATTAATTGCAAAGTTTGCAGTAACTGATTTGTTTGAAGTTACATTAGTCTCTGTTCTAGCAGCAGTAAGTATTCCATCACTCCAATTTGTGAAGTGATAGCCAGTGTTAGGAACTGCGGTAACTGTTGATCCATCTCCACCATAATTTACTGTTTGCGGTGAAGTTCCCATAATATTTCCATGTGCTTCAGCTGTATAAGTGAGAGTGTAAGTATTAATTGCAAAAGTTGCAGATATTGTATGAGTGGAACTAATACTTGAGAATGTATATGTAGTTATTACTCCAACTGAAGATCCATCAACTAAGACATTTGCAACATGATAATTTGCATTAGGAGTAATTGTATATGTCTGACTAGACAAAGCATCTTTTGTTATTACGCCTGTTGGTGAGACTTCACCATTTGTTCCAGATGTTGCAGTAATATTATATGTATTTATTGCAAATGTTGCAGATATTGTATGAGGAGCCGTAACATTTGTGAATGTATAACTTGTAATTGCACCTTCTGAATGGCTGTCAACAAGTACATCAACTATATGATAATTTGTATTTGGTGTAATAGTGAAAATCTTACTTGTTCCAGAATCTATAGATGCAGTAGGAGTGATAGAGCCATGTTCACCAGCTGAAGAAGTCAAAGTAAATTGGTCGGCTGTTGCTCCGAATATTGCTGTCACAACTCCAGAATCAACAACGTTTGTTGCTGTTGCTCCTGCTACTGTGAAGAAATCTGCTGGTACACCAGTTAGAGAATAACCAGTTTTTGGAGTTAGAGTAATTGTTGCTGTATAACTCGTACTTGGAAGGAAATGACTATCTGCTGGTGACCAAGTTACTGTTCCTGTGTATTGAGCTGTTTCAGTAATTGTTGTCACTGGAGTTGCATCATTTGCCGGTGTTGTTACTCCAGATATTGCTGGTGTTGAGATAGTCAAAGTGTTCATTGATGAACTAGAGTAATAAGGAATGAAGTCAACGTTTCCAGAAATTTTTGCAACGATATCAGCCTTAACGGAAGTTCCCCACCAGTTATTTTTGGCGTCAATCTGACTTATTCCATTATCAACATTCATAAAATGAGTTTGTCCATTAAAGGAGGAATGACTTACTGATACAACAGGAGATCCAATCTTTTCAAATCCTCCCACCTCTATTCCATTTACTCCACCATTAAAAACATTTCCTGCTCCAATAGTTACTGAAGGATCAGATGTCTCACCATTATAAATTGCCACAGAAACCCCAGCAGTATTGTTGTTAAATGTATTATTTGTCAAAGTGGCCTGAGTATTAGGATCATCCCAAATTGAAATACCAGAAGAAGTAGACCCATCGATTGTAGCTACACCTGTATTGTCTGAAATAGTGTTATCAGATAATGTTATATGTGCACCTCCCCCAATTTCAAATGCATAATCCAGCCAATTGCCAACTCCTTTTCCGGTATATGTATTTCCGCTATAAGTTCCAGTTGGAGCGTTAGCAGTGTAATATATTTGAACTCCATATCTTCCCATTTCACTAAATTGAGAATCAGTTACATCAACATTTCCACTTGTTAGAACTTCAATACCTGCTCCATTGTAAGCTGGTCCACTTTCTTCATATTTTATATTGATAAACTTTACGTTATTTATGGAACCAGAACTTGAATCTACATATCTTATTGCTTGAAATATTTTATGTGTTAAACCATCCAAAGTAACTCCTTGTAAGTTAAATAGAGCATTGGAGCTTACTAAAAACCACCCCTTGGAATTTTCAGAATTTCCAGTATCTTGAGCCGGTTTAATAATCGTCGTTGCTTTATCTGCACCAATGATTGATATATTTTTATCAATAACAATTTGTCCAACTTCCGTATATGTTCCCGCTGAGACATTAATCGTATCACCAGAAATTGCAGCAGTAATAGCATCTACTATTGTTTCGTAACCAGTTTTTCTTGCTTCACTAGTAAGCATGACCGGACCAAATTCTGTACAATCAATATTTGTACACCATGGAGAATAATCTATATATTCTAATGTACCCGGAGTTGTGTTTGTTACTGAAGCTAAGTCAAAACCATAACCAGCTAATTTACTTACAATGGTTGTTTTATCTGCACTTCCCCACCAATTGTTTTCTGCTTTGAAGTTAGTATCTCGATTTGCATCAGTATAAAGATTTACACGTGAGTTACTATAAATTTTATTATTACTGATATTATTATTCATAATGGAATAACCTGCTTGACTACTATTTCTTATATGTAAACCATCTTTGTTGGTAGTGAGAGTATTACCAGTTATAGTATTCCCACTTGAGCCCATCATTTCAATCCCAAAAGCAGTGTTCCCAGAAACTGTGTTGTCCGTCACTGTGTTATTACTAGATTTCCATAAATAAATTCCATTTGCTTCAAAATTAGAACTTTCTGTTGTTCCCGTAGCCCCACTTATTTCATTATCTGTTATAGTATTACTATTACAATCCTTACCAATATAAACGCCGTCTCTAGCATTAGTAGTCATTGTATTACCAGAGATAGTGATTGTGGTAGAGAAAAGTGCAGCATTATAGGGAGAAACATCAAGAACAATTCCATAACGTGCATTATTAGTAATAGAATTATTCCTTATCGTGCTATTACTTGCTCCTAAAACTGCAACCCCTGTTGCGTTGTTAGTGATAATGTTGTTTTCAACAGTAATGCCTGTTATAGAAGATCCGCCACCAACCAACCCAATGCCACCATCTGTAGTAATATCCGTTCCAGAATTTCTAACTGTAAAATTTTTAAATGTCACATTAATTGCTGTAATAGCAACAACAATTCCAGTAGTACCACTGCCATCAATAATAGTCGTGTTTTTATCAGCCCCTATTAAACTAATTGATTTATTAATCGAAAGATGTTCAGAGTATGTTCCTGCTGAAACATTTATCGTGTCACCAGGAGTAGCAGCTGTAATAGCTGCTTGAATGGTATCGTATTCTGTACCAGTATTTTGGTTTACAACGTTCTTTGTGTCTTCTGTTTCAAAGGTAGTGAAGTGGTCAGTAGTAAATATAAATATACCAGAATTAAAACCACATCCAACACATACAGCGCCGATAGCTGGATAATTTGGATCTCCTAGTGGAATTATATTTCCAGAATTATTTTTTACTATAAGGTTTGGAGCGCCACCAAGACCAGATAAGCCGTACATAGTAATAGTAGCTGGCAAATTTTTAAAAACAGATTCAGTTGTTCCAGATACATAAGTATTTAGGCCAATTTTTGCATAAGCTGTTCCATTTCCTTCAATATCTAATTTGTTTCCAGTTAATTTTAAATAATCAACAGTATTTTTATCTGTAAGATTTAATGGCCCAGCAAAAGCTATTTTACCTAAAGCGGTTGAAGGTGTATTTACATCTGTTCTCTTTTCAAAATATAGATTAGTTGCGGCGGATGGATTTTCTATTGAACCCATATTTGTTACAACTCTGTTGCCTGAAGAAAGGTCGCTTGCAATAGAAGCAAGGGTAGGAGGAACAGATGGAGACCCCGTTCCTGCAAGTTGCTCATGAGTCCACGCGATAGCATTATTAAACCAGCCTTTAGTTGGGGTACCTGAGTTCCAAGTAGTTGGGGCAGAATAATCTTCCATTCTTCCAGATGAACCTATACTTGGTGCTGTTTGTAAATAATTGGGCATATAAGAACCATTGGTTACGTTTCCATAAGTTACTCTGTTTACTGGAGTAGCTCCATTATAAAGCCCTATTGAATCACCAGGATCGTTAAGTCCTGAAACATCAAAAACTAAAATACCATTAGCTGGCAAAGTTCCAGAAAGTGAAATTAGTTCAACTTCAGTTGGGACAAGTGGTTGTATTGCATCTGGGTCGGTAAGCTCTGTAAGTTTCCATCCTGTTAGAGGAATATCAGAACTTGTGTTATTTAATAACTCAACCCACTCACTTCCGCTTGAAGGATGCGACATAAATTCTGAAATTACAACATCTGGAACTGTAGCATTTGCCGTATTACTAACTAAAAATCCGCCGACTAGAAAAACCAGAGCGAAAAGAATCGTTCCGAGAAACTTGAGATGAGATCTCATTTGTGTAAACATATATTTAATTTGTATTATTAATAATTAATAAAATAGGACTAAGAAAAACAAGAACATTTTCTCTATATGCTTATAGCCTACACCGAAATAGAATCCTGTCAAGGACTTGAAAGGTGCATAAGAAGTGAAGAAGAATTTCCCAAGGACGGTCCTTGGGAAGGCTCTTTTAAGGACCGTCCTTGGTGCTTTATTGTGGAGTATTTAGATTGGGCAATGTTGCAGTATTTATTGGGGCAGTTGTAGGAGTAATTGGTGCAGGATTTGTATGGGTTATTGTAGGAGCAGGTGTAGGAGCAGGAGTCTTAACTTCTGGAGTAGCTGGCTTTGCTGGCTGTGATTGTTGTGTTGCTTTTGCTTGTTCTATTTTCTTTTCTACTGATTTCTCTGCTGGAGTTGCTGTATGTGGGGCAGGCATATTCAAAGGCATAGTAGTGGTAGCTGGCTTCCTTAGGAGACTATAAATTCCATAACTTCCACCTAAAAGTATCAATATAATTAACAATATTATCCATATAGACATAGGCCCACTGACGATAGCACCAACTCTTACGGCGCTGGCTGTAAGGCTATCTTTCAATTTTTCTCTTCCTGAAAGTCCATCATCACTACCATCGCTTGGCAATATTTCCTTTATATTACTGGCTATTGGGCTTATTTCTACAGCCTTACTTGTTACTGTTGTTTTGGTTGTAGTAATGGGTGGTATGGCTTTGGCGGTTGTGCTTGTTTTTGGAGGAGTGACTAATGTCGTTGTTTTACAACGATTTCCTGTATTTATATCATATGTATCCCCTGACTTAAGTGCACATCCGAAAAGCATAGGTTTTATATAGCTTGAGCAACGAATACCAGTATTCACATCAAATACATCTCCTGATCCGGCCTTGCATCCTACAAGCACTGTTTTTACGTTGTTATTACAAGGTCTTCCAGTATTTACGTCATAAAGATCCCCAGATTTTGGTGCACATCCGACGAGTACCATTGTAGATACTGATCCATCCTTATTGATATTACTGACTGGGGATGATAATGAATAGGAAACGCCCAAAGATTTGATCGTAGTTGTTGCGGCCTCCCCTTTTGCTGTGTTTATAAAAAATCCACCGACGAAGAAAAGCATGGTGAATAAAATCGCCCCGATAAATTTGAGATTGGTTCTCATTTGTGTAAACATAAATTTTAATTCTCGCGTCTCGCAACCGGTGCGGACGGATTTGGTATTAAGATTGATAAAAAATTAGTTTCTAAAAACAAGAACACATATACCTACAGATTATACCGAATGGAAACTAAGTCAAATATTTAATTAAGAGCGAAACACAAATCGACGTCTGTCAATACCAACTAAATTTAAAAAATAGTGGCAACATTTTCTGCACCTGCAGGAAATGCTGCCAGATGTTTTGAAGTTTTATTTTGGGAGAAAATTTTTAAAAAAATGACGTCTAAAAACATTTGAGAAATATAGATATATAAGTTGTTCTTTATAAAGGACATATCTATAAAGGACACTATATGATGTCCTTTAGAAATATAGGCTATATAACCTTATCTTTTATCCTGCTATTGATAAATATGTAAATTTATGTTATTTTGTAAAAAATAGAAAAAATAGAATAATTTTTAAATTAATTTTAAATTTTAGACCATATGTACTATCCTGATCTTTTAAGTTTGAAGGGTAACACACTTAAATTGGGTGATGTGTTATCTGTTCATAACATGCTTCATGTTGCATGTTGTAATTCCCTAAGAAACTTATATCAAGACGATTCCCAGATTTTCAAAGATCTGGGTATTGAAAACAAGGACAAATTTTGTTCTTATTATTATAAGTATCAAGCTCTTCCGGGAGAGTTCCCCCTCTCTAAGGAAGATGATTTTCCTGCCATGACTAATCTTGCTATAGCTCTCATGGAGCTATCAGAAGAAAAGATTCTGGAAGAAGAAAAAAAGATTCTCATAATGAAAGAATATCTTGAAAGTGAAGAACTTCTTCATAAAGAGATAACTAGAAAAAAAGGATTTTTCGAACGAATCCTTGGCTTCTAAAAATCTTCTTATAAAACGAAATAAAGGTAAAACCCGCTGAAATAGTCAGAGGGTTTTCTTTTTATTTATTTACTGTGAACTTCATAACTTGAACGCTCTTGGTATCTTTATTATATACATAGCTGAATGTAGCCTTGTTTTGAATATGGCCATCTTCATAGGTAATTTCTCCTATTTTTGTCGCGGAATTAATGTTTGCAGATATCACATACCAAGTACCACCCAGTACTGGTTTGTTGGTAGATATTTTTCCTATATTATCTCTAATGTATTGTTCAACCACCTGTTTTTCATCTATAGAATCACAATCAGTCTGACTCATTCCTTCTATCCAATATAGTTTTGACGCATCTTTATATACATATACTCCATCCCCTCTATCTATCATTTCACCGAAGCCTACAGTGGCACTTCCATCACCGAATTGTATTGCCAATTGCTCCTTCACTTCCATACCCTCAGCACGTGAATTCCACCATACATCTGCATGACGAGCCATGATTGCTTGATCAAGTGGTCCTACACTACCAGTAAAGTCACCTACTTTTGAATCAGATTCTGCTGGAAGATTATAAAATTCGCCTGAGATTTTCTCATCTAATATACTTAATTTAAGCCAAGCTCTATCATAGAAACCTCTATTTGTTTTATCAGCTCGGTAATAGCACATTTCAATAGGTTCTTTTGCTGTTACTGTTGTTGTATTATCCTTATTCTCAATTTTTATTGCTGGTTTTTTATTATTAGTAATATTTAAAATCACTGCGATGACAACAACGCTGGCTAACATAACAATAACTACTGTTTTTATTGTATTATTCATAATACCATTATACCATTTTTACAACTTACAAGTTGATTATCGTCTAGGTACTAAGTATTTTTTATTTTTTATTTTGTCAGGTAATAGGCTTTTAGCTGTGTATTTATCGTAATCCTTACCATAGCCAATTTCCTTATTTAGCTTCGTTGTAGGATTTCTAATTTCTAGTGGAATTGGCAGGTTGCCATACTTCTTCACATCCTCCATTGCTTTCAGGTAAGCTTCGTAAGCTCTCCTGTCCTTGCTCGCTTGTGCTAGATAAACAACGCCATGAGCGAGATTCTCGCCACATTCAGGCATGCCGATAGTAAGGACTGCATGGAAGACTGCGTTGGCAACGACGAGGGCAGTAGGAAGTGCGAGGCCTATATCTTCACTTGCAAATATTACCATCCGCCTTGCGATAAATTTCGGATCCTCCCCAGCATCAAGCATTCGGCACATATAGTAAAGTGCCGCATCAGGCTGGCTCGCTCGCATACTCTTTATAAAGGCACTAATAGTATTGTAATGTTCCTCCCCTTTCTTATCATAACGAAGGAATTTAGATTGGAGAGTATTCTTAAAATTTTCAATATTTATTTCTTTATATAGTGATAGAGTATTTTCTATCATCGCAATTGCTTGGCGGGCATCACCCTTGGCCATGCTTGTAAGCCAATCTGTCGCATCTTTCTTCATTTTGTGTCCGGTGCTTTTTATAATCTGCTTAATATTTTCTGGAGATAGTTCGTTCATCACAAAAACTCTGCAACGTGAAAGAAGAGCTGGAATAACTTCGAAGCTTGGATTTTCAGTCGTCGCACCTATGAGCACAAGCTTGCCACTCTCTACAAAAGGGAGGAGGAAATCTTGCTGGGCTTTATTGAAGCGATGTATTTCATCAAGGAAAAGAATTCGAGGGCCTAAAAGAGTTCCGCTCACCTTAGAGTCTAGTATCTGGCGGATATCATCCTTACCAGCAGAAACAGCTGAGAGCTCGTGGTATTCGGCATTTAAAGCTTTTGCATATATGCGAGCCAAGGTCGTCTTCCCGACGCCTGGTGGTCCCCAAAGAATAAAAGAAAACAAATGCTTCTCGGCAATTGCAATAGAAAGGGGCTTTCCTTCCCCCACCAAGTGCTCTTGTCCTACGAACTCTTTCAAGTTTTTTGGTCTGATTTTAGAAGCCAATGGTTCCATTTGAAGATTATATCATTAATCCAAAAAACGTATTGATATTGACAAAACCCTTAATAGTATTATAATTAAACTAAATTAATGGAGACTTTTTGTATTTGATTGGCTCTCACAGGAGATAAATATTTGTCTTTTTTGATAACCAATAAAACTTACCGTCATGAAAATAGAACAAGGGGGCACCAGAGTTATTTTTATTTTTTCTAATATTGTAGTAAAAATACCAAAATTAAAGGTAATAAGACCTTTTATACGATTCTTCCATCATTTGATTAACAGACAAGTGGAAGAAAAACTTATGGCATTTGATCAGACAAGTATAGTAAAAGCTATCTTAAGATACTTTTTGTCTGGGATAATTGCTAATAGGTTTGAGTATTATTATTCAAAGAAGCATAAAAACTTTGATGAAATAATACCCGTATATGGATTATGTTTTGGCATGATTTTAATACAAAAAAAGGTCCAAGTTGTAGAAGAGGAAGATGAACGATGGAAAAAATTTCTTCGTCGTTTAGTAAAGAAAGGCATCAAAGATATTGATCTTCTTGTAGCTAGAAACTTTGGCTGGGATAATGGAAGAATAAAAGTCCTTGATTATGGGAGGATTGAGACCATAAGAGAAGTTTACAAACTTAAATTTCTATAACAAAAAAAATTCTGCTAGTCATATTTTATATGGTCTAGCAGAATTTTTTTGTTTGTCTTATTTTCTATATTTCTTTGTTCTCCATTTATCAGCAATTTTGACTCGGTTGAGTGAACGTTCAAGTTCAGATTCAAAGTGTTCAAAGTCAATGATTTCATTATTCTCCGCTTGCTTCTTAAGTTCTTCTGCGCGAGCTTTTGCTTTCTCAATTTCAATATCAGTAATGAAAGAAACGTGTTCAGCAAAGTCAGCCAATATAGTCACGATAGTTAAGTCACCTTCCTTTTTTGTCTCGACAAATCCACCAACAACTTCCATTGGGATATGTTCGCCATCAGTCATAGCGACGATGTCCCCTGATGCAATAGAAGCAACTAGAGGAATATGGTCAGCCAAGATTGTTATCTCCCCTTCGGTTGTCGGTATTGTAACTTGGTCAACTAATTCTTCAAGAATTAATTTCTCAGGTGTGACAATTTTAAGTTGTAATTTTTTTGACATATTATTTTATATTGCACCTTGCATGTAGAAATCATTTTCAGGTTTATCATCATGTTTACCTTCTAGAATTTCTTTGAATGATCTGATTGTCTCAGATAGAGGAACATACTGACCTTTTCTACCCGTGAATTGTTCCGCCACGAAGTTTGGCTGTGAAAGGAATTTCTGAATCTTTCTTGCGCGGTAGACGAGGGCTCGGTCTCCATCTGAAAGCTCTTCCATACCCAAGATAGCGATGATATCTTGCAAATCTTTATAACGCTGTAGAACTCTCTGAACTTCACGGGCGACTTCATAGTGCTCCTTACCGACGATGTGTGGGTCAAGAATTGTTGAAGAAGAGTCTAAGGGGTCAACTGCTGGGTAAATTCCGAGCTCAGAAAGAGAACGGTTTAGAACCACAGTCGAGTCAAGGTGTGAGAATGTTGTGGCCGGAGCTGGGTCAGTAAGGTCGTCGGCTGGCACATAGACAGCTTGAACGGAAGTAACTGAACCTTTATCTGTTGAAGTAATTCTCTCTTGAAGATTTCCCATTTCAGTAGCCAAAGTTGGCTGGTAACCCACAGCTGAAGGAATACGTCCAAGAAGAGCGGAAACCTCAGATCCAGCTTGAGTGAAGCGGAAGATATTATCAATGAAGAAAAGAACGTCCTTACCTTCAACATCACGGAAGTATTCAGCCATTGTGAGTCCTGATAGAGCCACACGTAGACGAGCACCAGGCGGTTCATTCATTTGTCCGAACACCATGGCAACTTTAGGAAGCACGCCAGATTCTTTCATTTCGTGGTAGAGGTCGTTACCTTCACGAGTACGTTCACCAACACCAGCGAAGACAGAGTAGCCTCCGTGATTACTTGCGATGTTGTGGATGAGCTCTTGGATGACAACAGTCTTCCCCACTCCGGCTCCTCCGAACAGACCAACTTTACCTCCTTTTAGAACTGGGCAGATAAGGTCGATAACTTTAATACCAGTCTCAAGGATTTCAACTTTAGTAGCTTGAGAGACGTATTCTGGAGCTTTGCGGTGTATAGGAAGTGTCTCGCTTGCTTTTGAAGGTTGGCCGTCGATAGGTTCACCAAGAACATTAAACATGCGTCCAAGAGTAACTCCTCCGACTGGTACGGAGATTGGCTTACCGGTATTGGTAATTTCCATTCCACGAGAAAGTCCATCTGTTGAGTCCATGGCCACTGCACGAACTGTGTTTTCGCCGATGTGTTGTTCAACCTCTAGAACGATGATTTTACCATTGTTGTCCACAGTAAGAGCACTATAAATATCTGGCACACCATCTTCAAATGTGACATCTACGACTGGTCCGATAATTCTTTTTATAATTCCTTTTTTCATATTGTTTTTAATGGCGGAACAAATTATTTTATAAAAAACTAGTCTGGCTCCTCGTCCTCCCTCATCCGAGGACTTTTTTTAGAATATAATTTGTGTAGCCTCTAATAATATTGATAATGTTTTTAATTTACACTTGCCATACCCGCACTGATTTCTGATATCTCTCTGGTGATTCCCGCTTGTCTAGCTTTGTTAAACACAAGAGTGAGGTCGTCTATCATTTCTCCGGCGGCTTCGTTGGCATTCTTCATGGCGACCATTCTGGAAGATTGCTCGGAAGCGTTTGATTCAAGTAACATCTGATATATCTGCATTCTGATTAATTTCTCCGCTAAGCTTGTCAATAATTGTTCAGTATCTCCTTCAAATATGTATGGTACTTCTTTTGATTTGGATAATTTTGTTGTTGTTTCGGACTCCCCTATTGATTCTATAGTTTCTTTTAGCTCAGCCTTTGATATTGGTAATATTTGTCTAATTGTTGGCTTCTGAGTTAATGCTGAAACGAAGTCTGTATAAGCTATATAAACCTTTCCATATTTCTCTTCTTTAAACTCATTTGTTAGATAAGTGGAAAGAGGAAGAATATCTTGCAAACTTACGTTATCTGGCATATCAGTGAAAGCGGCAACGACGTTCTGACCTGTGCGGCGCATTGCATTGTCGCCCTTCTTTCCGACAGTAATGATATCTACTTGTTGACTATTGATTTCTTCTTTAATTTTAGTAATTGTTTTTTTAATTACTTGGGAGTTGTATCCTCCACAAAGTCCACGATTAGAAGTAATAAGAACAATTAAACTTTTTTCTGTGTTTGTATTTGTAACAAAAAATTTATGCTTTACATCATCTAATCTTTCAGATAAAGAAGTTAAAAGATCCCAAGAGTAAGATGAATAAAGTCTTGAGGCAAGTGTTCGTGAAATGGCGCGCTTCATCTTTGAAGCTGCGACAAGCTCCATCGCTTTCGTGATCTTCTTTGTGCTTTTAACACTTTTTATTCTCCTTTTAATTTCTTTTGTTGATGCCATATTTTTGATGCAGCTTAATTATTTTACAAATGATTGTTTAAATTCTCCTATTACTTTTACTAATTCAGCTTCACCAGCTTCTGTCCAAATTTTTGTAGTTTCCACTTCCTTATAGAAAGTTTTGGCATTCATCCTCGCATATTCTGTAAGTCCTTCTTCGAAAGCTTTTATCTGGTCTACTGCTACATCATCCATAAGTCCTTTAGTTAGAGCATATAAAGTGACTACTTGGTCTTCTGTAGCGACAGGAGCGTACTGAGGCTGTTTTAATACTTCAACTGCGCGCTTACCACGTTCTAGCTGATTCTTTGTTCCTTCATCAAGGTCAGAACCAAATTGTGAGAAAGCTTCAAGTTCACGGAATTGAGCGAGGTCGAGCTTCAAAGTTCCTGAAACTTTCTTCATGGCCTTAATCTGAGCAGATGAACCTACACGAGAAACTGAAAGTCCAACGTTTACCGCAGGGCGGATACCCTTATAGAAAAGATCTGTCTCAAGGAATATTTGTCCATCAGTAATTGAAATAACGTTTGTCGGAATATAGGCAGAAACGTCGCCTGATTGAGTTTCAATAATTGGTAGTGCTGTAATAGAACCGCCACCATATTCTTTATTTCTTCTACAAGCACGTTCAAGTAAACGGGAGTGAAGATAGAAAACATCTCCAGGGAAAGCTTCACGACCTGGTGGGCGACGAAGCAAAAGAGAAATTTCACGGTAAGCCACAGCATGCTTAGAAAGATCATCGTAAATAATTAAAACATCCTTACCTTGATCCATAAAATATTCAGCAATAGAAACTCCAGTATAAGGAGCGATGTATGAAAGTGCAGCGGATTCTGACGAACCAGCGGAAACGATGATGGTATAATCCATCGCACCACCTTCTTCTAGTCTCGTCTGAAGTTTGCGAAGTTTAGAATCTTTTTGACCAATAGAAACATAAACACAGATCATATCTTGGCCTTTCTGGTTAAGAATAGTGTCGATAGCTATGGCAGTCTTCCCTGTCTGACGGTCACCAATGATAAGCTCACGCTGGCCACGGCCGATAGGGATAAGGGCGTCAATAGCCTTGATACCAGTCTGGACAGCTTGACTCACTGAAAGACGAGTAATAACTCCTGGAGCAACTTTTTCAATAGGGTTTCTCTTATCAGTTTTGATAGCACCTTTCCCATCAATTGGTTCTCCTAGTGCATTAAGAACACGTCCTATTTGTAAGTCTGAAACTGGGACAGATAGAATCTGACCAGTGGCTTTCACTTCATCTCCTTCGTGAATCTTTGAGAAATCACCAAGGATGATAACTCCTACTGAATCTTCTTCGAGGTTTAGAGTCACACCAATTTCTCCATTTGCGAATGAGACCATTTCTGATGCTTTCACACTTGAAAGACCTGAGATTTTTGCAATACCATCGAAAACTTCAATAACATGACCAATTTTCTCGGCTTTTACGTCATCTTTGAACTTTTCTATTTGCTTTCTTAAACTTTCTACAATTGTATTCTTTGTCATGTTATTAATTAGTTATTAAATAATTTTGTAATTGATTCAATCGGGCCCTAAGTGTTGTATCTATAACTTCATCACCTATCTCTATCTTGATTCCGCCCAAGGCATTTGGGTCTTCTTTTAATTCTAGGATGACCTCTTTAGTCTTGTATCTTTTCTTTATAAATTCTTCAACTTCCTCTTTTATTTTTGTACTTAATTTTATTTTTGAAGTTATTGTTGCTCTCGTCACTCCATATTCTTTATCTATAATTTTTTCTAAAGCAGATAGTAGTTGTTCGGATTTACCCAAGAGGTGTTTGTCGGCAATCAATTTAGCACAATCTGTCATGAGTACATCAAGTTCCTTACCCTCCTTTCCACAGGATGATTCATAGATTGCAGTAGCTAAATTTTTAATTGAAACAGTCGCCATAATAATTATATTTTCTTAATTTGATTTAATGCTTTTTCATCAATGAATTTATCTACATTTGATTCAAGTAACTTCTCAGTTGCTTTTACAACCAAAGATACTATTTCACCCTTAGCCTCTTCTACCATTTTTGTTTTTTCTGATTCTAATGTTTTCTTTCCATTAATAACCATAGTATCAACATCTTTTTGAGCAAGAGCTAACATTTCTGCCTTTTTTGTTTCAGCTTCTTTCTTTCCTTCTTGGAATATGGAATGAGCTTCTAGACGGGCTTTTGCTACTATACTATCGTATTCCTTTTTTGTATTTTTCAAAATTTCAGCATTGGCTTTAGCATCAGAGATACCACCTTCGATAGTAGTTGTTCTCTCCCCCATTATTTTTTTTATTGGTTTTAAGGCAAAGAAATAAAGTAGAGCAAAAACAATACTAAAGTTTATGGCTTGAGCGATGAGAATTTTCCAATCTATATGAAATGTTGATATAAATGATTCCATGATTTTTTAAATTAACTAATAATTTTGTAACAGAAGCATTTGCTCCTTACTCCTAGTCATTTGTGATAGAAACAAACGACCAGATGTAAATAGTAAAAACTATTACATTGAGAATGCGATAACAAGTGCGTAAATAGCGATAGCTTCAGCGAATGCTGATGCAATAAGCATAGGTACGAACACTTTTCCTGAAGCTTCTGGATTGCGGCCAATAGCTTCCATAGCTTTAGCACCGATCATACCGATACCGATGGCTGGACCTATAGCTCCTAGGCCGATCGCGATAGCTTTTGCAAATAATGCTGCTGATGTTGCTTCCATATATTATTTTATACTATTAATTAATAATGTTTGACCTTTAATTTATACTACAACTTGCTCACTATGAACATGTTGATCTTTGTTGTGTTCCCCCTCGTGCTCTTCATCGTGATCGGAAGCTGCTATGGTGAAGTATACAAGTGTAAGTATTGAAAAAATGAATGCTTGTATGAATCCAACGAATAACTCAAGGGCCATGAATGGTAATGGTAATCCGTAGGCAAGTATTGCGCTCATAGACATGAGGAGTACTTCACCAGCGAATACGTTACCAAAGAGACGAAAAGAGAGTGAAGCAATCTTCGCGAACTCTCCTACAAGTTCAAGTATACCCACAAAGAACATAATTGGAGCAGAAATAAGAATTGCTGGATCTTTCTTAACTTTTGTGACCATTTCTCCAAGTGCCTTTAAATTAACATATTTATTAAATAGTTTCCATATGCCGATAGAAACAATTCCAAATAAGTTTGCTCCAATAACAGATACGATTCCGAGAGCAAGTGTTGTATTTATGTCAGCGGTACCACTACGAATAAGGGGAATAAATGCTTTACCATGGGCCGTTGTTTCGATAAGACCGAAGCCCCCAAATGGTAACAATCCTAGCCAGTTGTTTATAAGCACAAACATAAAAATAGAAAATGCAAAAGGGAAAACTTTAGCGGTTATTTTCTTGCTTCCAGTGACTTGGTCAGCTAAGTCCATAGCTCCTTCTATTATCATCTCAAACATGTTTTGAATTCCTTTTGGAATGAGTTTTATTTTTATTTTAATAGCGATAGAAATGATAAGAATAATAAAAACCACTATCCATGTAGTAAACAAAGAATTAGTAACTGTAAATGTTCCTATGTGCCCTATTGGTTCTGCATATAGAGTTGACTCGTGTGATATTTGGTTTTCTGTATTATTTTCGTTCATTATTTTTTAATATCTTTATCTACTCTATCCATATTTTCTTTTGCAATTTTAACAATTGCTATCATTGAAACTGTAAAAGATAATGCCAGTGATATTCCTAGGATCCAAGGTGCGGTATGGAATTTATTATCTAAAAACTTTCCGATAATCAAACTAAAAATTACGGGCGTAATTATCCAAACAGAAACTTTAGCAAATACTTGTAGATATTCACTATTTAATAAGGGCTGTTTCTTGGGTTTATTATCGTTATCCATAAACTGAAAATGGCTCAAGGCCAGCCATACTATATCAAATAATTGCGATATTTTCAAGTTTTTGCTATATTAGTAGAGTTATTGTTAAATATGGCTCTTGCGTGTGTAGTTCAGTGGTAGAACGCTGTCCTGATAAGACAGAGGTCCTTGGTCCGATTCCAAGCACACGCACAAACAAAAATCCCCCTAGAATTTGATCTAAGGGAATTAACGTATAATTCAAACTCATGATGTTCTTTTCTTCTTTTTCATACAAGAGCTGTATCTTTTTTGTATTGTTTTATCCATTCATATTTCTTTGACTGGAACAATTCTTCGGCTCTTTGAGAGAGCTCAAGTGTGTAGAGAAGAGAAAACCTTGTGAATGGGTCACCTATTGTGACCTGGCCCATGTATGGCATATTAACATTCAATGCAATGTCAAAAACTCCATTCTGGCTCCCATCATAGTTTGCGAAAACACTTGTGTAATTTCTCAAACTTTCTACCTCACCATTTTTGATCAAAGGAGGTTGATTGAGTAAAATTACTTTAGTTTTAGCAACCGTTCCTCGGAAATCAACGAAAACAATAGTTGGATTTTCGTATTCTCCATGCCGTGGTAGAGCGGCATATAAGCAGTTGATCTTTTCATTTTTGTAATTTAAAACAAAAGATTTGATCTCCGTTACTCCCAAATGAGAGAGAAATTGATTAAAGAGAGTTTTGGGTAATTCAAACAAAGAAAGTTGTTTTGTTTTCATTTTGAAAAAATTAAGGTGAATTGACTATTATTACTGAAAGGAAATTTTTTCTTCATACTACAATATATAAATAAATATGTCAAACAAAATTTCTTTCTCCTTTTTACCTAACTTTTCCGATCGTTTGTTTTGGGTAAAATACAGAATGCATATAAAACGAAAGACCATCCTTTTAGAACGGCCTTTTATTTTGTATTATGATGGAATTCAGCTTGATTCACTAATGGCTCAATTCCAAAATTTTTGAGAGTAATTTTTTTCCACATCTCATATTGTGGAATAACAGTCTTTTTATCAATAGTCTCTTTTGTATGAGGTTTCCCACCTATTAAACCATCTTCAAAGAAATCTTTTAAATCTACCACCGATTTAAGGTCAAACCAGACATTCTTTATTTCAAAAAGTTCTTTGATTAGTGGATATGCTCTAACTAAATCATTGAAGGTATTTGAAAGATAATTAATAACTGGTTCTAGGAATACAAGATTCCCGGCTAAGACTTCGTGGATAGCTTCAGAATACCCATCTATCTTGTCAACAAATGAAACTGCTTGAGCTTCCATACAATCCTTTAAAATTGCATGGAGGGCAATTTCTTTGTAATTATATCCTTTGATTTTTTTCGGATATGATTCAGATAGTTTTTCTGTCGCTAGAATTTCTTCTTGATGTAATAATCGAAGTCCTTCATGATCCCCATTATAAATCATATCTAATTTTAATTGGAGAGAAATATCTCCACCTTTCATTATAATCTCGTGATTATCATGATGTAGAGCAATTAATTTTGCCAATGTTACATCAAATTCTGGATATAACTTTATTATATATGGCAAAATTTCTTCCAACATAGCACCCACTCTTTTCGAGTGAATTAAATCGTTAGTTCTATAGAACATTACCACAAACTTATGATAACGTTCTATTTTTCTTAAATTTTCCTCCCTGTGTCTCCAGGAAAGAAGTTCTTTCCTGTTTGTCATTATATATTGATTTAAAAGTTACATATTTTAGGAGAATTTATCTTTACATTACTTCTAAATATTTTATATGTCAATATTTTGTATAAACTACAAAAAATCCCTTACTCTTGCGAGTTAGGGATTTTTTGTTTTTTAGATAGGTTTAATTATCTGCGGAAACCACCTCCTTGTGGGCGCTCTTCCATAGGACGAGCTTCGTTAACAGTAAGGTTTCTTCCTTCGAAGTCCTTTCCATCAAACATTGAGATAGCTGTAGCTGCGTCGGCATCGTTTTCCATTTCTACGAAACCGAAACCTTTTGAACGGCCAGTCATTTTATCCATGATAATGGTTGCTGAAGCGACCGCTCCTGCAGCACTGAAATGAGCTTTAAGCTCATCGTTGGTAGTCTTATAAGGAAGACCACCTACATACAACTTTTTTGCCATATATGACAATGTGCTTCTCATAGCGATACTTTCATATCCACTACTTGAAGAAAACTAATTTATAAATGTAATCGCGAAGCTGATTTCATTTACATACCTCAATGTTTAAAACACGAAGAATGAAACTAATACCAAAACATAAGCAAACTACTGGGCAGAAGTATAACACGAAATAGCAATAAATAGCAAGCCCCCACATCTATATTTTTATTACAAATAATTTTTGTGTTGTAATCAACTATAAAAATATGAGTGTGGGGGCGAGTTTTACTCTTCTTCAGCTTCCCCTACTTGTCCGCTTGCAAGTGCTTCTATCATTTTAGATATACCCCCTTCCATAATTCCTGGGATATTAGACCAAGATTGGCGTATACGGTGATCCGTGACGCGGTCTTGAGGGAAATTGTAAGTACGGATTTTCTCACTTCTATCAGCTGTCCCGATCTGATTCTTACGATTTTCTGAGTATTTATTTGCTTCTCGCTCGTCTTCCATCATTTGTAACTTAGAAGAAAGTATCATCATCGCCTTCTCTCTATTACCAAGCTGATTTCTTTCTGTAGTACAACGTACATCTATGCCTGTAGGTTTATGAATAAGGCGAACTGCTGTTTCCACCTTGTTCACATTCTGCCCTCCAGCGCCTCCCGAACGTGAATATTCGATATCCAAATCAGCAGGATTGATAATTATTTTAGTTTTTACACGAAGCGGAAGTATGGCAACTGATGCAGTCGAAGTATGAATTCTGCCATTCTTTTCTGTAGAAGGTACGCGTTGAACACGATGAACCCCAGTCTCATAGCGGAGTAATTTGTAGACATCTTTACCTCTAACTTCAAATGAAGCTTCCTTGTATCCATCAGCGCTACTTGTGGATTCATGTAGTATCTTCCAGCTCCATTTTTTACCTTCTGCAAATTTTTCATACATGTGTGCAAGTTCCCATGCGAAAAGTGAAGCTTCATCCCCTCCAGCTCCGGCGCGAACTTCAAGAACTATTTCATTGGGGAATTCTTCATCTTCTTTTTCACTTTTTATCATCTCTTCAATTTGGCGTTCGATAGCATCTTTTTGGAATTTAATATTTTGAATTTCTTCTTCGGCTAAGTCGCGAAGACTCTCATCACTTGCCACCATTTCATTCACTTTCTTTTCCTCACTCAAAAGACGCTCATATTCAAGAGCGAAGTAGCTAGTTTTGTGATCTTTCTTAAGTTGTTCTAAATCTAGATTCATATAATTATAGTATAACAAAAAATAAAAAGCCCCGAAAGAGCTTTTTATTTTATCATAAATTTATTTCTTTGTTTTGCCGGATGCAGCTGCGCGCTTCTTGAAGCGGTCTACACGTCCTGCTGTATCGAGAACTTTCTCGTTACCAGTATAGAAAGGATGACATTGACTGCAAATTTCAACTGTAATACTATCCATTGTAGATCCTACGGGGAAAGTTGCTCCGCATGCGCAAGTGACAACTGAAGCACTATTATATTTTGGGTGTATATTCTTTTTCATATATTTTGTGATATTATCATGATTTTACTAATCTTGCAATGGGTCAATCATAGTAGTTTGAATTTTTGTGACTCTTGCCATAACTTGTCTACCATAAGAACAAGTAGCTCCTCCAGAACCATAGTATTTACAAGCAGCTTTTATCTGGGCAGTATAACTATTACCAACACCACCAAGGTCTTTAAGGAATAAAGCTGAAGCCATAAATGCATCTTTGGCATACCAAGGATCGGGGGTTTTTATGCCTAAAGCTTTTGCCACACGACCCTTAATTCCTTGCCAAGTCGAAGGAATGAATTGTGCAGGACCCATAGCTCCACCCCAACTCGAACTTCCAGCAGATGCAATTGGACAAGACACGAGAGTTTTATATGGATCTCTACCAACCGATGTAGCTATTTCGAAGAATGGCTTAATGTCTCTCGATGGCTTCATAACATTAGGGAAAACTTTTCCACTCTTAGAACTCGCTCCAGCTCCGGTATTCATATTGGTAACATAACAAGATCCTTGATCAGTACCCAAATTACTTTCTTGGGTTATTATGGCTAGTATAAATGCTGGAGTAACGTTTGTAACTTTAGATGCATCATTTGCATATTCAAGAGCTTTTTCAAATGGAATAGCAGAAGCATCACGAAGATCAAAAAGCATTGAGAGTATTTCAGCTCGGCGTTTAGCTTTATCGTTTAATATTTTTTGATATTCGGCTTCTTTATTTTTACTAATTGATAACAATTGTTGTTTGTCTTTTTCACTTATTTCCACTGCTTTTTTAGCAGTCTCTAATTGTACTTTTGTATCTGTTTCTTTATTTTTTGTTTGTTCTAGTTTAATTTTCTCATCTTCTGTTAGAGCTTTTATACCTCTTATCTCAGTTACGGATGTATTGATACTTCTTTTAATAGAAGAGAAAGTATCTATATCGCTATACACATCAGAAATAGAATCTTTAGAGAGTATTAAAGCCAATATAGATTTATCATCTATTTCTCTGTCTTTACGAATTAATTGAGCTAAAGATTCTTGAATGTCTCCTATCCTCACATTTAAAACATTAATTTTTTTATCTTTCTCTACTATTTCCCCGCCGAGTTTTTTTATTAACAAATTTTTAGCCTGTATGTCCAATTGAGATTTTTTAATCTTGGTTTTAAGTACAGAGATATCCCTATCGATGGAAGCAGATTGTCCTTTTTGATTCTCTTTTTGTTTCTCCAAAGCAGCCATTTCTTTCTGTAGTTGATCATACTCTGCCTGAAGGATTACTCTCTCAGCTTGGGTGGTTTCGAGGCGTTGATCAGCATTTACAGTAGGGGCTTGGTATATAAAGTTACCAAAAGCCAAGCTGAATATAAATATTAAAGAAAAAAAGTATAGAATGTATCTATTCATACCCCTATTATAGCACAAAACCCCCTCCTGACCTAAATCTGGAGGGGGTTTTGTATATAAAATAAGGTTATTATGCAGTTGGAGCAGCTGTGAGAGCTTCTCCTTCCTCTTCTTTCTTGCCCTTCTTTTCTACTTCAATAGCACTTAGATCTACTACTACTTCCTCTACTTCTTCCTTAACTGCGGCTACAAGAGCGACAACTTCATCACCATCAGTAATTAGGGTTACGCCCTTAGGAAGCTTAATGTCACTTGCGTGAATCTGGTCTTCTAAGGTTGCTATACCTGTAACATCTACAACGATATTGTGTGGAAGGTCTTTAGGAAGAGCTTCAATGTCAATCTCGTGTAAGACTTTTACAAGTGTACCAAGTCCATCCTTCTCAGCTTTTGCTAAGCCTGTGAATTCAAGAGGTATTGTAACTTCAACTGGCTTGTTCATATCAATAGCAAGGAAATCAACGTGAATTGGATATCCTTTTATTGGATCTACTTGAACTTCGTGAATTAGAACGTCGACTTTTGTTGGTTTATCTTTCTCTGTAGCACCTGCAATATCAAGTACGATAGTACTTGTCTCGCCGGCTATTTTTAATATCTTAACGAAGTCTGTGCTCAAAACGGAAACGGGCTGGTTTTCCACTTGAGCGCCATAGACGACTGCTGGGATCATACCGTTATTTCGTATGAAAGCTAGCTTGTCTGTCTTACCTCGCTTTGTTGCGGTTAATATATTCATAGGTTGGATAATAACACTAAAATCCAAATATTGCAAATAAAAAAACCGGTACTCAAATGAGTAACCGGTTAATTCCTCCCACGGCATCTTGCTATAGACTGGAAGAACATCATAATAGCATTTGTCCTGCTTTTCTTCTGCCCTATTTTAGTTAGGGCTCCAAATCTGTTAGTCGTGAGGCCTTGCCTCACGATGTCCTATTCTTGTTCTCCATAGCTAATCCACTCAAATATTTCCTTATCAAAAGAATTTTTTGTGGGAAAATATTCTGGAAATGCATCTTTTGTAAGAATTAAAGAATGAAATCTTTTTATTCCTTTATAATCAAAATAACTTGAATATGAATATTTATTCAAATATTCTATTGCTTCCTTTTTATTTTGAATCCCCTTTTCTTTCCATTTTGACTGAATTAATTTGATAGGATTTAAGTGAATATAAGAGAAAAGATACTTTAAATATTTATCATTTGGTACGTGCTGTGACTTAAACTTCCCCTCAAATAAACTACCAGTTCGTTTGTATTTTTGATTATAATACATTGCGTAAGCAGTTGTTAATTTTTGCATAAATTTACTGATACTTCCATCTTTAGTTTGAGAAATAAGTACATGAAAATGATTTGGCATAATTACATATGCACCTATATGAACAAGGGGGGTTCCTCTTTCAACCTCAAATACACTAGAAAACTTTCTAATGTCAAAAATATTAAATTTTTTAGAAGAATTAGAAACATAAAGAAGATCTAAAAATCTTATATAATCTTCTTCATTATGGAATATTTTTTGTTTACTATTTCCACGATTATAAATGTGATAATATTCTCCAGGCACAAAAGCTACTTTTCTGATAGACATATCTTTATTATATAAAAAGAAACATCGTGAGGCAAGACCTCACGATTAACAAGACCTCACGATTAAAAAATATACGAAAACCGTCTTTTAACGGTTTTCGTTAAAAGACGGTTATGTCTCATTTAATGATGTTTTATATCGTAGCACCAAATTGTTGATGCTCGTAATGGTATAATCATCATCTTCACCAAAACGAAAGAGCGTTGGAGATTCTTTAAGAGATGGGCCTTCTTTTTTAGCCCATTTAATAAAACCATCCAATGAGGCGTTACTAGCAGCCATTGCGTATTTTGTAATCACAAGCGATTTAGCTGCATGCATAGTCCAGTAATTTCCGATACTCCTCATTGGAGATTCAATTTTTTCCAGAAATTTTTTACCCTCAGGGGTTTCGAGCCATAAAACATACTCATGGGTTGTTAACTCTTTTTCAATTCCAAAATCCTTTAAGTTCATGACAATAAGATATTAGTGAATGATTTTTCTTTACATTACATCTAAATAATCTTTATGTCAAATACAATACAAAATTTCCCCAGATAGAGTTTGAACCTCTATCTGGGGGAATTATTAGATTTTATAAATTATTGAATAGTTTTAGGCGGTTGTAGACTACTTCTTCTATAGCTTCTACCGCAGGTTTTAGAATTTTGTAGGGGGCAATTTCAGAGGGATTTTCTTTTAGATATTTTTCAAGAGCTTCTTTATAAGCTACACGGATTTCTGTATTAATGTGAACAATGTCTATGCCTTCTTTGATAGCATTAGTAAAATCTTCGTCTGCTATACCCGAACCTCCATGGAGAACTAATGGAGCTCCACAAGCAATTTTAATATCTTTAATCCTCCCTATATCTAATCGTGGATTACCACCTGTTACCATGCCGTGGATGTTACCTACGGACGGAGCAAGTAAATTTATACCAGTAGCTTCTACGAAGTGTTTTGCATCTTCTGGTTTTGTCATCGTTGCTTCACTTACGCCTTCTGGAATTGCATCTAGAAGTTTTGAAGATTGGCCGATAAAGCCGAGCTCTGCTTCTATCAAGATATCTCTACCCTCTTTAGCTCCTAATTCTTTAGCATAATCTACGCATTGTTTGGTTATTTTTATGTTTTCTTCAAGCGGTAGTTTTACCAAGTCTATAATAGCGGCATCGTATCCGGCATCTAAGGCCGCTTTAACTCTCTCAAAACTGTAGTGGTGGTCTGCATTTAAGAATATTGGATAATTATCTCGCTCACGGATCATTTTGACCAAAGTTGCAACTTCATCTCTACCAATAAATTCTTCTTCTCCTTCTGAAACTCCAATAATAACTGGCACGTTTAATTTTTTAGCTGCATTGTAAATACCATGCAGGCTTTCCATATTTGAAATATTAAAATGCCCGATAGCTGTACCCTTCTCCCCTGCTTCTTTTATATATTCTCTTAAGGTTTTCATGTTCATATTATATCATAATATGGTACAATATAAACATATGGATAAAGATAAACAAATCGATTTCTTAGCTATAGGAGATATAGCAACTGAGCCATTTATAAGAATTACAGACGCAGAAGCAAGTTGTGATCTGCAAGGAGAACATTGCAAGATATGTTTTCGTTTTGGGGATAAAATTCCTTATGAATCAGCTGAAGTGTGTAAAGCTGTCGGGAATAGTCCAAATGTGGCAGTAGGCGCAAGTAAGCTAGGCGTGAGCACGTCACTCATATCTTATGTTGGAGATGATTTAGTCGGTAAACAAGACATTGAATCTTTAATGAAAGACGGAGTAAATATAGATCACATGAAAATTGTTCCTGGCATGGAATCTAATTATCATTATGTTCTTTGGTATGCGAATGAAAGAACTATTTTAGTAAAACACACCGAATTTCCTTATTCATTTGGGGACGATGTTCCAGAAGCAAAATGGGTTTATCTTTCTTCTCTCGCGTCAAATTCGGAAGATTATCATAAAGAAATAGCAGAATATTTGAAAAAATTTCCTGAGATAAAGCTTGCTTTTCAACCCGGAACTTTTCAAATTAAGCTAGGGACTGAAATGTTGAAAGACATATATGAAAGGACTGAAATATTATTCTGTAATTATATTGAAGCCAAAAGAATATTAGAAACTGAAGAAAGTGATAAAATCAAACTTTTAGAAATGTTGCATGGCTTAGGTCCTAAAACAATAGTTATGACCGATGGATTAAGTGGGGCTTATACATATGACGGGAAAGATGTTTTGTTTGTACCTGTGTATAGTACCGAATCTTTTGAATCAACAGGAGCTGGAGATGCCTTTGCAAGTGCAATGATCAGCGCGATTATATTAGGAAAAGATTTGAAGGAAGCATTTTTATGGGGTCCTATTAATTCCATGTCTGTTGTCTCACAAGTTGGAGCGCAAAAAGGACTTCTCACCCAAGAAAAGATTGAAGAATATTTATCTAATGCACCGGAAGAATATAAGGTGACTAAAATTAATTAATATGAAAAATATAGAATTGCTTCCTGGGGTTTTTAAAAATGCGGGTAGAGATGAACCAATATTATCTGTCCCCAACGAGAATTGGGATAGAGAAATAATTGAGCTTGAAGAACAAATAAAGAATATAAAGAAGATGATAGAAGAAACTGACGACGGAGAAGAGATTGAGCATTTAAAAGATTTAATTACAGATAAAGAATTAGAAATTAAATTAATAGGTGTTCAGAAAAATTCAAAGAATAATTAATCCATAAAAGCGAGCTAGTTTAGCTCGCTTTTATTTTTAAAATTGCTTCTATGATACTATCAGTATCTATTTTATAATACTTGGCAAGTTCATCGGGTTTTCCTGATTGACCGAATTGGTCTTTTATTCCCACAAATTCTATTCTTGTAGGGTGGAATTCACTTAAACATTCAGCACAAGCCGAACCCATCCCACCTGCTACTTGATGATCTTCAACTGTGATTATCCTCTTTGTTTCTTTTGCTAAAGTAATAATAGCCTCTTTGTCCAAGGGTTTGATCGTGGATAAATTCATAACTTTTATTTTTATTCCCTCACTCTCTAATTGTTTAGCAGCTATTAAGGCATTATATAAAACAGGACCTGTGGCGATTATACCTACTTCTGCTAAACCATTTTCTGGACCAAAGACTATTTGTGATTTACCTATTTCAAAAAGTGTCTCTTCTGTTGTAATTATGGGAGTATCATTACGAGCGACCCTTAAATAACTTGGATTTTTTGTTCTTGCTATAGCTTCCGTTGCTTTCTTGGCCTCTATTGCATCACAAGGTGAGATAACTATCATGTTTGGTAACACACGTGTGAGAGCTATATCCTCAAGCATTTGGTGACTTCCTCCATCAGGTCCAACAGAGAGACCAGCATGAGAACCGACTATTTTTACATTTTGATTGTTGTAACAAATAGTAGTGCGAATTTGTTCCCAATTGCGTCCGGGGTTAAAAATAGCATATGAAGCCATAAAAGGAATCTTACCCATAGCCGCCATTCCACTTGCCACACTAGCCATGTTTTGTTCTGCTATTCCTACTTCTATAAAGCGTTTTGGAAATTTATCGGCAAAAAGATTCATTTTGACTGATTCTAATAAATCAGCACAAAGCGAAACTACTTTTTCATTATCAATACCTGCGAGAAGCAATCCTTCACCAAATCCTGCCCTCGTAGATTTCTTCTCTACATCAGAATTAAAAATTTTAGTATTTAATTTTAAATTTTGATTAAGCATATTATTTTAATTTATCTCCTAACATATTTAACTCTTTAATAGCCATTTCATATTGATCTTTATTAGGAGCAACACCGTGCCACTTATAATCATTTTCCCATTCTTTTACACCCTTAGAGGGAATTGTATTGGCAATAATAACTGATGGTTTCCATTTTGTATTTTTGGCATGATAAATGGCGTGATTAATTTCTCTAAAATCATTTCCATTAATTTTTTGTACATCCCAATTAAAAGATTTCCATTTGTCTTCTAAAACACTAAGTGGCATAACTTCTTCAGTTGTTCCATCTATCTGTATGAAATTACGATCAACTATGACTATTAAGTTGTCGAGTTTGTATTTAGCTCCAAGCATTATCGCTTCCCAATTTTGTCCTTCATTTAATTCTCCGTCGCCAACTAAGCAGTATATTGTTTTATCTACTCCATTATCCATTCGAGATGCTATTGCCATCCCCACGGCTTGTGACAAACCTTCACCGAGGGGTCCCGAAGAAGTATCTACCTGAGGGAGAAATTCACGATGAGGATGACCTTGAAGGGGCGAGCCAAACTTACGAAGAGTTTTCAATTCTTCGAATTTGAAATATCCTGCATGCGCCATCGTGGCATAAAGTACAGGACAAATGTGCCAATTGGAGAGTACTAGGTGATCTCGATCTTTCCAATATGGATTCTCTGGCTTATGTCTAAGTGCATTAAAATAAAGATAGGTAAATATATCAGCCATTCCAAGTGCGCCTGCTGTATGACCAGAACCTGCAAGATAAAGCATTTCAACTATACTCTTACGAATATCATTTGCTTTAATTTTTAACTCTTTTATTGTTTCATCTTTAATATTTTCCATATTACAAATTTTCTAATTCTTTCATCGTCTCCTTTACATCAAAACTTCTCATTAAGGCACTTCCAACCACTAATCTATTTGCTCCAGCTTTTACCAGTCTTGGAGCTGTTTCTTCATTGACGCATCCATCAATACTTATAATTAAATCGGGGTATTGGGATTTCAAATCTTCAATCTGATTTAAAACTCTGTCATCAAATGATTCCCCTTGAAAACCAATATGCTCGATTCCCATACATTGTACAAAATCTATAGAATTTATAAAAGGGAAAAGTTTCTCTATAGCGGTTGTTGTATTTATTGCGATTCCTATTTCTAGGTTCTCTCTGGTATATGGATCTATTGAGTTTATAAATTCTTTAAGCTCATCTTCATTTTCGGCTTCTAAATGAAATATTATCCTTTTAGCTCCAAGTCTGACAAAAAAATCAAATTGCTTAATAGCATCTTTGACCATTAAATCAAATTCAAAGTCTAGGTTTTCCCAGTATGGCATTCCCTCTTCCTCACCTAATATTAAGGCTACGCTTTCCGCATCATCCCTATCCATTGGCCAAGATTTTGACTCGACGAACTTACCATCACATATATCTATTTGCACGATGCGTGCTATGTTTACAACATTTGCGATTTTTTGTCGGAGATCATTTATATTTTTAGCTAATATGGCTGGTATAACTTCGGTCATAGTTATTTTTCTTCTTCATTAATTTTATTAATTCTTCTTACATGACGTTCATCATTTGTAAAAGGTGTATTCATGAATAATAGAATGGCGTTTTTGGCTTCATCTTCTGTTATGAATCTTGCTCCAAGAGAAAGAATGTTGGCATTATTGTGCTCTCTACCTAGTTTTACTATTTCCAAATTTCCCCCATAGAATTCTATAGCTCTTATTCCATCTACTTTGTTTGCTGAGATTTGCTCTCCTTCCCCACTTCCACCTAAAATTATACCAAGTGATTGATGATCTTTTACAACAGCTTCTGCTACTGGAATTATAAAATCAGGATAATCATCTTCATTATCTAGATTGAAAGCTCCTTTATCTACAACTTCTATATTGAGACTTTGCATATAAGCCCTCAATTTTTCCTTAAGTTCGTATCCTGCATGGTCACTACCGATGTATATTTTCATACAGATTATTATAACATTTTTTAAATATATAATATAATAATACTATGATTAATTTCCATAAATATCATGGTGCTGGTAATGACTTTATAATGATAAACAATCTGGATAAAAGTATTTTCCTTACACCAGAGGATATAAGCCTATATTGTGATAGGAATTTTGGTATTGGAGCTGATGGTATTATTCTTTTGGAGCCTTCAGGAACGGCTGATTGTTTTATGAATTATTATAATTCTGATGGAAGTATTGCTCAGATGTGCGGAAATGGAGCTCGCTGTACAGCTAAATATTATTTAAAAGAAACAGGAAAAGATGTAAAAGTAATCAATCTGGAAACTCGTGCAGGTATAAAGAATATAAAAATAAATGAAGATGATACTTACTCTGTCGATATGGGAGCACCAATGTTTGAAAGTGCAGACTTCCCTGCTGGAACTTTAAAACCTGAAGGATTTGATTTCAGTTGTGTATCTATGGGGAATCCTCATACGATCACTTTAGTAAATGATTTAGAAAAAATAGATTTAAAAACAGTTGGCCCTAAAGTAGAGAATGATGAAAATTTTCCAAATAAGATAAACGTAGAATTTGTACAAAAAATAATGAATGACTATTACAAAGTAAAAGTCTGGGAGCGTGGCTGCGGAGCAACCCTTGCTTGTGGTACAGGTGCTTGTGCTGTTTATTCTATATTAAATAAAATAGAAAATTTTAATAAAGAAATAACATTAGAATTCCCTGGTGGAAAGCTTTACCTATCTAAAAACGAACAAGACCACGTAATTTTACGTGGCCCTGCTACATTTGTATTTGAGGGAGAAATTATTTAATACTTTGTCCTGTTTTGATGACGTGGTCTACAAGTGTGTACGTATACCCCATTTCGTTGTCGTACCAGCCCATAACTTTTACAAGGTTACCTCCGACGACGCGAGTCATCTCTAAGTCGGCTATACAAGCATGACTTTCTCCAAGAATATCTGAGGAAACTAGATTATCTTCTGTAACAGTGAAGAGCTTGTGCCAGCGAGGGTCAAAGGCTGCCTTCTTCATTATTTCATTTACTTCTTCTTTTGTTGTGTCTCTTTGGGCAATGAATGTAATATCTACGATTGATCCTGCAGGAACTGGTACGCGGATAGATATACCATCAAAGAGGCCTTTGAGTACTGGGAAGGCTTCTGTAACGGCTATAGCAGCTCCTGTGGATGAAGGAATGATGTTTTGGGCTGCTGCACGACCTTCACGAAGGTCCTTCTTACTTGGACCATCTACGAGTGCTTGAGTAGCTGTATATCCATGAACTGTATTTAAAATTGCTTTCTCTATGCCGATAGATTCGTGCATTATAGCGATAAGTGGTGAAGCCGCATTTGTAGTACAAGAAGCGTTTGATGTGATGTCGCAAGTTCCAAATTTTTTCTCGTTGATACCAAGGAGAATAGTTGCCCCCGGTGTTGTACTTTCGGCTCCTTTTGATGGGGCACTAATAACTACCTTTTTAGCGCCTTGATCTAAATGAAACTTTGCTTTATCAAATGAAGTAAAGAGGCCAGTTGATTCCACCACGACATCAATATCTAAATCTTTCCAAGGAAGCTTTGTTGTATCTTTTTCTGAAAGATATTTAATCTTTTTGCCATCTATAACCAAATCAGTTCCTTCCGCTTCTACTTTATGATCCCATTTTTTATAAACTGTATCGTGGCGAAGCAAATATGAAAGACTTGCGATTGAACCCAAATCATTAATAGCCACTATTTCTACCTCGGGGTTATCCCAAGTGATTTTCAAAAATGCTCTTCCAATTCTTCCAAAACCATTTATTGCGACTCTTACTTTTTTCATATATTTTTAAGCGGAACAAATTATTTTATAAAAAATGGTCTGGCTCTTCGTCCTCCCTCATCCGAGGACCTTTTTTAGAATATAATTTGTGAAGCTTTATATTGCTATGCTAATAATTCTTTTAATAATTTCTGCACAAGGCTTGGATTTGCACTACCCTTGCTTTCTTTCATGACTTGTCCAACTAAAGACATTATAGCATTTTCCTTACCACTTTTATATGTAGCGACAACTGTTGGATTGGCGTCGATTATTCTTTGAACTATTTCTTTCAAAGTTCCTTCATCGTGATTTTGTATTAAACCTTTTTCTTCTGCTATTTTTAATGGAGATTCATCTTTTAGAACAATTATAGCTAAGATGTCTTTTGCCCCACGTGAAGATATTTTACCATCACTCACCATATTGATAAGCTCAGAAAAATTCTCTGCGTTTGGAAGTTTAATCCCCACGTTAATTTTCTTGAGTCCTAGATAGTCAGAAGTTGTGTAGTTTGAAGCAGTTTTAACCTTTTCTTTATCAGTTAATATTTTTGCTACATTTTCAAACCATGACCCAAGTTCTTGATCAACAATATAACTTTCAATATCTTCATCTTTAATACCGTAATCATTTCTGTATTTATTTCTCTTTGATTCTGGAAGTAGAGGTAGTTCTCCTCTCATTTTCTCTATATCAAAAATTTTACTTAGATAAAGCTTTGGTAAATCTGGGTCTGGGAAGTAACGGTAATCATTAGCATTCTCTTTTTTACGTTGAGAGAAAGTAGATTGTTTGTTCTCGTCCCAACCACGAGTCTCCTGAACTATCTCATCACCACGGCCTTCATCTAACAGTGCAGTCATTCTTTTTACTTCATATTCAGCTGCGCGCTCCATTGCTTTGAAAGAATTTATATTTTTAACTTCTACTTTAGTGCCAAATATTTTTGGATCTTCTGAAATGGAAATATTAAGCTCTACTCGCATCTGGCCTTTCTCCATGTTTGCTTCTGATACTCCTAAATATCTTAAAACTATTTGAAGTTCTCGCCCAAAATCTCCTGCTTGCTTAGCAGAATGTATTACTGGTTCTGTGACAAGCTCCATAAGAGGAACGCCTGCACGATTGAAATCAACAAGAGAATAATCCCCTCGGTCATGCTTACTTGTTGCTGTATCTTCTTCTAAGTGCACACGAGTGATATCTACTCCCTTAAGAGAACCACCCGAAACAATTGGGTATTTGTATTGAGATATCTGATATCCTTTTGGAATATCTGGATAGAAGTAATTCTTTCGATCAAATTCTGTAAAGTTAGCTATATTTGCACCAAGAGCAAGACCCACTTTGATAACACTCTCTACGGCCTTCTTATTTATTACAGGTAAGGTTCCAGGATGAGCCATACAGACAGGACATATATTTACGTTTGGTGTTATTTCATCAGGATCATTTTTACACCCACAAAACATCTTTGAATTAGTGTGTAATTCTGCATGAATCTCAAGTCCTATAGTGGTATAATATTGCTTTGACATAATAGGAGTATAGCAAAATTTGTAAAAATTTGAAAATTATGTAAGAATATTAGCTGTAAGTCACTTGCCCGAGTGGCGGAACTGGTATACGCGCACGACTTAAAATCGTGTCTCGTAAGGGATGTGGGTTCGACCCCCACCTCGGGCACCAAATGAAAAGCTGGCTTTTGCCAGTCTTTTTATTTGTGCCCGAAGCAAACAAACTGCTTTGTTTGCGAGGTGGAAATCGAAAAGCTTTTCGTTTTTCAGTATTAACTGAAACGAAAAGGTATACTGTTCCTGTAAGGAAAGATATCCCACCTCGGGCACCAAATGAAAAAGTTAGGAAGTAGAACTTCCTTAATTTTTTTGTATGTCTAGTATAGAAATAATTTCTAAATGCAGATTATTCATATTTTCTTTGTTTAAATCATAAATAGGTAAATATTTTATATCAATAATTTCATCTTTATGTATAAGGGTATCATTCTGTTCTCCTATTTCTAGTATTTTAAAGAAAGACATACTGGAATCAAAGAAAATATCTAGATCATCTGCATAGAATTTTGTCTGTATCTGGTATATTGGATTTTCTTCTAATTTAAGAACTTCACTGCCTGTCTCTTCTAAAAATTCTCTCTTTAAAGTATCTATTAAATTTTCATTTAATTCTTTCCCTCCACCAGGAAATTCCCAAATATCAACCCAGCTTGGTTTAACAAGTAAAACTTCTCCATTTTTTATATAGATTCCATTAGCTGATTCTCTTTTTTGAGATTCAATATTATCTGGTTTTTCGTGATGATTCCCTTTTCTGTCTTTATACATAAAATTACAACTTTGGTAAATAGAGTGATGGATTAAGATAAGCACTTAAGGCTGCAATAGGCTGAGTGAATATTTTGCCGTTACAAGCTTTACTTGGAACTGTATCAACCTTTACTCCAGTAGAGGCATAGACTGCTACGTGTAAATGAGGACCAGTTGATGATCCTGTATTTCCAGAGAGGGCTACTATATCTCCTTTCTTAACTGTGTCGCCAACTGATGCTTTTATCTCTGATAAATGTCCATAAGTACTTGAAAGTCCATTATTATATTTTATAAAAACCCATTTACCAAAAGAAGCTCCCTTACAAGCAATATCTGTATCTCCTGTACCTTCCACTGTTCCAGATGCCATAGAAAATACATTACTTCCAACCTTCGCTCTAAAATCTAGTCCATAGTGGAATTTACCCCATCTAGAACCATACGGAGAAGTTATTGTTATGGCACTAAGCGGCCAAGATAATACTCCAGATCCTGCTTTCGGTAAAAGTTTTGGATTTAAAATGAATTTTATTTGAGCCTCATAATCCTCTATAGATTTTTCAAAAGTTTCTTTTCTTTTTAATTGTTCCGCTAACATTTTTTGATATTCTGATTCTTTATTTTTTGTTGCAACCAAAAGACTGTCCTTCTCTTTTTTGTTTGCTGTTATTTCTAATTCTTTAGCGGTTAAGGTTTTTTTAAGAGTATTGAGGACTTGTTGTTCGTCTTCTTTTTTAACCTTAGATACAACTAGGGTATTTTTCTGAATAGATACATTTTCAATATTGTCTTTTATTTCCCTATTTAAACTTATAACATTATTGTATTCACGACTTAAATCACTTAAACTATTTTGTGATAAAAAGTTTTGCAAAAAACCAGTATTATCTTGCTGATACAAATCTCTCAATAAAACAGCTAGTGAATCTCTCGATTTATTTAAAATACTGTTTTTTGTGATAATTTCATTATCTAAACTTTTTATCACAAGACCCGTAGCTTTAATTTTCTTTTCTGTTTGTTGTCTTTCTTTGACCAGCTTATCTTTTTTAAGGGTTAAGTCTTTTATTGCACTCGCTAATGTTTTTTTCTGTTCGGCAGTTATTGCTATCTGGCCAGAGAGAGCAGCTATTTCTTTATTTATCTTTTCAATTTCACTATTAGCAGTATCTATTTGGTTTCTTAATTGACTCTCCGTTTCCGCATATGAAAAAGTCGAAAAAGCGAATAGGGCTAATACGGTAAAGATTGTACTCCATATGTATTTCTTCATCACAATTCTTATTATACTACATTTCTTGACTTAACACTGAAATTGCTTTGTTTATACGGCTTATAGTCTCTTTTTTACCCAAAATATCAGTTAAAATGAAAGGATCTGGTGACTTATCGAGCCCTGATAGAGCAAAACGTATAGGATGAAGAATTTGTCCTCTATTTTCCTTACTGTCTGCAAGCTCCATTAGGAATATTTTGATATTATCTTTATTAAATTGAAACTCTTCGGTCTTTTCTATTATTTCTAATACTTCTTTTAAATTTGATATTGTTTTGTCCTTGTCCGTATCTTTATAAATTAATTTACTAGCTTCATAAACAGGCTCTTTATAAAAGAAATCAAGTTCCCCGTTCTCTACCATCGTTTTAATGTCTCCAAACTTAGAGATTCTTTCTGTGATGACAGGAATAATCTTTTTAATTTGGAGCTCTATGGGAAGCCAAGCAAATACATATTTTTCTAATTCATTTTCTCCCAATAATTTTATATGTTCCTTATTTATCCAATCAAGTTTCTCTTCGTTGTATTTACCTCCACTTATATGAATTTGCTCAATTTCAAAAAGATCAATAAATTCATCAGAAGTTAAAATTTCTTTTTCTCCCTTAGGACTCCATCCAATAAATGCCAAGAAGTTTAACATCGCACTCGGTAAATACCCTTCCTTTTCATATTCTAAAAAGTCTTTTGCTCCATCTCTTTTACCAAGCTTCTTTTTTCCATCAGGTCCCATTATTGGAGGTAAGGTTGCGTATTCTGGTCTTTTTATATCAAGTGCTTCGTATATTGATAGAAACTTAGGAGTAGAAGATATAAATTCGTCTCCACGCATGACGTGCGTGACATCCATTTCTAAATCATCAATAATGTGTGCGAAGTTGTAAGTTGGATACCCATCGCTTTTAATCAATATAAAATCATCAAGTGCTTCAGGGCCCGCGGATAATTTGCCACGAACAAGATCATTCCATTCATAACTTTTAATATCTTTAACTTTGAAACGAAGTGGTTTAGTTCCATCCCAAACTGGAGGATTTTCTGGTCTATGATCTCTATATAAGAATGGTCTTTTTTCTTCATCAGCTTTTTTTCTAAAAGCCTCGACTTCTTCTTCTGTATAAGGATCAGCATATGCATAGCCCTTTTCGATTAAAATCTGTGCATATTTTTTGTATGATTCTAATCTTTCTGATTGTTTATATGGAGCATGTGGGCCACCAATATCAGGACCTTCATTCCAATTAATATTAAGCCACTTAAGAGATTTTATTATATGATCTATTGATCCATCTACTTCACGAGCTTTATCTGTATCTTCTATTCTTAAAATAAAAGTGCCATTATTCTTCTTAGCATAAGCCCAAGCATACAAAGCGGTACGAATACCACCAATGTGTAGATATCCAGTCGGGGACGGAGCAAAACGCGTAACTACTTTTTGTTTTTGATTTTCCATATTATATTTCTTCGTGAGATTGTGCTATTTTAATCGCTTCATCTGCTATTTTAAACGCTGCGTCTTTATTAGCGAAACTTAAAGCTGCTTCTTTCATCTTTTCTCTCTTTTCTTTGTTGCTCATTATCTTATCGATTTCGGATATAAGAACATGAGGAGTTAAGTTGGTCTCATCAATGACTTCACAAGCCCCAGTTCTGGCATAATTATAAGCATTCTTGCGTTGATGATCACCATTTGAATTTGTAATTGGTATTATTATAGATGGAATTCCCCATGAAGCTATTTCAAATATTGCAGAACCAGCCCTTGAGATAATTATGTCAGCTATTCCGGCAGCCATTCGAGTTGCTAAATTGTTCAAATATGGAACTGCTACATAACGAGTCACGTTATCATTTTTTTCCATGACTAGTTTAGACCGAGATGATACATCGTCTATGTTATCTATTCCTGTTTGGTGGATTATTTGATATTTAGAAAGTAAATCAGGTAATACTTCTAATAAAATATTATTTATTGTTTCTGCACCTTGTGATCCTCCTATAACTAAAATAATTGGTAAGTTAGAATTTAATTTAAAAAATTCATGAGCACCCTCCTTACTTCCATTCAGAATATTTTTTCTTATTGGCTGACCAGTAAGAGCTGTTTTTTCTTTAGGTAAAAATTCTATTGCTTCAGGCCAAGAAATAGCTACTTTTTGTGCGAATTTAGCTGTCCAAATGTTTAATCTACCAGGATATGAATCTGATTCATGGACAATGACAGGAATTCGAAGTAATTTAGCAGCAAACACTGCTGGAAATGCAGCATAGCCACCTTTTGAAATAACTACATCAGGATAGATGAAGAACATAGAAATGAGACCAAAGAACATACCTGTTGCCGTCGAGAACATATCAAAAAAGTTTTTAATAGAAAAGTATGTGCGCATTTTACCAGCAGGAATCTGAACATAAGTAATATTATTTTCAAAGAGCATACGCTTGTCGTATGGTTTATCTGACATGTAGTAAAGCTTCAAGTCTATTATTTTTTCTTTATCTGCTACCTCTGTTAACTTCTCAGCGATAGCTATTAATGGATAGAAATGTCCACCAGTCCCCCCTCCTGTAAGTAATATTTTCATATAGGCTTAATTATAGCGTATTTGTATATTTTTTTCTAGTGAAGAATACAAGGTCTTATACTTGTTTCTTTTGAAATTTTGAGATATTTAGAATTATACCCATGAGACCGATATCTATAAGAAGCGCAGTCCCCCCTTGAGACATAAAAACGAGAGGGACGCCGGTTAATGGAAAAACACCTATTATAGAAGCAATATTCATAAAAGATTGGGCTGTAATCATTGTTATGATACCTATAACAAAAAGTTTACTAAAAGAGTCTGGTGCATAGTGGGCTATACGATAACCTCTTAATGAGAATGCCACATAAAGACAGATGATCAAAACTGAACCGATAAAACCAAGTTCTTCACCTACAACAGCAAAGATTGAATCCCCTTGTGGTTCGGGTAAATAATTAAACTTTTGAATACTTTGACCCAAACCTCTACCCATAACTCCACCTGAACCGACAGCAATGAGAGATTGTTGAATCTGGTAAGAAGAAGTACTACCATTTTCGTTGGGATTCAAAAACGTAGTTATTCTACTTTTCAAATATGGAGTCGTAAAAGCAAGAATTACAAAAGCAATAACAGAAACCAAAAATAAACCAAGAATATATTTCCATGGAGTACCGGAAACAAAAAGCATTACAAGTCCAGTTGCAGTAATTAGAATTAGACTTTTTGTATCAGGTTGTTTAATTAGCAAAGCGGCAATAATTCCAATTAGAACAATAAGAGGTAAAAGACTGAAACGAATATCTTTTACCTTTCCTTTCATGGAAGAAAGCCATGCAGCAAAATATATAATGAATCCGATTTTAAGAAATTCTACAGGTTGTAAAGAAATACCAAAAACATTTATCCATCGGCGTGATCCTCCATGTTCAAATCCTAGTCCAGGCACAAAAACAAGTGCAGTTACTATTATAGAAGCTATAAATATAGGTAGTGAATATGCTCGCCAAAATTTATAAGGTATACGTAATCCAAAATAAAGAGTTACGAGTCCACCGACAAGTCCATAAACTAACTGACTAAAGATAACACTATTAAATTTAGGTACATTCTTATTTAAAATACCAAGTGAAGCCGAAACAAACATGATCACTCCTATGATTAAAAGAGAGAGAACTATACTAAAAAATATTTTGTCGATTTTATTATTATTCATTTATAAACTTTAACTTATAAGAGCAAGCACAACACCCATGATCGCTGTCATAATACCTACTATCCAATAACGCATTGTTACTTTATATTTAGGCCAACCAAGTGCTTCAAAGTGATGATGCAGTGGTGCAAAAAGAAAAACCTTTTTACCATTTCTTAATTTTCGTGAAGCTATTTGTATTATATTCGATAAGGAAGTTATAAATAAAGGAAAAGCAATTATTGGTAAAAGCAATACAGTGTTTGTCATAAATGCTATAACTGACAGGGTCACAGTGAGCCCTATCATGCCCGTTTCCCCCATGTAAAAGCGCGCTGGAGGTATGTTAAACCATAGGAATGCTAGTATAGCACCCGTTATAACAGCACAAAACGTTGCAATATCAAACTGATTATTAAAGAATGCTATAAGTGTATATGCAGCAAAAATAGAAGATAAAACTCCACCTGAGAGACCATCTACTCCATCTATAACACTAGTTGACCACAAAGAAATCATTACCAACATAAAAAATGGAATAAAAAGATAGCTCAGATTTACTAAACCATACCAAGGGATGTATAAATCTGTAACACCAAGTTTTATATAAAACCAAAGTCCAATAATTAATCCTAACGTTAGAATGATTCCTATTTTGATATATCTTAACACTATTGGATCTGTGGTCCATTTACCCTTCCCAAAAATTTGAAGAAAGTCATCACCAAGGCCAATAATAGAAGCGACAATCAAAGTAAAGAATGGGAGTAGTGTCTGGCTACGACTTATAAAATACATTTTCATTGATGCATCATTTATAAATAAGAAATCAATCATTGCGATAATAGCGACAGTAAGAATTACAGATATCCATATTATCATTCCTCCTGTACGTGGAGTGGAAACTTCAGCTGCTGTATCGTGAATTTTAGAAAAAATGCTTCCCTCTTTTTCTGGAATATTATTATCTCTAGAGACTCTGCGCCACATTTTGTATTTATAAAAATAATGTGTCGCCAAAGGTGTTAAAGAAATACCAACGATGAAGCTTATGATTGCTGGTAAAAAAATTTTAATAGCATTAGTCATTATTTTCGTTTTGATTAATTACATCTGTTAAAGAAAGAGATACTTGTTCATAATTGGGTAATTCTTTTATGGAAGTTATACCCATATACGAAAGTGCTCCAAAAGTTGGCCGGTAAAGAATTTTTCTACTATCTTTACTGTCTACTATTTTTTCAATAAGTCCACGAACCAATAAATTACGTAATATAAAACTCGAATTAACTCCACGTATATAGTCTATCTCACTTCTTCCAATTCCATTTTTATATAAAACAATAGATAAAGTTTCTAGTGATGCTTTTGAAAGTTCTTTATTAATCTCCTCTTTACGTATTTTTTCTATAAGAGGTGATAATTCTCCTGTAATACCTAGCACAACCTTGTCATCCTTCCTTACTAATACAAGTCCTCGTGCTAAAAGTGAATGGTCAAGCTTGTTTAATGCATCTTCTATACTTGCTTCACTCACTGCTAAAAATTCAGCTAATTTTTTAATAGTTACATCTTCTCCTTTATAAAAAAGTAAACCTTCAATTTTTGATTCTAGTTCTATGGCCATACTATTCTTCGTTATTTATTAATACTTGTTTATTCATTTCAATGTCTCCAAACGATGCCGTTTGTATCACATCTATCAATCCTTCTCTAACCAATTCTAACATAGCTAGGAATGAAACGATAATATGGACTTTCATTTCATCTCCATCTCCTGCTCCATGGCTCTGAGAGAACTCCCTGAAAGAAATGTTCATGGCGTTCTGTATTCGATCTGTGAGGCTGTTTATGATTTGATCTATGTTTATAATTTTCTTTATTTGTATTTCTGGTAACTTAGCTTCTTTTTTAGGAACTTGTTTAAGGATGTCATTAATACAATTAGTAACATTTACTATAGTTATCGATGGGTCTGGTAAAAACATTGGTTCACTCCAAATACGATCAACTGGTGTAAATATTATATTAACTCCAAAATTATTCTTTATATCAATACTGGCATTTTTAATAATTTGATAAATTTTTAGTCTCTTCTCTAGGTCCACAATTTTCTCTGTCTCGTCAATAGTAAGATCTAAATTGGGTAATAAAGACTTAGACTTAATCAGTATAAGAGTTGCAGCGACAAGAATAAAATAAGATACATCATTTATACTTCTGTTCTCTTCACTCAAAGATTTCACATAAGCTATATAATCATTGGTAACTTCTGCCAGTGAAATCTCATTCACAAAAAGCTTTCTTTGTTCTATTAGAGAAAGAAGTATATCAAGTGGTCCCTCAAAAGTACCTTGTTTTACTTTATATTGTGAAATAATTTCTGGCATATTAAATTAATATCCTTCATCAGTTAACCTTTCATCTATTCTATTCATATCTCTTGGGAACATACAAGCTTCACGAACGTTCTTAAGTCCTAAGAGTTGCATTGTGATACGCTCCGCTCCAAAAGCAAAGCCGCCTTCAGGTGGAACTCCATACTTGAATGCCTCTAGAAACATCTTAACTTTGTTAGGATCCATATTCCAAAGCTTCACATGTTCTTCTAACTGTTTTGAATCATTAATTCTTCTACCTCCTGATAGCCATTCTACCCCGCGACAAATAAGATCCATACCTTCATTATATTCTGGCTCATCTGGATTGGGATAAATATAAAATGGTTTCTTGCGAGTTGGATATCCATAAATAAATACAAAGTCTGATCCAGTCTCTTTTTTGACTATTTCACAAATTTCTCTTTCATCTTGAGTATTTGTATCTTTCTCACCACGTACATCACGACCATAAACTTCAAAAATCTTTTGTTGAACTTCTCTTAAGGAAAGAGTTGGAGTTTTATCTATCATAGTTGGTAATTCTATCCCAAGTAATTTAATGTGTTCACTATTCTTTTCTTCAACTTTTTTCAAGATGTGCTTAACTGTATTCTCGGCCATATCACGTACATCAGTCCAAGAATTTATGAAGGCCATTTCTGCATCAAGAGAAACAATTTCTGTAAGGTGTCTTGTTGTCGATGATGGTTCAGCTCTGAAAACTTTGTTTACAGAAAAGCATCTTTCAAAAGCGGACATGACTATCTGTTTATAAAGTTGTGGAGATTGAGATAGATATGCCTTCTTTCCAAAGTAGTCGATTGAGAAAACTTCCGCCCCTCCTTCGGCGGTAGCAGGAACCATACTTGGTGCTTGGAATTCAAAGAACAAATTTTCCTTCATGAATTCACGGAAAGAATCAATAACCGTTTCCTCTATTTTAAAAATAGCTTGTATTTTAGGCTGTCTTAAAATCAAAGCTCTATTGTCTAGCTCTGTAGTTAATTCTAGATTGTAACCTCCGAGTGATATATCAAATGGTAATGGAGCGGCTTCGGCTAAAATTTCAATTTCCATTATCTCAAGTTCAAGATCACCATTTAAAACTCCTTCTTTGATATTTCTTTCAGGCCTTTTATTTACTTTCCCGTTTACTTTTACGGCAAATTCTTTGCGTAAAGTCTTACCAACTTCTAATGTATCTATATAGTTTGGCAATATAACTCCTTGAACTATTCCTGTCATATCGCGAAAGTCCAAAAAAATCATTTTACCTTGATCACGCCTGACATCAACCCAACCAGAAATGGAAACCGCCCCACCGAGAAAATCTTTTAAGTCTTTTATATAAGTACGTTGCATATATTTAAATAATAATTTAATAATAAAAAAATAAAACTAATGTAAATTTTTAGCTATTAGGAATTCATACGGCACAGAAATAATGAAAGTAATAGCAACTAGTATCCAATAAAAAGGTGTGAATAAATACCAAACTACCTTATCTTTTTTCTTTTGTGCAAAATACCACTTTTGAACCTTTGTGTGAATTATGTTTATAGGCCAATATATAACCCCAAATATTACTGTAAATAATATGCGAATGTATTTCATAAATTAAAAATAGTTAATTTTCATTGCTTTTTTAACTTCGGCCATTGTTTCTTGCGCGACAAGTCTCGCCTTTTTAGTACCTTCTTCTAAAATTTTCATAACCTCTTCTGGATTTTTAGCCAATTCTTCCCTCTTTGTGCGTATAGGACTTATTAAATTTTCAAGTATGTCTATTAATCTCTTCTTAATAACAACATCTCCCAGCCCTCCTTTCTTGTATTGCTTCTTAAGATCATCTATCTCAGCTCTATTAGAATCAAATATATCTAAATAAGTGAAAACGACATTACCTTCTACTTTACCAGGATCTTCCACATGAATGTGCCCGGGGTCTGTATACATATTCATAACTTTTTTTGAAATTTCATCTTTGGTATCTGAAAGATAAATTGCATTATTGAGAGACTTACCCATTTTAACTCCACCATCTATCCCTACCAATCTTCCAGTGCTACCTGTCATGTGCTTTATATGACTAAATGTTTCCCCATAGTAGCGATTAAAAGTATCTACAATCTCATTGGCTTGTTCGATAACAGGAAGTTGATCTTCACCAACTGGAATCAAATTTGCTTGAGCAAACAAAATGTCTGCTGCTTGCGAAACTGGATAGCAAAGAAATCCAGCAGGCACATCTTCACCAAAACCTTTTTGCTTCATCTCATCTTTAACCGTGGGATTTCTTTTGAGTCGAGCAAGTGTAACTAGATTTAGAAAAATGACTGTGAGTTCAGCAATCTCAGGAATTTCTGACTGGATGAACATTATCGTCTTCTTCGGATCGAGCCCACAAGCTAAATTATCAATTGCAACTTCAATAGCATTATCTCGGACTTTTTGAGGATTATTGGCGTTATCTGTCAATCCTTGAATATCGGCAATCATATAAAAAGACTTATCTGCCTCATTTTGAAGTTTTACCCTATTTTGAATAGATCCTACGAAATGACCCAAGTGAAGTTTGCCTGTTGGACGATCGCCTGTAAGCACTATTTTTGATTCTTTTGACATTCTATAATAATACCAAATAAACAGAAGTTTTGCACATATTACGCACATATTTATCCTAAAATAGACATTGCAATAATAATTACTGTTGCTACAATGGGTTCTATGACAGATAAAAAATCAAACATTCGTATCCCTCCTCAGAATATAGATTCTGAAAAAGCAGTGCTTGGATCCATCATGCTTCGCCCAGGAGCAATACATGAAATTAATGACATCATAAATGTTGATTCTTTTTATGTATCTAAGCATGCTCAAATTTATAAAATAATGCTAGAACTCTCAAGTAAAGGAGATCCTATCGATTTACTTTCAGTTTCAAACAAATTAAAAGAAAAAGGGTTGATAGATTCTATCGGTGGAAATGTTTATCTTACAGAATTAAGTAATGGAGTTCCTGCTTCTACAAACATTAAATATTACGCCGATGTTGTAAATAAAAAACATCTTTTAAGGAAAATAATTGATGCTGGTTCTGACATTTCAGAACTTGGTTTCAAAGAAGAAGTTGAAGATGTTTTTGAAGTTCTCGATCAAGCAGAAAAAAGAATGATGGGAATAAATAACAATATGTCTGGGCATGCCTTCACGTCAATCAAAGATAGTTTACCTGAAGCATGGGAAAGACTTGAGAGACTTCATGAAAGTAAAGGAGAACTTCGTGGAGTATCAACTGGCTTCCATGATCTTGATCAGTATCTCTCAGGTCTTCAAAAGTCTGACCTTATTATCTTAGCGGCGCGACCTTCTATGGGTAAGACGACCTTGGCGCTAGATATTGCCCGCCAAGCAGCCTTGGGACAAGGTACTCCGACCATTATATTCTCTCTTGAAATGAGTACACAACAACTTGTAGATAGAATGCTAGCTGCTCAATCACGCGTAAATGCATGGAACCTTCGTACTGGTAATCTTTCTGCTGAAAGTGAATTTGCTAAAATTCGAGACTCACTTGATAGTTTATCCAAGGCTCCAATTTTCGTTGACGACCTTGCTGGTAACTCTATCGTTCGTATGCGTTCTGTTTGTCGTCGTATAAAGGCTGAGCATGGTTTAGGACTTATTATTGTGGACTACTTACAGCTTATGTCCACTTCCAAGAACTATGACAATATGGTAAATCAAGTGACTGAAATTTCTCGATCATTAAAATCATTAGCAAAAGAGTTTGATGTGCCAGTTTTAGCTCTTTCACAGCTTTCTCGTGCAGTTGAATCTCGTGGTGGCAGACCTCGTCTTTCCGACCTTCGTGACTCAGGATCTATCGAGCAGGATGCTGACATTGTGATGTTTATTCACCGTGAAGATAAAGGTAAAGATGAAAGTGAAAAGACAAATATCGCAGAAATATTAATAGAAAAACACAGAAATGGTCCAGTCGGTAAAGTCGAATTATACTTCGATGAGAAGACAACAACTTTCGTTTCTATAGATAAATCTGGTGTAAATAAATTTGCTTCACCTACTGGTGGCGCAATTGATCAATTTTAATTTAAAAATGAACCCAATAGATAAACTAACTGAATACTTTAAAGAATTCCCGGGGATTGGCGAACGCCAAGCCAAGCGTTTTGTATATTTCTTATTACACAAGAATCCAACTTACGTAAAAGAACTTGGAGATAAGGTTCTTGATTTGAAAAATACTATTCATCAATGCCCTTCTTGTTTTCTTTTCTTTCAATCAAAGCAGGATCAACTTTGTGATGTGTGTAGTAATCCTAAAACGGACAAGACTTCCCTTCTCATTGTAGAAAAAGATGCAGACTATGAAAATATAAAAAGAAGCAAAAATTACAATGGCATGTATTTTATCCTAGGTGGGCTTGTACCAATTGTCAGTAAAGATACTCCGACTTTTGTCCGTACTAAGGAATTAATTCGAAACATTGAAATGGAAGCTAAACGTGATGGACTTAAAGAAGTTATTATTGCATTATCTCTCAACCCTCAAGGTGAACATACGGATATGTATTTAAGAGAGCTTCTTATTCCTTTACAAGGTAAATATAATTTAAACATTGTCTCTCTTGGTCGTGGTCTCTCAACCGGCACAGAGCTTGAATACTCTGATAGTGAGACGATCAAGAATGCTCTTATAAACAGACAATAATACAAAAAGGTGTTAGCACGAAGCTAACACCTTTTTATTATTACTAAAAGGAATTTCTGACATACTTTTAATTTTTTAAATGATTGTTTTGTTTTTCCTTAAGAAGTTCTATTGCTTTTTCAGCATCTTTTTCGCTGACCATGATTTTAAATACACTAAGATCCGAAGATAAAGCAAATTTAATATCAGCATCATTGATGATTTTAGCTGCTTCAAGACTTTTCTTTTCAGCAAATTTCCATTCAGGATCACCATATTTTGCAGGAGTCCTTATTTCATGAACAACAACTCTATTTTTGAGTTGAACAAAAACTACTTGATTTTCTAATTTTTCTGTTTTCATTTTTTAAAGAGTTATTAAATATATTGGTTTTAATTAATTTATTTATTTTTTCTTCACATTATAACTTTCAGGGGTTTTAGTCAAATAGAAAACCAGCCCCAATTTCTTGGGGCTGGTTTGGTTTATTATTTAATTGCGGAGATTTTGACTTCTATGAATGGTTGGCGGTGACCGTTCTTCTTCAAGTATCTACTCTTTTGCTTGTATTTCACCACTAGGATTGTTTTATTCTTTCCTGCTTTTTGAAATAGTGATTCTACTTTTGCGCCTGTGATATAAGGAGTTCCGATTGTTGTATCTACTCCGTTGTCTACAAGTAGGACCTTATCAAAAACAATTTTATCTCCTGCTTTAAAGTCTCCTTCAAGTTTCTCTACCTTAAGTACATCTCCAACAGCAACTTTATATTGCTTTCCGCCTGTAAAAATAACGGCAAATTCCTTATTGTCTCCTACTTCCTTTTTTGTTGTTTTTTTCGCTGTTGCCATATATTTATGTATTAATAGTAAACCTTTTATGTATAGGCTTAACTACGAATATCATAATACACAAAAGTTGGCAAAATTGCAAGTAGCACGTATAATAGAGCTATCAATATATGACTTTAATAATAAAGAACACTTTATCAAGCGAAAAAGAAGTTTTTAAACCAATTAATGAGGGTAAGGTTGGTTTATATACTTGTGGGCCAACGGTCTACAACCATCTTCATATTGGGAATTGGCGGGCTTATGTATTTACTGATTTACTTAAAAGATATTTAAAATATAGTGGGTATGATGTCCTACACGTCATGAACATTACAGATGTGGAAGATAAAATAATTCTTGCAGTTATAGAACAACATAAAAGTTTAAAGGAATTAACAGAATTTTATACTGAAGAATTTTTTAAAGACAGAGATGCATTAAACATAATACCTGCAAATTTTTACACAAAAGCCACAGACTATATAGATGAAATGGTTTCTTTAATTAAGAAGCTCGAAGAGAAAGGCTATGCTTATAGGACTAGTGATGGCTCTGTTTATTTTGATATTAACAAAGACAAAGAGTATGGTAAGCTTTCTCATTTTAAACTTTCAGATTTAAAACCTGCCCGCCCTCACGAGGGAGCAGGCGGGGAAGATGCTAAGGGTAGACTAAAGAAAGATGAATATGAAAAAGAAAATGCTCAAGATTTTGCACTTTGGAAAGCATGGGTTCCCGAAGATGGAAATGTATTTTGGGAAACTGATCTTGGTAAGGGACGCCCTGGTTGGCACATAGAATGCTCAGCCATGAGTATGGATAAATTGGGAGAGAGTTTTGATATTCATACTGGAGGTGTGGATAATATTTTTCCCCATCATGAGAATGAAATAGCCCAATCAGAATGTGCTACAGGAAAGATGTTTGCTAAATATTTTATGCACAATGAACACCTTCTAGTAGATGGTAAAAAAATGTCAAAATCTCTTGGAAATTTTTACACCCTAGAAGATTTAATAAATAAAGGCATTGATCCAATAGCCTTCCGACTATGGTTGTATACTTCCAGCTATTCTACAAGAACAAACTTCACTTTTGAGGCTGTAAATGGGGCACAAACAGCCTTAGAACGCTTAAGAAAGGCATATTTAGACCTTGGAAACGATATAGGAACGGTAAATATAGGCTACAAAACCCGTCTTATTGAATATATGGACGATAATCTAAACACAGCACGAGCTTTATCTCTAGTTTGGGAGATTCTAAAAAATAAAGAGCTCTCTTCATCTGAGAAGAAAGCCACATTACTTGATTTTGATAAAATTTTTGGTTTTGGTTTAGATAGCCTCTAGCTCCATATAAAATTCTGATCCTTTATTCAAACCATCAGACTCTACCCATACTTTACCCTTATGGGCTTCTACTATTTGTCGTGCAAGATATAACCCCAATCCAGAACCTGTGGTATTCATACGAGCACCATCGCCACGAGCAAATTTTTGGAATAAGCTCGCTTTGGTTTCTTGTGTCATTCCCATTCCGGTATCTTTCACACAGAATACAACTTTCTTCTCATTCCTCTTAACTGATACATTTAAACCGCCTTCTTTTGTATATTTAATAGAATTATCGATAAGGTTAATGATAACTTGCCTAATTTTTTCTTGATCACCATTTGTCATACACAATGGATCTGATTCAAAATTTAATTTCAATCCTTTTTTCTCTGCTGTAATAGAAAGATCTTTTGCTTCATCTTCCACAACTTTTGACAAATCAAATGGAGCCATCTCAAACTTCATACCTCCCGATTCTATTTTTGTAACATTAAGCAAATCTTCTACAACTATAGTAAGATTTTTACTTGATTGGTACATACGATCAATCGCCTCCTTGGCTTCTTTGCTCAAATCTCCATAATCTCCATCCATAAGCATAGAAGCATAACCCTTAATAGCTGTTAGTGGACTTCGAAGTTGATGCGAAGCAAGCGAAACGAATTCTGTCTTAAGCTTATCTAAACCCTTTAGTTTTTCATTGACACCAAATAACTGTTCTGTGAGTATTTGTAATTGTTCACGCTGCATAACTTCTTGTTTAACTGATTTAATAAGAATTTGACCCAAAACTATAATACCAACGAAAGTTATACCGTTAAGTATCATATTTGTATTTGATTTGATAAAGAAAAATTGAGAACCAATAAGTATGGCCAATCCCCAAACTAAAGCTTCGGTTGCAATTAGTTTGACATTAAAAGTTTTAAAACGAACCATAAGAATACTAAGATAAATCATAAATATTACCATTCCAAACAATCCATATATTTCAAATTCTGAATCAGGCAATAAATCAATCTTTGTGAGATATGATGATAAAAATACCATTGTAAAGAAGGAGAATAAAAATAATTCTATGCCTGTCCCCATTAAAATTATTTGTTTTTTAAAATCAGGTGTTGTTCTAAGAGATTTACGAATAAGTAAGATTAAAATCCAAATCATCGCTATCACACCAAGAGAAGTATAATAAAATTGAAATGGGATTTGTTCAAATTGAAATGCATCACAATCAGTTATATTAAAACCACCAAGATTTAAATAAGAAGGAGTAAGTAATATTATTGGAAGAATTAATGTAAGAAAAATTATTTTAAGTTTAATAGAGATGTCTTTTTTTTCTAAAAAAACATAAGTAAAATATATACAAAATATAGCAATTAATCCTAAAATTATTCCAGAAAAATTCCAAACGAATATTATAAGGTCACTGTGAATATTAGTCCATTGAATAAGAGTAAATGTTGTCCAAAATGAAAAAAGTATAGATATTACAAAAAGCAGTTTATTAATTAAAAGATGTCTGTCGCTTCTATATATATAGATACTAATAATAAGAGAGATTATTGTAGCTGGAATATGCGCATAATATAATAATCCTGATACATCAGGTGAAAAAATTAAATAGGTTGGTTCTGGAAATAAATAGCAAAGCATATATTATTCTTTTATTTTATTATCTTGTAAAATATCTTCTCCAGTAGAATTATTTGAATTATCTTTATTATCATTTTCTATATTTATTTCTTCTATTTGTTTTGAGCAAATATTACTATCTATTTCTGGGTCACAGTAAGTTATAGAACAATTCCTGTTATTGGGAAGGCATACGCTAGCAGTTTCGCAGTCTGTTATATCTTCCCCGCATTCATTTTTTAAATCAGGTGCATATTTTATTACTTGAGAATAATAATATTCTTTTGTGCAGGAATCATCTTCACACCCCACGAAACATTTTTTTATAGATGGATCACATACTCCTTCATATCCAATTAAATAATCATGATTAATAAAAAATCTATAAAACGAAATAATACTAACTATAATTATTAGTGGAGTAAGAATATATGTTAAAAGATTATCTTTAAAATTTATATTTTTCATTATGTTATATAAGTATAACAAAAATTAAATAATATGTTAAATTTTAACATTATTTTTACATAAATAGTAAATATGTACCAATTCCAGTTAAAATAATAGCAATAATTTTTGTCCAAATATGTCTCTTGTTTATTTTCTCAACTGCTATTTTAGGAAAGAAAATAGTTAAAACTATGCCTATAATTAAGACAAAAATAGACTGAAATGAATCAGAGAGTAGAACCAATGCAACAGGAGCTATTAATGTAGCATAAGTAAAGGCTAAACTACCAATAACATATAAAAATTCATTTATAGAGTTTAAAAAGAGAATTTTTTTTGAATTATTTTTAATAGCTAATATAAAAGTTTTTCTATATGAACTAATAAATATAAAAATAATAATACCTATTGTTAACATCATAAGATGTTCCCAAAAAAGTGATCTTAAAAAATTTTCTTCAAGAGCTACAGCTTTAAATATCACCGATTCAAGTGCCCAAAAAAATGATGCAGCCAACATTGGTAAAATAGTTTTTTTACGGAGTTTAAATTTATTATCGGAATCTATTTCAAATGAGACTATTGTTGTGCCAGATATTATTATTATCATAGCTATTATTTGTAATTGTGTAAGAGTTTCTCCAAGTATAAAATAACTTAATATATATCCAAATACTGGCATAAGTTGATAAAATACAATAGTAACCGAAGCCTCTTCGTTTTGAAGAGCTATAAAATAAAATAATAATACCAATACATTTAAAATTCCTACAACTGCGAGTGCAATAATATGTATACCACTAACACTAAATACTGTTTTATCTGCTAAATATATAAACGGTAAAACAAATATAGAAAATAAAGATGAAAAAAGAAGAAGCGTACCAACTCCACCATTTTTAAAATATTTTTCTAAAAGAAATTTATCTATATGATTTGTTATGGCATACATTAATGGGCCTATAAGTGCAATAAAAAACCATAGCATATATTATTTAATATTATTTTTAACTATTGGTAAGTGGTAAAACCAAAAATTATCTTCTTCTAAATCAAAGGAATCAATAGGAACTATTAATGGTTTTACCCCGGTTAAGTTTATCACTTTTTCTAATGCTGGCAAGACTACTTTTTTTGTAAATTCTCCTTCTGCATTTTTTTTATCTTTTAAAACTAAAAAGTTTTCAAATAAAATTCCAAAACATGTTGTAAGTAAGAAAAAATTTATATAAAAATCAATTGGTTTTTCTTTATCCTTATCTTTACTATACCAATCTAATTCATTAAAAAATGAAAAATCCTTAATATTATACAAGTCAAATAATTTTTTGTGAAAATCAATAAGTGATTCACCCCATAATGTTTTTACCTCTTTTAATTTTTTACCATTATATTTATTAAAATCAACAATAGTAATTTTTTCAAGGCAATGTTTTTTCTGTTTATCTGTATGATCACAAATATCTAATTGACCCAAAGAATGTTTATATTTATTATTTGAAGTAAATTTATCTTCAAAATATTCAACAAAAACTGGATTTAAATTGTTGTCTTTTGCCATTGATAGAAACATTCTGTTTTCATAATTAGGGGTTGCTATTTGTCTAGCCATAATCCCACATTTTTTATTTTTAAAAAGTTCAGGAATATTACCATTTAATAGTTTTTCTACTTTTGTAACCAATAATGTATCACTTCTTCTTTCCTCTAAAATTTTAATTGCTTCTGAAAGTGGAGTATAAACAATCTGGTTAAAGATATTCCTATCTGACATTATTTTATCATAATCCCCAATTGAAACTTTTATTTCTTTTTCTATCATATATACATTATTATAGCATAAAACCTTTAATTCTTTTGACTTTTGAGGGCAGTTAAGCAAAGTTTATACAAAACACGAGCTCCAACATTACCATCCCATTCATTTCTTTCTCCTTTGTAATCCTTACCTGGGGCAACTTCACATAGATCAAAGCCGATTACTCTTCTACCAGACGATAATAATTCTTCAAATAAAAACACAATTTCTTCAATACTAAATCCACCGATAACTGGCGTGCCCGTGTTTGGACTTAGATATGGCATAAGGCCATCTATATCAAATGAAATATAAACATTCTTTGGTAAACATTTTATAATTTCTTTATACTTTTTCTTCAATGTACCACCTTCAAAAACAAATTTTTTAATGTCATAATCAGTGAATAAAGAAATCCTATCTTTTTCTTTTTGAATGAGATTGTATTCCTCATCGCAAAAATCTCTAACTCCTATCTGAACTAATTTTGTTACATTTTTGATTTTTAAAGCATTGAAGAAAATAGATGCATGAGAATATGTTAGCCCTTCGTATGCATCGCGTAAATCAGCATGAGCATCTATATGTAAAATACCAAAGTCATCATACTTCTCACTTAGAGCTTGCATATAGCCAAATGGCACACTATGATCCCCTCCTACTATTCCAACTATTTTCCCTTCATTTATTAATTTTAAACTTGTCTCTCTGACATATTTATTTATTTCTTCACAATCTTTATTTATATCATCCTGTAATTCTTTATCTATTTCCCCTTCAACATATTTATCAATATATTTAGCAACCTTCTCTTTTGTATGTTGATTGTTGTAAAAAATGCTTGTTGGTATATCTTGCATCACGATACCCTCCTGCCATCCATTTTGATATAGATTGTCATAAAGATCTATTTGCTGAGATGCATCAAGTATTGCCTTAGGCCCTTCAGCTGTTCCTCCATGATAAGAAACTGTAGCCTCCCAAGGTACAGGCACAAGCACTACTTTTGATTCTTCTTCTCCAAAAGGTAAGCCAAAAATTCCATGAGAAGTAAGTCCATTCTCATTCTGATTAAAATTTTTAATTATTTCTTCTTTGTTCATATAATTTGTGTAGCTTGTAATTATATTTTTTACGACAGTCTATTTTTAAAATCTTTATAATTAAACTTTTTAATAATTTTAATCTTTCCATTTTTTTCTACTGTTGTAATGTTCGGAAGATTTACCCCGTTGAAAGTATTATTCTTCACCATGGTATATATAGCCATATTCATAAATACCAGTTTTTGACCTATTTCAAGCGGTTTGTTGAATGAATACTCACCTATCACGTCTCCTGTAAGGCAACTGGGCCCTACTAGACGATAGTTATTACTATTGCCTTCTAATGCTTGCTCTGCTCCTAAGATTGTTGGTAAATAAGGCATTTCGAGCACATCAGGCATATGCGTAGTGGCTGATACATCAAGTACTGCTATGTTTATACCATTTTTGAAAATATCTACTACACTTGCTACAAGTACTCCTGCATTAAGAGCCACAGCTTCTCCTGGCTCTAGATAAATTTCTAGATGAGGATACTTTAATTTGAAATCATTTAATATTTTGCAAAGTAGTTCTAAATTGTAATCTTTTCTAGTTATATGATGTCCACCTCCAAAATTTACCCATTTCATCTGCGGCAAAAATTCTCCAAATTTTTCTTCAAAAACTTTTAGACTCCTTTCTAATGCATCAGCATTTAGTTCGCAAAGATTATGGAAGTGTAAACCTTCAAGTCCTGTAATATTTTCTTTATCAAAATTTTCTTTTGTCACTCCAAAATGAGAATTTGGACTACTTGGATCATACATAGAAGTTTCCACTTCACTATGTTCTAGGTTTACACGAAGACCACAAGAAACTTTCCCTATACACTTACTCTTAAATTTATTCCACTGAGAGCAAGAATTAAAAACTAAATGATCTGCATACTTTATATACTCTTTAATATTTTCCTCTGTATATGAAGGTGAGAAAACGTGTGTCTCTTTGTCAAATTCTTCACACCCAAGACGAGCTTCATTCACCGAGCTTGCCTCACTTCCCGAAAGATACTTTTTAATTAATGGAAAAGTAGAAAACATCGAAAAACCCTTAAGCGCCATAAGTATATGAGCCCCAGTTTTTTCTTCCACCCCTTTTAAAATTTTCAGATTGTTTTCAAGCTTTTCTAAGGAAACTACATATGAAGGAGTTTCTACTTTAGAAAAATCTATATTCCAACCTTCCATTTCAATCCAAGGTTCTATAAAAATGTTTTCTGTGTTTTTCATTTGTTTAATTAATAACCCTTCTTCAATGCGGCTGGTATATCTTTAAGAGTCTTTATGATAGTAGTAAGGCCTACTTTTGCCATTTCATCAATGAATATCTTCGAATCAAGGCTTTTATCTTCTGTATTCTTGACTCCTATGCCACCCCATTTACCTTCTAGGACTAGTTTTGCACAAGTAACTGTCGGAATTGAAGTTGTATAGCCGATAGCATTGCCTCCTGTTTCTTTATAAGCAGCCTTGTGGTCGCAAACATTATAGATATATACAGCTTTTTTCTTGCCAGCCTTTGTTCCAGTGATGATGTTTCCAATATTTGTCTTGCCTACATAGCCGCTATTGAAATCTTCACCTTTTGGTAAAATTGCTTTTAAGAATTTAACTGGTACAACTTTTTGTCCATTGTAATCGATGGTATCAATACGTGTAAGTCCAACATTATAAAGAACTCTCAAATATGTAAGGTATGTCGTAGAAAATGTCATCCAGAAACGAATGCGCTTCAATCCTGGTATGTGTGTAGGAATAGTCTCGAGCTCTTCGTGATACATAAGGTAAGGAGTAAACTTTCCTGCTTCAGGGAAATTGAATTCAAAGAATGGTGCATCTTCGTCGATAAGCTTCATTCTCTCTTGCCATTTACCTTTCTCCCAGAATTTAATAGGAAGGATAAGTTCGCGAAGATTTATCTCAGGGTCAAAGTTTGGAGCAAATTTAATCTTTGCATCTTTTGAGCCTCCATTACAATCCAAGATATCTATATTCTCTATCTTGTCGAACATGTAGTCACGAGCATAAGCTGAATAAATGTTTGAAACTCCTGGGTCAAAACCAGAGCCGAGAATAGCAAGCAAGCCCTTCTTCTTGAAAGCTTCATTCTTCGCAAGTTGTAATTTATAAGAGAAGCCATACTTCTCAGGGTTTTCATAACAAGCTGTATCTATGTAATTCACACCATATTCTAGGCAGGCGTCCATCGCCACAAGGTTGTCATATGGACTACCCCAATTCACTACTAATGTTGGTTTCACCTCTTTTAATAATTTAAGAAAATTATCTCCCTTGCCTACATCTACTATGTGTATATGTAAATCAACTTTGCCCTTAGATTTTTTTAAAACAGATAGACGAACAGCCTCGCATTTACTAGGCGTCCTTCCAACTACGTGTATTTCAGTAAAAACATTATTAAATTGGGCCATTTTGTGTAGGCCCACACTTCCAACATTTCCACACCCTATAACTAATATTTTTGACATGTTTCAAGTTTACTATTGGTACCCCTATAAGTCAACAATATATCCTTGATTTTTCTCCAGAATATTATAGACTTAAAGAGTTTATTCTTAATTTCATATTAAAATGACTAAAAAAATAATCGTGAACAAATTTGGAGGAGGAATACTTAAGAAAGAGCTTATTCCTATCATAGCTCTCCGACTCAAAGAACAACTAGGGGAAGGCTATTCACCTATAGTTGTCGTTTCAGCGATGCCCGGCATAACTGACAGCTTAGTCTCTTTCTTAATAAAATTAAAAGAAAAACCTCTAAAAAAGAATGAGGTTACCTTACTGGTAGAAAACTACATAATAGAACTCAAGAAAATACATAGCAAAATAATAACCGATATGGAATTCAATAAAGAGTGGAGAAATGAAATCCATATTGAATTAGAAAAGTTATTTTTTGAGTTAGAAAAAGATTTGAATAATATTCTTTCCCATGATAATTTAGAAGATAAAATAGTTTCTTATGGTGAAAAATTCTCCGCAACTATATTAAGCTTTTATTTTAATCTTTCTAGTATTAATACTAAAAGATTGCTAGCCGAGGAAATTCCAATCATTACAGATGATAATTTTAAAAATGCTAACATCGAATATAAATTATCAGAAAAGAATATTAAAGACAGTTTATTAAAAATAAAAGAAGTTCCAGTTATTGCCGGATTCACAGGTATAACTAAAAATGGAGAGACGACAACCTTGGGACGTGGAGGTACAGATACTACTGCTTGCTTCGTAGGAGCGGCACTTAAGGCACACAAGATAATACTATGGAAAGATGTCGGAGGAGTGCTCTCAGCAGATCCTAAGATTGTGCCTCATGCTCGCGTGATGCCTACTATTAGTTATCAAGAAGCTGAAGAGTCTGGAAAGATTATTCACGAAAAAGCAATAGATTTCGTAAAAATGCATAAAACTCCTATAGACATAACTTCCCTTTCCAATCCTAAATTCTTCACACAAATCAAAGAATTAAAAACTCATAAAAAGGGCACGAAGCTTATAAGCTCAAAGAAGAATCTAACCCTATTTATAATTACAGACGAAAAGATAAAGACAAATGAGCAGCTAAATATAGTCACTGGAACTTTCGCTAAATATAAAACTGAGATGATTCTAGTGAGCAATACTAGGCATAGCTTACAAGTCGTAGCTGACAATAGTAATGGAATGCTTGATCATGTGTTTAAAGAAATAGAAAGTAAGGTTCACCACATCAAAGCTATTCCGGTAAACATGATATTCTTGGTTGGAAACTTTGATGTAAAAGATGTGAATAAATTCAATGACTTGCTTATAAAAATGAAAACTGGTTTACAAATAAGTGCATTTCTTTATGAGAATTGTACTCGTATGGAAGCAGTCGTAGAAACAAATAAGATCGATGAAATTATTAGAGTGCTGTATAAAAAATTTATTAAATAATAAAATAAAAGGCTTCATCAAAAAATTCTTTTCTTCGGGTCCTCGGACGAGGGGGACGGGATCGGTGCCAGACCAGCTCAGAAAAGAACATTTTTGATTTCGCCTACATGCAATTTATGAAAAAGTATAAAGTAGGAATATTGGGAGCAACCGGAATGGTTGGACAAAATTATGTGAGACTCTTAGAAAACCATCCATGGTTTCAGGTGGTGTATGTAGCTGCATCGGCAAATTCAGCTGGAGTAAAGTACGAGGAAGCTGTCCGTGGACGCTGGCATATGAATACTCCTATACCAGAAAAAGTCAGGAATCTAATTGTGGAAGATGTTGCAAACATAGAAAAGGCCGCAAAGAAATGCGACTTTGTATTTTCAGCTTTTGAAATTTCAGACAAAAATCTTGTAAAAGAAATTGAGGAAAAGTATGCAGCCGCTCACATGCCTGTCGTTTCCAATGCTTCTGCAAATAGAAAAACTGACGACGTACCGATGCTTATTCCAGAGATCAATTCCGATCATTTAAAGATGATTAAGATCCAACAGAAGAATCACGGCTGGAGTAAGGGATTTATAGCCGTAAAGCCAAATTGTAGCCTACAGAGCTATTTAACCCCTATATATGCCCTAAATAAGGCAGGATTCCCAGTAAAAAAGATCATTATTACTACCTTGCAGGCAGTTTCTGGCGCTGGATACCCTGGAGTACCAAGTTTAGATATGATAGACAATGTCGTACCATTTATTGGTGGCGAAGAAGAAAAAACAGAAGAAGAACCACTAAAAATTCTTGGATCAATAGTAAATAATAAATTTGTTAATAATAAAGATTTAACTGTTTCTGCTACTTGTACTCGTGTGCCTGTTACCAACGGACACTTAGCTACAGTAAATATTTTATTTAAAGACAAGAAGCCAAGTAAAGAAGAAATAATTAAAATTTGGACAAACTTTAAATCAGTCCCACAGGATTTGAAATTGCCATTTGCACCCTCAAGTCCAATAATTTATAGAGAGGAAGAAAATCGTCCACAGCCAAGCAAGGATCGCGATACGGACAAAGGTATGGCCGTCACAATCGGACGATTACGTCCATGTAAAATATTTGATTATAAGTTCGTGGCCCTTTCCCACAACACAGTTCGCGGCGCCGCTGGCGGAGGAATTCTAAATGCTGAGCTTCTAGTGAAAGAAGGTTATATTAAATAATAATTTTCACAAATATTATTGTGTATGTTGTCTATAATTTACGCATATGCTTATATTGTAGACAATTTTAAAAAATTAAATTAATTCAAAATGCTTCTTAAGTTTTTGTTCGTGAAGCATTTTAGTCACAGTAAATATCTCTATATAGTTTAATACACCCCAGAAATCAGCTATAAAAAGTATCTCATCCTCACACTTATAAGGATGGACCCAAACACTTTTTTGAATCTGAATAAAACCTAATTGTTTTAATTTATACCTGAAAGCATTTCTTGATTTTTTAAAGCGTACTGGAAAATCAAAAATAACAACTTGCCATTCCCCATTCCACTTATTAGCCTTCTTTATCTCTATTGTTTCAATAGCAAATGAGCGTATATAAGATTCTCCTCTCTTAGTAATTTTTATAATTTGTTGACCATTTTTAGATGAGATGAATTCAATCATCTTTTTTCGTTTCAAATAATCAATAGTTTTATCTATTTGTCTTTTATTAAATCTTCTACCACCCTTAAATGTTTCAAATAGTTGAATCGCATTACCAGCAATTAAAGCAACACCTAAAAAAGCTGAAACTGCCAGAATACCTAAAACAATTTTAGTGGCTTTTGCCTCTGCTTTATCTGATTTCAAAAAGTTCTCTATTTGTAAAAGATATTTATTCATGTCTATTATTTTAGCATATGCTTAATTTATAGACAAATTAAAATATATAGAATAATATATTAGTTAATTAAATTGATAGGATTACCTTTTAGGTATGCTTCAATATTATCAATCATCATTTTACTAGCTTTTCTATCAGTTGCATCAGTGTTATATGCTATATGTGGAGTAGCTAAGACTTTTGGATGATTAGCTAATTTAATATAGGAAGAATCATTAACATCACCAACCTGAATTGAGGCACAGTCACTAGCAATACCTGCCAAAATGTTTTTATCTAAAGCTTCAATCATTACTTCTGCATCATATATTTTAGGACTAGTTACTGTTAAAAAATATGAGCCCTTTTTAAGGGAATTAAAGAATTCTTTATTTAGCAAACCCTTAGTTGTTTCATTTGAACCCAAAGTATCAACTACAACATCAGCCTCTTTTACAGATTCAATTAGATTATCATTCTTTGTAAAATATTTAACATTCATCTCTAATGCCTCACATATCTTACCAACCCTAAACCCAACATTACCCTTGCCTAAAATTGTAATATTTTTATCAACTAATCCTTTTGTTTCTTTTGGAATATTATCGGATTCTTTTTTATTAATCCAATTTGGTAAATCTCTTAACAGATTGAGGATCATTGCAATTATCCATTCACTAACAGCTTCCTTATTACAGCCAGGGCAATTTGAAACTTTTATATTTCTTTTATTTAGTACATCTCTATTTAGAAAGTCTGTTGCAACGAAAGGCAAGGACAAAAAAGTATTTTCCAATTCTTGATATTTAAGTTTTAATCCAAATTTACCAGAACAAATAACATCTGCTCCTTTACATCTTTCAAGCCAGTCTTCGGGAATCTTTGGTAAGTCATCATAGTATTTAACCTCGCCTAATTTATTTAGTCTTTCTTTTTCTTCAATATTTAAACCTAAATCTTGGGTTACAACTATTTTAGTCATAAAAATTTAATTACCATCCAAACTCTTTTCCTACGTCTTCAGGAGATTCTCTTTTACGAGCGACAACAATGTGGCCGTTTTCGGCAATTATTTTTATTGGAGATGAAAGCATACAATGATGGGAGGCTAGAGCATCCTGATAAGCACCAGTGTCGAAGAATACTACATAGAATGGTTCATTGGCATTATAGTCATAGTCTGGTAATGTTACAGATCCATTTATACCTGTATAGACGTCATCAGAATCACAACTAGATCCAGAAATCCAAACATCATTCAACTCACCATCTAGCTTATTATTCACAGGAGCGACGGACCACTTCTGGTCTATAGCCCAAGTATCAATAAGATCATTCATAAGAGAGCCGTCTATCACATACCACTTCTTAGCATCAATACCTTTGTGAACAATTTTCTTTGTATCTATAACTTTGAAAATTGTGATTTGTGCTGGTGCAACCATGTATCTACCCCATTCACAAATAAGATTTGGATTTGGCATACCCCTCTTCTCTGATTCTTTCTTAAGAAGCTGTAAAAGCTTTTCAAGTATTTTATCCGCTGGGTATTTCTTATTTCTTTCAAAAGGTATTGGCATCCCGCCGCCTATATCAAGAGTGTCTAGAGTAGGATTATTTTCTTTCAATTTGAAGTAAACATTTAATGCATATTTGGTTGTCTCTATTAAATCAGAGAGTTTTTCTATTTTACCGATTCGATAATGAAGAACTTTCAAATTTTTAAATGAAGACATCTTCAAAATTTCATTGCGACTAAAACCAAATCTATCTATTTCTTTATTCCAATTTGTTTTTGACTTTACGGGAATATCAAGTCTTATGCCAACATCATATTTGGAATTTTGGAAAGTTTTCAATTCGTTTGGTCCCTCAATTACCGGCACAACTTTCAATCCTCTATGCTGAAGTTCGTCTATTAGATTTATGTATTTGTCTGTCTTAGGACCATTACAAAGAATCCTCATCTTCTCATTAAAAGATTCTTGTTCTAGCATTTTCTTCACAATATATAATTCATTATAAGAAGCAGTCTCTATATTTGCACCTTCTCCAACAACCGCTTGAACCACCTCCTTTGTCTGATTACTCTTCATAGGATAGTGATAATAAAATTTGCCTTGATATTTATGTTTTTTAATAAGAGATTGAGCCAAGTCTAGCAAATCTTCGACTCTTTCTTCAATGATGAATGGGAAAAGTATCTCAAGGGAAGTTCCAAACTTCTCTGCTAAGTAACGAATATTGTAGACATTATTTCCTTCTTTGGCGATTAAATCCCCTTCTTTGTTGAAATCAAAATATTGAGTATTGAAATCATTTATCCCCAGCTTCCAAAGTTTTCTGGAAGTGATTGAACGTTTGGTCATTTCTTTTTATCAAGCATTCATGAGCTCTGCCTGTAATAAAATAATAATATTGACAATCATAGCAAAATTATGGGATTTGTAAAGAAATTATAATCCTTCTTCTTTGAGTTTCTCTATGGCTTCCTTTGTTTTGCGTGATAGCTTGGTTGGCATGTTTATTTGGATGTGGATGATTATGTCGCCTCTACCGCGTGTTGTTGGCACTCCTTGACCTCGAACGCGAAGCATTTCGCCATTGTTTATACCTTCTGGAATTTTTACTTCTATATTTTTATTATCAAGAGTTTTCAGATTATAAGTCATCCCAAGAAGTGCGTCAGTGAGCTTTATATTTAAATCCATTGTTAGATTCAAATCATCTCTTGTATAAAGAGAATGCTTTTTAACATTTAATTTGATATACAAGTCGCCATTCTCTCCACCTTTGATTGATTCACCCTTACCTCGAACTCGAAGAGATTCACCATTATTCACTCCACTAGGAATCTTTACGCTTATATCTTCATTTGTTTTAAGTACCCCAGCACCGCGACAATTGCTACATTTTTCAGATGGAATTTTCCCAACTCCTCCACAATTCTCACAAGTTTTCGTCGTGGCAAAGTTTCCAAGTATTGAACGTCTGACTTCACGTATTTGCCCTTGCCCATCACAGACAGTACAGATATTCATCTTGGTACCTACCTTGGCACCTGTGCCGTTACAAATATTACAGACTGATTGTTTGTTTAAATTTATTTTCTTTTCTATTCCAAAAATAGATTCTTCAAAAGAAAGATCAACACTAGTTTGTAAGTCTCTTCCTTTTTTTGTTTTCTGTCGGGCGCGTCCACCTCCGAAGAAGTCTCCAAAGATATCACCAAGGTCGCCCATATCAAATTCCATTCCACCATTCTGTGCACGAGTGAAGTCGAAACCTCCAAAGCCTCCTTGACCCCCGAACCCTTGGCCACCGAAGCCCTGAGGCCCATCAGCATTACCAAATTGGTCGAAAGAGGCTCTCTTCTTATCATCTGAGAGTACTTGGTAGGCTTCATTTACTTCTTTGAATTTAGTATCGTCTCCTTTATTTTTATCTGGATGATGAACATGAGCAAGCTTATGAAAAGCTTTCTTTATTTCTTCTTTTGAAGCATTTTTCTCTACTCCTAGTGTTTTGTAATAATCTTTGGACATGTTTTATTTTTGTTCTGGATTCTCATTTACTTCTGCGTCTTTGATTTCTGGTTCTTGAGCCTCTGGTGTAGGATTTGCGCCTTCTTCTGGTGCAGCACCTGCTTTACTCATAGCTTCACCGATCTTAGACATTTCAGCGGAAAGTTCTTCTGTTGCCTTCTTAATAGCTTCCATATCACCGCCATCTTTGGCAGTTTTTAGAGCGGTTATTTTATTTTCTATTTCAGTCTTTATCTCTGGAGTTACTTTGTCACCATATTCTTTGACAGATTTTTCGGCAGTAAAGATCATCATTTCCGCTGTATTTTTATGATCTGCTAATTCTTTTTTCTTTACATCCTCATCGGCATGAGCTTCTGCTTCATCACGCATCTTCTTGATATCAGCTTCTGTAAGTCCAGAACTTGCTTCAATACGGATTGATTGAACTTTTCCGGAAGCTTTATCCATGGCTTTCACATTTAGAATTCCGTTAGCATCTACATCAAATGTAACTTCCACTTGAGGAATACCGCGAGGTGAAGGCGGAATACCATCTAAAATAAATCGCCCGAGTGACTTGTTATCACTTGCCATTGGACGTTCACCTTGAGTGATGTGAATTTCTACACTCGTCTGATTATCGGCTGCAGTTGAGAATATTTGTGACTTAGAGGATGGAATTGTCGTATTTCTTTCCACTAGCTTTGTGGCTACTCCACCCAAAGTTTCAATACCTAGGGATAATGGAATAACATCAAGGAGAAGAACGTCACGTACGTCACCCTGCAAGACTCCTGCTTGGACAGCCGCACCAAGTGCTACAACTTCATCTGGATTAATAGAACGATTTGGTTCTTTACCAAATAAATTCTTCACAGCTTCGACGATCATTGGCATTCTCGTCTGACCTCCTACCAATATTATCTCGTTGATTTCATTCATCTTGAATGGAGAAGCTTCAAGTGCTCTCTTTGTTATTTCAATAGAGCGAGTAACATATTCTTCTGCTAGAGATTCTAGAACGGCACGAGACATCTTCAAAAGCAAATGTTTTGGACCTGAAGCATCAGAAGTAATGAATGGAATATTTATTTCTGAATCAGTTGTAGTTGAAAGTTCATGTTTTGTCTTCTCCGCAGCCTCTTTTAGACGTTGCAATGCAAGCATATCTTTCGTAACGTCAATACCAGACTCTTTCTTGTATTCATCAGCAATCCACTTTACGATCTTTTGATCAATATCTTCACCACCCATGTGTGAGTCACCATCTGTAGACTTCACTTCGATAACATCATCTCCAACTTCAAGAACTGAAACATCAAATGTTCCTCCTCCAAAGTCGTAAACAACAATCTTCTCATTCTTCTTTGTATTGAATCCATATGCAAGAGCAGCGGCTGTAGGCTCGTTGATAATTCTCTTTACATCAAGCCCTGCGATAACTCCAGCATCTTTCGTAGCTTTTCTTTGAGCATCGTTGAAGTAAGCTGGCACAGTAATAACAGCTTCAGTAATCTTTTCACCCAATTTTGCTTCTACATCTGCTTTAATCTTACTTAGAATCATTGCAGAAATTTCTTCTGGACGAAGTAATTTATCTGCTAGCTTTACTTCTACACCACCAGTACTTCCTTTTTGAATTTTGTAAGGAATTGTTTTCTCGTCTTTCTGAATTTCTGGATCGTCATACATATGACCAACGAAACGCTTAATACCATAAACGGTATTTTCAGGATTCGTTACAGCTTGACGCTTTGCAAGCATTCCTACCATTCTGTCGCCATTTTTTGTAACAGCAACAACCGACGGAGTCGTTCTCGCACCCTCGATATTCTCTATAATTTTTGGCTGACCTCCTTCTATGATAGCCACTGCACTATTTGTTGTACCCAAATCTATTCCTATTATTTTTGACATATTTATTTTATATAATTAACTAATAATTTTTGATAATAAAATTGACCTTCTAATTTTCAAACTTTCTATAGTATACACTTACATTATGTATTTAACAAGTATTTGGTGACCACGAAATACTTGTTGAATATTATATTTATTTATGATACACTGTCAATACTATGAAAAAGCGTGATTTTTCAAGGAAAATTATAAAAATTCTATCGGAAAGACCGGCAGTTTCTGTTCCAGAATTGGAAGAAAGGATTGTTTTAGACAAAGAAAGCCAATACGCTCTATCTCGCTCTATAAAGAGCCTTAAGGATGCTGGATTGATAGAAAATGTCTATTCTGGTCAGAATCATTATGCCAAACTTACCAAAGAAGGTAGGAAGAAGGCCAATAACCTCAAACTTGAATGTGAGAATGCTATTATAAGTAATACTTGGGATGGCTACTGGCGAATAATACTTCTAGATATTCCAGAGGAAAGAAAAAGCGAACGCGAAGCTCTCCGCTACCTACTTAAGAAAGCAGGCTTCGCCTGCTTGAAAAATTCTGTCTGGATATCTATGTACCCTTTCGAACATTTATTCACAAATATTAAAAAAGATCTAAACCTCTCAACTGAACTTATAATAATCGTCACCGACAAAATCGATAAAGAAACCGAAAAAGAATTTTTTACACTTTGTGGAATTCAAAAATAGTTACTTTTGCGGGACGTATAACTCTTTCTCCTATTTTGTATCCTATTTGTAAAACCTTAGCTACTGTGTGGTCTTTCTCTTCGTCGTCTGTCGCAACGACGCTTATAGACTGATGAATACTTGGATCGAAGGAGACTTCTATTTCATAAATCTTTTCAATTCCTGATTTTTCTAATCCAGAGAGAAGTTGTTGATATATAGAAGTGATGCCATCTTGCCAATCCTTATCTATTTTCTCCCAGTGTTCTTTATTTGAAAATGCCATCTCAAAGCTATCAAGTGCAGGAAGAAGCTTATCTACCATTTTCTCACGAGTTAAAATTGAAATATTTATACGAGATTGATCTAATTCTTTTTGTAAATTCACATAGTCCGCCTTCGCTCTCTGCCAGCCAGTCAAATATTCCTCCTTTTCTTTTCTTAAGGTTTTTATCTCTTCACGAAGCTTTTTCGCTACATCTTTCGTCGGTAATGCCTCTCCATCTTCTGTGCTATCTACGAATTTCAAATCCTCAAAATCATCCAATTCAATCGGGTCATTTAAATCATTACCGCTATTTTCAGTTTTTGGATTTTTCTCTTCCTCTTTTATAATATCTTCATCATTCATACCCTTAGTATACAAAAAATCAGACTTTTTTCAAAGTATGATTTTTTTGATTTAAATTATCTATTTTTAGGAGTCCAAATATTTTCCCACCATTCTGAAACCTTGCCTTCCAATATTTCTTTGCCGAGATTTTTAGCTGATTCAGTTTTTAAATTTTTATACTGAGCATTTATATGATTATCCTTTCCTTTTCCAGATAGCCAAATTTCTGCTTCATGATTACCTTGATGAGCGTATTCTTTTAATAAAAGTATTTGGTCGAGCAAGTCTGCATCTTTGGCAATAATAGCCTCTTTACTTTTCCTCTCTTCAAATTCTTTATCTATCTCATAAAGATCACCAAATGGTAAATCAGCAAGCTGATCTTTCGATATTTCATCCTCAAATATTTTCACATATTTCTTATGAATATAGTTATGGTCCCCACTTCGGACTTCTTTCACATCATGAAGAAAGGCCATCATCATCGTTTTATATGGATCGGCTTTTTCTAATTTGGCCAAGAACCAAGCAATTAAAGACACACGATACGAATGAGTGGCAATATTATCCGACAAATCTTGAGACAAAAGCACCTGCTGATGTATTCTAGGAAGCTTCCTCATAGTCCCCACTTCAAATAAAAAGTTTACAATTTGTTTATTTTTATCATCTTTTTTCATACTCCGATTATACAACTTTGGGTATAATAAGCAAAAAGCCCCATATGGGGCTTTTTGTGAGTATTATCTTTTTGACCATTGTGGAGACTTACGAGCTTTCTTGAGTCCGAATTTCTTTCTTTCAACTTTACGAGGATCGCGCTTAAGCATTTTAGCTTTCTTAAGTACGGAACGTAGTTCAGCATCAAAGAGAACGAGAGCACGTGAGATACCATGACGAACTGCTTCAGCTTGAGCATGTGATCCACCACCCTTTGTAGTGATGACAACTTCAAACTTCTCAGCTGGTGTCGCTGTCTCAAATGCACCGGTAATTATCTTCTTCAATTCAGGTGTTGGAAAATATTCTGTAAAATCTTTACCATTTACTACGTAAGTAGTCTTTGCTGCTTTATATAAACGGACTACTGCAGTAGCTGTCTTTCTGCGACCGATTGCTCTAAAATATTCTTTTGTTGTTGTTTTTTTGACTGCCATAAAAATTATTCAGTTATTGTTAAACGTTTCATCATTAATGGTCGAAGCTTGTTAGCAGGAAGCATTCCAAAAACTGCAAGTTCATAGAGGCCAATCCAACCCTTCTTCTCTATGATTTTTGCATTTGTTTTAACTTTGAATCCTCCTGGTTGTCCTGAATAAGTCTCATGTAGAGTCTCATTCATTCGGCGCTCAGTCATCTTCGTTTTCCCTGCATTCTTGATATAAACTCGAACATCAGCAACTTGGTTCGCTGTGTATGAAGGATCTGTCTTACCCATAAGAGCCTTCGCAGCTCTGCTTGCTACTCGTCCTAATACAATTCCTGTCGCATCAATTGTGTGTACTTTTGTCATAAAATTATATAAATTCAATTATTGCCATCTTACTTGCATCTCCAAGTCTTCGAGGAAGCTTGGTTATACGTGTATATCCACCAGCACGACCCTTATACTTTGGAGCTATGGTATTGATTAATTTATTTGCTTCTGCTGTTAAATTATATAAACGTGAAATGACTAATCTACGTGATGCAAGTGTACCAACATTTGCCTTAGTAATCATCTTCTCTATTGCAGGACGAAGTTCCTTTGCTTTCGCTTCTGTAGTCTCGATCTTGCCGTGTGCTATAAGAGCCAACATAAGACCTTTCATTAAGGCATGTTTTTGATTCTTATCTCTTCCAAATTTTCTTACATTATTTCCGTGTCTCATATATAATTAGTTAATTAATATTATTTAAGTGTTATTTTATATTCTCCAAGAACTTTCTTTATTTCTTGAATACCTTTATCGCCAATACCATCGATTTCTAATAAGTCTTCCTTTTTCTTGCGAGCAATACCCCCGATAGTACGAATATTTGCATCTGTTAAAGCGTTCAGTGTACGGGTTGAAAATGCTAATGTATCAATACGAGTCTTTAAAATATCGGTAAATTCATTACCTTCACCCTTATCTTCATTTGATTCATCTTTTGATTTATCAGTTTCCTCTTCTTCTTTAACTACTGACTTACTTTGAATAGTAAAACCAACAATTGATTGTAATTGTTCTACCATTATTACTATTGATTTCTCAAGAGCTTCACGAGGAGTGAGAGTTCCATCTGTCTCGATAGTCATACGTAGGCGATTGTGGTTTGTCTTGTCTCCGACACGCATGTTCTCTACTTCATAAGCAACACGACGAATAGGAGTGAAAATAGCATCGAGAGAAATTACTCCGACATTATTCTTTTCCTTTTGATGAACATCCTTAGGAACAAAGCCGAGACCTTTCTCAACTGTCATCTCAATAGAAAGACTATCCTTAGTAGTAATTTCGGCAATATACAAATCTTTGTTAAGAATTTCTACTTGACCACTAACTTTTATATCAGCAGCGGTAACTATTTTAGGTCCTTTTACTGAAAGTTTGACAACTTGAGGCTCATCGGTAAGTAAACGAAAACGAATTTGTTTTAAGTGTAATAGTATTGTTATAACGTCTTCTTTTACTCCATCCATTACAGAAAATTCATGATCTACTCCGTCAATTTTCAGAGTAGTAATAGCAGCACCAGAAAGAGATGAGAGAATGATACGGCGAAGAGAGTTCCCTAGAGTGTGTCCGTACCCAGGGTAAAGTCCATCTATTTCATAGACACCTTTTGTGCCTACTTCAGAGACGATAGATAATTTGGATGGTAATATGATATTTAAATCAGACATATGATATTTGCGAGGAGACCCCGCAATAAAAATTATTTATTAAAATTAACCATACGCTAGTAATGTTAACGACTATAAAATTCAAGCACTGTGTTTAAATCAAGGAAACCTTCTACATTCTTTGGCTTGCCAACGACTGACCCAGTCAAAGTTTCTGCATTAAAAGTAAGCCAGTTTGGAGCTGTATATTCTTTTGATTTCTTTACCATATCTGCAAATAATACACTCTTCTGACTGCCAAGGCGTACAGAGATCACATCTCCCATTTTAACGCGTAGGGATGGAACTGTAGTTTTCTTGCCATTTACTGTTATATGACCATGAGATGTCATTTGTCTGGATAGACGACGAGTATGAGCGAGTCCTAGTCTGTAAGCAACGTTATCAAGTCTTGTTTCAAGTAATTCGAAAAGGTATTCTGTCGCAACTGTTCCCTTGTGAGAAACTGCTTCCTTAACATAGTTAGAGAATTGCTTTTCACTTATGTTGTACATAAAACGAACCTTTTGCTTCTCTACGAACTGTAAAGCATAACCTGAAAGAACTTTCGGTCTCTTGTTTTTGGAATTCTTTAAATGGCGAGCTTCAGAAGCAACGAATTTAGCTGTCTGGCATTTTTCAAATACTCCAGCACCTAATCTTCTACCTATTTTGTATTTTTTTGCGATTTTCATAATTTTAAATTTTTATACTCTACGTGGCTTCTTAGGTTTTGGTCCATTGTGTGGAACTGGGGTCACATCTCTAACTCCTGATATTTCAATATCATAAGCCATAAATGCCCTTATCGTAGGCTCTCGTCCACTACCTACTCCTTTAACTTTGACATCAACTTCTTTTATTCCAAAAGCTTTAGCTTTTTCTCCTACGACAGCTCCGGCCTTGGAAGCAGCAAATGGTGTACCTTTCTTTGCGCCCTTAAATCCTAGTGAACCTGCGGAAGTAGAAAAGATAGCATTGCCTTCCTTGTCTGAAAGGACAACCTTAGTATTATTAAAAGTAGCTTCTACGTGTAATGTTCCAGCAACGATTTTCTTCTTTGGAACTTTGACGGCAACTTTAGCTACGTCTTCTGCGACAACAGCATCATCTGCTTTTACAGACTTTTCTTCTTTTTCTTTATTTATAATTTTTATTTTTCCCATATGATATTAATTATGTTTTAGATTCCTTACGGCGACCAGATGCCATTGTCTTTCTTACATTACCTCTTATTGTTCTAGAATTTGTCTTTGTTCTCTGACCGTTGACTGGTAAGCGACGCATGTGTCTGACTCCTCGGTATGACTTAATATCTTTCAATCTTTTTATGTTAGCTGAGATTTCACGCTTTAAAGCTCCTTCGATGGACATTGTCTCTATGACTTTACGGATAGCATTCTCGTCATCAACAGTTAATGCATCGGCTTTAATATTAGGATCAATATTAACTTCTTTTAAAATTTTACGTGCGCGAGATATGCCTATGCCGTATAGAGCAGTAAGTCCGACGTCTAAATGTTTGTTATTAGGGATGTTTATACCAAGAATTCTCATATATAATTATTGTTTTTGTTTATGTTTAGGATTAGAGCAAATAACACGAAGATGACCTTCTCGTTTTACCATTTTGCATTTTGCACAGATTTTTTTGACTGATGATTTTATTTTCATATCATTTTGCTGTTTAAACTAAAGAAAAATAAAGGGTGTATACCCTGTATTTGTAACTTTTGTATTACCAAATTATATTACACTATTTAAATAAAAATGCAAGAGGTGCTATCCTCTTTTAATAATTCTACCCTTACCACCGTATGGATCAATAAGAACTTCGACTCTATCTCCGACTAGAACCTTAATCCTATGCATACGCATCTTTCCAGATAAATAACTGATGATGATTTTACCATCACCTATATCTACTCGAAAAAGTGTGTTTGGAAGGGCTTCTGTTACTATTCCTATCGCAGTATTGTTGTCGTCTTTTTGATTCATTTAATGTCCCCTTATCATAACAAATATATATTAATCCGTCAATCTCCATACACCTATTTTAAGACGACGTTTATATTCTCCACCTTATTTGGTAGTTTTTTGGACCAAAAAGGAATAATAGTTACGGAAGCTTTAGAAATACCGAGGTCATCTTTAAAAATTGAAAGAACTTCATTTTTACTCTTACCCACGACTCGATCCTTCAAATTCTCTATTCCTGGCTTCCAATTCATCACTACATTACCAGTTAATTCAAAATCAAAACTTTCAGTTTCTTTATTTATAACTTGATCTTTATTTGTAAAATTAAAAGAAAGAAGAGATAAATCAGGGTCTACTATTTCAAATCTCTCACCCTTGGTTATGTCAGGTAATAATCTATTAATAATCATATTAGAAAGATCACTTTCTTTTACTAAGAAAGCAGAAAGATTGGCCTTGATTTCTAACTTCAAATTAGGAGTTTTAGAAACTATTTTATCAGTAAAATTATAAGAATAATTCACTGCATCTGGATACAATATATAACCAGGTGGAACTGAAGCATTTAATTTGCGTAGAAGTTCTCCTTTAAACAGATCACTATTGGAAAGGATATCTGCCTTCTCTTGATCATCCATAATGTAAACCAAGCCAGCTAAACCTCCCGTCAAAGGAGTTTTCAGATGACCATATATTTTTGTATATTTAGCTGTACCCTTAAAAGAATTGATAGAAAAAGACGTAGGACTACCATTATAAGTTTCTCCCGCTAAGAAAGCTGTAATTCCAACATTTATCTGCCCTGGTATAATAACTTTTAATTTATCTTGTTTGTATCCTGGAATAGATACAGTCGTATCCGTCTTGTAAGTCTTCCCTTTTTCATCAGAGATGAAAGATCCCACAGGAATCTTCTCTGCCTTATTACTATATCCATTGTATAAAGTAACTTCACCTTTTGCTTTGTCCGAAGCAGTTAGAGTAGAGGTAAGAATAACATCTTTGTAAACACTATCACCAACTATCATGACTTCAAATGGAACATTATTTTTCTTTGAAGCAGCAATCTTCTCATTGGCTATGTTAAAGGTTTTGGTTTTGGGAGTAATAGTTATATCTGCTCTCAAGAATACATTTGATAGTAAATAATAAGCTCCAACCAAAATGGAAAGTATAAAAAAGAAAAGAATAGTTTTATTGAAAGGTCGTTTACCACCCGGCATAATTGGAGTCTGTGGTATTCGTTGGACAGAAGAAGGCACTATCTTTTTCTTTTTTAAAAAGTCATACTTAGAGTTATTGTTGGAAGAGAGATTAGAAATATTTTTCACAGCAACCGGTTCTTCGGCTGTTTTTAGAGGCTGTTTATTACTTAATTTAAAATCATCTAATTTCTTTTTAATCATACATTTCCATTTTTCTCATAACATTTATAGCCTCAATCATTAAGAATGGGTCACAAGTGCCATTCTTGACATTACACATATTTAAAAATTCTGGACCATCTAAAGTAACTAAAGTAAACTTCTTATTGGGAACCATGGACTGGATATATTCTTCATCATTTATAACTTTTACAAACCATTCTTTGACATCAGAGTCTATTGTTAAGAACATCACATTCGGCAATGTTAGTGTACGAGGAAGAGCGTTGATACACTCTCTAAACGATCCTCCCCAAGACTTTTTAATAGATTCTAGAATTGGAACAAGTTTCCCTTTTTCTTTTTCAAACAAGGTTTCTTTATTAAAAAGAGAAAAGATTTCATGTGCATCACGTGGTTCAACTTTTAACTTATTACAAATATCTCGAAATAGCGTCTTCTTGCCATAAGGGAAAGAAATCGAGTCTTTCAATACGCCACGAGAAATAATACCAACATCTGTAACTTCACCACCAATATCAAGTAATAAATATGAATCCTGATTCATATATTTATCACGTACAGATATGTATGAAGCCACAATAAAAGAGGAGAAGGAAATTGGAGTAGAGTGGAATGATTTTGAAATTGTATCTTTAATTTTATCTAAACATACCTTTGGGGTTAAGGATATGATCATATTGATCTCAATGGAGTTGGTCTTCTTACCCAATGGCTCATCGACATGGTACCCATTCAAAAGAACTCCTACTATTGGATGCTCTATAACTTCGGGCTTGCTTTCTATATCCCCATATTTATCCTTATAAAGAGTATTTAGGGAAGAAAGTTCTTTGACAAGCAATTCATCTACAACTTTTTTAGTAAAAGCAAAAGAATGCTCTTTGCTCATCTTTATTAATCTTGTCTCTGATATATACCAAGGAGATGCCAATACACAAATGATCTCATCGGGGGCACCTAATCTACTTTCAGATAAAGATTTGGAAGCAAAACCTAAAGAAAGAATCATGTCTTTCAAAAATGAATTAAAATCTACTTCTTTCTTGGTAACTATGTCTGTACGAGTGGACTTTATAATCGTCGGTAAAGATTTTTTATCAAATGGAATACTGACGAGAGCTCCACCTACACTCCCAGAACCAATATCAAAAATGGCAACTAACTTTTCTTTCTTTTTAGATGTAAATAAAAATCCCATAACGTATACATTATACCCTGTACTTGATTTTTTTACAAAAGCTATCAAGGTATATTTCTATATTAAACGCAAAAAAGCACTGAACCATAAATTTGAATTCAGTGCTTTTTAAAATCGGTTTTTACCAATTTGATTTAGGAAACGATTATTTTACGATTCCTGTAATTTCCATACCGTATCCGAAGCGATCCCAACGATCCCATACTTTCTGCTTGTAACAGATTATGTGATGGGTGTTCTTGAGTGCTTCTTCAATTTGAGCATATACATCTGACCTAAGTTGATACTTAAGTCTATAAGTAGAAGCATACTCAGAGTTTAAATCCCAGCCCCAGTAGTCACGAGATTTAATGGTACAGTAAGTGGTGTTTACATAACTTTTTTCGATAACTTTTTGTCCCCAATTATCGTAATATTCGTTAATGTTCTCGTCCTGAAACGTAGCAGGGTTTTTGGGGAATCGCAGGTCATCAGCATCAATGTAAACTCTGTCGTTTACATCCCTTAATGCAATTGGTTGATCCTCAACGAAATTTGGCTCGTTGAAAGGATTTGTGTCCATTTTCTTGCAGGATGCAAAGAAGCCGATTAATATAATCGCAAATAATATTTTTGTTTTCATCTTTTTTAATTTAGATGATTATAAAATAAACCTGACCTCTTCCACTACAGAAGCGTTGCAGGTAAAACAATTTGTGTATATTGTATCACAAATAACATACATTGTCAATAGGCATGTTTTTTATATTCTATTATTAATTTTATTCCAAAATAGCCTTTATTCTACGTACTCCGGCGGAGCTGGCTTCTTCTTTTATTATTTTAAAATGGCCCAATACTCCCGTACTTTCTACATGAGGTCCCCCACAGAACTCGGCACTAAAGTCCCCTATCTTGTAAACCTTTACAATATCTCCATACTTGGACAAGTCGAAGGATACATTTTTTACAATTTTTGAAGCTTCATCCTTTGGTAGTTCTACCATTAGAACTGCAATATCCTCTCCAATTTTTTGATTAACTAAATCTTCAACTGACTTTAACTGATCTTCTGTAAGCTTATCACCCCAATTGAAATCAAAACGCATTCTCTCAGCAGTTATATTACTTCCTTTTTGTATAATATCTTCTCCTAATATTTGTCTAAGAGTTGCAAGAAGCATGTGTGTAGCAGTATGGTACCTGGTCTCCATAACGCCCGTGCCAGCCACCCCCCCCTTAAACATACCCGCACTTGATGTACGAGAAAGCTCCTGATGCTCTTTTAATTTTTTATCAAAATCCTCTCGATCTATTTTTATTCCTTTCTCTTTTGCAAGTTCAATCGTAAGTTCTATGGGGAAACCATAACTTTGGAATAAATCAAAAGGATTTACACCTTTTTCAAAAGCTTTTAAGCCTTGCTCTAATGTTAAACGGAATTTTGATTCTTCTTTTAATATTTCATCTTTTATTACTTCTTTATTCTTTTCTAATTCAGGATAAGCATCTTTATATTTTTCTATCACAATATCAATAATTCTTGTGAGATATCCGTCTTTTAGTGACAATTTATCAGCATACCTAATGACTCGACGCAGTATACGTCTCAATATATAACCACTGCCTGTGTTACTAGGTAATCCTCCATCAGCTATTATAAATACACTTGAACGTAAATGATCAGCTACTATTCTCATCATTTTCCTAGTATCCACCCAACATTGTTCTCCATTTTTTATATACTCCTCATCTGTTTTATTTCCATAATCAAGACCTGATGATTCTTCAATTTCAGAAATTATAAAACTAAACAAATCTGTCTCAAAAACAGTTTTCTTTCCTTGTACCACCATTGTAATTCTTTCAAAACCCATTCCTGTATCTATATTATGTTTTGAGAGCTTGCCTATTACCTTGCCATCTTTCTGTTCATACATCATAAATACGTTGTTCCAGATTTCTATAACCTTACCCTCGTCGTCTGCTTTTACAAATTCATTAGGTGTCATATCACCAATTGCAACTTCATTTGTATCATAAAAAATTTCTGTATCAGGACCACAAGGACTATTCTCTCCTGCGCTCCACCAATTATTCTTCGCAGGCATAAAATAAATTCGTCCTTCAGGTAAATATTTCTTCCAAATTTCTACTGCTTCCATATCACGTGGTGCATCGTCATTACCTTCAAAAACAGTCACGTATATCCTATTTATATCAAGACCAAGCCCTTCCTCTTTATCTGTAAGAAATTCAAAGCTCCACTTTATAGCATCAGGCTTGAAATAATCACCGAGAGACCAGTTTCCAAGCATTTCAAAAAATGTAAGGTGCCTATTGTCACCAACTTCATCAATATCAACTGTTCTTACACATTTTTGTGCATCAACTAAACGAGTACCCATAGGATGTTTTTGTCCTAGTAAATAGGGCATAATCGGTTGCATACCAGCTGTATTGAAAAGAACCGAAGGATCATTCTCGGGTATTAAAGAAGCACTAGGTATTATTTTATGTCCACGATTCTCAAAAAATTTGAGGAACTTTTGACGAATTTCATTTGAAGTCATATCTTCATATTATACTAAAAAGACTAAACAGAAAAGCCCTGCCTTCTTTAAGAAGGCAGGGCTTTTCTTTATTTAATTTCTTCAAGGTGATCCTCTTTAAAATATTTACTCTTTTTAATTCTTTCTTCTATATACCATAACACCACGAAGATGAATAAAGTGAGAATCGTCGCAATAATTGCAATATTAAAAAGTCCCAAACCAGATGCCATACCAATACCAGCGGATACCCAAAGTCCTGTTGCTGTCGTAAGTCCTACCAATTTAGAATCTTTATTAAAAATAATTCCTGCACCCAAGAATCCTATACCTACTACGATCTGAGAAACTATCATTAATGGATTCATTCCAGAAAAACCAGCATAATATCTAACCATTTCATTTGAAATAACTACAAACAAGGCCGAACCCATAGAAACAAGCGCATAAGTACGCATTCCTGCAGTCTTGTGAGCCCAAACACGCTCCGTGCCTATAATCATACCTAATATTAAAGCAATAAAAAGACGTAAAACAATATCCATAGTAGCCCCGTTTAAAATATTTTCCATATAAAATTAGTATAACATTATTTTAATTTATTCAAACTATTTATATCATGCTTTTCGTGTGCTTCGATTTCTGTGATAAGCTTCTTTTCACTTTTAAGTGTATCGTCCATCCAAAGTGAATATGGCACGTTGGACATGTCGGTATTACATCTCACAATCATTGGAACCTTGTATGAATGCCCTGCTTGTACGTGCTTCATTAATTCTTCACTTAGACTTTTTTGAGTAGAGAACATGAGCATATATTGATCAACCTCCCTTATAATACCTTGCCATGGATATACAGAATGAATAACCCAATAATCCATAGAAATAGCCAACTTTTCCCCTATCGCAGAATAGCCCATAGAGCGAGCCTGTTCTATATCTCCACATATTGTATAAACGAAAACAACATCCTCCGCCCCTTTTTCAATTTTTTCTACAATATTCATATGTTTTACAAGATTATTTTTTAATAATTAACTACGCATATTATCCCACAACACACCCACCTAAGCAAATGCCATTATTATAAACTACTATTGATTGTCCTTTATCTACAAGCACGCTTTTATCAAAACTAATTGCACAGGTCTGACCTGTGCAGACTAATTTGCAATTTAGTAGCTCTCCATGATAGCGAATCTGGGCAGTATAATCTTTATTTTTTTCTGGAATATTTGAAATCCAATTTGCATTAGTAGTATTTATCTGCGAGCCAGAAAATTTATTTTTTGAATGGTCTGGCAAAGAAGATACAGTTATAGTATTCATTTCTATGTTCTTTGAAACGACATATAGGGGTTTACTATTATCATCATTTTTGAAAATATTAAATCCATGACGCTCACCGAGAGTGAAAAAAATAGCTCCATCATGTGAACCGATAATTTCCCCACTTTCATTTAATACATCCCCTTTCTTCGTTTCAATATAATGCTTCAGGAAATCTTTCATATCAAGAGGTCCTAAGAAGCAAACGCCCTGACTATCTTTTTTTGTCGCCGTAGGAAGTTTATATTTCTCTGCTAAAATTCTCACTTCAGTTTTTTGTAAATGCCCCACAGGAAATAAAGTATGACTTAAATCATCTTGTGTAAGAGTCCAAAGAAAATATGATTGATCTTTGGAGGAATCGATCCCTTTGTGAAGTTCCTCTCCTCCTTTTCGAGGAGGAGTGCCCATAGGGCGAGGTGGTAATTCTTTTAGATCACCACCCCCTACCCCCTCCTCCACAAGGAGGGGAGATTTGCGTGCATAATGCCCTGTCGCAATAAAGTGAGCTCCGTGCTCTTTTGCAAATTGCCAAAACACCCCAAACTTCACCATACGATTACACATTACGTCAGGATTTGGAGTATTCCCTTTTTTATATTCTTCTATCATATAATCTGCTACACCTTTTTTATAAGCTTCTTCTGCGTCGCATTCTAAAAATGGAATATCAAGATGTGCACATACTCGCATAGCGTCACGGCGTTCATCCTTCCATGTACATTCTATAAAGTCCGGTGACCATGTACGAATAAAAACCCCAACGACATTATAATCTTGGTCTTTAAGTAGAGCCGCCGCGACAGAGCTATCCACCCCGCCTGACACCCCAACAAATACAGTTTTTTTTATTTCTTTTCCCATCTTGCAAAAATACCACAAGGGAGCAATCGTTTACTATTACTTTCTTCTATAACTAGTTCTCCTCCCTCAATTTTCCCTTTATATTCCTTCATTAAATCATTTAAATTATTCTCGTAAACAATGGAAGAATACCCTGCAGTATACCCATTTATAAGAATAAATAAAGGATCTGGAGATAATACCTTTTTACACAAATCCATAAGATTTAGAAAGTCTTCTTCAATCTTCCAAAGTTCATCTTTCGGACCATGACCAAAAGAAGGTGGATCCATTATAATGGCATCATACTTTCTTCCCCTTTTTATTTCTCTTTTTAAAAATAAAATTACATCATCTACTATCCAGCGTATTGGTGCTTCTTTCAATCCTGAAAGTTCGGCATTAACACGTGCCCACTCTACTGCATTTTTCGATCCATCTACATGGCAGACTTCCGATCCCGCTTTTGCACACACTAAAGTTGCCCCACCTGTATAGGCAAATAAATTTAATATAGAAATAGGTTCGCTCCTTTTTTTAATTATTTCTGTCATCCATTCCCAGTTTGGAAGCTGTTCAGGGAAAAGTCCTATATGCTTGAAAGAAGTTGGCTTTATAGAAAAAGTTAAACCACCGTATGATATATTCCAATTATTAGGAATTCCATTTTTAATTATCCATTTATTCTTTGTACCATTACGGATAAATTCTAAATCTGCATTACTCCATTCTTTATCATTCAAATTCTTTTTCCATAAAGCCTCTGGATCAGGACGAGATAAAAAGTATTTACCATACCTTTCAAGCTTCATTCCCATACCACTATCGATCAATTCATATTCTTTTTGTTTTATTGTTTTTAGTATCATAAATTATTTTAAATATTTAAGTATATTACTTCTATGCTCATTGAAATCTACTGCATAATGCACATTACCATCTTTATCATGAAGATAAAATAGATACCCTGATTCCTGTGGGTATAACGCCGCTTTAATAGCTAGAAGCCCAGGATTACTAATAGGGCTCTTTGGTAAGCCAACCTCTTTATAGGTATTTGGGGCTGCATCAACTTGTAGAGGCATACCAAACTGTATTCTTTTCCATAAAATTCCAGAGATTATAGCTATATCATTCTTGCCACCTGCTTCTTTTTCAAGAATTGAAGCCATTATTATTATATCAGACAAACTATGGTTTCCAGATTTTATATCTTTGTCTATTCCATTAATCCTTTTTTGAAAATTCGCAGTAATATCAGTGAGAATTTCATCAGTGCTAGAAAGTGAATAGAAGAAATAAGTATCGGGGAATAAATAACCCTCTTTGCTTCTAGGGTCACTCAAAAATAAATCCGTATTAAAGTTTGGAATTTTATCAGCCAGAATTTTGGCCATATCTTTTTCAGTTATACCTTCTTTTAATGTAACTTTAATCGGTAGAACATTATGATGTCCACGAGATATTTGCCAAGCCACAATCCAAACTGGAGAATTTTTCTTAATTAAATAGTCGCCAGAAATAATCCCCTTTTTTGTTCCAATTAATTTAATAAAAACTTTTAAAGTGAGATCACTTCGAATAGCCTGATTTTTTATTAATTCACTAGATATAGAACGGAGTGGTTGACCGATCGATATATGAATTAATACATCATTATTCTTAAATGGTGCAGATAAAAGATAAAAGATAATTAAAGCAATAATTATAAAAATACTTAATATTTGGATATTAAGTATTTTATTCTTAGGTTTAATTGTATCTATATTTTCATCCATAAACTATTATTATACAGGTAAATTTGAAGGTGGTTTTGCAATCTTGGACTCTATACGCTTGAAGCTTGGTGTCTCTGAAACCATACCTGGGAAATGGAAAAGAGTTGCAAGCTCTTCAGAGGAAACAACGAAAATGTTGGCTTTATGTGAAGGGAAAAATGCTGCTAAAACTTTAGGATAATTTATAGCATATTGTAATGGTGGATGAAAGAATGTCCTCATACGATACCAATCAAGCATTCTCTTTTTTATTTTAGTCAAAGCAAGACCTGTAGGATCTGACCATGGTGCATCAAACTGAGTAGAATTCGTACGATCAAGCTCATTTAAAGATGGAGCTGCATATTGTCTAAATAATAGACGTACTTCACGACGAAGATTCTGGAATTGATCTTCTGTACAAAGTCTATTGTCTGACAAAGCAATAAGTCGTATTCCGCAATCAAAGTGAACTTGGGCCATACCTTTCGTAAGAGCTTCAACTGTAGGTTTTAAATGATCTGGTAAAAAGAGCTGTCGAGCAGTCGGAACATCTGGTTTATCAGCATCATGAATACGTACATAGCCCTTTGTGATTGTCTCGATATATTCAAGAGCCGCTTCATTAAAATCTATATGGCCTCCTGTTTTGTGACTATGATATTTCTTTATATTCCAACGAATGACCATCTGAATCCAGACTTGTTGACCACGAGGAATGGAACCTAAATACTCTATCATTGGAGTAATAGGATCAATCTTATACTCTTCTTTAACTCCAGTCTTCATGTCGTCACCAAAAGCTTTGTATGTTTTTATAGGAACAAAATCTTCTTTTAATTTTTTAAATTCACAACCCCACATATTCCAATCACCACCTTTTTTATATTGAGGAACATGAAAAGCATAATCATCTACTTCGACAACCTTGGCTTGAGGATATTGACCATAGATCTGTGTCTCTACTAAATTACGTATACGGGTAGGAGTACGTATGAAAAAATGCACTCGTCCATCTATAGATACAATTTCAAGTGAAAACCAAAACCAAGGTGCACCTTGAATATATTGTTCCCAGAAACCTTTCATACTTTTCTGATAAAAGGCATTTGTAAAGATAAGCTCCATAGCAGCAGGAGTTTTAATAACATCACGAGGTACTTGTATTTCAAGAAGAACCCACTTTATGCCCATAATGAAACGCTCTTGTCTATAATGATGCCATAAGTTAAGTGCTATATAGGCTAAAGGAATCGGCATTAAATAACCAATTGTTACAATTAATATTTGTAAAAGATTTAAATTATGTGCGTTTAAGAAATCTTGAATCATGTTTAATAAATTTATATTTTAACTACCAAGCTCGAAGAGAAGATGACGTGAAAAAACCAAAAATTACAGCTATTAAAACAATACCTATAATTATCAAAATAATGTTCACAAAACCTCGATTACTCATGGGCATATTATATCATATCTCAATAAAAAATACTCCTCCAAGGAAAGTTTGAAGGAGTATTTTATTAACAAGATGTATAAAGCCCTGATTTATTCTTCTTAAAGTATTTAACATTCTGTAAGTTAACCAAGATTGTATTCTTCTTTAGATATCTTTCTTTCATAACTTGATCCACAATATCATCTTTAGTCATAGGGCCATTCTTTTTCAAAAGTTCTTTGATAACATCACGGACAACTCCAGACTTATAACCCCATTCAGAAAGCGCATAAATACCACGGCCTACAAGCACAAATCTAGGATCTTTAATAAGTTCATTGTGACAAGTAGCAGTATGACACTTCTTTTCAAAAGTATCAGCAACAGCCTTGGCTACTTCTCTAAAATGCATCGGACTCCCGTGCTTACGCATCATTAGGAAGGCATAATCCTTGACCCCACGAGTTTTAATAGAAGAAGATGTAGACTTACCCCATTCACCGAGTGGATTCTTCTTCAAAGTTTTTGATATCAAAAGCCATCTTTTAGCGATCTCTTCATTTTTGTATTGTTCAGATAATTCCTTAACTTCTTCTAAGAATCTTGTAATTAATTCTCCTTCTGAAATCAATTCATCATTCGAAAGATTCTCAAAAAGGGATTTTAATGATTTATGAACACTCTCAGAAATATCAGAATCTACACTCCAACGAGTTTTGAAATTGACATCTTCTTTGTGTTTAGTAAAATCATCACTTAAAGTTAAATAAAGATGTATGTGATTCTGGGTAATTTTATCTTTTGAAATATGATTAAGAAATTCGTGTTCAGATACGATTGCTCCCATAGAATGAATCAGCTTCTTTATCTCTTCAAAGACTGCTTTTTCGCTCTTGAATGCTTCACTTTTACGAATAAGAATAAGAGCTCCGTTCTCTATCTGTCTTACGCGTTCACGAGTAATACCGTATTTCTGTCCAATGGCTTCTAAGGTTTTTCTTTCTCCGTCGGTAGTTATACCGAAACGATTTACAACCACCTCATATGCTCGAGGGGCTAAATTCGAAAGAATCCTTTTTGTTACTTGCTTTGGTTTAAATGTAATAATATTAGCCATTTTTATTAAAAAATTAAATTAATAACTATTGTGTTTTTTTATAATATCATTACTATAGGATAAAGTCAACCTTTTCAAAATGTGGTGTAATAATAGATATAAAATTACTTTTTACTCTGGGCTGTTTTTGCTTTTGATCTATCTTGATCTGTCAAAAGTTTCTTGCGTAAACGAACATTTTTAGGTGTAATTTCAAGATATTCATCATCAGCCATGATCTCAAGGCCCCTTTCTATTGATAGCTTGTATGGCGGTTTGACGTTTATTGCTTCGTCAGTTCCACTTGAACGCATATTTGAAAGTTGCTTACTCTTTGTAGGGTTCACAGTCATTTCATCCCCTTTCAAAACGTTACCGATAACCATACCTTCATAAACCTCATCTCCATGTTCTACATACAATACTCCTCTTTCTTGCAAAGTCCAAAGTGAGAAAGCAATAACTTTTCCTGGCACCATTGAAGTCATAGAACCAACATCTCGCTTTTTTATTTCACCAGCATAAGTTTTAAATCCTATGAATCTTGAAGCAAGAATTCCTTCGCCTTTTGTATCTACTACAAATTGTCCACGATAACCAAGTAAACCTCGAGTAGGCATCTCAATTAACATTCTTACTATTCCTTCTTTCTCATGCATACTTGTGATGATTCCTTTGCGGCCAGTCAACTTTTCTATCACAGCACCAGAGACATCACTACGGACATCAATAGTCACTTCTTCGTATGGTTCTAATTTCTCTCCATTCTCTTCTTTTATAATAACGTGAGGTTGAGACACCTGAAGTTCATATCCTTCACGACGCATATTTTCAAGTAAAACTGCAATATGTAATTCTCCACGTCCATAAACAAGAAATCCTTCTTGAACTTCTTCTTCATCTGGGGCGTCAAAGTTAATACGAAGTCCAACGTTCATCTCAAGTTCTTTCTCAAGCCTCTCTCTTATCTGTCTACTTGTGACATATTTACCTTCGCGTCCTGCAAAAGGAGAATCGTTCACAATAAAGTTTAAGGAAATTGTCGGCTCATCGATATCAATAGAAGGTAATGGAAGTGTATTCATATCATCACAAATAGTCTCACCTATATATACGTCGGGAATTCCTGCGATAATAGCAATGTCTCCTGTGTGTAAGACACTTACTTCTTTTCTATTAATTCCCTCAAATGTGAACATCTTAGAAATACGAGCTGTACGTGATGCACCATCGGCATTTTTTACAATGATAGTACTGCCTGTTTTAATAGATCCAGCATAAGCACGAACAATAGCTAGACGTCCCAAAAAATTATCGTAACCAAGATTGAACACTTGTGCTTGAAAAGGACCGTGCCTATTCACAGAAGCTTCTGGAACTTCTTTTAGTATCAAATCAAGAAGTGGTGTTAAATCTTTCGATTCATCTTCTAAATGTAATTTAGCTATGCCTTGTCTGCCGATAGCATACATGTATTTAAAGTCTATCTGATCCTGTGTGGCACCAAGTTCTAAAAATAATTCAAGTATCTCATCGTGAACACGTGCGGGATTTGCGGCTGGCTTATCTATCTTATTTATTATAACTATCGGCTTAAGGCCTAATTCTAGAGACTTTTTAAGTACAAATCTTGTTTGTGGCATTGGACCTTCCTGTGCATCAACAAGAAGAAGAACTGAATCAATAGCACGAAGAACACGCTCAACTTCAGAACCGAAGTCCGCGTGACCGGGAGTGTCCACAATATTTATTTTGGTTCCTTTATAATTAACAGAAGTGTTTTTGGAGTAAATAGTGATACCACGTTCAAGCTCAATAGCATTGGAGTCCATAGTTGTTCCTTCTTCTGTCATGCCACACTGCTTCATCATTTGATCAGTCAAAGTAGTCTTCCCGTGGTCAACGTGTGCAATTATAGCTATATTTCTTATTTCAATTAATTTCATTTTTAGTTGTTTTTTGGTGAAAAATAAATACGCCTCGTGGCGTTTGTATTAATACTGTATCATACATTTTAGAATTTGTAAACAAAAAGTAGCATTCATATTATATTGGATGCTACTTTTTTAATTATATTATAATACTATAATAACTTAGTTATATCGTGATAAGTTATAACAACCATGAGAAGCATCAAAAGTCCGAAGCCAATCATATTTACCGCATTTGAAATTTTAGGCTTGATACGTGAGCCTTTAATTTTTTCTATCAATAAAAATAAAAGTCGTCCGCCATCAAGGGCAGGAAACGGCAGTAAATTAATGACAGCCAAGTTCACAGATATAAGTGCTGTGAATGAAAGTAAATATACAAATCCAAACTTCGCTGCATCACCTACTACTCCGACAATACCAATAGGCCCTGTCACTGCTGACATATCACCCTTACCCATAATAGCCTGACTAATGAGTGTATAAAAACCAACAGCAGTACTAATAGTCAAATCAGTCGTGAGTTTCAATCCCTCCCAAACAGCCCTATGAATAGGCAGCTCTAATGTTCCTATTGTATCCATAGCAATTCCAATAGCAGGAACTCCATCTTTATTATTTATAGGAGTAACTTCTAGCTCTTTAGTTTCTTTAGCTCTTATAAATTCTATCTTTACCTGTTCCCCTCCATGCTTTTTAATAAAACTCTGAACATTTTCTGCTCCAAGATTCGATGATAAAAGTTTTGTAGAATCTGTCGTCGTGTCTAAGGCTAAAAGTTTATCTCCAATTTTAAGTCCTACCATTTCAGCTGGGCTACCTTTCACTATACTCGTAACAGTTAAGTATTGATTATTGACTATCGCTCCATGCGGTGCCATGCCAACAGAAGATGGAAGACCTGACATAAATCCGATAGAGAGTAAAAGCCATGCAACTAAAAAGTTCATCGCCACTCCAGCTACCATAACTAATGCTTGGATATATTTAGGTTTATTGATTAAGCTTCTTTCTGCTAATTCTAATTTTTCTGGAGTTTCTTCTTTATCTAAAAATCCAACTTCTAAAAGATCTGCTTCATTTATATTTTCTCCATAAATTTTCACATAGCCGCCAAACGGCAATGCATTTAAATTGTAAGTCGTCTCACCTATTTTCTTTCCATAAATTTTAGGAGGAAAACCAAAAGAAAATTCATCCACCCGTATATTATTCATCTTCGCAACAATAAAATGCCCAAATTCATGGGAAACAACAAGCACCAAAATAATAACAATAAAAATAATAATTGACATGAAGCTATAATAGCACACTTTGATTTTAATTCGTCATGAGGTCTGTTTCTTTCTTGGCGAAGATTGCTTCAAGATTTTGATTGGCTTCATCTACGCATTTCTGGATGTCCTCTTTAGCTCGCTTTTTATCATCTTCCGGTAAATCTTCTGTCTTATCTATTTCTAACTGTCTTTCTTGACGGACACTTATACGAGCGTCTTCAAGCTTTTCTTTAAGAATCTTTACTAATTTAGTACGATTCTCAGTAGTAAGCATTGGGAAAATAGCACGAACTCCATCACTGTCAGACACTACTGAAAGTCCAAGATTGGCTCCAGTTATAGCAGCTTCTATTCCTTTTATCTGGCTTTTATCCCAAGGAGCGATACGCAAAGTTTTAGGATCCTCAATAGAAACACTCGCAATATTTTTAATAGGCATGTATGTGCCATAACTCTCGACACTTATAGAATCGAGAATCATCGGAGTCGCTCGGCCTGTATGTACAGAGCTATATTCTTTCGAAAGCCACTCTTCTACTCCTTTTAATTCTGTCTTAAAACTTGTTGTATTGTATGCCATATACTTTTATTATATCACAAGAGCTATATGCTCCAAAATCATTTTAACCGAAGCTCCTGGTGTACTTAAGAAATCACGACTACTTTTAAGTTCTCCTAAAATAAATTTCAAATCTTCATTATTTAAATCCTTTTTCCATTTCTCATAAATAATTCTTTCAAGTCCATTCACAAGTGAGATAGCATAATATCGTAAACCCCCACTATTCTCATTATCTTTAAACTCTTTAATTATTTCGGCTACTTTGTCTATTCTTACTTTTGGTGTTGCTTTAATAAAACCTTCCGCTATTTTATTTTCAAAATTATTATCAATCTTTAAATTCTTTACCAGATGCACACGAGAAAGTATTGTACCAAGAAGAAGTGATGAATCCGGCACTACTATAAAGAAGTGCGTGCCTTCTGTCGGCTCTTCTATTACTTTCAGTAATGTTTGTTCCGCTTCACGATTTATAAATTTTGCTCCAATTATGCAAATTTTCTTTTTGCCATCCGTTGCTTTATTCTGATGCCATTCTTTAATTCTATGTCCGTCTTCAATATTAAAAGAATCATAAAGATTGAGCATTACATCTCCACTGTATTTATTTATATCTCCTTGTTCTTCTAGATATATACGTAAAAGATAAACAATCTCTTCAGGATTACCTTCTACTACATAACTATGATACAGATCTCTCGGAAATAATTCTTTAAAATTATTCATACTATTTATCTTTTACTGATAATAGTCTTTTTATACGTATCTAGATGGTTTAGAGCTTCCCCAGTACCTTTCACAACACAAAAGATAGCTTCATCAGCGACGCGAGCTTTGACTCCTGTACGTCGGTAAACAAGCTCTGCTAAGTTACGAAGCTGACTTGAACCTCCAGTCATTATGATTCCATCGTCAATGATGTCTGCGGATAATTCAGGTGGAGTCAGAGAAAGAACTTCTTTGATTGCTCCGATCATCGTACGTAATTCTTTATCGATTGCTCGGACTATTTCATTTGTAGAAATTTGTGCTGTACGAGGAAGTCCTTGAATAAAGTCTCGGCCCTTGATTGTAATCGTTAGCTCTTCTTCAAGTGGTATAGCTGCGCCTATCTTTATTTTTATAGCTTCAGCTGTTCTGTCACCAATGGCTAAATTGAATGTCTTCTTTATATAATCCGCTATAGCTGCATCAATCTTGTCTCCGGCACATTTAACTGAAGTCGAAGCCACGATACCACCAAGCGCTATCACCGCTACGTCTGTCGTCCCTCCTCCTATATCCATGATCATATGGCCCTTTGACTCGTGTATTGGTATACCTGCCCCAATGGCTGCCAAAATTGGCTCCTTCACAACGTAAGCATTTGAAGCTCCGGCTTTCACTGCCGCTTCTACGACAGCACGACGCTCTGTGGAGGTAATTCCGGCTGGAACTGATACCATGACGTCCGGCTTAAATAAATTGTATTTACCAAGAGTTTTCGTTATAAAATAACGCAACATAGCCTCGGTAACTCGGTAATCAGCAATCACTCCATCTTTCATAGGACGATAAACGATAATATTGTCAGGGGTTTTTCCTACCATGTCCTTAGCCTCGGCTCCAATAGCGAGAATTGTATTGTCCTGCTCAGAAACAGCGACAACAGAAGGCTCATTTAAAACAACCCCCTTACCTGGTAAATATACAAGAGTGTTCGTCGTACCTAAATCTATACCTAATTTTTTATAAAATAATGACATATAATGTTTGTAACAAATCTACTATATCATAAAATACGAGATTTTGTGATACCATATAGATATGTATATAGTAACTGTTATTCCAATTCAAAAAGGATTTCAAAAAGAGAATTTAACATATTTCTCTCCGCTCGAGATCCCTCTTGGGAGTATTGTCGCTATTCCACTCCGATCAAAAACAATAGATGCGATAGTTATAAATATAGAAGATGCTAGAGATCAAAAATTTGATTTAAAAAATGCAGACTTTCAATTAAAAAAAATAGTGGAAGTAAAAGGTTCATCACCCTTCTCTACCTCATTCTTTTCTGCTTGTGAAAAAATGAAAGACTACACAGTTAGTAATACTGGCACAATCATCAAAGCACTTTTACCATCTGTATTTTTAGAAAATTTAAAAGACCTCAAACAAAAGAAAGAAACAAGTGTGGATGCAATAGATACAGAAATAAAAAATTTAAAGCAAGAGAAATTAATCTTTCAAGCTTTGAATGCTGACCGTATGAGCTGGTATAGAACTCTTATCAGAGAAGCCTTCGCAAAAAAGGAATCTATTTTCATTTGTGTACCAACGCGTTTTGATATTGAACAATTAAAAATTGAATTTACAAAGGGTATTAATCAATATGTCTTTTCTTTCCATGGTGACTTAGGTAAAAAGACTTTAATAAATACTTATAATTCATGTATAAATGAACCTCACCCTATACTCATTATCGGCACGGGAATGTTCCTCTCTATTCCTAGGCATGATATTAAAACAATCATCATTGAACACGAAAGTTCCGATGCATATAAGCAGTATGCTCGTCCATTCATAGACATCAGAGCCTTCGCCGAAATATTGTCTTCCATAGAAAAAGTTAAATTAATTTTTGGAGACACTCTTCTACGCCCTGATACACTGGAGCGACACGATCAAGGAGAACTTGGCGAAGTTTCCTCACCACTTTTCCGTTTACAAGAAGCTGAAAGACAACTTGTTGTAGATATGAAAGAAGAAGTAGATGAGAAAGGTTCAAAAACTTTTAACATACTTGGTGAGACTACAAAGAAAATGATTTCTTATGCTATTGCCCACAATGAATCTGTTTTCTTATTCACAATTCGGAAGGGCTTGGCCGGCGTCACAGTTTGCCACGATTGTGGACATACGATACTTTGCCCTATGTGCTCGACTCCAATAGTCCTTTATGGCTCTAAACAAAGGAATGCTACGAAGATAATTAATTCTCGTATATTTATGTGTAATAAATGTGGTCATAAAGAAACAACCGAAGTGAGATGTGGTGAATGTAATAGTTGGAACCTCACTCCTCTTGGTATTGGTACTGATAGAGTATATGAAGAAGTAAAAAGACTTTATCCTAATACAAAAGTAATACAAATAGATAAAGAAACAGTCTCTACAGATAAAGAGGCCCACGAAGCAATGAAAGAATTTTATAAAAATCCTGGAAGTATATTAATAGGAACTGAAATGGCTTTCTCTTATATCAATACAGAAGTTACTCATAGCGCCATCATATCTCTAGACGGACTCCTCTCTATACCTAGTTTCAATATCACACAAAAGATTTTACATATCATGGAGAAGTTACATGAAATAACCAAACGCAATCTCATTATCCAAACTAGGTCACCAGAGAATTCTATTCTTGAACACATTCTAAGTGGTAATGTTCTTCCACTTTATCGAGAAGACTTAAAAGAAAGAAAACAATTCGGTTATCCACCATTTAAAAGACTTATAAAAATAACATTCACGGGAGGAGCTAGTGATACAGAGAAAGCGAGAACGTTTATCGATAAATTCTTAGGTGGCTATGAACCACAAATTTTTAGTGCCTTCATTGGTAAAGTAAAAGGACAGTATGTGACAAATACAGTCATTAAAATAGACCCTAGCCTTTGGCCTCTCCCCACTGATGATAAGAAAATAGTAAGTGAACACTTAAAAGAAAACCTGTATCGCCTCTCCCCCGCATTCTCCATAAATGTCGACCCAGAAGATTTGCTATAATTATAAAGGTGTGATAATATGAACCCCATATGATTACTGTAATAGAAGTAAAAAAGAATACAAACGAGAACAATATGAGTCTTGTCCGCAGATTTACTCGTAAGGTTCAAGAGTCTGGTATTATCCAAAAGGTTAAAAGCAAGCGTTATAACGAAAGAACTGAATCTAAAGTTAAAACAAAAATTGCTACCCTAAAAAGAATTAACCGTAAGAAGGCATTAGAGAAATTGCAAAAACTAGGTAAAGCCCCAATGGAAACCAAACGTGGACGTCGTTAATAAATAAGTTATGGAAGAGACAGAATTCTGTACAATCAAAAACACCACAAAAGGCAAGCTTCCGAGCTTGCCTTTTGTCTCTATGAAGAACGCCATTCTAGGAGAGAAATATGAGCTTAGTGTAGGCTTCCTAACAGCCAGGCAGCAAAAAGAAATAAACCAAAAATATCGAAACATAAATAAAACTACAAACATTTTATCTTTTCCTCTTTCAAAGAAATCCGGCGAAATTACATTTGATTTAGCAAAGGTTAAGAAGGATGCACCATTGTTTGATATGACTTACCCTCGATTTTTAAAATATCTATTCATTCACGGACTCTTGCATTTGAAAGGATATGATCATAGTGCTATAATGGAAGGACAAGAAAAGAAATACATGAAAATGTTTTCTTAGCCTGAAATTAAATAATGACTAAAAATAATTGGAATGTTGGAATAGATATAGGAACCCATACTACTAAGGTAATAGTAACGGGTTATAACAAGGAAAATAATTCCCCTTCTTTGATTGCGACTGGATTTTCAAATACCGAAGGCATGAGGCTAGGATACATAACGAACGTAGACCATGTTGCAGATAGTATTAAAAAGGCTGTAACCATGGCTGAAAATACCTTGGGTCACAAGATTCGTAAAGCCTGCGTCTCCATTGGAGGAATAAATCTAAGTTCATGTGTCTCGACTGGATCTGTCATAATCTCTCGTGCTGACCAAGAAATAACAGAGCTTGATATTACTAAAGTCTTGGCAATTAGTGAAGAAGATCTTGAAATAACAAATAAAAAAATTATACACATAATACCTGTTTCTTATAAATTGGATGGTAAGGATATTCATGGTCGCCCTCTTGGTATGCATGGCATAAAACTTGAAGTGAAAACTTTATTTGTTACTTGCTTAAAACAAAATATTGAGGATCTAGTCACAGCCCTTGGTCTTGCAAATATTGAAGTCCTTGATATTGTCGCATCTCCATTATCTTTGTCTACTATCTTATTAAATACTAAACAGAAAATTGCTGGATGCGCACTCTTAGATATAGGAGCTGAAACTGTCTCTATTGCTGTCTTCGAGAATAATTTATTAATATCATTACAGGTGTTCCCTATAGGAAGTATGGATATTACTAAAGATGTAGCCCTTGGTTTCAAAATAACTCTCGAAGAAGCTGAAAGTGTAAAAATGGGAAGTGTACTTGGTGGAGATTTCCCAAAGAAAAAAGTTGATGAAATCATCGAGGCTAGATTAAGCGACATCTTTGAGTTAGTCGAGAATCATCTAAAACGAATTAGAAGAAACGGTCTTCTTCCTGCAGGAATAATTATTACCGGTGGAGGTTCTTATATTTCTCGTATAGAAGAGTTAGCTCGTAAACAATTAAATATTCCCGCAAAAGTTGGTCCAACAGATGGAACGATAAATAATAAATTCAAAATAAAAGATGCATCATGGTATGGAGCATTAGGACTTGCATTATCCACACCTACAGGTGCAAACAGTATAGAAAATTCTATTGGAGACAATATTAAACAAGTAAAAGGATTCTTTAAATCTATTTTTTCTCAGCTCTTGCCTTAACATACTTATATTAGAAAATAAATTAAACATTGCGTCAAATGTTTTCTTTTTATATATTTCTGGTATTATATATGCAGTAATTTATTATTAATCAGATACAACCTTCCCCGTCTTTTACAGAAGACGCTCTAGGATGCTATACATAAATATGCCTAAAATAAACCCAGACATAGAATCATTTGCAAGAATTAAAGTTATCGGTATTGGAGGTTCAGGTAAAAATGCCTTAAATCACATGATAGCTTCTAAGGTAAAAGGTGTGGAATTCATTGTAATGAATACCGACACCCAGGATTTACATAACTCACTCGCTGAAAAGAAGGTCCACCTCGGCAAGAACTTAACTAAGGGTCTTGGTGCCGGAATGAACCCAGAGATAGGTCGCCGTGCTGCAGAAGAAACAAAAGCTGAAATTCAAGACGTTATCAAAGGTGCTGACATGGTCTTCATCGCTTGTGGTATGGGTGGAGGTACAGGTACAGGAGCCGCTCCTATAGTTGCTCAAGCAGCTAAGGAACAAGGAATCCTTACTGTCGCTGTAGTTACCAAGCCATTCTCTTTCGAAGGAAATCAGCGCATGAAAATAGCAGAGCTTGGACTTTCTGAACTTGAACGTGAAGTTGATGCAATTCTTATAATTCCTAATGATAGACTTATCGTCATCTCAGGAAAAGATGTCGGATTCAGACAAGCTTTCGCTCTTTGTGATGAAGTGTTGAAACAAGCTGTTGAGGGTATATCAGAGCTTATCACAACTCCAGGTATGATCAATGTGGACTTCGCAGATATCAAAGCTGTGATGTCAGATGCAGGAAGCGCACTCATGGGGGTAGGTATTGCTGCTGGAGATGGTAGAGCTGAGAAGGCTGCATTAGCTGCGATTAATTCCCCACTTCTTGATCTTTCTATTTCAGGAGCAAAAGGCGTTCTCTTTGCAATCTCAGGTGGAGATGATTTAACTATCCATGAAATTCAAGAGGCAGCAAAGATAATAACCGAATCTATAGATAAAGAAGCTAAGGTAATATTTGGAACTATTAGTGACGACAAGCTAAAGAAGGGTGAAATGAAAGTTACAGTCATCGCGACTGGCTTCCCTACTGATATGCCAAAGCGCTCCCTTTTCCAGATTCATCAAAAAGCAACTGAAGCTACAGTAAATTCTTCTACTAAAGAAGAAGTTGCAGCTGCAGTTAAAGAAACAGTCAAAGATAATTCATCAGACTATATAAAGAAAGGTGATAAGGATAAAACAGAAAAAGTAGAAGATGATTTATTTATTGATGATACAGATGACTGGAGTACAGTCCCTGCATTCCTAAGAAGGAACAAAAAATAAGACTCAATTTAAAATCCCAAGCAAAACTTGGGATTTTAAATTATTTAGTATAGAATATCTACTATGTACGAATTAATAATATTAGGGGGAGGACCAGCTGGAACAGCCGCCGCAGTATACTCTGCCCGTAAACAACTTAAGACCGCAATTATAACAAGTGAATTTGGTGGCCAATCCATGGTATCAGAGAAGATTTTTAATTGGATAGGAACTCCTGAGATCGGAGGTATGGAACTTGCAGAAAATTTAAAAAAACATGTTCTTTATTATAAAGGACCATATTTAGATGTAATTGATGGAGAGAAAATTGTTTCCATAACTAAAAATGACAAAATAATCACCATAAAAGGAGAATCTGGAAAAGAATATACCGGGAAGACCGTCTTGGTAGCTACAGGTAGTGGTAGGCGTAAATTGGAAGCTGTAAATGCAGATAAATACGAACATAAGGGTATTACATATTGTGCCTCTTGTGATGGACCCCTATATGATGGACAAGACGTCCTTGTCATCGGTGGAGGCAATGCTGCTTTTGAAACATCCGCTCAACTTCTTGCATATTGTAAAAGTGTGACTCTAATTCATAGAAGAGATACATTCAGAGCAGATGAAATCACAGTCCAAAAGCTACTTGAGAATCCAAAATTTAAAGTTATTAAAAATGCAGATATTACAAGAGTAGATGGTGAACAATTCGTCTCATCCCTAACTTACACAGATAAAATAACTGGCGAAGAACACGTCCTCAATTCTACAGGTATATTTGTAGAAATAGGCCAGACTCCAAACATCAGCTTTGTCAAAGATATAGTTAAAATTGATGAAAATAATAAGATAATAGTAGATCCTATGAATCAAGCCTCAGCCACAGAGGGCATCTGGGCAGCTGGAGACTGTAGTAACGGCCGCTACCATCAGAATAACATAGCAGTAGGAGATGCAGTCAAAGCTATTGAAGATATCTATATTTGGATACAAAAAAATAAATAGAAATAAAAAATGTTCCCTTGAGGGAACATTTTTTATTTATAAGTTTTCATTTGCTAGAATCCCCTCTAGAATTTCTAGCTCTGCTTTTGAATTTGGTTGGAAACCTTCAATCTTATTCACTACAGGGACTGCTTCTATCTTATAATGGCCTTCTTCTGCTAATCTAATAAGATCTGTAATATAATATTCTTTTTGAGAATTTTCATTCTTTAATTTGTTGATATTCTCCCATAACCACTTGGCATCAAAGGCATACAAGGCAGGATTTACTTCTGTTACCCTCCTTTCGTCTTCTGATGCATCTTTATATTCAACAATTTTTAAAACCTGTCCATCTCCACCTCGAATGATTCTACCAAAGTTTATAAGTCCTGCATGCCAATCATGAAAGTCAGGGAGTACAACTGTACCCAAGGTAATCGTCGCTTTATTTTTCCTATGAGTAGCGATAAGATTCTCTAGCGTCTTTTTAGAAACTAATGGCTGGTCGCCAGAAATAACCACAACTGTATCGTGGCTTGGATCCATCTCATCTTTCGCGGAAGCTACTGCATGCCCAGTACCTAATTGTTCTGACTGATGAGCATACTTGTACTTATCACCAAAGACTTCAAAAATTCTTTCCTTTTTATGACCAACTACTATTACTGGACCTAAGGTTAAATCAATAGTTTTAAGTGTATCTAAAATGTGAGCCAAGAAATACTTTCCCTTAAGTAAAGAAAGTGCCTTGGGTTCGTCTGAATCCATTCTCTTCCCTTTCCCTGCCGCTAAAATTATTATTTGTGTATTTTTCATATAAATTGTGGTCACTTATAATTTTCTGCTGAAAATTTATGCGACCCCGCCTCGGCTCGACAGCCTCCGGCTCGCACAAAATCTCCCAGATTTTGTGCGCGATAGAGGGCTCGAACCTCTGACATCGTCAACGTCAATGACGCGCTCTACCAACTGAGCTAACCGCGCAAAATTATGAGAGATTTGGTCACAAGTATTTTTCTGCTGAAAAATCTCGCGACCCCGCCTCGGCCCGTCGGCCTCCGGCTTTCAAATCTCGTCCTCGCAATACTTCGTATTGCTTGCGGAAGTGGTGAGATTTGAACTCACGAGGAGCTTTCACCCCTGCCGCTTTTCGAAAGCGGTGCCTTAAACCTCTCAGCCACACTTCCTTTAACCACCTGATTATACCCAAAAACCCTCTAATTATCAAGACAATATAATTAATCTATTAAACTTTGCCCTGTCATTTCTTCAGGCTTTTTTATGTCTAAAATTTTAAGTATTGTTGGAGTTATGTCTGCTAAAGTCCCTTTATGTAAAGTACTAGTAGTATTCGTCAAAATAAATGGCACTGGATCTGTAGTATGTGATGTATGTCTATCTCCTGTAGTTTGGTCTATATTTAACTCGGCATTGCCATGGTCAGCCGTCACTATTGCTATGCCTCCATTTTTATTTATTGCTTCTAATACTCTTCCTAATTCTTTATCTACTTCTTCTACAGCAGTTTCAATTGCAGGAACATTTGCTGTATGACCTACCATGTCTGCATTCGCAAAGTTTATAAATATAAAATCTGTTCCTTTTTGTATTTGTTCTATTGCTTTATCGGCAACTCCGCTTGCCGCCATTTTAGGGGCCAAATCATAAGTAAGAACTCCTTTAGGACTTTGAACAAGTATTTGTTCTTCTCCTTTATACGGAGTCTCTTCTCCACAGTTTAAGAAATAAGTTGCATGAGCAAATTTCTCAGTCTCCGCTATGTGAGCTTGGGTCAGACCATTTTCACTTAATATTTTACCGAGAGTCATTGTAACTTTAACTTGTGGAAATACAACAGGGAAATCAAAATCTTTACCATAATTAGTCATCGTCACAACCATTAGATTCTTCTCTTTTCTTTTCTCTATCAATCTCTCGCTTATCATTCTCATACGATCAGCACGAAAATTAAATAAAAAGAATCCATCATTTTCATTCAAACTATATGTGCCTCCATCTTTATTCTTACAAACAAATGGCAAAAGAGATTCATCAGACATAAGACCCTCTTTATATAAATTCTCTAAATAGAGAGAGGCTTTTGTATCGCAAATACTACCTTCCCCATCAAAAATAACTTCTTCTGCTTTGGCCAAACGTTCCCATCTTTTATCTCTATCCATTGCATATAAACGCCCAGAGACAGAAGCTATCTCTCCTACTCCCAACTTATCTATAAAATCCTCAAGCTGTTTAATATAAACTGCACCTGCATTTGGTGGAGTATCGCGCCCATCTGTAAATACATGGATTAGAATTTTAGTGACTCCATAATCCTTTGCTGATTGTAAACATGCAAACAAATGAGAGATATGACTATGTATTCCACCAGGAGAAACTAAGCCAGCAACATGAAGATTGGAATTATTTTTAATAACATAATCAAATAATTTATGAAGGGTTTCATTTCTTTCTATCTCTCCATTTAAAATAGCTTTATTAATTCTGACTAGGTCCTCCTCTAAGATTCTACCTGCTCCTATAGTCATATGACCTATCTCACTATTGCCTATTTGTCCATCTGGAAGCCCCAATTTTAAACCAGAAGCTTCAATTGTAGTATGAGGATATTTATTCCATATATCATCAAAAATGGGCTTTTTTGCTTCCGCAATAGCATTATCCTTCGTATCTTCTCTATATCCCCACCCATCAAGCACAATTAAAGCCATTTGTTTCTTTATCATGTTCTTATTATAACATAAATCTTTATAGTTTTTAAACAAAAAATTCGCATATATTAAATATGTGAATTCTTTACTTAGGCTTTTTAAGCTTTTTAGTTTTCTTCTTTTTTGGTTTTACTTTACCATCGTTTGCAAGTCTTTTCTCTTTCCTTTTTTCAACCAAAACCCTCTTCTCTGTTATAGAATAAATCTTTTTTTTCTTTATTTTAACAACGAATTTCTCAAAAGGGTTAATTATGAACTTACTCCAAAAAGAATCAGGATTTTCTTGAGCAACTTGTTGTGCTTGAAAATCCGTGTAAATATCGTCTAATTTTTCTTTCATCGTCTGAATTTTATGTTTAATATAATGATACAACTATAATAAAACTATTACAAGCTGTGTATTGCCAAAAAGATAAACTTATAGTATTGTAAAGAAAAATGATTTCAGTAATAACCGAGCAAAAGCTCATTAAAATCTAGATTATGTTTATAGCTATTGTTGCCATAATTATTTTGGCATTTTTATTGACGTGGATGTGGAAAAATTACAATCATTACACAAGGATTGAAAAAGAGAGCTTCAAAAAGCCAAAGGAATTGTCACAGATAAAATCTGGGACAATCTTAAAAACCGTAGCTGGTTCTGAAGGGAAAATCCAACTCAGCGTTATGGAGTTAGATATTAGTACCCATGTTAATGGATCATTAAGGGTGGAAGAACTTATCCCGGCTTATTACATTAATTGGTGGTACTTTAAAGAAAATATACCAGAAGAATTACAAAAGCTAAATGCCCTTTTTGTGATAGAAAATGATGATGGTAAATTAAAATTTACTCCTTATAAAGGAATTCTATTAAAAAAATCAGAAATATTCAAAATCAAAGGTTCCAGAAAAACTACGGTTATTGAATTAAAAATGGCATGATTATCTGAAAATATTTACAATTGCGCTTGAATCTAGTTCAAGCGCAATTTGTTTAAACATTGATTAAAATTTAATTTGATTTTTTACGTAAAAATGTTATACTATCTAAGTTATTTTTGGCCTTATCGTCTAACGGTTAGGACATCGGCTTTTCAAGCCGGTAAACGGGTGAGCTTTGGGAAAGGGACCCAAAGTGCAAGACCGGAGGCAGGCGTGCCGAGGTGGGGTCGCGAGATTTTTCAACAGAAAAATATTTGTGACCGATGAACCAGAATCGAACCCTAGTTATGTTTTGCAAAATAAAATATTTGGCCTTATCGTCTAACGGTTAGGACATCGGCTTTTCAAGCCGGTAATCCGGGTTCGATTCCCGGTAGGGTCACAACGCGTAAAAAACCTGCTTCTACAGCAGGTCTTTAGCGTTGTGAAAGCGCAGGCATAATTTTTCAGTAGAAAAATTGCCGAGCTGGGGTCGCGAGTACTTACATATTTTACGATTTTAAGAAGTAAAAAATTTAGTAACTTGTGACCTCCAGTGACCCTAAGTATTTAATCGTCGATAAGTGTACTCACGGTCCCGGTAGAATTTAGTAACTTGTGACCTCCAGTGACCCTAAATATGTAATTGTCGATAAGCGTACTCACGGTCCCGATGTATTTCCCTACATTCACAAAAATGCAATTGTGTTGTATTATAAACAATGTATTACTAAATAAATTCAATTAATAATTATGCAAAAATATAATGACATAGACAATGATTCAAATATTGATGAGTTTGAAATTAACGATGATTATATTGTTGTTAAGTTTTTAGATGGAAAAACTTATAAATATACATATTTAAGTGCCGGTTCTTTAAAGGTTGAAGAAATGAAAAAATTTGCGTTATCTCACGATGGGTTAAATTCATTTATAAATAAACAAAGACCCAAATATGAGTCTAAATGGAATTAGAAAATGGAAATAAAAATAAAAAATTGCAACAACATAGATGAAGCAAGTATAGATATAATTGAATCCATATTGAATATCAAATATGGTATTAATGGGTCTGGAAAAAGTACAATAGCAAAAGCGATAGAATATAGTATTGATGAAACAAAAAATTTATCAGAACTTACTCCTTTTAAATTACTTAGTAGTGATATAAAACCAGAGATTATTGGTATTAATAATATTAATAATGTTTTAATATTCAATGAAGATTATGTAAATAAATTTTTATTTCAAAGAAAGCTCATCGATAATAGTTTTGATATATTTATAAAAACACCATTATATGAAGAAAAAATTAAAACAATTAACTTAAAAATTAAAGAAATTAAAGATTTTTTTATAAATAATAGTGATTTATCAGAAGCTATTTCTAAACTAAAAGAACTTTCTGATAATTTTAAACTAACAGCAACTGGTATAAATAAAGCATGTAAAGGTTCTAAAAGTCTTATTGACGGAGATATTCTGGCTAATATTCCAAGTGAACTAAAAAATTATGAGGTTTTCTTAAGATCTGATAAAAAATTTGAATGGATTGCATGGCACAATGAAGGTAAAGATTATTTAGAACTCTCAAGTAATTGTTGCCCGTATTGTACTTCCTCTTTAACAGAAAAAATGGAACCAATTAATAAATTAGATATTCAGTACGGTAGTACTAATATGAAAAATCTTGTTTCGATTGTTGAAAATATTGATAAATTAAAGGATTATTTCTCAGAAGATGCTATATCGTCTTTTGAAGATATAAAAACAAAAGGGTTAAGTGATCAATCTAATATTAAATTTATAATGTTGTTGAAAAATGAAGCTGATATTTTAGTTGGAAAATTATCAAAATTACAAACATTGTCTCATGAAAATTTTAGAGAAATAAAAAATGTGAAAGAAATTTTAGAACCGTTACAAATAAACATTGATCACACGAACCCTTTTAATTCGGAAAAGACAAACAAATTAATTTTTAGTCTTAATGAACATTTAGATAACGTATTAGGGAAAGCAACCGAACTTCAAAAGGAAGTGGGTATCCAAAAATCAGAAGTAAATAAAATAATAGGAGAAAACCAGAGAGAGATAAATTCATTTTTAAAAAATGCTGGCTATCGATATGAAGTCTTTCTACTGTTAGAAAATGGAGAATATGAATTAAAACTTAAACATTTTGATTCAGAAGAATTTCTCCATAATGAAAATAGGTATTTAAGTTTCGGCGAAAAGAATGCTTTTGCACTTGCATTATTTATGTATAATGCATTGTCAAAAAATTTAGATTTAATAATTTTAGATGACCCGATTTCTTCCTTTGATAACAATAAAAAATACGCAATTATGCAAATGTTGTTTAAGGGTAAAAAATGCTTCGCAGGTAAAACAGTTTTGATGTTAACTCACGATATAGAACCAGTAATTGATACAATAAAAGTCCTTGATTCATATAAAGATATAGCTACATCTAGTTACTTGTCTTTTAAAAATGGATTATTAACAGAACAAATTATTAAAAAAGAAGATATTTTAACTTTTCCCCAAATCTGCAATGAAATTATTGAATCTGCTACTAATGATGACATAATTAAGTTAATTTATTTAAGAAGAGAATATGAAATTTTAGGTATAAAAGATAATGCATATCAGGTTATTTCCAACTTACTTAAAAAACGAGAAAGGACGTTGGCTACAGACCATCGTAAGGGAGAAGAAATATGTATGGATGTAGTTGATTTTGAAAATGGAATACAAGTATTAATAGATAAAATAGAAAATTTTGACTATGAAGAAATCCTTAAAAGACTTAATGATGATGAAAAGATGGTGGAGATGTATAAATCAGTTAAAAATGGATATGAAAAACTTCTGTTATTTAGAATAATCTTTGAAAAACATCCAAATCCTAATATTAATAAATTTATTAAAGAATCATACCACACAGAAAACGAATTTATACATCAATTAAATCCAAGAAAATTTGAGTTAATTCCTAATTTTATTATAGATGAATGTGATAAAATTATTGCCTCAGTAATTATCTAATATTACAGGATATTTTTTAAATCCCCTTATCTCCTCTACAATCTGATTCCAATTTTGTCCAACTTGAGTCACAAATAAAAAATAAAGGTTACTCTTTTTATTGAGTAACCTTTATTTTTATTTTCAGCTTAATCTCGGCATCGCATAATATGCAGAAAAGATCAATCCATTACATGTGAAAAGATCATTTTCGTAATCATTGATTAATAAATTGTATGCTTCACCCCAATTAATACAAAGATCGGCAATCAAATCATTCGCCCTTGTGATTTTTAAAAGATCCATTAAATTAAATTCACGGCCCATCAGTACCCCCTTTTTTTCAGACATAGACTTGACCAGTTCTACAAGAAAAATCAGGGCTTGTGATTCTTCTATAAAAAGATCTTCTTTCAAGAACTTTGTCAATTTTTCTGTCTTAGTAAAATCGATGTGCCCAGTGCTTAAAGGTAAAAAATTACCATCAGAACAACACATGAATGATGCAACAACAAATTCATGTGTGATCTCATAATTACTTTCAGATTTTATGACATAACCATCTTTAAACGCATTCATTTCTTCAATCTGAATAGAAACTTTTGCGTCTTTTGACATGTGTTCAATTATTTCCGGAGTAATCTTGTCGGGCCAATTTCCTTCGTTTTTTTCATTAGAGTACCTGATTAAATAATGTAAAAAATTGAAGGACTGTTCATCTCTAAAACGATTTATAAAATACTGTTTTGCATCACTTGTGTAAGTGTAAAGATTGTACGGCTTAATAAGCTTCGAATCTATTTTACTGTAAGGAATCATGTTTAATTATTTTATTAAGGTTTAACAATGAATTTCCCTCACATTACCCCATATTCCTCATTTTGGCAAGCCAATCTGTACCTAGCAAGAACCGTTCTTTCTAGATCTTGTTAGTTCCTACGATCTGGTTTCCAATTTTATAATAACAACAAAAAAAACCTGCCGCCCAAATAGCAACAGATTTTTAATATTAGTTAACCCATCTTAGGAATACCGCTTAAAAATGCGACCATCCAAATAAGCCAGGCATAGATTGAAAATTTTGTGAATAAAAGCTCAAATTTCCATACTTTCTTATGAGCTAGTATTGCCCACGATAAATGAATGAACATAATAAGAAGAGCTAAATATCCACAAAATGAATGCGTTGTTAAGGAAAATTTATTTTCTGCCTGAAGAAACATAAGTGAAGTTCCAATGAGATCACTTATAAAACCTCCAGCAAACAAGCAAATAATCCAATTCTCCAAGTGCCTTAAGAGCCATTTCTCAATGAAAATCGAAGCCGTATAAAGCACTAAAGCAGTAGAAATAAAAATAATAGAAATTCCCATAAATTTTATTTTCAAATAATTTAAATTATTTTATTCATCCCCCTCAAAAATTTGAAAAATTGCCGGGACATGAGATGTCTTGGATACTTTAACACTGTCTCCAATATTGTACTTTTTCTTAGATGATGCCTCTGCGAGAACGCCATCTGGAAGCTTCACCGAATAAACAAACGGTGACTTCGAATCCTCAAGAGAAATTTCCTTCTCAATAAATGCTTCCTGTGTTGCCATTTTTGAAAAATTAAATGAATATTAATATTTACAATTTACCTTACATTACAATATTTATTTCATTTTGGCAACATAGGTCACAAATTAAAAAATTAACTTAACAAATTATTAGGCACCCTAATCCCTTCATTGTTTTCATTGAAAACGAAACCTCTTTTTTCATAAAATACTTTTAATTCATTAAATCCCAACCCTTTATTCAACTCTTGAGGTAGTATCTTGGCTTTCAATATTATATTTCTTTTTTCAGCGGATTCTATGATTTTATCTAATGCATTAGCAGCACTACCTTGGCCCCGAAATTTATCCTTAGTTCTAATACTTTCAATAATAAGATCATTTTGTTCACCTTGTAGAAGAACTACGTCGGTGTTCCCTATCATCCCCTGTCTGACATTCCCCTCTATTGGAATATCTTTATTCTTAAGTCCTAGCTCATTAAAAATATCCAAAAATACTTGATCTTTTTCTTTAATTCCTTCTTTTTGACTGGTATTGATACCATTATCTTTTACTATATAATCTTCAAGCATTATCTTAGTATATCAAATATAGATTATATTCCAACCTGTTCGCCAAATAAAAAGAACAGGAGGGGTACCGTTATTGCTAGGCCAGATACTCATCTCATACGTTATTTGACAATATTGTTAATAAATTGTAAGGTTAGGGCAAATTCGTAATATAAAATAAACATGAAAAAATTGTTTTTATTTTTTTATTTAAGTCTTTTTACTCTATCTTTAACTGGACAAAATTATCAAGAAATAACCCAAGGGAAGGTCAAAAGAGAGGTTAGAAAATTTGTTCAATTACTTGAAGAGAAAGTTTCTAAAAAAAATCCTCCAATAAATACAATGATGAACACTAAGGGTGTAGTTTGGATAAGGGATACAATAGACATAAATACTTCTCTTGGCTGTGGAGTAAAATTAATCTATTACAGAAACAGTAATAAGACTTTATATATCGATAACTTTATAGATATCGGTGCCAACGGGTGGAGCAAAAATGACCCTTATGATGGAATTTATTCAAATAATATTCTTTTTCAGGCTAAATTTATTAATTGGGATAAACAAACCCAAAAAATTTATCTAAAAGAATACTTTGAGCAAATACAAATTTGGAAATCTATGCTCAAAAGAGTTAAGAAATAAGCTTGCTATATATAATTCAATTAGCAAGCTTTTTCGTTATTTGTTTTTGCTTGCATTCTCAATATATATCCCCTATAATCAAAATATGACTAAAAAGAGTAGTTATATCTCTACAGCATGGTGGACAGCTCACAAACGTGGGTAGTCTTTGTTGTATTTATAATTATATCTAAAACAAACGAGTATAACCCACGAAAGTGGGCTTTTTTATTTTCATTTAACCAATCAATCATGACCAAATATATTTTTAAACATCATTGTACTGAATTCTGGCGCAAAACAAATTGTGCTAATTCTCAGATTATTATTTTAAAAATTAAAACTATATGAAAACAAATATAAAATCACTAAAAAATTTACCAGACGAAAATGGCTATTATGGAGAGTTTGGAGGCAGTTTTGTTCCCCCTCAATTAGTAGAACCATTGAAAGAAATAGAAAGAGAATACTTAAAAGCAAAAGATGATCCAGCTTTCCAAAAAGAATACCGCGATTTATTAAAAAATTACGTAGGTCGCCCTTCCCCACTTTATTTTGCAAAGAACCTAACAGAAAAATTAGGTGGTGCAAAAATATATCTGAAAAGAGAAGACTTAAACCACACTGGTGCTCATAAAATTAATCACTGTATTGGTGAAGCTCTACTTGCCAAAAGAATGGGCAAGAAGAAGGTTTTAGCAGAAACTGGAGCAGGACAACACGGAGTAGCACTCGCTACAGCAGCTGCCCTACTTGGACTAGAATGTGAGATCCATATGGGCTCTATAGATGTAGAAAAAGAAAATCCAAATGTTACTCGTATGAAATTACTCGGTGCTAAGGTTGTAGAGGTCACTACAGGAGGTAAATGCCTTAAAGATGCTGTAGATAGTGCTTTTGCCACCTTTATAGAAGAATATAAGACTACCTTCTTCGCTATTGGCTCAGTTGTCGGACCTCATCCGTACCCGATGATAGTAAGAGATTTCCAGTCAATAGTTGGCAAAGAAGCTAAAGAGCAAATATTAGAACAAGAGAAAAGATTACCAGATTATATAGTTGGGTGTGTTGGTGGAGGTTCTAATGCTATTGGATTATTCCATGAATTCCTTGATGATGAAGTTAAACTAATAGGTGTTGAACCAGCAGGTATCGGTAAAAGTGTTGGCCAACATGCTGCTACAATTACTTTTGGAACAGAAGGTGTAATTCACGGCATGAAAACATTTGTTTTACAAAATAAAGAAGGTATTCCAAACCCTGTCCACTCTATTGCATCAGGGTTGGATTATCCTGGAGTTGGACCTATCCATGCATATTTAAAAAGTATAGGGAGAGTTCTTTATACTTCAGCCTCTGATGATGAAACAATTAAGGCATTCTTAGAATTATCCCAAGTCGAAGGAATTATACCCGCACTTGAAAGTGCTCACGCGATAGCTTATGCGACGAAGCTAGCATCAACACTCTCTAAGGATAAAATAATAATAGTTAATTTATCGGGTCGTGGAGATAAAGATGTCGACTACGTAGCAAAATTATTAAATATATAATAACTATGTAAGGTCATAAATAAGAAAAGCACCTCGACCATGGTCGAGGTGCTTTTCTTATTTAAATTAATTCAAATCTTTAATATTATTGTACTTTAACAGTATAATCACCATTATTGATTTTTATATTTTCTTCTCCTACAGTTTTAAGTAAAATATTCATGATACCAAAAACTGCAATCATTATAAACATTCCAAATATTCCCCAAAGCATATGCGACTTACTACTTGTACGGATCTCTTCATTTTCAGGGGTTAACAGATATCTCACAAGTCCGTACACAAAGTAAACAACAGCTAAGGCAAACAAGAAGACAATAAGAGGATTAATGATAACCCTATTTATGCTACCCATTAAAGTAACGATATCAGCTTCTGCTACTGGAATGATTCCGAAATCCATATATTAGAATGGTGTTACAGGAATGATATTGTCAGTAGGATTATTTTGGATACCAAAAGAATTCTTAACAACTCCTATAATTCCCCAGAACGCAACAATAACAAATAAACCAATAAGACCATTGATGATCTTTGTACGGCCCATCTTCTTTGCTTCCTCATCAGATGAAGTCATAAAAGTAATAACTCCCCAGATAAAATAGATAACAGCGATAGTAATCAATGCTGGAACGATATAACCTAGATAGTTAACTAATGTATCTAGAATATTTGAGATTGTAGTACCTGCAGCTAAGGCTAGTAATGGAGAACCAGAAACCAAACCTAACGTGATAATTTTTTTCATAATTTTAATAAACCTTATAATAATTTTGTTAAATCCTACCGACCGTAGGAGATAAAACACAAACTTACATTACTCTCTATATTATACCAAAAAATCAATAATATACACAACTTATAACTTTGTCTCAGGAAGAGCTGGAAGGAATAATGGCTTACCTTCATTACCCAAGAATGAATTTGAAAAGAGGCTTACAATACCCCAAATACTTACCATTACAAACAAAGTAACCAATCCCCAAAACATAAAATTCTTCCCCTCTTTACGCTTCTCTTCATTATCGGGATTAAGGAAGTACTTAATAATTCCATAAATAAAACCAACTACAGCCAAAGCTCCTAATAATGGAACAACGGCATTCATTAATGTACATGTAAAGAAATTAATAAGGTTCGTTAAATTCGTTATTCCAGCACTACAATCAATCTTGGTTAAAGTATCCGCTGCTTCCGCTAAATGAATAAACATAATCTTTATATTTACAAATTAATTATTTTTAAATATCTTCGACCATTTTTGCTAATAATTATTAAACTCCTTTACCTATATCTTGTATTGTCTGTCCGATCGCTGTGGCTATAACAAACGCTCCAAGTAACAGTGCACCTCCGATGACTGTATAAAGGAGAGACCTCTTTGCTACTTCAAGCTCTCCAGGATTACCTTGAGCTTTCACAAAAAGGAAACCAGAATATATTATAGCGAGAACTAGAATAGGTATACCGACAACAAGGACTATTTTTATAATGGCTTTTATAAAGTCAGGAAGATTCTGAGGGCCAGTAGTTCCTAGTGGATTTGCAATCTTGTTGTCTCCTCCACCAACTTGTACAGCAGCATTCGCAAACACTACAGGCATCAATAATGAAAATCCAACAATTAAAACAAAACTGAGACTCGATATAAGTGCTAAAATGCTATACTTTTTTCCTTTTAAAATTTTCATATGAAATGGATATTATTAATAATAATTATAAGAAAGTTTCTATGGTTGGATCAATATTAAGAGAACTCAAGATAGTCTTCACTATGAGCCATGCAGCAAGTGCCACAACATACCCTATCACCGCATTGAATAGTATATGTCTGACCTTCTCAGTCTGGCCAGAACTTCCACCAGCAGTAAGATATAGATATCCGGTATACATTAAAATAAGGGCTATCAACGGAGTCGCTATACTAAATAATAAGAATTTAATGACATTATTCAAAAGCTGAACAAGATCCTTAAAAGTGCATGGATTATTCATAACACTTGTTTCTTTCCCGTCTGCACCTATAGTTGTTACAACTTTTCCACAATCAGGAACAACTCCACTATTAGGAGTAGTAGTGACGGCTGGGGTTGTAGTAGTAGAAGAAGTAGGGGTTTTAAATTGAATTGGAGAAACAGGTTGATCATATTCTGCTCCCATATTAAAATCTATTGCTCCAGAATAATTATGACCAGGCTTTAATCCAGAAAAAGTAGCTTCTAATCCACTTTCAGTTGTTCTAGAAAGATCTTTTGTAAATAAAGGATTTGCTAGAGAGGTGGTACTATCATAAATATAAAAATGATAAAGATCTTTATCAAGAGTGCCTAGAGTAATTAATGTAACAGATGTAGAGGTAAGATTTTTCGTGCCAAGAGTTATTCTACTATCAAACAAAGTGGCAAAATGCACTTCTGATATATCATCATAATTATCTTTATATAAAACTCCAACATAACGTGTACTTGGCTTTAAAGGAGATATAGTAACCTCTGTACTTGCAAAAGAACCAGTTATTTTAGTAGTGATTGGGTCAACGGCGGATTGAAAACTAGTTCTATTTTTGGGATAACCCGCCTCCTCATAAACACTAAAATGATAATCACCTGGTGTTATATTCCCTGATGCTCTTAATTTGGCTGAGTTTAGTGTAATACTGTCTGACACAACATCAAGAGTTACTTCGCTGGAAAAGGGAGAAATGGCTTCTACTTTCAGAGTACTATTATAAATAATAGTAGAAAAAATAAATGGCGTGAACATTAAAACAAAAGATACAACAACTCCGAAAATTTTCTTATTCATAATTATTTCTTCTTCGTATCGTAAGATCTTACTGTAAGATCCATTTGATTAGAAGCCTTATCTATGGCCTCAGCGACTGATAATTTGTTTGATAATGAATTCTCTATTAATTCTTTAAAAATGGAATTGGTTTCTTCTTTATTAGGATCAAGCCAAGAACGAGAGATAACAGCGCTATTAAAAAATGTGAGCATAGATGGATCGGCTGGTTTATCATTCAACAGAGACCTGTTCATAGTAGGTATGGATGTCGCAGTTGCTAATTCTTTAAGAAAATCGGGAGCAGTGATAAAAGTTGTGATACCAAAAGCAGAAGTTAAATTCTTGGACTTTTTACTTACAACCATTGTATACATATTCCCATAAGTTCGCTTTATGGAAGTACCTTTTGTTTGTGGAAGTTCTGCCACATCGAAACTTAAATTAGGGTTTATAGATTCTATATTGAACAATTCACTTGCATAACCTATATAAAAAGCGAGCTTGTCACTCGTGAACATATCGAGTGAATTAGGTTCTGAACGATTCCAAGAATAAGAAACATTTGATGGATTAGAAAATTCTAGAAAGAAATTAACTATTTGCTCAAATGGAGCAACTCCATTAGGAAGTGCGTCTTTAATAGCTAAGCGATATCCTGTATCTGTACGTGAAATTATAGGATTATTGCTCTGAAGCAAAAGCATTGAGAGAATGTCTTTAGAGTGATTTACATTATCATACTGACCAAGAGCTATCATACTTTGAAGTATCGTGCCGTCATCTTTTTTCTTTGTTAATTTAGTACTTAGGTTAAATAATTCATCCCATGTAGTTGGTGGATAAAGAATACTTTCATTAGAAAGCATGTTTTTGTTGTAATATAAAACTAGAGGATCAACTAATAGTGGATAACCGATAACTCCATCATTTGAGAGTAGAATATCTGCTCCGTCGATATATGAAGTTGTAAAAGCCTTCTCGGGATAGCTTGCATAAGGAATCTTATAAATAAAATTACTATTCTTTAAAATCATATCCTGACTTAGTATAAACAAATCAGGGCCTTCATCTTTAGCGAATGCTTCTATAAGATTCTGCTGATATGTATCTTTATTCTGTTCTACATATTTTACAGAGAAAGAACCGCTGGTACTCGGTAATCCATTTTCAAATAAACTACCAACCTGGCCCTTGGGTAAATCTCCCCAAATCACAAGCTTGCCTGAAATTGCATTCACACCCGTCTTACTACCACCCACCTTTAGAACCCCAGAGAATATTAAAACTCCAAAAACAAAGAATGCTAAAAATATTGCGACCAGAATTGTTTGAAAATTATTCATACTAATTATTTTATGTGAAAATTATACCATAATGATGATCACTTGTAGTAATTTTTTCTAAAAATTTAAAACCTCTTTTAGTAAATAAACTTGTCGCCATTTCAGGACCTATTACATTGTTAGGAGTTAGACCAATATTGGGGCTACTGCCATCACTATTGGACTGCCAATCTATGAATAGTACTTTGCCATCCTTCTTCAAGATACGTTTAGCTTCATCTATTAAACCAATCTTATCTTCTGAGAGAAATAAAACATTGGCAATAATAACAGCATCCATAGAATTATCCGCAATCTTCGTTCCACCCTTTTTCTCTATATCGCCCCAAATACAGCCTACATTTAGAACTCCGGATTCTTTAATTTCACTTTCGAGTTTCTTAACTAAGTTCTTTTGAACTTCAATGGCGTATACATGACCAGTATGTCCAACACGAACTCCTGCAGCTATAGAATAAGCTCCTGTACCAGAACCAAGGTCTGCTACTTTCATACCCTCTCTTAATCCTAATTGAGCTACATTTTGTTCTGGGTCTGAAAACATAAATATATTATATCATATTTATAAACAAGTAATAGAGGCAATGCTATCTCCTGGGTGAAGTTTCATTATTGTGACGCCTTGAGTCTGGCGTCCGGAAGTAGGAATAGACTTCAAATCTACTCTAATGACTTGACCTTTCTGAGATACAGCAATAATTTCATTCTCTTCTCCTACTATTTTTGCAACGATAAGTTTACCTGTCTTTGGAGTTACTTTTGCAGTTTTAATTCCTGAACCACTTCTCTTTTGAGTTTTATATTCTTTAATATTTGTTTTCTTTCCTAGTCCGTTTGAAGAAAGTGTAAGTAAGGCCAAAGCTGTCTCACCTTTTGCTATACGATCAACACCTATGATAAAGTCACCTTTTCCGAGCTTCATTGCTCTTACTCCACCGGCTGATCTACCCATCTCACGAACATCACTTTCTTTGAATCTTATAGATTGGCCATTGGTCGTTGCAAGCATCACGTCATCACCCTTACTAATAGCAATTACTGCTTCTAATTCATCATCCTTATCAAGCTTGATAGCTATCAAACCACTTCGTCTAACATCTTTGAAGCTAAGAGCGGAAACTTTTTTAGTAATTCCCATTTTGGTAACCATTATCAAGTGCTCAATAGTTTTTTTGGTCTCCTTATCTATTGGAAGGATTGAAGTGACTTTTTCATCTCCGACAAGTGCCATGAAGTTCATGATTGACTTACCTTTTGTAGCACGTCGTCCTTCGGGAATATCATACATCTTGATCTGATAAGCCTTACCAAGATTTGTAAAGAATAATAAATCACTATGAGTATTAGCAGATACGAGCATTGTTACGAAATCTTCATCTTTCGTTTCTATATCTATGACACCCACTCCGCCACGTTTTTGATTTTTGTATTCTCCTGGATCAGTACGCTTCACATAGCCACCTTTTGTAAATACAAGAACAGACTCTTTCTCAGGAATTAGATCTTCTTCATTTATAGATTTTACCCCACCTTTTATAATGCGAGTACGTCTTTCATCAGCATACTTTGCCTTGATTTCCAATAATTCATCCCCGATAACCTTAAGCATCTTCTTAGGGCTTGCAAGTAATGCTTCAAGTTCTTTAATTAATTCTTGTTTTTCTTTTAATTCAAGTTCTACATTCTTTCTTTCAAGACCAGCCAATTTCTGGAGCTTCATCTCTAAAATAGCTGTTGCTTGTAAGTCAGAAAATTTGAACTCTTTCATCAAATTAATCTTGGCTGTCGCCGTATCTTTTGAAGCACGAATAACAGAGATAACACGATCAATATGATCAAGCGCTTTTTTGAGTCCAAGGAGAATATGTTCGCGATCTTTTGCTTTCCTTAGATCAAATTCTGTACGACGACGAACGATCTCTACTCTGTGACTTATAAATTCTCTTAATAAACTTTTAAGAGAAAGTGTTTGGGGCACCCCGTCTACTAGCGCTACTATATTGTAGTTAAATGATTGTTCAAGTTGTGTGTGTTTATAAATATAATTTAAAACTTTCTCAGGAATAACACCTGACTTCAAATCAATAGCGATGCGAATATCTTTCGTAGATTCATCACGAAGACCTTTAACTCCTTCTAATTTTTTCTCTTGAACTAGAAGAGCTATCGCTTCTATTAAATTAGATTTGTTCACTCTATAAGGAATAGAAGTGATGATGATCTGGAATGTTCCTGACTTCTGTTCTATAATCTCAGCTTCACCACGAGTAACGACTCCGCCACGGCCCGTTGAGTAAGCGTGCAGTAAGTCGGTCTTATTATAAGCAACGCCTCCTGTTGGAAAGTCGGGACCCTTCACGAACTCCATCAAATCTTCTGTCGTTGCATCTTTATTGTCTATAAGGTGAATCGTCGCGTCTATAACCTCAGAGAGATTGTGAGGGGGAATGTTGGTCGCCATACCGACAGCAATACCCAATGTACCATTCAAAAGTAAGCTAGGAACAGCGGTAGGAAGCACGGTGGGCTCTTTACGTGTCTGATCATAGTTTGGGTGGAAATCTACTGTTTCTTTCTCTAAATCAAGCAAAAGAAGGGAGGAAATCTTGGACATTTTGGCCTCTGTATAACGCATAGCAGCTGCTCCATCACCATCAATAGAACCAAAGTTACCTTGCCCATGAATAAGAGGATATCTGTATGAGAAATCCTGTGCCATATTAACCATCGTGTCATAAACAGCGACATCGCCATGAGGATGATACTTTCCGAGCACATCTCCGACTACAGCTGCAGACTTACGAAATCGTGAAGATGAAGTGAGCCCCATTTCGTTCATAGCATAAAGTATTCGTCTGTGAACTGGCTTTAATCCATCACGAACGTCCGGCAAAGCACGATCAGTAATCACGCTCATCGCATAGTCGATGAATGAATCTTTCATTTCACGACTGATATCAACGCCAATGACATTTATGTGTTCTTTAACTATTTCTTTTTTGAGTTCTTCTTTTTCTTTAGACATATTATTGGTTGGTAGTTTCTACTGGTATTAAATCAATCTGTTTAACTTCCTCTTTGTTTGTTGTAATTTTCCCTACACTTGCGCTCATGTTCTTATAGGTATCAGAGATAGAATTACTAAAAAGTTTGAATGGTTTTATGTCTTCATTGGTTTGAGTTGTAATATCAGGACTTCCAAAACGAGTGCCTAAATTATAAATCCAAATAAATGAAACGAAAGACATACAAAGGATAAGTAAACCGACAAATATTAACTTACGCGTCTCTTCACTTTTTGATTGTAATTTTTTTATATATGCTCTCATATATGATTCAGTAGAATCACCTACTGGGATAAATTAATATGATAATAATACGATCTCGCCTTCACGACCAACAATATCTTTTGCTTTAATAGTAAGCTTTTCAATAGGAGTAATTTTATCTTGGCCTCCTTCTTTTAAGAAAGCTTTTAATGTCTTCTCATCATAATCCATTGGTATAATAATCTTTGGTTCAAGAGAAACTGCTAATTTATATGCTTCAGTAGGATCAAGTAAATCGTGATTACCAATAGGAACAAACAGAATGTCTGGATTACCGATGTCGCCACGAACTTCTGTTGAAACTTTATTATTGGACATGCAACCTAAAAAACATATCGATATATTATCAACAACAAAAGAATAAATAGTATTGATGTACTTCTTCTCATTTATAACCGCCTCAGTCATTATTCCTTTTATAAATATTTCCTTGATCTCATAATCCCCAGGGCCCTTTACTTCAAATGGAACATTGTCTCCATGATTTACCATATCAAAGCCATTGTAATCTGGGTGATTAATAGTCGATAGAGCAATATCGGAACCAAAGCGTGTACCCTTCACATCCCCTTTAGAATCTTTACTTATCGGGTTAACTGCCATTACCAAATCTCCTTGTGCGATTTTGAAGAATTGCTTACCTAAATATGTGATAATCATAAGTACATTATAGCAAATTTTAAAGAAAAAATAAAGGAAAATACAAAGTATTTTTCCAGAAATTATCCTTTATTAACAAGCTATAATTCTCTCTGTTCTGGAACAACAATATGATTACTTGAGAATTTGTGACTTAGAGCTTTTACAATATCTAATAATTCTTTATTTTTAAATATATACAAAACTAATACACCAGCACATATACCTATAAACCCTCCCATAAATCCTTGCAAGAAAATTCCTATAAAAGTATCTAGATTAAAAATTCCACTAAAGAAGTTAAGTGAGATATATGCAAAGAGACCCATCGTAACTGCTCCAAGTAAACTCTCTAAAAATGTTCGAAGTAACATTGACTCTCCTTTCTTTAAAAAATCTTTCTTGAACAAATTCCAAATCAAAAATAAATTAAGAAGTGAGCCCATTGCATAAGCGATAGGTAATGCTAGCATTATGGTTCCTGGCACATCTCTTACACGAAGAATCCCTTCTAAGAAATCAAGCACGCTCGGATAAGTTCTAAATATATATAGGATCGCATAAGCTATGATAATAATCATGACAGAAGAAAACATATTTATAAAGAGAGGCTTTTTAGTTTTTGAAGCTGCATAATACCCTCTTACAAAAAGAAGAACCAAACTCTGTGAGGCTAAGGAAATTATAAAGAGAGCAATAGCCGCAGCTGTGAGTCTCGTATCTGCCCACGTAAAAGTATTCACTCCTAAAACCACACGAACTATCTGGGCACGGAGTACTATGATGAGAGCAATAACTGGGAAAGACCAAAAGATAATTTGTCTGGCAGCTCCTATAATATGATTTATAAAGTTATCCATATCTTTCATTGAGAAAGATTTTACAAGCATTGGAAAAGCTGCCACTGAATAAGAGATACCAATAATGCCAACTGGAACAGATTGCAAATTAAAAGAGAAAGTAAATAAAGATATAGAACCTTCCTTTAATGTAGAAGCCATAGCAATAAGGAAAATAAAGGCTAAACTATTACAGGATAGTGCTAGTGTCCTAGGTATTGATAACTTTGTAACTTCAAAAATTTCTTTCCAATTTATTTTGAGGGTTAATCTAGGAAATAAGCCATGTTTTATAACTACAGGAACTTGAACGAGTAAGTGTAAGATTGCACCAAGGATCACTCCATACGCTAGTCCATAAACTCCAAAAATGGGATAGAAACAAAGTATACCGAAAAGAATTCCTAAATTATAGAATATTGGCGACAAAGAAAATATAAAAAAGTTTCTAAATAATTGTGTGACAGATCCAATCAAATTTGACAATCCAATAAAAATCGGAGAAAGAAGCATTATACGGCTAGTGATAATAAGTGAATGGAGTTGTAGAGGAGTGAATCCAGGAGCAATATATCGGGCAATGTAAGGCATAAGAATAGCCACAATAATACTAGTAATGATCATGAAAATCATGAAAGCGCTAAATACATTATCAAGGAAAAAGCGAGCCTTGCTTTTATCATCACCTTTTATTTTATTTATTAAAAAAGGGAGAAGAACTGTAACAGAAGCTAACGATGCAATAGAGATATAAATGAAATCAGGAATACGAAATGCCGCATAATAAGTATCGAGCACTGGCCCAGCACCGATAACACCAGCCAAAGTTCTATCACGAACTAGACCAAGAATTTGAGAAAGGAAAGCGAAGCCACCAAGTAATAAGGCGGCTTCGTTTATCCCATTAAACTCTTTATTGAAAAAAGTTAAAATCCTTTTAGGCATTATATGAAACTATTATTGCGCTTTTGCTGGTAACTTTGCTGATGTTTTAGCTGCAGATGTCTTTGTTGTATCGGTCGTTGTAGTTGTAGGAGCGACAACAGGAGCTGCTGGAGCTTGAACATTAGATAATGAGTCCATAGCCTTTTTAACATCTTCGTTATCTGGCATTACTTGACTTAGGATCTTAAATTGAATCAAAGCATCTGCATTACGCCCTACTTTCTGATAAGAAAGACCTAGGAAGTAACGAGCATTCCAATAAGCGTTATCCAACAAAACTGCTTGTTCAAATGCACCAATAGCACTCGTGTATGAACCATCGTTGTAACGTAATAATCCGAGTCTAAAGAATATTGTAGAATCATTTGGATTCATTTCTGCTGCACGTTCTACTTGTGTGATAGCACCTGCATTGTTGCCTTCATTTGTTTCAATTTGAGCAAGAAGGAATAATGCATCTGTGTAATTCAACTTAAGAGCAAGAGCTTGTTCTATGAACTTCCTTGCTTCATCATTATTCTTTTTGATAAATTCTAATTGAGCACGAGCAAGTAATATAGATGGATTGTTTGGAGCTAACTCGCTTGCTCTTGTGTAAGAAGTAACTGCACTTTCATAACTACCTTGAACAGAAAGTGGTTCGAGAGAAGCATAAACATTACCCAAGTTAACATAGTTGATATATTGTTTAGGATTCTGACTGACTGCCATAGATGCAGAATTCTGAGCAAGATTTACTAATTGCTGAAGATTTGACTTGAGCGCTTCTGGAGAAATCTTTTGGTCATTTACCAAAACCCCGATCTCTGCTATGTAAACTTGTGAAAGCGTTCTATAGTAGACATCATTCTTATCAAGAGATATAGCATTAACAATCATTCCTTCGGAACGAGCCAATGACTCCATGGTGTTGTTAGTATTTAATCCTTTAGAGAAATAAATAACTGAAGTAAACTTTTCTACATATAGATATGTAACAGAAAGTGTAGCAATCATTAAGACCATCAAAACAAGAATGGCAAAGAAACTATTGCGAGGATCATTTAAGAATGAGAACTGCTTAACAGGAATCACTTGTCTGTAGACTAATATTCCTATTAAGACACCACTTGAAGCAAAAGCCAGCATTAACATTAAAATATTTGGTGTATATATAATGAAAGTAACCCATGAATACATCGAGATCATGAATGTTGTCATTATGAAGTAATTTGAAAGAGGATCCTTAAGAGCAATACGTAAAGATTGAATTCCTCTTATAAAGAAGACTGCAAAGAATAAAATCCAAGCTAAAAATCCTAATATTCCAGTAGTAACAACAAATGTAGACAAGGTACTGTATCCATTATTGAAATCGGAATTCCAGAAAATTGTCTGAGCTATATCCTTAGGCTGCCATAGTGACCAGTCCATTACGAAAGTATTTGGTCCTGTACCAAAAGCTGGATTGTGCTTGATAGCTTTCCATGCAACTTGAGCTGTTGTAACAATAGAAGGACGAACTTCTGTATTTGAAAGGTTTACATATCTAGAGATTAAACTACCAAGTGAATTGCTTCCAATTAAAAACGAGAAACAAATAAGTACTACAAAAAGAGAAGTTAGAGGAAATCTTTTCCCTTCTCCTCCGTGAACAATCTTAATACCTGCATGCTGAATAGAGACACTATAGACAAAGATGATGATAGAAAAAGCTCCAACCAAAATCCAAACCATAGGAATATTTATTATGACGATGAAGAAAATACCAGTTATCAATAAGAAATACTGGGCAATCAAGAATAATTTCTTTGATTTCAAAAATTCAATACTGAATAATGATACTAGGACTACTAGACCGAAAAGTAGAGCAAAATTGTTCCAACTTCCAACAAGATTACCAGATGATACGCCTTGTAGAAGGCCTGGAAGAAAACGATCAAAACCAACGAATATATTGATTAATTCAAATATGGACAGTATAAGAGCCCCTATGAAAAATGCTCCGAAGAAATACCATAGACGCTTCTCTGTCTGGAAATACATTGATGACAAAAAGAATAGAACAAACAATATCAGCATTGATCCAAAAGTTCCCATTTCAAAACCACTACCGAAGAGTGAGATGTAAAGAGATGATGAGAAGAAAGATGCAATTAAAAATACTAATGGAACTATTCCAGCAAAAAGAATTAATCTATCGCGAGGTATAGTAAACTTGCCTTCACCAAGTCGAGCAATTAACCAGAAGAAAACCGACAAGGTTGTACCTACAGATAGAAGGAAGCCCTTACTTGCCTCTAGAGTTACAGGAACATACGGTATGAAGAAAAACAAAGACAGGAATATAGTGGATAATAATGTGATGAACGACAACCTATTAAAAAATTCTATTCTTTTTGATTCCATATTTTTTTATAATAATTATCTCCCGTAAGGAGATCCCCTTACGGAGACTTAATGATAAATGATAATGATTGATATATTATACTTAATAAAAGTAAATAAAGCTAGACCACTATGTTAATAATCCTTCCTTTTACATAAATAAAACGTTTGATTTCTTTATCGTGAACCCAAGTAATTATATCCTTATTTTGAAAGACTATTTCTTTTATTTTTTCTTCTTCCATGTCTTTTGGAATTGAGATTGTGGTGCGAACCTTGCCATTTACCTGTACCGCTATTGTAATAGTGTCGTCAATTATCTTTTTCTTGTCCCATTTGGGCCAAGAGCTTTTATGAATTGATTGCTTTTCACCTAATTTATTCCAAATCTCTTCTGTGATATGTGGAGCAAATGGTGCTAAGATTTGTAAGAACATTTTGAAATCTTTGACATTTATACTTGTAGACTTTTCCATTTCGTTTACAAGCATCATCATTGAAGATATGGCTGTATTCATCGCAAAATCTTCAATATCTTCTGTGACTTTCTTTATCGTCTTATGAAGAACTTTTTCTAAAATATCACTACTTTTTTCTTTTGTAATTTTGTCTCTCAACCTATCTACCTTATCTATAAATCGCCTTGAACCAATAATACTTTCAGTAGACCAAGGTAAACTTTGTTCAAATGGACCCATGAACATTTCATAGACACGAAGAGTGTCTGCTCCATAATTACTTACAATATCATCTGGGTTAATAACATTCCCCCATCTCTTACTCATCTTGCGTCCATCTGTGGCTAGTACCATTCCTATATTTTTCATTCTCTTAAATGGTTCTTTGAATGATACATAACCCATATCATAAAGAAAATTATTCCAAAAGCGTGAATAAAGTAAGTGACCAGTCGCATGTTCTGCCCCTCCGACATACATATCTACTTCATTCCAGTAATCAATTGCTTTTTTAGAAGCAAACTCCTTTTTATTTACAGGATCCATATATCGCAAGAAATACCAAGACGATCCTGCCCATCCTGGCATGGTGTTCGTCTCATATCCTTCCTTAACCCAAGATTTTACTCCGGCAAGTGGAGATTCACCGGTACCGACAGATTCGTATGATTTTACATTTGGCAACTCAAGAGGAAGATTCTTTAACTTCAGATCAGTAATAATACCATCTTTATCATGCTTAAGCGGTATAGGCTCTCCCCAATACCTCTGACGAGCAAAAATAGCGTCACGCATTCTATATCTTGTAACAATTTTACCACCAACAAATTCTGTAATCTTCTTACGAGCTTCCTCAGACTCCATATCATCAAATTGTCCAGAAAAATGAAGTATCCCATCATCAATATAAATATAATCCGGATTATTGATAAAATTATGTGTAAACTGTCCTTCAATTACCGTAAAACTTATTTCATCTTTATTTTTCCAAATAACATCATGCATAATCACTTCTTTTTCATCAACAAGATCTTGTTCTTCGTCTATTAAGTCGAAAAAGAAATATTGAAATCTTGCCCATCTATTTTCTTTTTTAATACGATGATAAAATTGGCTCTGTAATGCAAATTTTGGATCTTTCACTAAAATAACATTTTTATATCCTGTTTCTTCTTTTATTTCTCTTAAGGCTGCTTCAATTGGATCTTCATCGTCTTCAATACCACCTGTAACTAATCCGTGCATCAGATGATTTTTCCAGCTTATACATAAATATTTATCATTTTTGGGATTCCGAACAATAGCACAAATAGCATTTCTTCTCACAAATGGTAAATCCTTTCGTATTGCTCCATCTCCTTCTTTATTTTTAAATTTTAATTCAACAACACGTTTAATAGGTAAATTATATTTCTTTGCAAAATCAAAATCTCTCTCATCATGTGCAGGTACAGCCATTACCGCTCCTGTACCATAAGTAGCAAGTACATAATCTGCGATCCATACAGGCACTTCTTCTCCATTTGCAGGATTTATAGCTTTAATACCTTTCAACTCTACGCCAGTTTTCTCTTTATCATTGCTGGTTCTATCTTCATCTGTTTTATCCCTTAAATTTTTAATATATTTTTCTACTTCTTTCCAGTTTGAAATATTTGATTTTAATTGACTAACAAGAGAATGCTCTGGAGCAAGTACTACATAAGTAGCTCCAAACAACGTATCTGCACGGGTGGTGAATACTTTAATACTCAAATCACGATTTTTAATTTTAAATTCTAATTCACTTCCTTCGCTTTTCCCTATCCAGTTCTTTTGAATTTCTTTTATATGGCTGCTCCACTCTAATCCATCTAAACCAAAAAGGAGACGATCAGCATAAGCCGTAATACGCATGAACCATTGGCGCATAGACTTCTTCTCTACAGGATAACCTCCACGCTCTGAGACTGAGTTACCTTTTGCATCAATCACTATCTCATCATTCGCCAAAACTGTACCCATATGTGGGCACCAGTTCACCTCACTATATCCCTCAAAAGCGAGACGATACTTCATGAGGATATCTTGCTTCTCTTTTTTAGAATAACTTTTCCAATCTTTAACATTAAAAATTTTAATATCATTACTACAAGCAGCGTTCACCTTTACGTTCCCACTTTTTTCAAAAATAGAAACAAGCTCATCTATCTTGCGAGCTTTGTTTTTTTTATTGTCATACCAAGAATTATAAATCTCAAGAAAAATCCACTGCGTCCATTTATAATATTTTGGATCTGTAGTATTCACTTTGCGAGACCAATCATAAGAAAGACCAATTATAGAAAGCTGGCGTTCAAAAGTTTTAACGTTCTCTTCTACGGCTTTTCTGGGGTGAATCTTGTGTTCTAAGGCATATTGCTCAGCTGGCAATCCAAAGGCATCATAACCCATAGGATGAAGGATATTATACCCTTCCATCCTTTTCATTCTGGCATATACATCACTTCCTATATATCCACGAGGATGCCCCACATGAAGCCCCACACCAGATGGATATGGGAACATATCTAAGACATACATCTTCTTGCCTTTTCCAGCATCTAATGTTTTATAAATCTTTTTATCACTCCACTCTTTTTGCCATTTTTTTTCAATTTTTTTATGATCGTAATTTTTCATTATTATTTTTAGCGTAGCTTTTATTTTTATTTATTAAATTTCTTTACTGCAAGCCAGATCAAAATTCCTAGCGCTATTGCCAATATTAAAACTTTAGCTAAATTATCAGCCTGTGACCAGTAACGCATTGAAGCAATGATGAGTGAAAGTACTCCACCCCAAGCGAAAGCAATAGATAGAATTGAGATAGATATAAAACCACCTGCAATCAGAGATATAACACCAAGAGAAATAAGGGTAATGAATACTTTCTTTTCATATACTTTTCGTGCAGTATCATAATTTAATTGATTGGTATAATTTTCGTTACAGTAGCCTTGTACTTCTGTTTGACCTTTTGTAACAGGGCTAGGAATTGCATTCTCACTCCACTGGCCACCGACTCCGATACATTTGTCTTTAGTAGTTATAGCCTCTATTACTTGAGTAGACTTTATATAATTCTCCATTACTGGCTCTTTGTAAACGAGAGATACAGCATAATTGAAAAACATATTCATCACAATGACAATAGCAATAATAATAGATATCTTCACAAAATTCGATTGTTTGGGTGTATTTATATTTGGTTCCATAATAGCTTTATTATAACAGAAAAAGAGTGTATAATGAAATATCTAATTATATGCAACGCCTAAAGAAAAAATCATTGGATAGGGTTGAAAAAGTGGCCATAAGAGCCACTCGTTTTATTGGTTCTACCGAATCGCTCCTTTTACACACCATACTATTTATAGGATCATTCTTATTCTATTTCTTTGGGGTACCATTTGAAGAAATTTTACTGGTAGTAACAACAATTGTATCTCTCGAAGCAATATACCTCTCCATATTCATACAAATGACAGTGAATCGCCAAACTCGCAAGCTCCATGCTGTGGCTCGTGATGTCGAAGATATCCAGGAAGATGTGGATGAGATTCAGAAGGATGTGGAAGGTATTGAAAAAGATGTTGATGAGATCCAAAAAGACGTTGATGAGATTCAGGAAGATGTGGAGGAGATTCAAGAAGAAGATGAGATCGAAGAAAAAGAGGAAAAGAAGGATGAAGAAATTCTCACAAGAATAGAAGACACGATGGGCAAGCTAATAGAGGAAGTAATAGAACTTAAAAGACAACACCAAGAGAAAAATATTGAGAATAAAAAATAAGAGCCCATAAAAAATTATAGGGCTCTTATTTTTTATTTAATTTTAACTTTGCCTTGTCTTAATATTTCTATCCTACTATTTTTAATTCTAATCAAAGTAGACGGATCTCCTTTTCTTCTACCACTATTTATATATAAATCTACTTTATTCTCAAAATAAGATTTGGCTTCTTTTATTGTTTCTGCTGGAGCAAAACTTTCCAAATTTGCGCTTGGAGCAACAATAGGACCTACTTTCTTTAATAAATTAAATAAATTTGTATTTTTTTCACCTATCATTCTAAAAGCTATTTCTTTTGTACCTCTGTGTATATGTTTCCATTTAGAAGTTTTACATGGAAGAAGAACGCTAACTTCACCCGGCCAAAATTTTGGCAAAATTTTGGCTTCTTCCTTCGAGAACTTTATTCCAAATTTTTCCAAATTTTTTAATGAAGAAATTAGAACTATCAAAGCCTTATTTTTATCTCTTTCCTTAATCTCATATATTTTCTCTATGGCTTTTTTAGAATCTACACTTGCTACCAATCCATACAAAGTATCTGTAGGTAGCACCACCACCCCATCCTTCTTTAAAATTTTTATAGCTTTTGGCCAGTCTGATTTCATATTATATTTTAAACTCTACAACATCTCCATTTTTCACAATATAGTCTTTGCCTTCTGTTCTGACTTTACCTTTCAAGCGAGCATCGTGATAACTTCCCGCATCGAGTAAATCTTTCCAGAAGACAACTTCCGCACGAATGAATTTATCTTTAAAGTCTGTGTGAATTGCCATACCAGCCACCGGCGCAGTGCTTCCTTTTTTAATTGTCCAAGCACGAGATTCGTCCTCGCCTGTTGTAAAGTAAGTATCAAGACCAAGAAGTTTATAACCTTCTGTTATTAAGCTGTTTATTCCATCATCATCTCCACCCATTTCCTTGCGAAACATTTCTTTTTCTTCTCCTGAAAAATCTTTTAATTCTTCTTCAATCTTCGCATCAATAATTACATATGAAGAACCAGTACTAACAATATAGTCTGTTAGTTCTTTAAAAATTTCTGGATTCATCTCATCTAAATTTTGTGCACCACCACGTTTATTGAGTCCATAAATAAATGGCTTCATAGTTAGAAGATTTAGCATTTTCACTTTCTCTAATTCTTTTTCATTAAATTCTATAGTATTAGCAAGTTCTCCTTTTTCAAAAGCAGCTTCAAGCTTCACTAATGCATGATCTTCTACTATTGCCTCCTTATCTCCTTTTTTAATATCCTTAACAATGTTATTCCTTCTTTTAGAAACAGTTTCAAGGTCTGCTAGGATAAGCTCAAGGTTGATAACTTCAATATCGCGAAGTGGATCTATGTCGCCATAGACATGAATTATTTCATTGCCTTTATCATTCTTCAGTGGAAAAATTCTGACCATCTCAAAAATAGCATCCACTTCACGAATATTAGCCAAGAATTTATTCCCCAAACCTTCACCTTTTGAAGCACCTTTAACAAGACCAGCAATATCCACGAATTCAATCACGGCAGGGATCGTTTTGGCTGATTTAGAAAACTCTGAAAGCTTCCACAAACGGTCATCAGGAACAGCCACAATGCCCACAGATGGGTCTATTGTGCAGAATGGATAATTCTCTGCTGGTACGCCTTTTTTCGTTAGAGCGTTAAATAACGTGGATTTCCCCACATTTGGCAAACCAACGATTCCTAAAGATAGAGTCATGCTTAAAATATAGCAGAAATTCAATAGTTCTGAAAGGAGAGAAAAATAACTAGTGCTAGATTAAACCCAATCGTATTTTTTGATAAACCAAAGTTTGAGAAGCTGGGTAATTATGAAGTAAAGGATAATACCGATAAATAATAGAGCAAAATAAAGTGGTGGAAGCGCGACGAACTTTAAAGCACTTGCAAATGGTGAAAATGGTAAATAGATACCAATAGAGATGACGCAGAGTGTTGAAATAATCAAAGGTAGGCTTGCACGACTTTGTATGAATGGAATCTTACTGGTTCTAATGATGTGAACAATCAAAGTCTGAGTGATGAGTGATTCAACAAACCATCCAGTGTGGAACAGTGCAGGATCCCCGAAAGCTTGAAAAACATAAAGCATCACAAAGAAAGTAGCATAGTCAAACAAAGAACTAATAGGACCAAAGAAAATTATAAATCTTTTAATATTTTTGAAATTCCATTTCGTTGGCTTTTTTAATCTCTCTTCATCTACAGAGTCAGAAGGTATAGTCATCTGAGAGAAATCATAAAGCATATTGTTCACTAGTATTTGTATAGGAAGCATTGGCAAAAATGGCAAGAATATACTACCTCCAACGACACTAAACATGTTCCCAAAATTTGAACTTGCCGCCATTTTAATATACTTTATAATATTATCAAAAATTCTACGTCCCTCTTTAATACCATCTCTCAAAACTAGTAGATTCTTCTCGAGAAGAATTATATCTGAAGATTCTTTGGCTATATCAGCAGCTGTATCTACAGAAATACCAACATCAGCGGCAATAAGAGACAGAGAATCATTGATACCATCCCCTAGGAAGCCTACAACATGCCCCTTTGCTCTTAAGCATTTAATAATACGCTCTTTATCATAAGGAGAAAGCTTTGCAAAAATAGAAATATTTTCTACCTCATTTGCAAGTTCTTCGTCACTAAACTTTTCAATTTCATTTCCTAAAAGAATTTTATCTGTGAAAATGCCCACTTCTTCACAAACTTTCTTGGTAACTATGCCATTGTCCCCTGTTAGAATTTTTACTTTTACACCCAAACTTTCAAGCTCTGATATCGCTTCTTTCGCACTCTTTTTAGGTGGATCAAAAAAGGCCAAAAATCCAACAAGCACTAAATCACTTTCATCTTCTACATCAAATACAGACTGATCATTTGCAACTTCTTTATATGCTACAGCTATTACCCTAAAACCTTCTCTATTTAATTCTTCCTCTATTTCTGTTTTGACCTTTCCTGTAAGATCTTCAAAGGGAATTTTCTTTTCTTCTATTAAAACGTGTGTACATTTATTGAAAATTTCTTCCACTGCACCCTTACAAATTAGCAAATGAGATCCACTCTTTTCATCTGATACTATTACTGAAAGTCTTCTTCTATTAAAATCAAAAGGAATTTCATCTATCTTTTTATACTGAATAATTTCCAGCTTCTCTTTAACTTCTTCGTGCTTGAGTATTGCTTGATCTATGATGTCTTGCATCCCCGTCTGGAAAAAGCTATTAATAAATCCATAATGCAAAGTCTTTTCACTTTCTTTACCATATACATCTAAATGTTTTTCTAGTGCCACCTTTCCTTCAGTCAAAGTTCCAGTCTTGTCAGTACAAAGAATATCCATCGTCCCAAAATTCTCAATCGAATCTAAGTGCTTTATGATAACCTTCTTCTTTGACATAGCAAGCGCCCCTTTATATAGATTCATCGCGACTATCGTCGTCACCATTTCAGGCGCCATACCAACTGCCACAGCTAAAGCAAATAAAAATGCTTCAAACCAATTGCCTTTAAAAATTCCATTTAAAAGAAAAACTGATGGAACCATCACAACCATAAACTTCAAAATAAGTATTACAAAAAGTTTCAATTGTTTATCAAAATCTGAAATATGATCACTGGTATTGATATCATGAGCAATCATACCGATGTATGTATTTTTACCAGTACTCAAAACTATGGCCGTCGCGACACCGCTTTCAACACTTGTACCCAAAAAACATAAGTTGCAATAGTCGATAATGTTCTCCTTGCTCTGATCCGCCTCTGTCACATGCTTCTCTATAGGCAAAGACTCACCTGTAAGCATTGCTTGATTGATAGAAAGGTCTTTGGAAGACAAAAGCCTTATGTCTCCGGGTATTATCGTCCCTGAATAAAGATATACAATATCTCCAGGAACGACCATTTTCATATCTATCTCTTCTTTTTTACCATTTCTTATGACTGTCGTCTTAGTATGGACTATGGATTTCAATTTATCTGCTGCAATCGAAGCTTTTGTTTCTTGATAGAAATTCAAAATAATACTAAGAGAAACCATCACAAGAATTACAATAAAAGCCTTCAGGTCACCTGCAAAAAGAGAAATCAACGCTAGAGAAATAAGTAAAAGATTTATAGGACTTTTTAAAATTCTCCAAAATTTAAGAAAATGATTTGTTTTCTTATCGTCAGATATAGAGTTTGCACCATAAATTTTAATTCTTTTTTTCACCTCTTCATTATCTAATCCTTCTTCTTTGGATTTCAACTCTGAAAAAGCCAAAGAAATCTCTCCTTTGGCAAAGACAGAAAGCTTTAGAAAAAGCTTTTTCTTTAAATCATTTGTGAGTTCCTCGTCATTTTTACTTTTTGTTAATATATGTTTAAACCAATTCATATTATAAATTTTTAAGAAATCTCTTTATTCCCTTCCAAATACTTTTTTCTAGTTCTTCACTCTCAAGTAGTAGGTAATTATAGTCTGATGGATAGCCGACAAGTTCCATGAAACCAAGCCCTTTTAAATTTTTCCCATTTATTCTAGCTTTCACTTTCATTGGACCCTCCCAATAATTGATCTGCCCGAAAATCATTTCCTGCTCTTTTACCAAAGATTCTGTCTCTATTATGATATCTCCATCACCTATTTCTATTTTCCAAGCAAGTGGATAGCGTGATTTTGTCTTACTACTTTTCCAAGATTTACCCAAGGGAGTTATCTTCGCTTTCTTATATTGCTTTTGAACTCCATCTTTATCAATAATGTCTACTAAGATATCCGTACCTCCTTCTTTGCCATACTCGACGCACATTATCTCTAGGCCATCTTCTAAATGAAATGAGAACCAAGACCATTTATCTTTCTTGCCCTTATATGTAGTATTGGCCCACTGATGATCCATCCAAGCCTTACCTTTCACTTCTGTATCCTCTCCATTAATATTTATACTTCCGACGACAGATAGATCTGTGAAAGAATAGTAATAGCTTCCAGATTCTGGTGTGCCAACATAGCCATGACCGCCCTCAAGCAATGGCTTCTTTTGAGACTCTAAAATTAAATCTAAATTTTTGGTTCTAATATGAAAATCGTTTGGTGCAATCTCTACTATTTCTCCATTCAAATTAGTCCCCACAGTATAAGCATCTTTATAATTAATATATAATAAATCTTTTTTAAAACTATCTTTTGAAATAAAAGAAATATTTTGAATTTCTTTGTAGTTTTTATTTTTTGAGATATCAGTTACTACAGAATGGGCAAAATGAACGTATTCACCCTTTTTAAAAATATCTTCTATTAAATGAGGGAACAGATGAGGAATGTTGACCTTACTTATATCAACCTTAAAGAAGCAATCCATGAAACTATATTCCTTACCCTTCTTATCAAATAAATGACCATTGAAATACCACCACTCAACAACAAAATTGTGTGGGCCATTATCTCTTGGTAAAATTACTGGTTGTATTCCTTTCATGATGTTAATTATAACACAAAAAATTTAACATAAATATGGTAAATATGATAAATTAGATATATGGAAGAAAAAATTCAAAAAGTATCCAATTTCTCACCTAAGGCCATAATACTATCTACTGTATTACTGGATGTTCTTGGTATTGGTCTTATTATACCTGTACTACCTTTCTATGTTGAATCTTTCCACGTCTCTGGAATTGTAGTCACTTCACTCTTTGCTGTTTTCGCTCTTTTCTCTTTTTTTAGTGCCCCAATCCTTGGTATGCTTTCAGACCGAATCGGACGAAGACCAGTACTTATTATAAGTCTAGCTTCAACGGCTCTCGGTTGGCTTATTTTTGCTTTTTCAAAAACAATTTTTGGATTATTCTTAGGACGAATAATTGATGGTTCTGCTGCTGGAAACATTTCAACTGCCCAAAATTATCTTGTTGATATTGCAAAAGATGATAAAGAACGTTCAAAAAACCTTGGTCTAATAGGAGCTGTCTTTGGAGTTGGCTTTATCGTTGGACCACTTGTTGGTGGAGTCCTTTCTGGTATAAGTATGAAGCTACCATTTATTGTCGTTGGAGTAATGGCAACAATAAACACAATCATGGCTTACTTCTTCTTGCCTGAAACAAATCACGACAGAAATACAGCCAAAATTTCTTTAAACCCATTCGCACCAATTATCAAAGCTTATAAAAATAAAAAAGTTCTTCCTCTTTACCTCGCATGGCTCTTCTTTGGAATCGCCATATCGCTCAACCAGTCAATCTTTGCTCTTTACATCGCTCGAGTATTTTCTTGGACAGTAATCGCTTCTGGTCTAATTATGGCCATGATGGGAGTTATAATATCCATAAATCAAGCTTTCTTATTTAAAAATGTTTGGTTAAAATATTTCAAAGAGTCATTCTTAATGGTTTGGATATTTGTACCTTTTTCTTTTGCTTATCTTATAATGGCTTTACCTTTTAAGTCTGCTTTTATAATCGGTTTAATTATTACAGCTTTTGGTCAATCCATAATGCGAGTTGTGATGAATAGCCAAATAATCGGTTTCTCAGGGAAAAGAGAGCAAGGTGAAATGATGGGGATCCTGGCCTCCCTTATGTCCCTCTCAATGATTCTTGGTCCTGTTATCGGTGGAGCAGTCTATGAAGCACACCCAAGCTTACCATTTGTTCTCTCTGCAATAATTTTATTTATTACTTTCCTCTTTGTCTACAAAACTTACAAAAACAAAGAACCGATTGAGCATATAAATGTAGAGCCGGTTGAAGTTCTATAAAGAATATTTATTTCTGCATCAAACTCATAAGTGGAGCGAGGGCTTCACGATGCTTTATCAACTCTGCCTTGTATTTGTTCATCACAAGTATCGCTGCGTATTGCTCCGCTGTACCTGCTTTCTTCTTCTCTTCTATTTCTTTTGTAATTTTCTCAAAAAGGGCTTTGACTTCTTTGTCGCTCTCAAGAGCCTTCAAACTCGCAGCAAGCTCTGGATTGTCTTCTAGTTGTTTAGTAATTTGTTCTGCTTGGTCTTTCGACATGCCTTTCATTTGAAGGACCTTTTTTGTTATATATGATTTGAATCCCATCCCAGTATTTTAGCACAAAATATGCTAGAATGCGAAATATGAAAGTTATCGTTGTATTAGGACAAACTGCAACTGGCAAAAGTGATTTTGCTGTGGAAATAGCTAAAAAGGTTGATGGAGAAATCATCTCGGCGGATTCTAGACAGGTATATAAAGGAATGGATCTGGGTACTGGAAAAATAACAAAAAAAGAAATGATGGGGGTTCCGCACTATCTACTAGATGTTATTAATCCATCAAAAGTTTTCACTGTGAACGACTTTCAAAAGAAAGCTTTGAAAGAAATTGACGCAATATACAAAAGAGGCAAAGTCCCTATAATCTGTGGTGGTACAGGATTCTATATAGATGCAGTTGTGAAAGGCACAGTGTTCCCCGACGTACCGCCTAATAAAGAACTTCGAGAGAAACTTTCAAAAAAGACTGCTCCACAACTTTTTGAAATATTAAAAAAATTAGATAAAGATCGCGCAAAGAATATTGATGCCAATAACCCCGTACGATTAATCCGCGCAATCGAGATAGCTAAAGCTTTAGGCTTTGTTCCTGCATTAAAAACTAAATCTGGGACAAACTCTGCACCTGCAGAGTTTGTCCCAGATAGTAAATTTGAAGTTTTAAAAATTGGTTTGACTTTACCGTCTGAAATACTAAAAGAAAGAATTTATACTCGCCTACTCTCTCGTATTAAAAAAGGGATGATTAAAGAGATAGAAAATCTACATAAAGATGGACTGTCTTGGAAGCGGATGCATTCATTTGGACTTGAATACCGACATGTTTCTATGTATCTACAAGGAAAATTTACAAAATCTGAAATGATAGAAAAATTAAATACTGAGATATGGCATTTTGCAAAACGCCAGAGCACGTGGTTTAAACGCGACCTAGATACTCTTTGGATAAACCCACTCAAAAATAGCGAGAAAATTAAAGCAATGAAGGAGATAAAAAGGTTTTTGAAATAAACAAATTTTGTAGTATACTCCTATTTGCAAGGGCGATTAGTTTAGTGGTAGAACAACGGTTTCCAAAACCGTTGGTGGGGGTTCGATTCCTCCATCGCCCGCATTCAAGGATTTACTCCTATAAAACTCTTCAGATAGCCTGTAAGCTAAAGATAATTTTGGTGTTCCATTAACTATTTGAGTATAGGTTGGTAACCCATCAAATACTATCCCATAAAGTGCCCTTAAAATAGTAAAATTCTTTTGTTTTAAAAGCCTTTCTTCTGGGTGTTCCATTAAATCTTTCACATATCTTATAAACGAGTGAATATCATTCTCTTTAATCTCAATTTTATTACGCTGTTCTTGAGCTTCAGTTATTTGTTTTTGTATCTCTTCAATTTGTTTTTCAAGAGTTGTTCTTATTGTTTGATTCTGGGTACTAGTAAAAGCTTCTATTTTTTGTAATTTTTCTGTTTCAAGGTCTGTAACATTACTACTGGCTTTTAATGAAAATTCGCCAAGTTCTTTTTCTTTCTCTCTATATTTATTCATTAAGGTAGCTTCAAAGCTTTTTAAAAAGCCTTCTTTGTATTTCATATTGGTAATAAAATGAGCGAGATTCTTTTCAAACTCTTTTTTACTTACCCCGTATTGTTTATGATTTCTTGAACAATGATACGCTGGAAATCCAGCACCAGATTTACCCCTTGAAACACTCCCAAGAAATGGTTTTCCGCATTCAGGACATAATATGACTGATTTAAAAGGAAATAGAGGATTGTCTTTTATTCTTTTTAATGCGTGAGGGTTGTAATCCTTATAAATCGTAATATTTCCATCTGAATGTTCTTCTATGAACAATTTACCCTTATTAGCTTTATTCCAAGTAGCAATAGATACTAATCCCTCATATTTGGTTTTAATAGGCTTAACAGTCCATTTCTCGTTGTTTATGCCACAATAGATAGGGTTTGATATAACATTCTGAAAGTGTTTAACATTAAGCTTAAGACCGCCTGTGGAACCGATAACTTTATCTTTTGTTTTTGACCACTTGTTTCTTGTGTGAGAGAGATACCCCATAGCATTTATATAATCCACAATTTCTTGGTCTGTATTTGTTCCTAACGCTCTTAATTCAAACATCTTAATAAAAAAATGGGCATATTTTGGATCTACCATTAGAATTGATTTTTTCTTGCCATCAACAAGCGTTCTGCCATTAATAAATCCTTCTTTAGGTGCTCCTATATGATACCCATCTCTCACCAAAACAATTTCTGCTCCAATCATTCTTGTAAGAATTGTATTAACCTCTTGCTTACCTTGTTGAGCCATAACAAGTTCTGTTATTTCACTAGGAAATATTTTACTCCATGAATATTCAACTCCAAGATGTTCTAATGTATTTTTTGATGGTTGTATTATTCCATGTCCATCAATAAGTTGAACACCATAATCTGTTAAGCGTTGTTTTAAAATTTCGTATCCAAGAGTCCCATTTCTAGTAAAACGGTCTATTGCACGGAATATTAGCACATCTACTTTTTTAGGATTAGCTTTGATATAAGCAAAAATTTCATCAATAACAGGTCTGCTATCTTTCCTTCCAGAACATTGTTCCTTAAATACTTTTAAAATATTGAGATTTAATCTCCCAGCAATTCCATTTCCAATTATTTCTTGGTCTTCAAGACTATCGCCCTGTTGTGCCTGTTTTGGGCTACTTACTCGGCAATAAATAATACAATTTTTCTTTTTCTGAGAATCTTCCATAAATATATTATACCTCAATTCCATTATTTCTAATATACTCACGCCACATATTAAAATATATCTCAGCCTCTTGATCTTGCTGTTCTCTAAGTTTAAGTATTTGCTCCTCAGTTAAGTCGGTAGCTTGTTTTCCAAGCGCTTTTTTAAATTCTTTTAGACTTATCACTACTAATATAAGCCCATTTTTTATTCATAACAAACAAAAAAAGAGCATTCTGTAGCAACAATACTTAATTAGTAAGAATGGGTTAATTACAACCCCCATATCAACAATAAACATAGTGTATCATAACTTGATAAATAAAAATAGCTGTAAATAGCGTTCAATTGTTATTTTTGGTATAATACTAAAACAATTAAATAAGATAGAACCTAACCCTTATATCTTCAAAACTATAAGGTATGGCCAAAAACACAGTACGTAGCAAAGAACTCCTAGTCAGAGTTCACACGTACTGTGTCATATCTGGAAACGGATATGGGTAGCCTTAGGGTTATCGCTGGCTAGGAGCTTTTTGCGTTCTAGACCTAAAATTTATGAAAAAAATATTATCATGGGAAGTTTTAGTTAGTATCGCAGTTATTGCTTATTTTATTAAATTCTTATTAGGTAAAGGACTTATAGGAGATTCGTTTGGTATGTTAGGAGTTATTGCTGTAATTGCTTCATATATAACATATAAGAAATCAAAAAAGGCAGAGAAAAAAGATTAAATAAGATAAATTTATGAAAAAATGTCCATTTTGTAAAAATGAAATTGAAATAATAGAAGAACAATGTCCTAATTGTAAAATGGTACTTATTGAAAAAATACCTACTAAAAAAACTTCTTTCAATAATTCATACACTCCACCTAAAGATCAAACAACGAAAGAAAATACTTATACCTATACTCCTTCTAAAAAATCTTCAACATCCAAAATACGATTTGGGATTCCAAATACAGCAAAAGGTTGGATAATTTCAATAGTTGGATCAATCTTACTCACTGTTGTTTTAAGTTATCATGGTGCATCAAATCCACTTCCAGACCCTATTCCAACAACAAATATCGGAAACATTAATCCACTATCTCCTCCTGTGTTAAATACAACTTCTATCACTAAAACACCGCCTCGTTTTCTACCAAATAGCACCATACTCTTTTCTAATCAATTATCCTTTAACGGTTTAGGTGTTTTGAATATCTCAAATGGAAGTGGTTCAGATGCAATTGTAAAGCTTATCACGAACGACGGAAGAAAAGTCTATTCCGTATACATACGCAATAACAATAGTTCTTCAATTAAAAATATAAATGATGGTGTTTATAGATTGCTTTTCTCTTTTGGATCCGATTGGGATTCTAGTCAAAAAAAGTTTCTTATTAATCCAAGCGCGCAGGCATTTGATGATAATTTTGATTTTAAAACGACCCATAGTCGAAACGGTAGCGAATATGACAATATTAGTATTACTCTTAACTCTGTTGTGGGTGGAAATGCTACTGCACAACCAATTGACATGAGTGTTTTTGATAATTATTAATATAAAAAAATATGGAAAAATTAAAAAAATACAAATATTTAATTTTAATAGTACTGATTATTTTGATTGTGTGTGGAGTTAGTTATTTTGGGGTAAAACAATACAAAAAATATCAAACGGAAATAATCAAAAAAGAGAACATAACACAAAAACAAAGAGATTCAGAAGTTGAAAAATTGAAACAAGAAGTAGAAGCATTAAAAAATAATAAACTGGCAAATGGACCTTTCATTTCGCCAACAGCTAAACCCGTTTTTAATTATTCGATAAAATCCAAAGTCATGATAAACGATGAGGAATCCATTATACAACAATGGCGACCACGAGTGGCTTATATTGAATGCAAAGCAGAGGCTAATAATATTAAGGTGGCAGAACAGTCTGGGTCCGGATATCTCTTTAGTTATGATAGTAATGGAGCTGTTTTCTTCCTAACAAATAAACATGTGATCACTTTTAGTACCCTAGGCCAATCCTTCTTTCCTACTTCTTGTGATATAAGAATGCCAATGGATACGCAAACAGCAACAACATTTAAAGAGGATCAGGTCGGTGGTGCATTTTCTGCTTCTGAAAATAAAGATTTTACCTTAATAAGGGTTACCAACCCAACCTCGCGAATGACTGCCTTGACTGATTCTTCATATGAAAGCACCTGTAAAAATAAAGCGGAACTGGGAGAAAAGATATTGATCCTCGGTTACCCTGGAATAGGCGATAAAAACGACATAACAGCCACAGACGGCATTATATCCGGTTATGATGGAGATTACTACATAACCTCTGCTAAAATCGAACACGGGAACTCGGGAGGTGTAGCAATCTCAATAAAAAACAACTGCTTCTTAGGAATTCCGAGTTTCGTAAACGTTGGCAGTGTTGAATCTTTAGCCAGAATTTTAATGGTCAGTGCAATATTTCCAAATTAAAAATTTAACAAATTAAAATATATGTTCAAAAAAATAAACAAATACTCAATACTAACAATTCTATTTACTATTTTATATTATTTAATTGGTAGGTTTACTATGTCGAATATGTTTGAAACTTTGATATTTGCTAATTGGATACCTAAAAATATCTCATTAGCTACTGTTATTTTTATTTCTAATCTTCTTTTTAATCTGATTTATACTATTTATTATGGATGTATAGTTTTGTCGATTATTGTTGGTGTAATAGGGATTGTAAAAAATTATAGAACAGAAAAAAAGATAAAATGGGGTATATTATTACTCACTCTATTTAATGTTCTTGTAATACTTGGAATTGTATATTTTAACCTTTTTGTGGTTTGATGTTTTTTTTGACTATACAAAATAGACTGAAATATATGTATATTGTTTATTAAAGTATACCTCTCTCTGTGAAAAAATTATTTTTTTGTAAGTTTTAACATAATACGCTCAATTAATTGTTCGCGCGAAAATACAGAAAATTTATTAATTTCTAACTCAACTTTCGGCTGGCCATCAATATAAGCCCAAATATCTTTTTGACTACGTGTGTCGCCTTTTTCAATAGCATTCTTTAAAATTCCTTCTACAATTTTATCTAGATATGTTTTTTTAATCTTACGATCAGAACCTGGATAAACTTCTTGAAGTTTATCCTTTATAGCCTGTGTAATAGAAAGACTGCCTTTGGGTCTGCCCATAGGGTTACCAGTCGTTCCGGGTTGGAATTGGCCCTTATTGGCTTGTTTTGACCTGTTTTTGCCTGTTATATCAGGTGAATTGCTGTTCATATATAATATTATATCAGTAAATGAAATCAATTAAAAGTATTTTAAACCTAGCATTAGTACGTTTTGTGATGATTATTTTTGACTTACTTTATATTAAGGAGTACAATTTTGCAATGAGCAATGAAATAAATACGTTATATAATCTAAAAGACACAATTCAAGATGCTAATCTTAATTTTCTAATGGGTTCTGGGTTGTCAGGACCATTTTTAAGTACTTTGGGGAACATAGAAGATCTTCTTTCTGAAATAGATAAACAAATTAAAATAGATGAAGGGAGACGTAATATAATTAGATCTGCTTTATATAGGAGATATTGTGATGAGGTTATATTTAAAAATATAAAAATACTTGAAGACGATCCTGCTTCCATGGATGTATTAGATAACTATAAAGTTTTTATTGAAACCATCAATTCAATTTTACGAAATCGCTATAGTCCAATATTAAATAAGCAAGTTAATATATTTACAACTAATATAGATATTTATCTTGATAAAGCCTTTGAAGGACTTGGAGTGGAGCTTAATGATGGATTTAATGGACGTTTTACACCAACATTTAACTTAAGTAATTTTCGCAAATCTACTCTTAAAAGAAGTTCTCATTATGAAAATACTTCAGAGATACCAGTTTTTAATCTTTTAAAATTACATGGTTCCCTAACATGGAAAGTCGTGGAAGTAAAAGGGGAAAAGAAAGTTAAGTTTTCACCAGACCTCATGTTGGTAAAAGAACTAGAAAAACAAAAATTTAACGAAATAGCTGTGGCTGATGCTAGTGATACCCTTGTAACACTTCTTGCGAAAAACTCAACAAAAAGATTTTCTCGTTCGATTGAAGATTTTTTAGAAGCATATCATAAATTGCCAATTATTAATCCTACAAAAGATAAATTTAAACTTACACTTCTTAATCAGAATCACTATGAGCTTTTGCGTATTTACGCTAATGAACTTGAGAAAGAAAATAGTGTGCTTTTTGTTATGGGTTTTTCTTTTTCAGACGAACATATACGTGAAATAACACTGAGGGCAATTAATTCAAATCCCACCTTAACCGTTTATATATTTGCTCACTCTGCAACTTCTGAAGCTAAATATGAATCTTTATTGGGGTTAAGAGATATAAAAAACAGAAATGTAAAAATTATTGTTCCAAACCAAAAAGATTTTGAACAAGGTGGTGGAGATATTTTCTGTTATGACTTTAAAAATATCAATGAAAAGGTTTTTAAATCTTTATTAAGGCAGATTGAAGAAAACGAAAAGAATTAATGGATTCTCTAGTATAATTTATATGAATAATGAAGATCAAATATTAGAAGATTCTATATTTAAAATAGGCAAAGTGGTGTCTGTTGATGGTAGAACTATACGTATAAAAGTTGATAAAATGAAGAATTCCTCACACTTACTTTACAAAGGGGATTTGTTAAAAAACATATCAGTAGGGGGATATATAAAAATCATAAAAGGCTTCACAAAAATTATAGGTAAGGTTGATGGAGAATTTACAACTGAAGATCTTTTATTTACCAAGAAAGAATACACAAATGACAAAGGAAAAATAAATAGAGTTCTTGCCGTAAGCCTATTGGGGTTTTTAAAAGGTAAAACTTTTGAAAGAGGAATAAAAGAACTTCCTCTTGTTGGAAATGAGTGTTTTCTTTTGCACAATGATGAATTTAACCAAGTACATAATTTTATAAGAGGAGGTGACGATCCTATAAAACTTGGTCGACTCGCCTTAGAGAAAGGACAGGATATCAGTGTGGGGGTTAATAGTTTATTAGCAAGTCATATAGGAATTTTTGGAAATACTGGTAGTGGTAAATCATATACCCTTGCGAAAATATATTATGAATTATTTAAAAAATATAAAGAACATAAAAATTTTCAAAGAAATGCTAATTTTTTTCTTCTTGATTTTAATGGAGAATATGTTGGAGAAAACGAACGGGATCAAATTATAGTAGAGGCCAAATATAAAAAGGTGTTTAAATTATCCACTAGGATAGCAGGTGGTCAAGACAAATTCCCGATTTCAAAAGAGACACTTGAAGATCCTATTTTTTGGATAATTTTTCTAGAAGCTACTGAAAAAACCCAAGGTCCATTTATACGACGCTCTCTCGAATCTTCTTTTACAAATGAGCTTTTAAACGGGTCTCATGAGGAAATATCTACAAAAATACATAATCTTATTTTTAACTTAATAAAGGAAATTATAGATAATAATAAAGATCGAGAGATTGGTATTAAAGTATTTTCTGAATTTCTTTATGATTTAAAAATGAGTACAACTAATTTGCCTGAATTAAACGATGTTATATTATTTTTTACTAGACGAGTTGCTTTTAATGGGACTACTGGTTCATACTATGTTAACGGACAAGATGGTATAAACGGAAACGATAGATATTCTAAAGAAAACATTCAAACTTACATATTGAGTCCATTAGAAGAAAAAATAAACACATTGCAGTTTGATTTAGACAATGTTTCTTCTATCCGTTTAAAAATTATAATCAAATATTATGATGAGATTATCAAAGGTTATTCTAATAGAGAGCATATAGCTCCACTTATTAAGAGGCTAGAGACTCGTATAAAAGATTTAAGTAAGGTGGTTGTTTTAGAAGAATCTTCTGAAATAAGAGAAGAAGATACACTAAAATTTTTAACAATAGTTTCTTTTAAGGATGTAAATATCCAAATTAGAAAAATGTTACCTTTATTATTATGTAGAAATCTCTATGAAGAAAAGAAAAGAATGGCAAACGGTATTACTTATTTAAATATTATTGTAGATGAGGCGCATAATATACTTTCTAATGTTTCTGAGCGTGAAAATGAACAATGGAAAGATTATAGACTTGAAACTTTTGAAGAAATTATAAAAGAAGGAAGAAAGTTTGGTGTGTTTCTAACATTGGCAAGCCAACGACCAGCTGATATTTCTCCTACAATTCTTTCCCAATTACACAACTACTTTTTACACAGATTAATTAATAATAATGATATTTATGCTGTAGAAAAAACGATTGCATATTTAGATAAAGTATCTTTTGATTATTTACCCATTTTACCCACAGGCACATGTATTCTTGCGGGTATATTAGCTCAAGTGCCTGTAGTTGTAGATATTGGTGAAATTCCAGCAATAAATGCACCAAGAAATCAAACTATGACTTTAGTTGAAAAGTGGGGTAAATAGTTAAAAAATGAAAGAGATAAAACAAATAAAGGATTTTAAAATAGCTCTAAAAGATATGGAGCCTTATGTAAAGGACCCCACCTTTTTATTAAAAGGTAGAGAATTCACAAATTTTTTATTAAGACCTAGAGAAGCTTGGGCTAATTGGTTACTTTGTGCTGTTTTAAGAAAATTACATGGAGATAATATTACTTTTACAGAAGATCCTAAGGGTGATGGTTTTATATTAGATAAAAATACAGGAGAATTTATTCCAACTGAACATATATCTGCTTTAGAAAATACTTTTAATAAACTACCAAAAGGAGAAAGTAGAATAATAAATGCTATAAATCAGAAGATTAAAAAAGGTCCAGAGTATGCTAAAGGTAAATGGCTCGTAGTTTTTTTTGATGGAGCCGAAAAGTTTTTTAGAAATAAAATTAGAGAAAATATTAAAGGAAGACATAACTTTGGAGCAGTATACTGTATAGGACTTTTAACAAGTGAAAATGGTTATGTTTATAGTATAACCGAATTTAAGGAATCCAGTGGTAACAAATCGATCACCTTTAAGGTTAAAATAAATAGTGACTTTACTGATTGGAAAATTTCTCAAGTAAAGCAATAAATAAAATGAGTAAAAAAGATAAAAAATCCAGAATTCTAATTGGAGATAGATTATTAGGGACACTTTTATATACTAGAGATAAAAAAAATAGAGGTTATTTAAAGTTTTCTATTAAAAATAAAATTATCAACTTTGTAAAGTCAACGGATGTACCCACTAAACTTCCAGTAGTGTTAAAACTTAATAAACCAACTTCTCTAGAGATATCATATAAGTTTAAAGATAGACTTTTAGGGATAAAGAGAATGGTTGACGGAAAATTTGAAAGAGAATTTTATAAAGTAATAATTCCCATTGAATCGTGCTTATTCATCTTAAGAGTTAAAGATTATAGTTTCTACGATAAGTATATTAAAAATAAAGATGTGCTTGTATTAAATCCACCCTCTATTAACAATAAAAGTGTTGCAATAATTTTTTCTTTTTTAGGAAAAAATGGCGCACCCTTCTCTCATCCAGATTATAATTGTGGAATGATGGGGATGATAGATTTACCTGAAATAGAATTAAATAAACTATGTATAGGAATTGCAGAAGATATGCAAGATTTTGGGCATCAAGATATTCAAGTTCTTTTTCCTATTTTTCATAAATAAACTTCTTATTATTAGGAATGTTAATTAAATTCTTGTATTATAGTAATTCGAACATTACTCTAAGTTCGGAGCTAAGAATTACCAAGATATCTAAAAAAATAAAATAGATAAAATAATTCCCTATTTTTTTATTGTTATTTTTTGCTCGCCAAAATATTGACATAATACTATATATGTTTCTTTATATATTGTTCTATAAATTCCTAGGTAATATATTTAATTTTAAAGAAGTATTAATCGGTGTTAGAATAAGCTTTGTTTGTTAGATTAATTTACAAGACTAAACCCTTGAAAAATATTGTTCCATTTTAGGACCATATTTTCTATAGTGTTCCATTCTAATCTTTTAAAGCCCGCAAGTACACAATAAAAAATCCCCAGATGGGGACTTTTTATTTTTTCATTTCTTTGTGTTTAGTGTTTACTTTACACCACTTACAAAACTTCTTAAGCTCGATCTTTTTAGTGACGAGTTTCTTGTTTTTGCTTGACCAGTAATTAATGTGTTTACATTTAGTACAGCCTAATTTGAAAAGTCTATCTTGTGACATAATCCCTACAATACTATAAAACTCTTAAAAATGCAATAGAAAGGCCTCTATTTCACAACCCTTGGTAATAAAGCATTTATTTTCGTTGTAACCTCATAATTGATAGTCCCCATCTTTTGAGCTAATTCTTCCACTGTGATTTTAGCCTTCCCTTGAGTCCCAATTATCACAACCTCACACCCTGGAATAACGTCCTTAATATGTGAGACGTCTACCACTGTCATGTTCATGGCTACTCGCCCTAAAATCTTCGCCTTTTTACCTTTTATCAAGAATTCTCCATTGTTTGACATTGTTCGAGTAAGCCCATCTGCATAGCCTTGTGGAATGACGGCAATCTTCGTTGCCTTTTTCGTAATATAAGTAAGTCCATAACCAATAGGATAATTCGCAGGAATAACTTTCACTTGAGCCACGTGGGTTATCCACCTTAAAATTGATTTAATTATAATTTTCTTTTTATTTAAATATTCCAAATGATCACTAGGCCACATACCATAAAGACCGATGCCAAGGCGAACAATACTATGCAAATTCTCCCCTTTCTCATATACAAGAATTCCAGAAGTTGCCGATATGTGAGTATTAATATTTGGGAAGCCATTTTCTTTAAATATTTTCACACACTTATGGTACGTTTCTATTTGTCTTTCCGCATGAGTTCTATTCATCGTATCCTCGATGTTTGCAAAATGTGAATAGACTCCGTCTAAAATAATATTTTTAAGATTTTTTATTTCTTTTATAATATTTTCTGTTTGACTTGGCATTATTCCCTCGCGTCCGAGATATGAATCAATAGCTAAGTGTACCCTTACTTTCTTTTTCAAAATTCCTGCGGCATGATTTATTTTCAAAAGATGAACTAAATCAAAACTCCCAATAATAGCATTTATTTTTATAGATCTCTTTACACCATCTTCATTTAAGTATCCAAATATTAAAATTGGCTTCTTGGTCACACTCCTTACCCTTTCTGCCTCCTCTATACTATCCACTTGAAAGTAATCCACATAAGGACTTGCTATTCTAGCGACTTCTTTATCTCCATGACCATAAGCATTGGCCTTTATCACTCCCGCAATCTTTGTCTTACCTTTTAAAAGACCACGAAATTGTTTGATATTGTGTATCAAATTTTCTTTAGAAATCTCTATATATGAAAGTTGCTTATTATTCATTGTGCCGGAGAGAGGACTTGAACCTCCATCCCTTGCGAGACGCGATTTTGAGTCGCGCGCGTATACCAATTCCGCCACTCCGGCAATAGGAGCATTATACTAAAAATTCACTTAAAATCAATTATACTATCTCGGGCTCTTGCTCAAGTGTAATCCCAAATTTGTCTTTCACTATTTTTATTATTTCATTACGAGCTTTTATTATATCTTCACTTGAAGCATTACCAGTGTTTGTTAATACAAGAGCATTCTTGCTATAAACAGATACATTACCGAAAGATTCACCTTTCAATCCTGCATTCTCTATTAGCCAGCCAGCAGGAATTTTCGTAAGATCATCTTTGAGTGCAAAGAATTTCGCATTTGGAAATTCTTCAATTATCTTATAAGCAATTTCATTCAAAACTATAGGATTCTTAAAGAATGATCCAACGTTTGGATTCTCTTTTGGATTTGGCAGCTTCTCGCTTCTAATACTTATGATCGCTTCGCGTATTTGTTTCAAAGCTGGATTATTAATATTGTTTTCAATAAAATATTTTTTAACTCCTGGATAATCAGGTATTATTGGAATAGATTTCTTTAGTCTATAAGTCACAGCCGTTATCACATATTTACCTTTTGCCTCATTTTTGAAGATACTATCTCTGTATCCAAATTTACAATCTTTATTTGAAATTGTAGAAATATTTTTATTTTTAACATCAAAAACTTCCACTTCTAATATTGTGTCTTTCACTTCGGCTCCATAGGCTCCAATATTCTGTACTGGGCTTGCCCCAACTGTGCCAGGTATTGCTGACAGAGATTCCAATCCTGATAAACCCATAGCAACCGTCCGAGAAACAATTTCATCCCAAATTTCTCCTGCTCCTACTTTAATATCTACATGATCATTTTCTTGCGAAACAATTTCAAAACCTTTAATTTCAATCTTTAAAGCAAGCACATTCAATATTCCATCAGAAAATACTATATTTGAACCACCACCTAATATAAAGATAGGAATATCTTTATATCTGGCATCGGTTTGTGCTACAGCACAAACTGATGCCAGATCTTCCACAGAAGAAATAAGGGTAAAATAGCGGAACTGGCCCCCGACACGCAAAGTCGAGTAATTCTTGATATCCACATATTCTTCTACTTTATACATATTGCAATTATATCACATGTGATATATAATTGTAAATATGAGAAAACAATCAGAACAACAAAAAATTGGTATCTTTATTAAAGAATTAAGGGAGCGTAAAAACATGACTCAAGAAGCCTTTGCAAAAGAGCTTGAGACATCACAATCGGCAGTGGCAAGAATGGAGAAGGGTGAACAAAATTTCAGTACTGAAATTTTGGGGAAAATTAGCGAAGTGTTGAACCACCAAATAGTTTCTATAAATGAATCTATTGATTTCCAAATTAGTGGCGGTAAAAAGTTGAATGGTAGTATCGTAACCAACTTTTCTAAAAACGGAGCCGTTGGACTACTCTGTGCTTCCCTTCTAAATAAAGGCAAGACTACATTGCACGGTATCGCCCGCATTGAAGAAGTTTACCGAGTCATAGAGATACTTGAAAGTCTCGATGTATCTGTAAAATGGATAAACAACAATTCTGTGCTAATTACTCCACCAGAAAAATTTGATCTGACAAAAATTAATGTTGAATCCGCTATTAAAACTCGCTCAGTCATAATGCTTATAGGTCCACTTATCCACCTTCTTTCAACTTTCTCTATTCCTCATTCTTCTGGATGCAAGCTCGGTAAACGTACTATATCGGCCCACACTTATGCGCTTGAAGATTTGGGAGTAAAGATAAAAACTACAAATACTGAATACAAAATTACTAGTAAAAAATTAAAACCTGGAAACATAGTAATGTATGAAGCTGGAGATACTGCTTGCGAAAACATACTTATGGCTGTCGCAAAAATACATGGTACAACCACAATAAGATTTGCCAGTGCAAACTACATGGTTCAAGAAATCTGC
>JBAYKD010000002.1:0-118064 GCA_041664745.1 Minisyncoccota bacterium
AATAGAGTTTTGGTCTGATTCATATGCAAATTCAGGAGCAATTTTATTTAATACTGCATTTGGAGCGGCATATACCGAAAAAATGAGAATAGATAAGAGCGGCAACGTCGGCATCGGGACGACAGCACCTTCTTCTAAACTTGATGTAAATAGTGGAAGTGGTGGAACAACAGAAAAGGTGCTCAATTTATCAGGAGGAACAACGGGTGGACAATATGGACTTTGGTCTAATACGGGAGGGGTAATGTTATGGGGAATTGAATCTTCTTCTGCTAATAATCTTTTCCACGGAAGTTCAGCTTACTCAAGTGTATGGGGAACGAATAATTCCACATCTATGCATTTTTCTCCAAATAACAATGTGGCAATGACCATATTAAACGGTGGCAACGTCGGCATCGGGACGACGGGGCCAGCAGTCAAACTTGATGTTGAAAAATCAGATGGAAGTGGTAGACAAAATATTGCTTACTTTCTTGCTGGTGGAAATACAAATGGTAATGGTTCAAGTATTACAGTCGGTTCTACTCAAACTCAAGCGGGATATATTACAGGTTTACAAACGGCTTCTAATGAAGGTGATTTGATTTTTGGAACACAATCGGCTGGAGCTTATTCAGAAAAGGTCAGAATTTTAGGAAGCACCGGCAACGTCGGCATCGGGACGACGGTGCCCGGAGAAAAGTTGGAAGTTGGTGGAAATATTAGAATTAATACGAACAGTACTGCTTCATCAGGCGAGATAGATAAAATAGTTTTCGGTAAAGCACATACATCAGGTGGTGGATATGGATATTCAATGGGTGAAATTCGGTCATTTACAAATGGTGGGTATTCTGGTGGTTTAAATTTTTACACCGGAAGAAGTATTGGAGGTGGATCTTATGATTCTATTTTTGCAATGACGATTAATGATGTAGGTAACGTCGGCATCGGGACGACGAGTCCAGCAGGAAAATTAAATATTAAAGATATTACGAGAGTTGAACCAGATTATGGAGGAATAGTTTTACAATCACCAACTACTGCAGTAGGAGATAAGTTAGGAATTACTTTCGCGCAGACAGACATGGCAAGTAGACCTCGCGCAGGCATATTTGCTGTTTCTGAAAGAACAGATGGGTATGCTTCATCCCTAGGATTCTTTACAAGATTAGGTATAGATGGTACCACATTAGCCAATACAGATGAAAGAATGAGAATTACAAGTAGTGGAACAGTTGGTATCGGAACTACAAGTCCACAGGCGATACTTCATACAGTAGGAGGAACAGGTATGACAGGCGGATGGAATAGAAGTTATGAAATGGAAGCTACTTATCCAACCCTTGCATTTAATTCCAACAATGTTAAATGGGGAGGAATTGCTTATGACTTTTCAGCTGGTATGAGATTCTGGGTTAACTCAGCATCTAGAGATTTAACTCAGCCCGCACAAAATGTTGTTAGTATTTTGAATAACGGAAACATGGGCATCGGGACGATAGCGCCAACACAAAAACTGGAAGTTGTAGGTGATGTTTTATTTAGTGGTGCAAGTAGAACTTTATATTTAGGTACGGCGGGACAAGCATGGAATAAAATACAAAATTTAGCAAATGATTCTATTATATCTACGGGTTCATCGTCTCTTCAGATACAAAATAATGCTGGAACCTCAGCACTGGCCACAGTATTAAACAGCGGCAACTTTGGTATTGGAACAACAAGTCCTGTTAGGCAATTAACAATACAAGGCCCTGATGATACTACTGTACAACTTCGTTTACAAGGAACAGGTGATTCTGCTTCTTATTGGGAGTTGGGAAGAGAATCTGCTTCAACTGGAGATTTTAGACTTATAAGTAATAGAACGGGTACTGGTATTATTACGGCCTTAACTATTAAAGATACAACTGGAGCTGTTCGCTTCAACGCCTACGGTGCTGGTACTCTCAGTACCGATGCGTCAGGAAACATCACAGCTTCTTCCGATGAACGTCTAAAGAGTATACAAGGAGATTTCAAAACAGGACTACAAGCCGTACTTGCTTTAAATCCAATTCTATACAAATGGAATTCTACATCAGGTATGGAGATGAATAGTACATACGCTGGATTCTCTGCTCAAAATGTTCAAACTGTAATTCCTGAAGCAGTAGATACTGATCCTAGAGGTTATCTCTCCCTTCAAGATCGTCCTATCATGGCTGCTACTGTAAATGCAATCAAAGAACTTAATCTAAAAGTAGAAGACCTCTCCTCTCTCGATACTACAAAAGCAACTTCACTTGGAAGCTTGATTACTAAATTCATGGGTGATATTAGTAATAATGTTACCGACTTGTATGCAAGTGTGATACATAGTGACAAGGTAGAGACCAAGATGCTCTGCGTAGGGACGACTTGTGTGACGGAAGATCAATTCCTAGAAATTGTGAACAAGAGTGGAGTAGTGACAGGCGGACAAGGAGGAGGTGATCAATCGGGTAACTTAACTCCCGAGCAAATAGAAGCGGCTCGAATTGCAAAGATAGATACGGATCTAGCAACTATTAAAACTTCCGCCGGAGCATTAACTGAAGCGAACTATACAGCAGAAAGTTGGGCTACATTCCAAACGGCGCTTACAACTGCACTAGCATTACCAGAAGATACCGAGGCAAACAAGACTGACAAAACGACAGCTATCACGAGTGCAATAGCGGGGTTACAAGCTATAGCTCAAGCTCCAACCTTATCAGATCTCACAGCTTACAATGCTGCTATAAATGCAAAAGCAGAAGTAGATTATACATCTGAAAGTTGGATTACATATAAAGCAGTCCTCGATGCCAATGTAGTTACAACTGCCAACTCTCAAACAGAAGTAGACGCAGCCACAAGTAATATAACAACAGCGCAAGCAAATTTAACTCCTAAATCAAATTAGATACCCTAATTAATTGAAATTAATCTAAAAATTAATCTAAATTAAAACGCTATTAACTCTAAAAAAGAATGCTACATTTTCTGCAGGTGCAGAAAATGTAGCATTAAATAAAGTAATGAAGTATAATAAAACATATGTCTTTGGTTAGTGAAATACTTGAAGAACTTTGGAACACAGAATACAATTACAAGGGAGTAAGAGTGAATATTTTTGGTGTTCCTCGTCTTAATAAATATTCTTCTAAAAGTGTGCGAGGTACAATTGATCGTTTAAAAAGGAAAGGTCTTATAGAAAAAGAATTATCAGGAATAATACTCTCTAAACGTGGGAAAGAATATGTAAAAAGAAAATTTGATTCTCTTAAGCAATTCGACAAACCAGAAAATGCATCTAAAGAAAGAAAACTTTTAGTAATGTTTGATGTACCTACAGAAAAGAAAGGTGAAAGGGAATGGCTCCGCTGGCATCTAAAGAAATTTAATTATATTATGATCCAGCAAAGCGTCTGGGTTGGCCCAGCACCTCTTCCAGAGCAATTCAATAATTATCTTAAAAAAATAAAGCTTGATAGATGCATTAAGACTTTTAAGCTTGAAAAACCTTATAAATAAGTGATATGTATATAAAATAATATATTAAAAATAGTGAGCGCTACATTTTCTGCACCTGCAGAAAATGTAGCACTTTGATTTATAATTAAACAGGGACCTATTAAGCAAGGATTAAGCAAGGACGGTCCTTGCTATGCAAAATGTGAAAAGTGTACTGCTCCTGTAAGGAGGAGTACCCGAAAAAAAAGGGGTGGTGATTAATTAACTACCACTCCTGCCCCTCCTTGAAAAGGAGGGGAGGAAATCAAATACTATTTAAACCTAAAAGCACCGCGACGTAGTCGCGGTGCTTTTAGGTTTTTATTTATATACTCTTCACTATTCTTGCGAAAGTTTCAGGGTTGTTCTGTGCTATATCTGAGAGGATTTTGCGGTCTATATCAATCTTTTTCTTCTTAAGTCCGTCGATGAATCTACTGTATGACATCTCAAATGGTCTAATAGCGGCGTTGATGCGTGTAGTCCAGAGGGATCGTACATCTGCTTTCTTGTCTTTGCGGTGAGCGAAAGAGTAGGCTCCAGCGTGACGCAATGCATCCTTGGCTGCTGATTTCTTTGTACTGCGACCGAAACGGAAGCCCTTAGTCTGGGCTAGGATATTCTTTCTGTGTTTATTCTTTATTGTTCCTCTTTTGACTCTTGTCATATAGTTTTCGTAATTTTATTTATAATTATTTATGCGTTTGCTAAATATGTCCTTCTATTCTTATTTGAAATTTTGAAATTATTTGTCTTCTTTCCGGCAAGTTGCTTGGTACGTGACTGCTTGGCATTGAAGTGGTTGAACCCTGGTGCACGAGATAATATCTTACCATTCTTTGTAACTTTCAAACGCTTTGTTAATGATTTGTTTGTTTTTATACTCATAAATTTTACTTTTCTTTCTCAATTGTAATAGTTGGACCTTTAGGACCCTTTTTATAATCTTCTGCTATTTTATAATTCTCAGTTATAAGGTGAAGTACGCGATATATGCGCTCTTTTAGGAATGGTTCTGGCATATACTTGGAACGCCCTGGTAAGAATAGTTCTACTTTGATGCGATTACCTTCTATGAGCCATTCGGATGCTCTTCTGGCCTTTAGTGCAAGATCATTCTCCCCAGTACCTATCTTTATCTGAATAGTCTTGGTCTCTGTGGTTTTGGCTCCTGCTTTGGCCTTCTTTAGCTTCTTATTTTGTTCATATTGGTATTTACCAAAATCTGCTATTTTAACTATTGGCGGATTCACATTGGGGGAAACTTCTATCAAATCAAGGCCAAGAGCATTTGCTTGTGCTAGAGCTTCTTTAATACTCAAAACGCCAAGATTGACTCCTTCGTTTGAGATTACGCGAACCTCAGATGCCCGTATTTGATTGTTTATTCTTTCTCTCAATTTGGTTGCCGATAGAAATAATAGATTTACCTACCTAAGCCGAATATTAGCATATATGTAAGTATAAGGCAAGATGTCAATAACCTTATTTTTAATCGAGGTTTTTAGATTTTTTGAATAGCTCCTTACGAAGGACACGAATATTTCTTTGCTAAGAAATTTCTCTGCTCGGCCCAGTCGGCCTGCGCAAGTTCCTTCTTAAAGGACTATTCTAAAAAATCTATACGGGCTAATCAAAAAACGTGGAAGAAGAACATTTTTATTTCGTGTTTTTATATTACTTTTTAAGTTCTATAATTTTTTGCATCAAATTATCAGCTGGTAGGAATTCTCCTTCAAGTGGAATATAGAAGCTACCATTTACTCTACTTTTATCAGCAGATATTGGAATTCCGCTTTCATTTAGCATTTCTTGGTCGTTATAATTATCACCAATAGCCATTATATTTTCCTTTTTTAATTTAAATATTTTAGCAATATTTCTAATGCCGAGAGCTTTTGTTTGTTCTCCTTTTATTAATATGTCATAAGCTTCGCCATTCCAAACAGTAGTTAAATTATTGTCTTTATTAACAATATCTTCAATCTTTTTAATTTTTTTATGACAATGGATAGTGATAATAAATTCTTTTGGTTCAAAGCCTTTAACATCTGGATTCTTTTCAGTAACCTTTTTTAATAAAGGATATATATATTGGAAAAATTTGAAGCTATTAATATGCTGATAAATTTTTCCTTGATACCATGTAGCGCTACCATTTTCATAAGTAAGACTGACAAATGGTAATATTGCTCGAAACATTTCCTGAAGCATATAAAGCCCCCTTCCAGAGCTAATATTTATTAAGAATCCTTCTTCGTTTAATTCTCTTATCTGGTCAATTTGTTTCTTTCCGATTACCTTAGTATTTAAAGTCGTAGTATTACCATTTTGTTTTATTCTAGTACCTCTAGGAACTAAAACTCCATCAACATCAAAAACAACCATTTTTATTTTCTCGAGATCCTTTTTTACCATTTGTGATAGTGGTTTCATAATTTTATTTTATATTAATTAATCATCTAATTATAACACTAAATTGCATCTTTTGTCTTTTTAAAGATTTCTTTTATTCTTTTGTTTGTTTTTGCTTCGATGTATATTCTTACTATTGGTTCTGTATTTGATGGGCGAACATGAAGCCAAGAAGAGTCTTTAAAATCAAACCTTATCCCATCAATTTCATTTATAGATAAGTTGTCTGAAAAAACCTTCTTGAGTTTATTGTTTAGTAATTTCAAATCTCCGTTATAAGAAATTTTCTCTTTCAGCAATATATATTTTGGTATTTCTTCTACTATTTGAGAAATCTTTTGGTTTTGTTCGGTCATTAATTCTAAAATTACACCAATCCCTACAAGCGCATCTCTTGCAGTATTTATTTTAGGGTAGATGATTCCACCATTTCCTTCTCCACTTAAAGTAGAGCCAATTTCAAACATTTTTTCCACAACATTCAGCTCACCAACTTTTGATCTTATAAGTTTCTTTCCAAAACTTTCTGTTACATCCTTACACATGTTAGATGTCGACATATTTACCACAACATCAGTTTTTTCTTTTTTTAGAATATTTTTGATAGCTAAGGCCATTGTATATTCTTCACTTATTATCTCTCCTTTTTCATTTACTACTAGCAGTCTATCTCCATCTGGGTCAGTAACAAAACCAATGTCTGATTTGTTTTTAATAACATCTATACTTATTTGTTTTAAGTTTTTTACAAGAGGTTCAGGTGGGTGTGCAAATTCACCATCCTGTTTAGCGTTTATAATTTTAACCTTACAATTAAGCTTTTTTAAGAGTTCTCTTATTATTACGCCACTTGCCCCGTTTATGGTATCAACAGTTACTTTGTATCTAGCCCCTCTTATATCTTTGATATTAATATTTTTGAGAATTTCACTGATGTGTATTTGTCTAAATTTTTTATTATCTGTTTTTGTATAATGTATTTTTTTATTTGGTATATATTTTTCTTTTAAATGTTCTTTGACTTCATTTATTTGCTCTATTATATTTTTTCCTGCAAATAAACCATCTTTGGTTACAAATTTCAAACCATTATATTCTTTAGGATTATGACTTGCTGTAATAATAATCCCTCCATCCAATTTTAACTTTTTTACTAATAGAAGTATCGATGGGGTAGGGATAACACCTGCATCTATTACAGAAATTCCTTCTTTTTTAAAAGCTAACTTTAAAATTTCAAATATTTTTGGACCACTTTTTCTTGAATCTCTACCAATAATGATCTTTTTACCGTTATTTTTTTTAATTATTTTTGCGAAAGAAATACCAAAAGAAAAAGCTATTTCTTCATTTAATGTTTCTCCCCATATACCTCTATACCCAGAAACTGTAAGTTTTGGTTTATTTTCCATTCAGTCATTATAACAGTTTTCATAAAATGAAGAAATAATTTTGTATGCTATAATATATACATGAATCTTATAGTCATTTTATCAGCCATACCTGTAATTATATGGGCGTTTATGGCACCAATAGCCTCTCGTTTCGCAGATCTGAACTCTATAACTACAAGTTTGGGGCAGATTTTGGGCTTGGTAGGGATGGCTCTTTTTTCTATTAATCTTATCTTAGCAGGACGGTTTAAACTTCTAGACAAGTACTTTAAAGGTTTAGATAAGGTTTATGCAAAGCACGCAAGGATTGGGGCTATAGCTTTCTCAATGCTTTTATTCCATCCACTTTTCCTAGTTGTTAAATATTTAGTTATTTCTACACAAGAAGCCGCTCTGTTTTTTGTGCCTTTTACTAATATGCCTATCACATGGGGGATCATTGGCTTACTCATAATGATAATCCTTATAAGTTTCACTTTCTATATTAAATTGAGATACAACAAATGGAAGATGTCGCACTACTTTATGAAGCTGGCATTCTTCTTTGCGGTTATACACACATTTTTAATCTCTAGTGATATATCTAGGAATGACTTACTGCGATACTACATGCTCGTCCTAGTATTTATTGCGGCTCTCGTAAGTATTCGCAAAGTTGTTTATGATAAACTTTCAATAAAGAAATTTAAATATAAAATTGTAGGAGTAAGAATACTCAATCAAGATATAGTAGAAGTAGAAATGGAGGCTTTAAAGAATAAAATGACCTTCAATTCTGGGCAATTTGCTTTTTGGAGCTTCTTTTCATTGGGTGTTAGTGATGAATCGCACCCATTCTCCATTTCTTCATCGACTAAAGAGAATAATTTGAAGATTACAGTTAAGAATCTTGGCGACTTTACAAGCACTTTTAAAAGTTTAAAACTAAACGATATTGTCATAGTCGACGGCCCTTATGGCAACTTTTCTTATAGTAATGTAAATAATAAAAATCAGATTTGGATTGCTGGTGGTATAGGTATCACTCCATTCTATAGTATGGCTATGAGTTTAGAGAGTGAATACAAAGTAGATCTGTACTATAGTGTGAAAGAAAATACTGAAGCAGTCTATATGAAAGAATTCATAGATTTATCACAAAAGAATTCTAATTTTAGATTTAAATTATGGAGTGCCAAAGATAGAGGATATATAAATGGTGAATCAGTTGCAAATCTAAGCAGTGGTTTAGCAGATAAAGATATATTCCTCTGTGGGCCGTCTATGTTTATGGAAAGTTTGAAAGATCAATTTGTAAAACAAGGAGTCGATGTTAAGAAAATTCATTACGAAAATTTTAGTTTTAATTAAAAAGCATTATATTTATATGAAAAATTTATCTACTATATCATTGTTTATATTTGGAATTGTTCTCACATCTATTCTCACTGCTGGTTTGGTGTTTTATCAAAATAATAAAACGGGGAATAACGTAGAGGGGAATCAAACAGGGAATTTGGTACAAGGCACGATAAGTAATCTAACATCTGGAGGGAAAAGTATAACTTTGGATATGACAGAAATAGCAAAGCACAATAAATCCATCGATTGTTTTATGCTTATAAGTGGCAAGGTTTATAACATCACTAGCTTCTTTGGTTCACACCCTGGTGGTAATGCTGCAATGGAGGCTACTTGTGGTACAGATGCGACAGCGGCTTATGCTACGAGGGACCCTTATGCAAAAACAAGTGGAACAAAAATAAATCATTCTAAAAGTGCTCAAGCAATGCTAGCTAATTATTATATAGGAGATTTGAATCAGACTATAGGTCAGCAAAAAGTTACTGCTACAAATACTGTAGTAGCTCCAAAGACTAGTGGAGATGATGAGGACGATGATTAATTACTGAAATTCTATTTCAAATGGATACATTCCCATACCGCAGGAGCCGTTTAGGACTCCTGCTTTCTGTGTGCCTAGATCTATGTCAGTTACTCCTGACTGAGGAAGGCTTTTGAAAAAATTCATCGAAGGAATTCGTATAGAAGAAGAACAATCGAAAGTACCTTTTGTATTCATTCTTAGTATTGTAGGAATACCTGCTTTTGCGATACTCTTTCTGGGAGTGTAGCCTCCCTTTGCTTGTATTTCTATTATTTGTTCCCCGTCTACTATTGAGACGTTATTCACAGATGCAACTTCGGTGGGAGTATCAGTGTTCTGTTTAATATTTCCCCCTCCGCTACTAGTAAGAACTAGAGCGAAGATTATCAAAGCTGTGGCTGCTATTATTGCTAAAATTGTGTTTTTCATAATTTAGAAGTTTAAAAATGGTTTTATTAATCCTATTACGACCAAGCTATTAATAATATTCAGTATAGCAAATAATATAACTATTATACCTGCTGTTTTGAAAAAGATACCGGAATTTTTATTATTCTTTATACTGAACGAACTGAAGCTTACAAGTGCAAGTACCGGCAATGTTCCTAAGGCAAAGGCTAGCATTGTGAGTCCTCCATTCCAAAAACTTCCAGTCGATAAAGTATATATTTGCATTGATTGCGTGAATCCACAAGGAAGGAAGAACGTCGCTATACCTACCAATAGTGGTGTGAGGGTGTGATTTAGTTTTGATAAAGCGAAGGCTCTTTTCGAAATGAACTTTGGCATGCTTATCTGAGCTTTTTTAGTAGAGTCGAATATATCTAGAAGATTGATTCCCATGATGAACATGACAATACCGATGAATATTCCCAGTCCGAATGTTGCTCCTGTACTAAGTGTGAAGATGCTACCTAAAGCACCAATGACGCCACCAAGTACAAAGAATGAGACGAGTCTTCCTCCATGGAAAAGTATTTGAGGCTTCACTTTATCGCCTTCACGTGCGAATGTTGCCGACATAGAAAGTAGAAGACCTCCGACGACCGCCATACAAGTAGATAGGGAAGCAATGATGCCTATAACAAATGCTGTTCCATAAGTTACCTTTGAAGCATTTACCAAATTCACAAGTCCAACTTTTTGTAAAATAATAAATAAAACAATAAATAAGAGAGCTATGGGTATTGCAATCTTGAAATCAGATAATTTTTTATCCCTTTTTTGTTTTTCAAGTGAGAGAGTATATCCGTGAGGCTTCAAAAGTCTCGTTAATTCTTCAGCTATTTCTCTTTCCGTTTTTTCTCCGAAATCACCTTCGATTTCTACGGAATTATTTTTCAAACTAGATTTCACATATGAAATATTTGGTAGTTCTTTCAATTCACTTTCCGTTAGTAATACACACGAAGCACAATGCATACCGTTCACATGGAATTTATGTTTTTCTTTATTCATTTTATAATTTCTTAGTTTTTAATCGTAATGAGTTTCCGACGACAGAAACACTTGATAATGCCATAGCCATACCAGCGAATATTGGATTTAATACTATCCCCCAAACAGGGTAGAGGAGTCCGGCTGCAACTGGAATCCCTATTATATTGTATATGAATGCCCAGAAAAGATTTTGCTTAATTCCTCGCATGGTTAATTTTGAAAGGTGGACAGCTTTTGTTATTTTTGAAATATCTCCATGGAGAATTGTTATTCCAGCACTCTCTATTGCTACATCAGTCCCAGTGCCCATAGCTATACCTACATCAGCTTGGGCTAAAGCAGGGGCGTCATTTACACCATCTCCAGCCATAGCCACTATATATCCCTTATTTTGCAATTCTTGTATTTTATTTAGTTTATCTTCTGGCATTACTTCAGATATAACCTCGTCGATACCAACTAATTTACCTATATAGTTTCCAGTATTTTTATTATCCCCTGTGAGCATTATGGTTTTGATTCCCATTTTATGAAGATTTTTAATTGCATCTACTGCTTCTGGTTTGATAGCATCAGAGATCATTACAAAGCCCAAAACTTTCTCGAGGGTTGCCAATATCACAGGAGTTTTACCTTCCATCGTTTCTTTTTCAATTTCTTCTTTATCAAAACTTAGACTTAGATCAGTTAATAATTTTATATTACCTGCAAAATACTCTATTTTATTTATTGTACCCTTTAATCCTTTGCCTTTTATGATTTCAAAATTTTCAACATCACTTATTTTTATATTTTTTTCTTTGGCGTAGTTTATTATTGCATGAGCAATAGGGTGCTCGGATTTATTTTCTAAGGTTGCAAGGATTTTTATTAAATCATTATCATTTAAAACTCCGTAATTTTTAATACTAACTAATTCAGGTTTACCTTTTGTGATGGTTCCAGTTTTATCTACAACAATTACGTTTACTTTATGTAATTTTTCAAGAGTTGCCGCATCTTTTATAAGTATTCCTTCTTTAGCACCAAGTCCGACTCCTACAATAATAGCTGTAGGTGTCGCGAGTCCTAGCGCACATGGACAAGCTATCACTAGAATCCCAACAAATGATGATAATCCAAATGAAAGAGCAGATGAGAATCCTAAATAGTAAGCTCCTACAGAAAGCCAAATTATAAGGGTTAGAAATGCTATACCGAGAACAATAGGAACGAAAACGCTAGATATTTTATCTGCGAGTGCTTGTATAGGAGCTCGGCTGCCCTGAGCATTTTCAACCATTTTAATTATATGAGCCAAGAATGTTTCAGACCCAACCTTTGTCGCCTTGAAAGTGAAGGCACTATTAGTATTGAGAGTGCCTGCGATAACAGTATCACCAATGTTTTTCTCTGCCGGCATTGGTTCTCCTGTAACCATTGCTTCATCTATAAAAGAACTCCCTTCTGTAATGATTCCATCCACAGGGATTATTCCTCCTGGTTTCACTATTATAAAGTCTCCATGAATTACTTCATTAATAGAAATTTCAATTTCTTTTCCATTACGAATTACGAGTGCAGTCTTTGCTTGGAGATTTAAAAGTTTTTCTATTGCATCACCAGTCTTAATTTTTGAACGAGCCTCAAGATATTTTCCAAGTGTTATAAATGCTATAACTATTATAGTCACATCAAAATATGTTTGATTTACATTTAGATATGGAGCCAAAGTTTCTTCAAATGCTCCAATGATGAAGCTATACAAGAAAGCAACAGAAGTTCCTATTCCTATCAGAGTATCCATATTTGCTTTTCCATGACGAAGAAAACGAGATAGTCCAAGTAGATAAGGCTTACCTACGACAAAGAGGGTATAAGTAGCAAATATAGGGAGCAAATGATGGAAGAATTCTTTCCAAATATTTGGCATTACTCCTACGAGATGTAATTCTGCAAATATATCCCAACCCATAATAAAGACACTAATGATAGCTAGGGGGATAACAGTCATGAGTATTGTCTTCATGTTTTTCAACTCCATGAGTTTCTCATGTTTGGAAGTATTCATTCCCATGTGCATCATATGTTCATTTTCTTCATCTAAGGCTAGTGTATATCCCAATGGTTCTATTTTTTTTGATAGTTGTTTGCCATTTGTTTTATCTTTATCAAAATTTAGTTTGGCAGTTTCTGTCGCGTAGTTTACTTCCACGGATTCTACGCCGTCAGTTTTTTTGAAAGTTTTCTCTATTATTCCTGCACAACTTGCGCAATGCATACCTTTTATTTTATATGTTTTGTTCATTGTGTTTTATAGAACACTCCATAAAATTATTCTCGGACTCACCACACAATAAAATTCTACTGAATTTTTTGCTCGTACTCGGCTCGTCGGCCTCCGTAAGGGTTCGCTCGAGAACATTTTTGTTGCGTGTTATTTACTTTCTCTTCAAACCATAAACTTTTAATATTTCCTCCGTCGCCTTTTTTGTTTGACCTTTTTGTATTTGGTGGACGAGGCAGGTGCCTAGGTGGCTTTCCATTAAAGCATCCTCTACCCCCGAGAGAGCTTGCTTCACGGCCGAAGTCTGAGTAATGATATCTATACAGTATGTTCCTTTTTCGACCATTTCCTGTAAGCCTCGAACTTGTCCTTCAATAATCTTTAAACGACGTATTAGTTTTTGATTGTTATTATGCATTTGTATAGTATATACCCCTAGGGGGTATGAGTCAAGAGGGAGTATAATATGTAGGCAAAAAGAAAACCCGCAAGCGAGCTTCTTTTTTGCTACGCTGTCGCGGGTTTTAATTAAATTTTAGACTGTAGCCTATTACAAACATTGGGATATCCAACGTATGATTATAGGTTACTTCGGTAAAGATTTTTGATTTTTCGCCAATAGAGAAGGTTCTCTTGGCTGAAACAAACCAATTCATTGGATCTGTTCTAAACCATAGTACTGATCCGCCAATACGATAGTTTTTGAAAACAGTTATTCCAACTCCTTCATAAGAAAGGAAAAATTCTGGTTTTGTTCCAGGACTAGTCAACTCTTTGTCTTTTCCGAAACCAACTCCATTCCAAAGCATTACGTCAATGATTCCTTTTTGGTACGTTATTTGTGGACCAGTCCAGAGAACATTTTTGTAAACGCCAAAACTCTCAACTATTTGGAAATTTTTAATTTTCTTTCCAATATTAAGAATTGCCCTGTCTGCATTGGCCTGGATAAAAAGTACTCTGTTTTTGCCATTTGAAAATGATACCTTAGTATCAAGTCCAGAAGTTAGAGCTGTTTTTCCAGATGAAATTGTAATATCAGAAATCTTGAATTCCTGTGCGTTGACTGTGATTGTCGAAACAATCATGATTACAAATAATAATCCTTTAAAATTTTTCATTTGTTTGGTTGTTTTGATTTATAATTATTGAACTTTCTTTATCTCTCTAAATAAGGGGAACAAAGAAAGTTCAATAAATATAACTAAACCAAAAATATCAAAGAACGATAAAACTACCTATAGTATAGCATATTTATTGGTGGTTGTCAATGGGGAAAAGAAGTCTTGTTTCCCAATCCTTTTTTATTTAATTGTATTTATTTCAGTATAGAATTTATCTCTTCCTTTTTGTGTTAAGTCAGGATTGCCATGTTTATCAATAGGGACTTGATTTACATCAATCGCGTTTATTTCCATATCGGTAGTTTCTTTTAGTTTATTTATTGCTACTATTGAGTCTTCTTCATTTCCATTTATCACAATTCCTTTTGTTTTTACTTCTGGATGTTTCTCTTTTTCAAGTTTTTGGAATTTACTACCACTTCCTACATCTCCAAGAGGGGAATCACCAATAATAAGAATTTTATCATATGGAATTTTTATTCCTTTTGCTTCTAATTGTTTTATTAGATATTGCATCTTATATTCTTTTTTTCCGGGAACGTCTGTATCTGTCGCACAATCTATAAAGGATTCTCCTAGTCCTGCATATTTACAGAGTGCATTTGCAAACTTTTTTGGATTTGCTGTCATTCCCACTATTACTACTCCAAGTCTTTTATATAAAGCATTTAATTTATATATAGGTTGTATCTTTGCTTCATCAAAAAATTCTGGATTCTCTTTCGCTTGCTTCTCTACTGTGCTAGCTGCGATATCGTCAAATTTTTCTAATAGTTTATCGCATTCTATATGTAGAGGGTCATTCGTTTCATCAATATGTTCTCCGTCTTTTCCGACAGCTAGAAATTCTTCTTCATATTTATCTGGATTTTTCCATTCCGTTTTTCCTAAATTATAAATAGCGTGCATTCTGTAAAGTTCACGCCACATTGTTCCTAGTCGGAAACCAGCCAAATGAACACGTCCAACTTCTTCAATTCCATCTAAGGCTACAGCATCTGGCCACATGGCTTTACGAATCTCTTTATATGTAGGTTCAAGGTGGAGTAGGGTTTTGTCTATGTCTTCGAAAACAACGAGTGGTGGCTTTCCATCTTTATCAAGTCTAATTGAAAAGGATTCAAAATTTCCATCAGCATTTTCTAGATTGGAAGTGAAAGATTTTCGTGTGTATTCGGGTTTGGGTTCTATGGGGTTATTTATTCCTTCATGCATAAGTATATAGTAGCATAAAAAATCACGAGACCGTGAGACTATAGCAAGGACCGTCCTTGCTATAGTATGGCGGGAACGTGAGTACACTTATCGATCATTACATGACCAGTATCCCAATTCGTTTCGGTTAACACCGAAAAACGAATTGGGCTTCGATTTCCGCACGCTTCATCCGCAGGGATGAAGCTCATCTCCACATAAGAAAAAACCTCATCGGAATGAGGTTTTTTCTTATGTGGAGATGGCGGGAATCGAACCCGCGTGCAGGAGGGAATCTTATAGAATTCTACATGTTTAGTATGTTCATTTTGTTTTAACCATTTACTCTAGAGAGCATACAAGAAAAGTAAATAACGAGCTTTAAATTGTAGAACTTTACATCAAGCATTTGTAAAATCGTAACCCGATAAATTATGCCCACTCTTTATATCGGATGTCAAAAGAGTAGACATCGTCCAGACCTAAATTTAGGCGAGGGCGAAAGCGGATTGCATACCGAATGCCGAAGCAAAAGGCGATACTATCGCTCTAGCGACTTTGTTTGCACTTAGTCTTTTCCAAGAAGTTTTAAAAGATTCCTGAGTACTTTACATGCATATATAAGATGATTCCTCTTGTCGAAGCCGATCATCCCCCTATGTTAACGAACTTTATACTCCCTACTTATTTCTATATCGCTTTCTCGTTTTTTAATAGTCTCTCTTTTATCAAAGACTCTTTTTCCACGAACGATAGCAACAGAAACTTTAATGTAGGGACCCTTACTATACAATGACAAGGGTATAAGAGTCAATCCTTTAGTAGAGTCTTTGTCGGCCAGTCTTTTAATTTCCCTCTTAGACAAGAGAAGCTTTCTCGTCCTATCTGGATCATAAGCAGGATCTGTATTGTGAGGTTGATATGGAGGAATATGCATATTCATAATATACGCTTCTCCTCCTCGCACTATAACAAAAGCAGAATTGATAACTCCACTGCCATTTTTTATGGCTTTTACTTCAAAGCCTTCGAGTTCAATTCCCGCTTCAAAAGTTTCTTCAATACTATAGTTAAAATGTGCTTTTCTATTGTCTATATATGTTGCCATACATTTACATGGTACCATAAAATTTTTGAATTTCCTCTACCTTTATTTTTATCTAATCTGGTGTATAATGCACTAACTATGGATAAAAACAAAAAATCAACACAACCCAAAATACCCAACATTGTAAACCAGATAATGATTGCAATATTTATATTTATTAGTATTACCCTTATTTATACTCTTGTAGCGAAGAAGCCTGAAGATATCAAGAAGATGACTATTTCCGAAGTAGCGAAAAGTGTCGTAGATGGATCAATAGAGAAAATTGTCGTTTCAGGTGGCGATATAAATATTACTTTCAAAGATAAGACAATTGGCTCTGCAAAAAAAGAGTTAGAGAGCTCTCTGTCTGAGACTTTATACAATTACGGAGTCACTCCGGTACAATTAGCAGGTACACCGATTGAGATTAAGACAGAGTCAGGATTCTGGTATTCTGTTTTAAATATTTTACCATTCCTTCTTCCTGTATTTATAATTATATTTTTTATTTGGATGCTCACTCGCCAAGTGAAAGGTCAAGGAATGCAAGCTTTCACTTTTGGTCAGTCCAAAGCTCGCATTACAGACCCAGATGATAAAAACAATAAAGTAACTTTTAAAGATGTCGCCGGTGCAAAAGAAGCGAAAGAAGAATTAAAAGAGATAGTGGATTTTCTAAAGAATCCTAAAAAGTTTTTAGACATAGGCGCAAGGATTCCTAAGGGTGTCCTTCTTACAGGTGCACCTGGAACAGGGAAGACTTTACTTGCAAGAGCTGTCGCAGGGGAAGCAGAAGTACCGTTCTTCCATTTGTCTGGAAGTGAGTTCGTAGAAATGTTTGTTGGAGTTGGAGCAAGCCGTGTACGCGACTTGTTCAAAATGGCAAAAAAAGCTGCTCCTTCAATAGTATTTATCGATGAGATAGATGCAGTAGGGCGCGTCCGTGGTACGGGAGTCGGTGGGGGAAATGATGAACGTGAGCAGACCTTGAACCAAATACTTGTAGAGATGGATGGTTTTGAACCAAATGAAAAGGTGATAGTCATGGCTGCAACAAACAGAGGCGATGTACTTGATCCAGCTCTCCTACGTCCAGGACGTTTTGACAGAAGAGTCGTCCTTGATTTACCAGACCGCGGTGACCGTGAAGAAATTCTTAAAATACATTCAAACAAGAAACCATTTGCTGAAGATGTAAACTTGAAAGTTATAGCTGAACGTACTCCCGGATTCTCAGGAGCTGACCTTTCATCAATCATGAACGAAGGAGCAATCTTGGCAGCAAGAGAGGATAGGAAAAAAGTTGCGCAGTTTGACCTCGTACGTTCTATAGAGAAAGTTATGATGGGCCCAGAGAGAAAGAGTCACTTACTTTCCAAGAAAGAAAAAGAAATAACTGCTTATCATGAAGCTGGGCACGCACTTGTAGCATCGATGCTTCCACACGCTGATCCAGTACACAAAGTCTCCATCGTTTCTCGTGGTAATACAGGAGGATATACCTTGAAGCTCCCACTTGAAGAGCGAAGAATGCAAAGCAAGAAAGAATTTTTAGACGATATCGCAATGTCTCTCGGTGGATACGTTGCAGAAGAAATGGTCTTCGGAGATATAACGACAGGACCATCCAATGATCTTCAAGTTGCGACAAGTCTGGCCCGTGCAATGGTAACGAGATGGGGGATGAGCGATGAGATAGGCCCAATAGCACTTGAAAGTGATGGAGGACGAACGATGTTCGGACGTGGAGTGAACGACAGTGAATACTCTGAACGCGTCAGTGCTCTTATAGATAGCGAAGTCTCAAAGATTATGAATAATGCTTTCGCTGTGGCTCGTACCGTCCTTACAGATAAAAGAAAAGTTCTTGATGCTATTGCTCACAAACTAATCGATGTAGAAACTCTAGAACAAGCTGAATACAACGAGATAATAGTGGCGAATGGGATCGTGCCAAAGAAAAAAGAAGAAATAAAATAAAAAATTGAAAAACCTTACAAAAGTAAGGTTTTTCAATTGTCCGTCCTCTAGGATTTGAACCTAGGACCCCAGAGGTATAAGCTCTGTGCTCTAACCAGCTGAGCTAAGGACGGAATTTGGTTATTAATATATTACACCAAATTTTAATTTATTCAAAATGCAATTTTACGCATTTGACATCATCTATATTTGCATGTTATTATATACATAATGTTTTATATGTTTGATTTTAAGTATATAATTAAACTAATTGATATTTAATTACTTTATGAAGTGATATTGATACTATTATTAATAATTTTTTATAATATAGATATGAAAAATATAGAAGAATTTGTAGACAGATTAATTAAAGATAAGGGTTTTAAAGAGGAAGACCCCGAAGTTCTTGCTCAAATGAAAAGTGATCTTATGGATCGAGTTGAAAATCGTATCAACGCTATGATTCTTTCCCATATAAACTCTGATAAACTTGAAGACTTCGAAAAAATTATTGATGGTGGCAACGAAGAAGAAATTCAAAATTTTGTTAAAAAGGATGTTCCAGATATTGATGAGAAGGTTGCAATGGAGCTTTTAACTTTTAAAAACATATACCTAGGCTAATATTTAAACACTATGGAAAATTTATCAAGCTCAAAATCAGAAAATTCAAACGATTCTCTCAAGAAAGTATATAAAGCGGGAATAGTAGATTTGTCCGTCTTGGCAGAAGCTCAAGCAAAAGATGTAGCTGATTCTAGGATGACTGAGTCTAAAGAAGACCGTTCCAAGAATTGGTTCACTCGCACAGCTAAGCGTTTTTGGAAGCATAACGTTGCACAAGAGTGGTATCGTAATCGTGAAGTTGAAAGAGTCCGTAGTGAAATAGCTGAAACTGGCAATCTATATGCCGGTGAGGATAAGAATGCAAATATAAAAGATTACGAGAAAGCCAAAGAAGCTATTATTGAAAGATTCACCAGCGAATATGGAGATGAAATGCTAAAGAAAGAAGAGAAAGATTCGAAAAAGCATGTCACAGATGAAAATGTAAAGAAACAAATTAAAGACTTGATTAAGCAATTTGCCGGAGATCCTAATATGTCAGAGGTGACATTTAACGAAGAGCAGAATAGAATTCTCGCTACTTCCAATCCAGAGTATACAGAGAAAGGTAAAATGTATGCTAGTAATTTACTTGATATTGCAAAAGAAATTAGAAATTCTATCGCTCACGGTGAGAAATTGGCAGAGTTGGACTTTGATGTTGAGATTACTCTAGGTCAAGCTCGTGAGAGTTTGAATACAGAAGCCAAACATAATACTTTCGAGAGGCTCATAGAGAAAACTCAGAATTCAAAGCTTGGTAAATATTTATTTAATGAACCAGCAGCCGTAGCAATTGCGGCAGGATTATATTCTGCTGTTAACTTTTTAGGAGTGAAAGCTCTTCGAAGTAAGCTTGTTAAATGGGGTACATTTGGAGCCACAGCTATTTTGGCTGGAGGTATTTCAGCAAGTAAAGAAGCTGCTCGACTTAATCGTGAAGATGCTCAGGATAAAAGAGAAAGAACAAAAGGCATGGAGTTTAAAGAGAGTGATATGAAGCGTCGCAAAGAATTTGAAAGTAGTAGATATGAGACCAAAAACGCGAGTGAGATCATTTCAAATCTTGATCAAGATTTAGCAAAAGTAACATCAGGTAATGTAACTCTAGATGAATTGAATGCAATTCTAGTTAATCTTTCTGATTTAGAAGCACGTATCTTACTTGGAGATAAGGAAAAGATCGATTTAATCGCTTATTCACGATTCAATAAAGTAGAAGAAGAGAGAATGAAGCTGGATTCATACAGAGCAAAAATTAAAGTTGCAATCAGAAGGGGTGTTGCCGACGGAAGAATTGATTTTGATAAAGGAAATAATTTCGATGATCACCTACGTAAGCTTATAGATGTTCAATCAGAAGGCATCACTACTGATGTAGAAAAGAAGAATCAAATATTTAGCACAATGAAAAAGAAAAAGGTTGCATGGGCCTTTGCCAAAACGGCATTTATTGGTGCTTCTGTTGGATTTGCATTCCAAGAAGTACGAGCATTCTTTCAAGAGGGAACGGATGGATTCTTTGAAGGTATTGCTAAACAATTAAGAGGTGACGAGGAGCATCTAGCCTCAAAGGCCACTGCTTTCGAAGGTTTGCGACGCTGGTTCACCGGTGATGGTATTCGTGTTCCTTCTGGGGCCTTTCATGAAGTGATGCTTGGTAATACTCATATGCAATTACCAGATGGAGTGACTATAAATCAAAATGTAGATGAGACTTGTGATATTCTTCGTGATGGTAAAGTAATTTCAGATAATGTAAAACTTGGATTTGCTCCCAACGGAGATCTTAATAAGGTTTCAAAAGAATTACTTGAAAAAGATGGCATTCTTACTACTTTTGCACAAACAGGTGGAAAGGTCACTGAGCATATTACGCGAGAAGCAGGAGAATATACTAATAAACATCCTGAATTAACTAAACAAATTCATCGTAGTTGGATGGATAATAATACTCCTATGCATCCAGACCCAGAGCACGTAGGTCATTTAATTGGAGCAGATAAAAATGAACTTAAACTTGAATGGGGAGGAGTTAATGGTTCAGGAATAAATGAAAAAGGAGATTTCGTATTTCAAGTTAAACATATGACAGACGATGGATCATTCCATGAGGGTCTCTCGGTTGCAGCCCGTGAACAAATGAAAAAGGGTGGTCTTGAGGTACTTCTTTCTGTAACTAAAGGCACTCAGCATATGGTAATTCCTGTAAAAATAAATGAATTGGGGGAAGCCACTATTCTTCACACAAGCGATACAGGGAAAATGTTGTTTGAAAATGTAAATGGAAAGGCTATCTATGATGGAGCATTCGCAGAAGTTGGACATTCTACAGGATTAGCTTCAGATAGTGGAGAAAATACTCAAATATTAGCCACTCATATAGGTAAAGGAAGTCCAAAAGATATTATTGAAGAAATAATCAAAGATACAACACATGCAAATGTGAAGCTAGATGTACCTGCTGATTGGGATTATGAAGTACCCCCATTTATTCCTATTGGTGCTAGGAGACCACTCGAAAGAGGTGCATACAAAGAAGATAAAGAAGAAGCTCCAGCTTTTACTTATTATATGGATCATTATGGGTATAATGGTGGTGGTTCACCAAAAGATAGGGCTCTGAAATTGGCTTATTTTGAAAAAAATAGATCTATTACTTTAAAAGAAAATCCAAATGCTAAATTGGATAACTTTAAAGAAATAAAAATGTATCTAGATAAGCAAGAGCCTATATATTTGGAGAGAGTAAAAAAACTTGCTGATCAAACAGAAAAAATGGAAAAAGATTGCAAGCTATGTGCTTGTATACCTGTAGCTGGGCATCAAGAAGGTAAACAAATTTATGAATCTCTAGAAAATTACACATATCAGACAGCAAAAAGAGAAGATTTTGAGTTGGTTCTCTTTGTAAATCATCCAGAAAAAGATAAAGAAGGAAAAATCTTAAATGCTACAGAAACATTAAGTGAAATAGAAAGATTTAAAAAAGATCATCCAGAGATGAAGGTTAGAGTAATGTATGAAGTGTTAGATAATGCCGAAGCAAGAATAGGTTTAATTAGAAAAATGTTATCTGATGCGACACTTGTTCGTCAACAAGAGAGAGGTCAAGATGCTAATGATTTAATTATGGTTAGTAATGATGCTGATAATAAAGGATTGGATCCAAGGTATATTCAAACCTTCATAAATAATTTTGAGAAAAATCCAGAAGCTGATGGTTTATTAGGTCAGCTTGATTGGGATCCAGAATCATACCAAAAATATCCAGCTATACATGTAGGAACTCGTTTGTTTCAATATTTGAGTGCTATTGGGCGTCATAGAAGTAATCGTATGGTTTCAAGTGGAGCAAATTCAGCTTATCGTTCAAGTATGTATGCGGCAATAGGTGGATATATGGATAGTAAAGAGGGAGGAGAAGATGTAGCCATTGGAGAAGCTATCGTTGCGGCTCGAGCTGACAATAGGAATAGTTTTGCTTTTGCAGGAACAGAGACGAGACTGTTTACTTCTTCACGCAGATCAATAAGTGTCTTATTAGAATATGGATTAGCTCCAGTAGAACAATGGGACAAGGGATTCAGTGTTCATGATGATAAAGTTAGAATGCTTGAAATGAAAGAAGGTAATAAAATTGATTATAAAGATCCTGAAACTCTTAAAAAAATAAAAACTTCACTAGAGGATGTTATTAATAGGACATTGGATGTTTATGAAGTTGAACAAAAATTAGGAAAGGACAGTCCTTTTTATAGAAAAGCTGTTGGTTGGATGGGTGTTAAATATAATTTGGATAATAAAGGGAATGCAGTGATAACAGATATGACATCCTTAGTTAAAGGTCTTGAAAAATATCAAATTCAAGGTAAATTAATGCGTGATGCAAGATCTGGTAAAACTGAAGCAATAGAGCAATTGAAATCTCTACGTGGGATAAAAAAGGAAGATAAGATAAAAGAAGAAAAACCAATAGAAGATAAGAAAGAAGTAAAACTAACAAATAGTGAAGAGATGGAAAGAGCTGTGGAGCACTATATAGATGAGCTTCCTAATAATAAAGAAAAGATAGATTCACTCAATAAACTTCTAGTCAGAAGTTTAAATAATGAATTATTGAAAAAAATAGGATTAAATATTACAGTAAATGAAATTAAGAACAATCTAGAAAAATGTAAAAAAATAGAAAGTGGTGCAGATTTTATAAACAAAGTAAAAGAAATAATCAGACCTATCTCTATTGCAATGGATAATAATCCAGCAGAATTTGCTAACTTTAAAAGAAAAGCATTTAATGAAAGTCATAATTTTAAACCTCTCAATGAAGTATTCTCGTACAGAATAGATGAGGGTGATTTACACCTCCACATGGCTCCTGCAACTGACCTAAGTACGATTAGTAAAATTAAATTTATTAAAGATGCAATAGAAAAATTACCAGAAATCGTAAAATCTAATAAGAAAGTTAAAAAGATTTCTGCAACTTCATGGATTGTAGCCAGTAATCCAAAGATTCTTGAAAGAATTGGTTTTAAGGATGAAGGTCCAATAAGTGATGAAACAAGAAAAAGAGATTTTGAAGGAGAGACAGAGCCTATAAGTAGAGCCACTATATCACGAGAAGAATTTCTTTCTAGATATTCAAAGGGGAGTGAAGGTTTTATGAAAAGGTTTTTGAATTTTTTTGGAATGAAATCTAAAAAGTAAAAAGTATAAATAAAAATGGAAGAAATAAACAACTTTAACACAACAAAATATTTCGACCCCAATAAAGATAAAATTAATGATGATTTTGAAAATAAAGTACATCAGTTTTTGAAAGAAAACGAGTTAGACTTAGATATCCCCGAAAGAAAAGAAAACGTTCAAATTTTAGCAGAATCTGAAAATAAAGAGATTGTTAGTGATTTTGTGATCGCTAATGATTTTAAAATAGCAAATAACATAATTTTATCTTATAAAGAAGGTGGAAATAAATTACTGGTAGTAAAAAAAACACCGGAAGAAAAAATTAGAGAATTTTCTCAATTAAACCATTGGGGAGATTTAACAGTTGAAGAATATTTAAAAGAAAAGAAATTTAGTAGTCCAGATATTATTCTACCTATTGAAACAATAAAAAGGGACGGTACTGTATATCGATTTTATGAAGCATTAGATATGGACCTTGATCAATATATAGAAAAATACGGAAAGTTACCCCTTGAAACGGCCTTATCAATATGCATCAGAACATGTAATTCTCTTAATAAATTACATGAAATAAAAGTAGTTCATGCTGATTTTCTATTAGCAAATATTGTTTTTAAAGATAATATTCCTAAATTGATTGATTTTGATAATTCAGTTAAAAACCCTTCTCTTGATGGAAAATATAGGAGAGATTATATTGGGGGGAATAGGTTCTCTATGGCCCCCGAACTCTTAGAGGAAAGGCCTGTTTTTGACAAAACAGTTGATATATATGCAGCGTCAGCTATTTTGTATAAATTAATTGAGGGTCATTGGCCGTATAATATAGAAGAACAAACAAGAGGCATGCCTTTTGAAGAAAAAATTGCTGAATACAAAAAAATACACCAATCAGGACAAATAAATTTTTCTGATTTAACTCCAAATAATATCAGAATTATTATTAAAAAAGGAATGGAATCAGACCCAAAAGAAAGATATCAGGATATAAAAGAATTTATATTAGACCTATTAAATTTTTATAATTCAGAAAAATAAAAAAACAATAAAAAATACCCCTTATACAAAGGGGTATTTTTTATTTGGAATAGTGGTATAATGTAATTATATTAATAATATTGTTATATTTTTATGGATAATAAAGGAATAGATAATAAGACAGAAGTAACAGCAGAAGCTGTGGTGGAAAATCAAAATAATATGGGTCCGGAGAAGGGTATTAGCAAAGGGGAAGAAAGATATAATCAAATCGCAGGGTCTATAAGTAATGCTAAGAGTAGAGTTTCTGGATGGCTTAGTAGTGGGGCCGCAAAGTTTGGAAGACTTTTCAAAACTGGAGCTGTGGGAGTGCTTAATAGTCCTGAGGCAGTGGTTTCTGGTGTGAAAGCAACTGGAGAAGCAATAGGACAAGAAGCAGGATATATTAAAGATGCAGCCAAAGAAGGATATAATTTTGTTGGTGGAAAAGTGTCAGAAGGAATTAAGTCTGTCGGAGAAGATTTTACACAACTTGATAAATATACTAGCGAGAAAGCAGAACAATTAGGTGTATGGGTAGGTAAAGGAGCTGCCTCTGTTTATGAAACTACGTCTGAAGGTTTTCAAAAAGCTAAAAATTTTACAGCAGAGAAAACAGTTCAAGCTGGGAATTATATAAAAGATAAAGCTTTAACTGTAGAAGCAGTCGGTAGTCTAATGAAAGAAAAAACAGTAGAAAAATTAAATGTTGCCAAAGAAGGAATTAGAAATAATTATGGTAAAGCAGTAGAGTATGGCAAGGATGCTATTGATACTGCAACTTTGAGAGCTTGGTATGCCAAGGATGCTTTTAATGCAAAAATGAATGCTATAAAGAAAGCTATTCTAGAAAGAAAAGCAGAAGTTCAAGCAGATAAACTACAAAAGACATTAGCAAAGCTTGCTCAATATAATCAGGTCGGACAAATGAATAATCTAATTGCAGCATAATTAATTATGAACATACAAGAATTAAAAGATTTTTTTATAAAGAGTGATTTTTCTGATAGTACAAAGTCTGTCATAGCTTCTATTCTAGCCGACAAGACAGAAGTGACCCCAGGATTAGTTGCTCAAGTTAAAGATGTTTTACAAAAAGAATTAGACGCTGATTTTAAAGAAATGGGAGTTGATGCGACGAATGATGTAGAGGCTCAAAAGTTAGAGGGGGAATATATGGATGAATTAAATACAATTGAGAAGGATTTGAATGGTGATATGGAATTTGTCGAAAAAGAATTGGGAGAACTTGAAGAAACTAGAAAACAAGTATTGAAGATCTCTGATGAAATGGAAGCAGATGTAATAAAACAATCGATCTAATAAAAACAAAAAATATCCCTTAAAATAAGGGGTATTTTTTGTTTTTATTTTATTCAAAATGCAATTTGAGATTTTTTGATTTAATTATTTCTGAGATGACGGGAAAGGATTTTAGATCTGTGTCAACCTCAATCATTTTGATAGCTTCTGTTCGGGCAGCTTCTACCATTTTTATATTCTTTATAGCTTCCATGCCGAGGTCGGTAATGCCCCATTGCTTCTCTCCTCCCAAGAGTCCTGCTCCACGGAGCGATAGATCGAGCTCAGCAAGCTCAAATCCGTTTGATGCTTTTGTAATAGCCTTCAGTCTCTCGATTGTTTTGTCTGATTTAGCATCAGCAAATAAGTAGCAGTAGGATTGAAAAGTTGAACGAATAACTCGTCCGCGAAGCTGGTGGAGCTGGGCGAGACCGAAACGTTCTGCTCCTTCTATTATGATTACAGTTGCGTTGGGGACGTTCACTCCGACTTCTATAACAGAAGTTGAGACCAATATATCAATTTTTTTATCGGCAAAATCTTTCATAACCTTCTCTTTTTTCTCCTTCGTCATCTTGCTGTGCATTATCTCAATATTATAATTTGGAAAGATGTCTTTCTTTAGTCTTTTGGCTTCATCATTAACAGTTCGAAGCTCGGAGATATTACTTCCGTCAGCACGCAATAAATCTCTGGTGAGATTTTTGCTAGTGCTCGGCTCGACTTCCTTACAGGAACAGTACACCTTTTGGACACTTTGATTACAAAGTTTCTCAAAAGGTCTTGCGGAAGCTTCAGGTATTCGCTTCCTCACCTGCGTGAGGCTTCCTGAAGCAATATCTCCGAGCTTCTCACTTTCCTCACCGATTTTTGGACAAATTACATAAAGCTGTCGTCCTTCTTCTAATTCTTTCTTAATTTTTTCATAAGCTTCTGCTCTTTTATTTTCTTTTACTATTTCTGTGATGACTTGCTTGCGGCCAAGTGGCATCTCATCAATGATACTCAAATCCAAGTCGCCATAAATAGTGAGCGCAAGTGTGCGGGGGATAGGTGTCGCTGTCATTGATAAATAATGTGGGGCATGGCCATGCTTCTTTACCAACTTCATTCTTTGGTTTGTTCCAAATCTGTGTTGTTCATCTATTATTACAAGCCCTAGATCTTTAAACTCTACGGTTTTAGATATGAGAGCATGTGTGCCGATCACTATCGGTATCTCACCATTTTTAATCCATTTCAAAAGCTGATTCTTGGCAATTGGCGTCCATGTTTTTATTTGTGAGCCTTTCTCCCATGGTGCACTTTTACTAGGGAATTTACGGCAACCAGAGCCTGTCATAAGAGCAATAGATATGCCAGTATGTTCGAAATATTTGATAAAGTTCTCATAAAGCTGGGTAGCGAGAACTTCTGTCGGAGCCATATAAGCGACTTGCAGATTACCAAAATCTCCATACCGAGAAGTTCCTGTAGTATTCTTTATTACTGCGTATGCGATAGTTGCTGCTACGAAAGTTTTTCCACTCCCGACGTCACCTTCAAGTAGGCGTGACATTGGTTTGTCTTTCACGAAATCGGTCAAAATAGTATCGATTGTATTTGTCTGTGCCTTCGTGGGAGTGAAAGGGAAGCGAGATATAAAGTCATTAATATCTTTCTCAGGTATTTTTAATTTATATGAAAAGTTTTCTTGATACTTCTTCTTCTCTTGCTGGCGTGAAAGCTGAATGAAAAAAACTTCTTCGAAAGCAAATCTTTTGCGAGCTATTTCTGCGTGTTCTCTCTTTTGTGGCATGTGGACCCATATCAAAGCTGTATGTAATGCTGGTAAATTATATTTATTTAATATTTCGCTCGGTATATAGTCCACAATATCTTTCACGCAATCCTGCTTTAGTATCTTCTGTATAGCGTGATAGAACCATTTGGAAGTGATACCTCGACTTTCTCCATATACAGGGAAGCCGAATTGAGTTTGCTTTTCTTTATTATTGAAAAGTGAATCGTCGATATCTATAGGGAGAATATCTTCTTTGTTTATTTCTGGATTGGTCAACGTAAGTCCATAAGTTTTATTATTCGTGACTTTGCCCGTTACTCGCACAGTTGAATCCTCCTTAAGCATTTTTGCTAAGTAGGGTTGATGAAACCAAATAATATTTATAGAGGAGGTTAAGTCTGTGAGTACCGCTTGCCCCATTGGTATTTTACTTTTGAACCCTTTTTTAGTTTTTAGTCCATTTATTTTCCCAAGTATTGTTACATTTTCTCCATCCTTTAATGTATTTATATTTCGGACTTCACTTATATCACTGTAGCGAGAGGGGAAGTGATAAAGTAAATCCTTTAAAGTTTTTAAACCAAGTGTCGCTAGTGCTTTCTTTTGATTTACATCAACACGAAAATGATTTTCGATTTTATCGCCTAGATTCATAATATACGGATTATAACATAAGTTGTTTACTTTGAGCTGGTTTCTGATATTATAATTAACATGAATACACTATCAAATCTAGATCTCAAAAAACTGCTTATTGTATTGTCTATTTATCTTACCTCTTTGTTTGCAGCAAATACTTTGGGCCTTAAAATAATGCCTTTTTTGTTCGGTACTCATATTTCAGTAGGAATTATTGCTTTTCCTTTGGTTTTCATTACTACTGATATTATAGGGGAGGTTTATGGTAAGAAGATTGCTAAAATGTTCGTTTTAGCTGGTATTATTAGTACAGCCCTTTTTACTTTATATTCTATTATATGTCTTCTATTCCCTTGGGCAGAGGCAGGTCTCTGGGCAAAGGAAGGGTACAACATGATGTTTGGGATCTCTGCTCGAATCTCTATTGCCTCCCTCGTTGCTTTCGCTATTGGAGAATATCAGGACGTGATTGCTTTTTTCTTTTTCAAAAATAAAATTGGTAAAAAGAAATTTTGGCTTCGTTCGAATCTTTCCAATCTTTGGTCTCAGCTTCTCGACACAGTTATATTTATGATGATTGCATTTTATGGAGTTTACGATAATCATACTCTTCTCATCATTATGCTTACTTGGTGGCTATATAAAGTAGTAATGGGATTCTTTTATACCCCATTATCATATTTAGGAATACGCTTATTAAAAGGTAAAAGTGGTGCACAAAATACCAATGAAAGTAATACCAATCAAAACTAAAATATTTAGAGAGAATGAAGATTTGATAAAATTTATTGTTTCTCATATCAAAAAACTAGAAGAGAATTCTATTTTGGTTGTGACTTCAAAGATTGTGGCACTTTCCGAGGGGAGAGTTGTAATAGCAAAAGATGAAAAGACTCGTGAAGAAATAATAAAGAAAGAAAGTCAATTTATGATGAGAACGAAATACACTTGGCTTACTATCAAGGATGGTATGGTGATGGCTTCAGCTGGTGTTGATGAATCGAATGCCGATGGCAAGATTGTTCTTCTTCCAAAAGATAGTTTTAAGGCTGCAATAGAAATTCGCAATAAACTTTTGAAATATTATAAAGTGAAGAATCTTGGAATCCTTATAACTGATAGTAGACTTATGCCATTGCGAGCAGGAGTGGTGGGTGTTGCTCTTGGTTATTCTGGGTTTAAAGGAGTTAAGAATTATATAGGGCATAAAGATTTGTTTGGAAGGAAATTAAAATTCTCTAGGACTGATGTGGCTGATAGCTTAGCTACTGCTTCAGTCTACTTGATGGGAGAAGGAAATGAGTGCCAGCCACTTGCAGTTATAACCGACTGCAAAGTAGAATTTAAAAATAAGATAGATAAAAATGAACTTAAAATAGATATTAAAGAAGATATCTACCAGCCTCTTTTTGAGAAGATTAGACAGATTAAATTAGGTTAAATATTAATATGTTTTATCCAATACAATTATTAGCTGATTTTTTGACTTATAAAATTTTGGGAATTTTTCCTGATACTTTACTTGCAGATGCTGTAAATTTTTTCATTTTTGATGTCATTAAAATATTTATTCTTCTCGCCGTTATTATTTTCGTTGTTTCAATAATCAGATCATATTTACCACCAGAGAAAATACGAATAATATTATCACGTAAAAATAAATATGTAGGTAACATCTTAGCCTCACTACTTGGTATCATAACTCCATTTTGTTCGTGTTCAGCCATTCCACTATTTCTTGGATTTGTTCAGGCGGGTGTACCACTCGGAGCTACATTTTCTTTTTTAATTGCTTCACCAATGATTAATGAAGTTGCCCTAATTTTACTCCTTGGTTTATTTGGTTGGAAAATAGCTCTTATTTATATAGTAAGTGGACTTATTATTTCTATTTTTTCGGGAATAATTATTGGTAAATTAAAAGTAGAAAATTTGGTTGAATCTTTTGTTTATGAAAATTCTTTGAATAGAAATAATCTTGATTTACCTAGTATGTCTAGAAAAGAAAGAATTAATTATGCTTTTGATTATACATTAAATATTATTGAAAAAGTTTGGCCTTACATATTAATCGGTATAGGCTTAGGTGCTTGGATACATGGATATCTACCTGCTGACTTCTTGGCTCAATACGCCGGAAGTGGCAAATGGTATGCTGTGCCCCTAGCTGTTCTTATTGGAATACCTCTCTACTCAAATGCTGCTGGAGTTATACCGCTTGTATCTGCATTAACAGAGAAAGGTGTGTCTATGGGCACTACACTAGCATTTATGATGTCTGTTACAGCTTTATCACTTCCTGAATTTATGATTCTAAAGAAGGTTATGAAAATAAGACTCATATTTATTTTCGCAGGAATTGTAGGAGCAGGAATAATTTTTACAGGATATTTATTTAATTTTATTTTGTAATATATTACTTGACTTATATTTTACCATAGTATATCATTCAAATATGCGTTTGAATGAATTAGCAAAATTAATGAGAACAGCAGGGGATGAAAGCAGACTTAAAATTCTATGCACTATTTTTAGTAAAAGAAAAGTATGTGTATCTGATATAGCAAAGGAACTTGGTATGAGTGTTGCTATTGTTTCGCACCATCTCCAAGCCTTGTCTCATGAGGGTTTACTTTTATCAGTAAGAGAAGGGAAGAGGATTTGCTATGAACTACCCCAAGATCCTTTTGTTAAGGATTTAAAGAAGTTTATATGTAAATATAAGTAATTATAAATTAATAATAAAAAAATAAATTATATGAAAAATCATAATGTTATCGTTTATTCAACACCAACTTGTCCGTATTGCGTTTATGCAAAAGCTTATTTTAAAAGTAAGGGTGTTGTTTTCAAAGATGTAGATGTTTCAAGGGATAGAGCAGCAGGGGAAGAAATGGTTCGTAAAAGTGGTCAGATGGGTGTGCCAGTTATAGATATTGATGGAAATATTTTAGTCGGTTTCCAGCCAAATGAATTTGATAAGTTATTAAAATAATATGAAAAAAACTATAATCATAACTTTAGGAATTGTTGCACTGGTTGGTGCATTGATAGCTTTTAGTCCTACAAGTGCAGGCGGTCTTTTGAGTTCCTCAGATTTTATATCTAAGTATAAATCTACTCCGAATGCTGTTTTAGTTGACGTTCGTACGCCAGCTGAATTTGATGCGAGCCACATACAAGGAGCAATAAATGTGGATTACGAGAATGCCAATTTTGGAAGTGAAGTTAAAAAGTTGGATGCTTCAAAGACGTATTTTGTTTATTGCCGATCAGGTAATAGATCATCTAAATCAATAGTTATTATGAAAGATAATAGAATCAAAAATATCTATGATTTACAAGGTGGCATAAGTAATGCTCCCGAATTGTTAAAATAAATGAAAGAAAAAACTGGTTTGGATTGTATCACTAATATAAAGGTCGTATTAGTAGATATAAAACAATTAAAACAATGAATAAAAAAATATTAGGGTTAGTAGGAGTAGCAACATTAGCACTAGGTGCATTAGTTATACTTCCAAGTATGACACTCGCTTATCGAGGGGACGCATCAGTTAAGGGACCAAATTATACAGTAGAACGCCATGATGCAATGGAAAAAGCTTTTGACAACAATGACTTTACAGCTTGGCAAACACTTATGACAGGACGAGGCAATGTAACACAAGTTGTTACTAAAGATAACTTTGCAAAATTTTCTCAAATTCACAAACTAACAGAAGAAGGTAAAACAGTAGAAGCCAATGCTTTAAGAGCAGAACTTGGCTTAGGGTTACATAATGGAAAAGGCAATGGTATGGGACAAGGCAGAGGTATGGGAATGATGCATAATCGTTAGTTATTAATTTTTAATTCCTTACCCCGATTTATTCGGGGGTTGGTTTTAAAAAATATATTATGTTTGAATATGAAAACAAAACAGACGAAGAAGTAGTTCTATATATCCAATCAAAAGATCAGGAGGTATATTTTGTAATAGTAGAGAGATATCAAGCTAAACTCTCGCGTTACGTTAATTCTATTGTTCATGATGAAGCTAAGGCATCTGATATAATACAAGAAACTTTTATAAAAGCATTTATTAATTTACGAAGTTTTGATAATAAGAAAAAGTTTTCAAGTTGGATTTATCGTATTGCCCACAATGAGGCAATAAATGCAATTAAGAAAAATCGCAAAGAGGTGTCTTTTGAAGAAGATTTTGATATACAAAGTGATGAAAATATAGTAGATAATTTTGAGAGAAAAGAGATATCTTCCAAGGTGGAAAAATGTATAAGTAAAATGTCGTTAATATACTCTGAACCGTTGGTCCTGTATAGTATAGAAGATAAATCATATGAAGAGATAAGTGATATTTTAAGAATTCCAATGGGAACAGTTGCCACAAGGATTAGTCGAGCTAAAATTTTAATGAAAAATATATGTCAAAAGAGTTAAAAAAAACAACAGAAGAGATAATGAGTAAAATTCACAAAGGACAAATCAAAATGCGTCCAAGATTATATTTCGTATTTGGTTATATTTTCGCAATAATTGGGTTGGTTTTTTCTTTTATTACTTCTATATTCTTTGTAGGATTAACAAGATTCACTTTAAGATCTCACGGACCAATGGGAGAGTATCGTTTAGAGCAATTACTCTCAACTTTCTCTTGGTGGATGCCAGTATTAGCTATTATTGGATTGATAACTGGTATATGGTTGCTTCGTAAATATGATTTTTCATACAAGATAAATTTTAAGTTATTAATTATAGGTTTAGTAGCATCTATATTAATAGCCGGTTTTGTTATAGATATGACGGGATTAAATGATTTTTGGCTTCACAGAAGCCAAGGTCAGGGTCAAGGTTATAGACAGGGACAATTTAGGAGTTTAAATAGCTTTCCTGTATTTAATCGTCTTAATTAATAATAAGTATTATTTACTATTTATTATTTTTTAGTATAATAGCCAGATGTTTTCAAATACTCTAGAAGGTAATATTCTCAAATACAATTTATATAAGACTTTTACAAAACGAGTGTTTTTACCTTTGATAGCTGTTTATTTAACGACGATTGGTAATGTAACTCTTACACAATTGGGAATTATTGCTAGTATTACTGCTGTTGTGAGTCTCTTTATGGAAGTGCCTACTGGTTACTTTGCGGATAAGATGGGTCATAAAAAAAGTTTATTACTGGGTTCTTTTATAACTGCAATATCTCCACTTTTTTATGTAATTATGCCTAATTTTATTGGTGGTATTTTAGGCTCAGTTTTATTTTTTGCGGGTTCTTCTTTTACACAAGGAGCTATCCAAGTCTTTATTCATGAGACACTAATAGGATTAAAAAGAGATCAAGATTATGTGAAGATAATGGGTAAGGGACAGAGTTATGGACTCGTTGGCAATACTATACTATTAGCTATAATTCCTTTAACTTATAGTATTCATCCATCATTACCATTTATAGCTGGATTTATTTGTCTTTTTATTGCATTTTTATTGGTTCTTTCTTTTAAAGAACCGGATGTTCATTTAAAAAGTAATGAAGATAACAATGTTTCATTTTTTCATGAGGTAAAAAATTCTTTTTCTCGTAAATTAATTTATAGTATGGCTTTGATTTTTCTAATTTTTGGAATTGCTACAGCAACTTTTAATAGTAGTACTATTTATCGAGAAATTGTTTTTACAAATTTTAAAATACCAGTTTCCTATTTTGGTTTTATTTTAGCATTTGGAAGTCTTTTGGCTGCATTAACCGGCAATTATATTCACCATCTTAAAAAGTTAAAAGCCATTACTTTTTATATTTTTGATGTTTTATATATAGTAATTACTTTAATGTTAATTAGTTTTGCTAAAAGTCCGATACTTGTCATATTGGCCTTTAGTTTAATACCAATTTATAGTAGAACGCGTGCTATAATTTTTGAATCAGTTATTTTTGAAGAATTTCCGAAAAGTAATTATAAGGCTACACTAATTTCAATAATGAATTTTTTCTACCTTGGAAGTGCGATTGGTATTCCTCTTATTTTTGCATTTACGGTTAGTAAATATGGAATAATGAAAGGTCATTTTATTTTTGGCTTAATAATTATTACAATTCTTCTCCCGATCTTTTTGATGCTGTATTTGGTAAAAAGGAATAACCCCAACAAAAAGGTGAGTTAGAATATTATTTGTGGCGGAGCCAGCTGGATTCGAACCAGCGGGGGAAATTACTCCCCGCCTCTTTAGCAAAGAGGTAGATTAAACCACTCTCCCATGGCTCCGTAACTCTAAAGTATCATATTTAGACTTATTTCTCAATGATATTTATAAATATAAAAAATTGTGCTAATATACATAAAGTTTAGTATTGTATATATAAGGAGGCGTGGATGAGTGGTTTAAATCAACAGTTTACTAAACTGTCGAACCTTTACCGGTTCCGTGAGTTCGAATCTCACCGCCTCCGCAAAGTTTTTATCGAAGCAAATTATTAATTAATTAAAACAATATGGCAAACGTAAAAATATCAAAAATTATTGGACGAGAGATATTGGACTCAAGAGGCAATCCTACAGTTGAGGTAGATGTAATACTTGCAGACGGATCATTTGGGCGTGCAGGAGTGCCATCAGGGGCATCAACAGGATCACATGAAGCAGTAGAACTTCGCGATGGAGATGCTAAGAGGTATGGAGGCAAGGGAGTCTTAAAAGCTGTAAAAAATGTAAACGAAGATATACAGAAAAAATTAAAAGGAAAAGTCTGGAATCAGAAGACTTTGGATGAGGCAATGATAAAGCTTGATGGCACGGAGAATAAAGGTAAGCTTGGTGCAAACGCTATCCTGGGAGTTTCAATTGCATATGCCAAAGCAATGGCGGTTTCAGAGAGTAAGCCTCTATGGAAATATTTTAAAGATATATCTAAAAATAAGGAAACTAGACTTCCTGTACCAATGATGAATATTTTAAATGGAGGAAGTCATGCAGATAATTCTACAGATATTCAAGAATTTATGATTATGCCTTTGGGAGCAAAATCTTTCAGAGAGGCTTTGCGATGGGGGGCAGAAGTTTTCCATATGTTGAAGAAAATTTTGAAAGAAAGAAAGTTGAATACTTCTGTCGGAGATGAGGGCGGATATGCACCATCCCTTCCTACAAACGAAGCAGCTATTGAAATAATTTTAGAAGCTATTAAGAGAGCAGGATATATGCCAGGTAAAGATATAAGTATAGCAATAGATGCAGCTGCAAGTGAATTCTATAAAGATGGTAAATATGTTTTATCAAAAGAAAATAAAAGTCTAACGAGTGAAGAGATGGTGGCTTTCTATGAAAACTGGGTAGCAAAATTCCCAATCGTATCTATTGAAGACGGACTTGCTGAGGATGATTGGACTGGATGGAGCTTAATGACAAAAAAGCTTGGGAAGAAAATCCAGATCGTAGGGGATGATTTATTTGTAACAAATATAAAGAGACTTGCGGAAGGTATAGAGAAGAAAGCAGGGAATTCTATTTTAATAAAATTGAATCAAATTGGAACAGTAACTGAGACTATCGATGCAATAAATATGGCAAAGAAGGCAGGCTTCACAGCTGTAGTCTCACATCGTTCAGGAGAGACAGAGGACTCGACAATAGCCGACTTGGTAGTAGGACTTGGCACAGGGCAGATAAAGACGGGCTCACTTTGTAGAAGCGAACGCGTTGCCAAGTATAATGAACTTCTACGTATAGAAGAATCTCTCGGTAGTAAGGCAGTATTTCCAGGAAAGAATGCGTTTAAATAAAAAACACTCCATAAGAATATTCTCGGACTCACCACGCATATTTCCTTGCTAGGAAATTGCTCTGCTCGGCCCAGTCGGCCTGCGCAAGTGTTCCCTCGAGAACATTCTTATTACGTGTTTTTTTAAAAAATATTTTGTGATACAATATATATATGGAAACAATACAAACGTTTATACAAACTATTTGGGCCTCGATTCTTGTTCTTGGTTGGGTGAAAGTTATTATTGCGGCTGTCGCAATATCTGTTTTATCTAAGTATCAATATATCTTAGGTCTCGTTGCCGCAGCACTATTCATTGCATACTTGGCTCATTGGATAGCATTCTAATATTGGGGGAATAAAGGAAAAGAGTGAGGCGTAGCCTCGCTCTTTTCCTTGTATTTTGAGAAAATATGACTACAAGGTATAATAAAAATATGAAACCAGATTCTTATAAAACGTGGTTAATAATATCTATTATTATTATTGGTAATATTATGGTCTTCGTTATGTTATCGAAAAAATTAGAGAATTATGTAGTGGTTAAGATGGATAGTCAGGAGGCTATTGATGTGCTAAAACTTTAAATATGGCAAACGTAGAATTAACAAAAATACAAATTTTCAAAAAAAATATTTGGAAGCATTTATACAAATATTTTCCCTGGGTTCAAAAACACTTTTTGAAGTGGCATTTAGTATGGCACGAAAAGGGTCGCCAGCCTTATCATGTCGGATGGCTCGCACCAGGTAAAACCCTAGAAGAACTCGAAAAGCATTTACATAATGAATGGGGTTTCGGGAACCATTTCGTAGCATGGAAAGATAGTGGGCAAGTTCTTTCGTGGCGCAAGCTTGAAGATTTTGATAATCAATATCACATAAGAGTCTTTAAAGATGGCGAGATAAGAGGGCACCATGAATTCACCCCTGAGAGTAGGCCACTAGAGCACTTCGTTGAGATTAACGAAGAACAAAGAATGGATGAATTTAAGAAATTTTTGGGAAGTTATATTGTAGAGAGAAAATATATTTCACATTTAAAAATAGACAGAAAGACAGCTCCTGATTCTGAAATTACAGTGGATGATCCACTAGACAAAAATGGAAGACACAGAAAAAATTAAAAATACAATAAAGATTTATTCAGAACTTCCCGGGATTAATGGGAATTTCAGCTCGATTTCTATAACTCTCGGAGAGGATGGTACGCCCGCGGCTTTGGCCTTTTTTGATATTGATAAGACTTTGGCAGAATTGAAGAACATCCATGGAGCAGCTATTAGGACTTTATTCAAAGAGCTTTTCGATAAAGAGTTTGAGGGGATAGAAGAAGTTTATTTTAAGGGCTTCCGCTTAGGAAATTCATTCCGCGAATTTGACCGCATGAACGGGATTTATAATTTAGGTTTTAAAGAGTGGATTGATGAGGATGTCTATATTAAAGAACGGCTAAATCATAAAAAGAAGGAGATAGATAGTGATGGCAACGAGACCCATAAAATCGCCAAAATGTATCTCGATAGATACGCTATTATTGCATCAAAAATAGCGGAAGATATTTATAGAAATGATAAAGAAGAATTTGAAACTTCAAAAATCAAGCCAGTATTTGCGCTCGCAAAGTTCTACCAAAGTATGGGGATACCAATGTTCGGCATGACAGCCAATGGCAAAGACTTTGTCCATACTATTGCCAAGTATTTAGGCTTGTCAGAGTTATTTATAGATATAGCGACCGATGAAGACATGGTAGGAGGTGGAAAAGAAATAATAATTCCAAAACTTATTAAACGAATGGAAGATAAGGGAATTAAAATTTCAAAAGAGAAGCTCGTCATAGTAGGAGATTCACTTTTTGGTGATATTGGTAGTGGTTATAGATTCAAAGAGAATGGGCAAGAAGTTTTCATTAAAGGAATCCTTGTTCTAAAAGACATGAATGAATTACAAGTAATGAAAAATCAAATCGAAAAGAATAGTGAATTAAAAAAGATTATAGAGAATACTGATACAGAAGCTTTTATAGTAGAAAATGTAAAAACAGACGCAAACGGCACCCCACTAATCATGGGGGACAAAAAGAATTTCTTAATTAAGCTTTGATTCTGGATAAATTATATCCCAGAGGGCAGCAGCTACGTTGTGAGACTTGCCTACTAGAGGGAAGTGATGAAGATCGATGAAGGGAGCGGAATTACATTCGATGACTCCGCATTTTGGTTGGTCTTTCCATGAAACAGATACATCATCCATAATGAAGTCTACTCCTATAAGTGGATCGTTTAGAACTTTGCCGATTTTTTCTAGCATTTCTTTATTATCAGGATGGACGACATCAGTCATATCCGTGAGTCCTCCGCCGACTGCACGACTCGTCTTCTGGCCGAGTGTCACTATCTCTTTATCTTTGGGAATTGTGTCGGCATTTTTACCCCAGTGTGTGAGTTCTTTGATGGCTTCATCGTCTAGTGCAAGTTGATGAAAGATTGGTCCAGCTCGAAGTGGATTCTTGTTCTCAAGATCTATAAGTTCACGCACGTTGTGTACTCCATCACCGATTACATAAGCTGGCTCACGACGAAGAACTGCTATCAATTTACCGCCGATAACTGTGCCTCTGTGTACATAGCCAGTAAGTTCTTCTTCAATCATAACCCAAGGTGAAAGTTGATGCGCAAGCTTATAAGCTTTGATTAATTCTTCTTCTGTCGATATATGCGTTGTAGTATGACGACTTCTGGAGCCTAAGTTTGGCTTTGTTATTACTGGCTTATTTATTGAATTAAATATTTTCAATGCTTCTTTTTTACTACTTGCTATTCCTCCAGCTGCAACCTTGATGCCTTCTTTTGCAAAGTGCTTTTTCATTTCATTCTTATTATCCATCCATTCGAGACCTTTTGGATTATAGTCCTTTGTCCTTGGTAATACATCGAAAAATCTCATCTCGCCTTTAAATTTTGAAATAAATATATCATTACCGATTCCAAATAAGTGGAATTCTTTCATTGCGATTCCTCTTTTGGTAGCTTCCTCCCACAAGACTTTTGTTCGGAGACTATCTTTATCATTTAAGGCTGTTGTTACATTACCAAAATGAAGTATTGTTAGAATTTTTATTAGTATTGGACCTATCCATTCTAGTTTATCTTCTGGTATCCATCTGCCCATCCAGTTAGTCCAAGGTTCTATCTTGTTACTCAACCAAATAGAAATATAAACGAGCCTATGATTCACCTGTGCACCTCCGCAATCTACACAATAATTTTTCTTTTTTTGTTCTGACATATAAAACATAATAACATATTTATTTTTAATATAAAAAAGGGGAGGAAGAATTCGTCGCCCCCTGCGAAGGGGGAGATGCCGGAGGCAGAGGGGGTGTCTAATGTGCAACAGCAAAGCCGACGACCTTTTTCGCTCCAGACTTTTTCAAAAGCTTTATCATTTCTCCTAGTGTGCCGCCTGTAGTCGTGACGTCATCGATGATGATTATTATTTTACCCATAATCTGCTCCGCATCTTTTATTTCAAAAGCTCCTTTTATATTTTTCAATCTTTTGTTTCTATTTTCTATCCGAGCTTGTGGAACAGTATTGGCTTTTTTATAAATAATATCTTTTTTAATTGTAAATAAATTTGTATCTGCGAAATTACAAAAACCTTTTGCTATTATTTCAGATTGATTATACCCACGGACCTTTCTTTTATCATTTGATATAGGTACTGGTACTATATAGATAGGGGAGCCAGCCGAAAACATTCGCAAAAGTTGTATCTCTTCTAAAAAAGATGAGTACAATAATTCTCCCAATTTTCTCCCCAAGTAGGGGGAGTGATAATACTTGAGTTTCCATATAGCCTTCTTAATTAAAGGGTCTCGATAGTCATATAAAGCCATTATTTTTTCTTCGGTGGGTCTTTCTGCCAAACGGAGCCCATCTATACAATTTTCACATAGTATTTGGCCTCCTTTTCTACACCCAAGACACTTGGAAGGGAATAGTATTTCTAAAATTAGACTGAATCCTCTTTTTATTGTATTAATAGTTTTTTTTGTAGTTCCCCCCATTTCATAATTTTACTATATATGTGTTATACTTAACAGTAGCACTATGGATAATTCATTAAAGAATATAATATCATCTGGGTTAGCTAGCTTATCTCTAATGTTTTCTTCTGATAAATCCACTCAGAGTATTTTAGGTATCGATATCGGTTCTTCGGCTATAAAAATTGTTCAATTGAAGAAGAAAAATGGTAAGGCAATTCTTGAAACTTACGGGGCTATTTCACTTGGTCCTTATGGTAATACAGAGATAGGCACAGTCACCAATTTACAGGCGGATGATATAGTTCGAGCACTTTTAGATGTGATCAAGGAATCCAATGTAACAATTAAGTCAGGTGTTATAGCTATACCTTCTTCTGCAAGTCTAATTTTTACCATATCATTACCTGCCAATATCACTGAAGAAAAGTTGGCAAGCGTGGTTCCTATTGAAGCACGTAAATATATTCCTGTACCTATCGCCGAAGTAACTTTAGATTGGTTTATTTTACCAAAGGAGACTGAGTCATCCGAGAATAACATCATGGAGCAGTCTAAAGTACAAACACCTGCTACTTCTAATACAGAAGTTCTTGTTGTAGCAATTCATAACGACATATTAACTCGTTACCAAGAGATATTGAAAAAGACTGAATTGCATTCAGACTCTTTTGAAATGGAAATTTTCAGTAATATAAGATCTTCCTTTGCTCACGATTTAACTCCTGTATTACTTATGGATTTTGGCGCTTCGAAAACCAAGCTTTCTATTATTGAAGAGGGAGTTGTTCATGTTTTCCATGTTGTGAATAGAGGAGGGGCTGAAATTACGAAAAATATTGCCTCATCTCTAAGTATTTCCTTTACAGAAGCTGAGAAATTAAAGCGCACTACAGGGCTTGATCTGAATAGTAATCCTGAAGTTGCAGATATTGTCCGTTTGTCGATGGATTATATTCTTTCAGATACTAATAGTATTGTGTTTGCTTATCAGAAGAAGTATAATAAAAACATCAGTAAAGTTATTTTGACTGGCGGCGGGTCTCTCACGAAAGGACTCATGGAAAGAGCAACATCCAATTTTCACACCGAAGTTGTTTACAGTAATCCTTTCGGGAAAACAGAAGCTCCAGCTTTCTTGACACCAATACTAGAGCTTAGTGGACCAGAATTTAGTGTAGCTGTAGGTTTAGCATTGAGACAATTATTGTAATAATTATGGAGAATTCATTTCAAACATCATTTATACCCAAAAAGCCTATTATACCTAATGCCACTTCTTCAGGTGGTGGCAGTACCACTAGTATTTCTATGGTTGTATCTGTTTTCATTCTTGTAGTAATGATATTGGCCTTTGGTGGGCTCTATGTTTATAAGAATTTTTATTTATTAAAAAATAAAGAATCGTTATCAGCCAATTTATTTAAAATACGTGATAGTTTTAACAAAGATACAATAACTCTACTTGAGACCTTTGATAAACGTACCAGCATCGCCAAACAAATTCTAGAAGGCCACGTCGTTCTATCTCCTTTATTTGAGAAAATTAATGAGCTTACTCTTTCTTCTATTCAATACACAAAATTTGAACACAAGGTTAATAACAATCTTTTTATTGTTAGAATGTCTGGGATAGCTCGTGATTATAAATCTATAGCTATTCAAGCTGATATTTTTAATGCGGATAAAGGGCAAGTATTTAAAAATGTAATATTTTCTAATTTAACTAAAGATAAGAATAATTTTGTTACTTTTGATGTTGAGTTTAGTGTAGATCCATCTCTTCTTTCTTATTCTAATAATGTTTCAAATTCTAAACCAGAAACATCAGCTCCAGCTCCAGCTCAAATTCAAATCCCAACACCAGCTCCAAATCCAACTACAACAACCACTAATCCTGCCCAACCAAATGTAGCTACTCCTTTATCAGTTACAAATAACACACAATAATTATGAAACTTATTTTCCCAATTTTGTTCGTAGGAATATCTATAGTTATTTTTATTTTTGGTGTTAATCCAATATATAGTGAAGTTTCAGGTTTGAAAGCTGACATCGCTACTTATAATAGAGCTCTTGATAATTCCACAAACCTTCAAAAGACAGAGGATTCTCTTATCAAATCTTATAATGAAATAAGTCAGTCAGACAAAGATCGTTTAAGTAGTTTTCTCCCAGATTCTGTGAATAATATTCAATTTATTCTTGAGCTTGAGCGTATTGCTAATCTTCATAATATGCCAATAAAGGATATTAAATTTGAAGCTAAAAGTAATAGTAACACTTCTGCTGATCCCAATGTTGTAGTTTCAGCAATTTCAACCGACACTCGTCCTTATGGAGTTTTCCCCATTGAATTCACGACAGAAGGGGATTATAATTCATTTGTTCTTTTCATAAAAGACCTTGAGTATAATCTAAGAGTTGCTGATATAAAATCTATATCATTTACTGTTCCAGATGCTGGTGCTAAGCCTGTAGCTGGTTTTGACCCGAATGTTTATCGTTACTTAGTAAAAGTCGAGACTTACTGGCTTAAATAATTCTATATGCATAAAAAATATAATAAATTTTTAATAGTATCATTTATAATAGTTTCCATTCTTGGAGTTTATTCTTATTTTTATAATGATCTAAGATCAGAAGCTGCTACAACAGCAGACGAGGAAAGTCCTCTCACTTCATCACTCGACACAACTACTACAGCACCAACAGATACAGTAACTGCAAGTAGCCAAGCCACAGAAGACACGGCCTTTCTCATGAAATTAGTTTCCCTCACGAAAATTAAAGTTGATTCATCTCTATTTAATAATAAAGCCTTTCAGCTTCTAGTAGATAACAATATTAAACTAGAAACTGTTCCATATGGACGTACTAATCCATTTTCTCCTACGACAGGTTCTGTTGTAAATGCTAATAATAACAAAATTACTTTTTTATTGAAAACCAATCCTGCTACTTTAATAACAAGCAAATCAGTAATTTTGAACGGTTCTCTTGAAGGGGTTACGTCTGACAATATTTATTTTGAATATGGTACGACAGAAACTCTAGGTAAGGTTACACCTAAAGTTATTCCTTCTTTGATTGGAAATTTTGCTTCAAATTTAATAGGTCTTACAAGTAAGACAACATATTTCTTCCGTGCGGCTGCCTTTGTAAATGGTGCGCTCACCTTAGGAGATATAACGTCATTCACTACAAACTAGTATGATGATTCTAGAAGAATTAGTAAAACATGGTCTTCTTACTGAAGATCAAGTACCTGAGATAGTAAAAAAAGCAGAAGATAGATATGGCGGCGATATAGAACAGGCGCTTATCAATAGTAATATCAGTGAAGATTCAATCCTTGAAATGAAAGGAACTATTTATAATATTCCAGTGAAGAAAATAGACCCAAGTATGGTGACTGCCTCAATTTTAAAAATAATTCCAGCAGAAACAGCAAAGACATACCATTTTATACCAATAGGAGTTGCAAATAATGTTTTAGAAATTGGAATAATTGATCCAGAAAATGTTCAAGCTATTGATGTCCTAACTTTCATTACTGCTAAGTTGGATAAGCCATTCAAACTATTTTTAATTAGTAATTCCGTTTTTATTAAACTAATAGAAAGATATGATGCACTTGGAAGTGAAGTTGATTTAGCTCTTTCCGAACTTGATCAAGAGATTGCCAACGCAGGAGAAGGTAAGGATAAAGATAAAAAAGTAAAAAGTGCCCTAGAATTACAAGAGGAAGAGAAAATCACAGAAGATGCTCCGATTATTAAAATTGTGGCAGTTATCTTGAGGCATGCCGTTGAAGGTAATGCTTCTGATATACACATAGAGCACTCAGGGGATAGGATAAGGGTACGTTTCCGTGTTGATGGTATCCTTCACAATTCTCTAACATTACCTGTTGGTGTTTATAACGGAGTTGTTGCTCGTATTAAAATATTAGCGAAGCTCAGGCTTGATGAAAAACGTAAGCCACAGGACGGAGGATTCTCTACGAAAATGGAAGGACGCAAGATTGACTATCGTGTATCTACGATGCCATCGTACTATGGGGAGAAGATCGTGATGCGTATACTTGATTCACAAAGAGGAGTTAAGCCACTCGATGATTTGGATATGTCATCTGACAACTTAGCTTTAGTCCGTGAAGCTCTTGATAAACCTTATGGGCTCATTCTTATTACAGGTCCGACGGGATCAGGTAAAACAACGACATTAAACTCAATGATAAGTGAACTTGATCATGAAAAAGAAAATATTATTACTCTTGAAGATCCAGTTGAGTATCATATAGATGGAGTTAACCAATCTCAAGTTGCGCCTGAAATTGGCTATACATTTGCTTCAGGACTTCGTTCTATCTTAAGACAAGACCCGGATATTATAATGGTGGGAGAGATTCGTGATAAGGAGACAGCCGAACTAGCTATTCAGGCCGCACTTACTGGCCACCTCGTGTTCTCAACTCTCCACACAAACAGTGCTGTCGGAGCAATCCCTCGTCTTATCGATATGGGTATCGATCCATACCTTATAGCTCCGACCTTAATTCTTTGTATGGCACAACGTTTGGCTCGTAAAATACATCCAAGCTCCAAACAACAGATTCCAATAGATGAAGCTACTCAAATCATGTTTGATAAACATTTTGGAGACTTACCTATCGAATTTAAATCTAAAATTAATTTCTCAAAAGATATCTATGAAGCAGTGCCATCACCTGAATGTCCTTCTGGAATGCTTGGACGTGTCCCTGTCTATGAAATGTTTAAAATTGATAAAGAAATGCAGAAAATAATTCTCCAAAAGCCACAAGAGGAGGAAATATATAGACTAGCACGCTCTCGTGGAATGCTTACTATTCGTGAAGATGCCATCATAAAGAGTATGAATGGGCTCATCCCATTTAAAGAAGTGTATAATTTCTAGGAGAACTATTGTAATTGTATTATAATGTATAGGTATGGAAACGAACAAAAAAATTCTTATTATTGATGATGATAATTTCCTTTTGGATATGTATGCACTCAAATTTGGCAAGTCTTCATTTGACGTGACTTCGGCCTTAGGTCCTGAAATTGCTCTCGAGAAATTACGTGGAGGCTTGCTTCCCGATATAATATTACTAGATATCGTCATGCCGGTAATGGATGGATTCGAATTATTGGAAAAAATGAAAGAAGAAAATTTATCGCCTGATTCTATTAAAATTATTCTTTCAAACAGAGGTCAGCCTTCTGATATTGCCCGCGGAGAAGCTCTCGGTGCATCTGGATACATAGTGAAAGCTTCAAGTACACCGACAGAAGTAATAGATAAAGTAAGAAGTATTATTAGCGAACATAAAAAGTAACAAAATGGATTATAATAAATTTTTAGAAGAAATATTAACAAGTTTAATTCATGAAGATGGATCAGATTTGCACTTAGGAGAAGGGCGTAAGCCAGCTGTTCGTGTAAATGGCCAACTTGTTTTTCTTTCGAATAAAGAAGTTTTAAAGAAAGAAGATATAACTAGCCTTCTAGATATACTTCTTGGAAAAGAAAAGACTCTTAAATTTTTAGAAGAAAAGGAAGTTGATTTTTCATATTCTTTTAAAGGAGTTACTCACCTACGTGGTAATGCTTTTTTCCAAAGAGGTGGCATATGTATAGCTATACGACTTGTTCCTAAGGCCAAAACTTTTGAAGAGCTTAATCTACCAGCAATTCTTAAAACATTTGCACTAAAGAAACAAGGATTTTTCCTTGTTGTTGGACCTGTCGGTCAAGGTAAATCTACTACACTCTCGACAATGATTAACTTTATAAACAAAGAAAGTACTACTCATATAATAACCATAGAAGATCCTATCGAATATGTTTATCAACAAGATAGATCCATCATTGATCAAAGAGAAATCGGACTTGATACAAAAGATTTCCCTATCGCTCTCCGGTCAGTTTTCCGTGAAGACGTGAATGTGATTCTGATAGGTGAGATGCGTAGTAATGATACAATGTCAGCGGCAGTTACAGCAGCTGAGACGGGGCACTTAGTCTTCTCTACGCTTCATACGAACAATGCCCCTCAGACTATCGATCGCATTATAGATTCATTCCCAGCCAATCAACAAGAACAGATTAGATTACAATTAGCATCGAGTTTGCTCGGCATACTTTCAGAGCGTTTGATTCCTCGTGTTACAGGTGGCAGAATTCCTGCTTTTGAATTGCTTATTAATAATAATGCAGTTGCCAATCTAATAAGAGAGAAAAGAACTCATGAGATAAATACTGTCATCGAAACATCCTCCGAGCAGGGGATGATAGATATGAATAGATATCTTATAGAATTGGTAGCAAAAGGAGAAATAACTCTTGAAAGTGCTTATCAATTCTCATTTAATCCTAAGGCTCTTGAACGCATGATTTAAACTTTATGTTATTTAATTATGAATCCATCACAAATACAGGAGAGAAGAAGGTTGGCTCTATAGATGCTTCATCTAAAGATTCGGCTATTTCAGCCCTTCAGCGAAGAGGATTGATAGTTTCTTCCATTAAAGAAGAAGGAATTAAGAATGGTATATTCCATACATCTTTTTTTCAAAAAAGAATAAAGATGAAGGATGTTGTGATCATGTCACGACAAATCTCTACTTTATTTGAAGCACAAGTCTCTGCCTTGAAAGCTTTTAATTTACTTGCTTCAAATACTGAGAATCCTGCCTTAGTAAAAATTTTAAATACAATATCTGCTGATATAGAGTCTGGTGTTTCTATTTCTGAAGCTCTCGCTCGTCACCCCGATATCTTTTCTGTCTTTTATGTAAACATGGTTAAAGCAGGGGAGGAATCAGGTAAGCTCACACAAACCTTCTCATATCTAGCAGAATACCTTGATCGTCAATATCAACTTACTTCTAAGACGAAGAATGCTCTTATATATCCATCATTTGTTATCGGAGTCTTTCTCATCGTTATGGTTTTGATGTTCGTTTTTATTGTTCCTAAATTAGCTGCTATTATTAAAGATTCAGGACAAGAAATTCCTTTTTCTACGAAGATTGTTTTTGCGTTAAGTGATTTATTAATCAATTATGGATTATTTGTAGTTATTGGAATTTTCATTTTTGTTATTTATATAATTAGATTAAGCAAAACGCAATCTGGTCAAAAATATTTAGACAGACTAAAACTAACTACTCCTGTTTTAAAAAATATATATATCAAGCTTTATCTTTCCCGTATTGCCGACAACTTAGATACACTATTATCTTCTGGTGTTACTATTATTCGTTCGATTGAACTCACTTCTGTTGTTGTAGGCAATAGAGTCTATGAAGATTTACTGAAAGATGTAACTGAGAAAGTTAAAGGAGGCAATTCTTTATCCGAAGCCTTTTCATCTTCTCCGGAAATTCCACCAATTATGACGGGTATGATTCGTGTTGGTGAGGAGACGGGTTCTCTCGGAAGTATTTTGAAAACTTTAGGTAAATTTTACAATCGTGAGGTAAACGAAGCTGTGGATACAATGGTTTCTTTGATAGAACCGATGATGATTGTGGCTCTTGGATTAGGAGTTGGACTCCTCCTTACTTCCGTTTTGATGCCGATTTACAATATTGCTGGTGGAATTTAAATAAATCAGTGATTTTTGACTTATCCACATCTTACTCTTGTGCTTTAAAGAATTTTATATGATATAATATGAGTATTAAAAAATGAGGTCGCGGTCTTTTATACTAAAGACAAAATTATTAATTAAAATTTAATCATGAAAAAAAATAAAGGTTTTACGCTTATTGAACTTCTCGTCGTTATCGCAATTATTGGTATTTTGGCTTCAGTAGTTTTAGCGTCCTTAACGAGTGCTCGAATAAAGGGTAAAGTTGCTGCTATAGAGTCTACGATGTCTTCAATGCGAGCTGCAGCCGAGATTGGAATGTCAAATGGTAAATATATTGCACATATTTGTACCGTTCCGAGTACGGGTGGGGGTATACAGACATTATTGGCATCTATTCAGTTAGTTTCTTCTAAGGCTACAGACGTACGATGCGCTAGTGATGCTGGACATTTCAAATGGGGTGTTTCTGCTACTCTTCCTGCTACTTCTTCTACTCCAGCTGGTACCGTCTTCTGTGTTGATAGTACGGGATATTCTGGTACAGTTACAGGTGCTACTAAGATAGTAGCAGGTGATGATACTAGTACCGCTACTACTTGTTTATAATTATTAGTTAAGGTCGCGTCTTTTTATAAAGACAAATTATTATTAAGTTATTAAATTTCTACCTTTGGTAGAAAATATTATGAAAAAAAATAAAGGTTTTACACTTATTGAACTTCTAGTTGTTATTGCAATTATTGGTATATTAGCATCTGTTGTCTTGGCTTCACTTTCAAGTGCTCGAAATAAAGGAAAGGATGCCGCTGTTAAATCTCAACTCTCAAGTATGAGAGCTCAAGCAGAAATTTTCTATTCAACAGCTGAGACTTATGTTGGTATTTGTACAGGAGATATTGCTACAGTGCCAGGTGCATTTGGTGGTACAGGAGGATTACTCACTGCTATTGTAGCTTCTGAAGGTGTTTCAACTTCTGTAAATGCAGTAAACACAGTTGCAGGAAATGCTACTACTTCTCCATATTCTGTAACTTGTCACTCTATAGCTGATGCATGGGTAGCCGAGGCTCCTTTGGTCTCTGTAGCTGCAGTTGCTCCCGCTACTGTTAAAATGTACTGTGTAGATAGCACTGGTGCTTCTAAGGAAACAAGTACAGCTATAGCATCAGATGCAACAGCTTGTCCAACAAACTAAATTTTAATTAATTTTACAAAAAACCACTTCAATCTTGAGTGGTTTTTTGTTTGTTTGGATGTTATACTATATACATGAATACACTTGTCTTTATCTTTATCTTTTTACTAGGGACTATTATTGGTAGTTTCTTGAATGTCATTATTTTTAGATTTAATACTGGTAAAACTATCGTTTCCGGCCGATCTATTTGTATGACTTGTAATCGCACCTTGAGATGGTACGAACTTATCCCTCTTTTCTCTTTTTTAATACAATCCGGCAAGTGTAGACGCTGCGCCGAGAAAATATCTCACCAATATCCACTTGTTGAATTCATAACAGGATTAATGTTTGTTTTGGTTGCTTATCACTTCATTCCAATAATATTCTTTTCCCCATTATTATATTTACTGATTGTTGTTTTATTTGCTTTTATTTTTTCAATTTTAATTGTTATTTCTGTATATGATATTCGTCATAAGGTTATTCCTGATAAGCTTGTCTTTATTTTTTCTCTCACTGCTTTCCTTTCTATTTTTATAAATTATTCTGATTTTGGTACTTTGTTTGTCTTGCCGAGCGCTTCTGCAATTCTTGCGGGGCCACTACTTGCTTTGCCATTTTTCTTTATCTGGCTTTTATCTCGTGGTAAATGGATGGGCCTAGGTGATGCTAAACTTATGCTTGGACTAGGTTGGATTCTTGGTATTTATATGGGTCTTGCTTCTATGATTTTGGCTTTTTGGATTGGAGCTATCGTCGGTCTTTTCATTATGTTCTTCTTGAAAAAGAAAGTTAGCATGAAGACTGAGATACCATTTGCCCCATTTTTGATTATAAGTGCGTTTATTGTCTTTCTCTTTAGTATAGATATTTTTACTTTAGCAGCATTATTTCAGTTTTAATTTATTTATTCGATGTATAAGAATATAAACAGAATAATAAAATACAAGTTGCAGTTGCCTTATAATAAAGGATTAACCTTGATAGAGTTAATGGTAGTTATTTCTATTTTCCTTGTAATTACGACTACTGTAATTTTTAATTATGGTACTTTTAACTCAAATGTTTCCTTGCAAAATCTTACAGACGACGTAGCCCTCTCTATTCGTAAAGCTCAAGGTTTTGCTATTGGTGCCCGTGCGGTTGGGGACAATTTTAGAAATAGTTATGGCATGCATTTCTCTGTGGACAGTAGCCCATCTGGTTCTTTATCAGGATCCAATAAATCGTTTTTAATGTTCTCTGTTCCAACTGCTGATACTAAAAAATATACTGACAATGGTAGTATGAGTGACGTTTGTGGTAATAATACCAATCAATGTATAGAATTATTTAACATAACGAGTGCTGATAATATAAAAGAACTAAGAATAGATGATGTTTCAAAAGTAGCAGGATCTATAGATATTATCTTTACTCGTCCGAACACCAGAGCTTATTTTTGCTATAGAGCCAATACAAGTAGTGATTGTGTTACTGCTTCTAGGGTAGATATTGTAATTTCAAATGGACAGACAGATGTAGGTAAAGAAAGAACTAAAACAATTTCTGTTCAAAATACTGGACAGATAAGTATTCAATAATATGACATTCATAAAGAAACAAGAAAATACAGGGTTTACCCCCACACCAACTTTCAAGAGTAGGGGAAAGTTGGTGTGGGGGTTTACACTTATAGAGCTAATGATCGCTACTTCATTATTTACTGTTATTATGCTTATGGGAGTAGGATCTCTAGTTGTGTCTTCAAATTCATCGAAGGCTTCCCAAAAGCTTAGAATCACAGTGGATAATGTAAATTTTGCTATGGAGAACATGACTCGTGAGCTTCGCATGGGAACTAATTATGAGTGTGCAACATCATTTGTTAATTTAGCTAGCCCAATTCCCACTGATTGTCCCTTGGGAACTACACCTGGGAATATAATTGCTTTTAATCCACAGCAAACCTTAGGTGCTCCACTTAGAGTTTCTTATCAATTAAAACCAAGAAATGACGCTACAGGAACTAACAGCCTAGAGAGATGTGAGATCAATACAACTCCTTGTTCCGAGATTGTTTCACCGGATGTTGATATAAAGACGTTAAAATTTTTTGTAAAAGGTTCCCAAACTAATGATACTATTCAACCTAGTGTAGAAATTTTAATAAAAGGAGTTGTGACTATTAAGAATAAAAATATTTCTAAATCCTTTACTCTCCAAACAATGACTTCGCAACGTTCAGCAGAAAAATAATATGAATAAATACAAGAAAAAAATGAATAAAGGTTTTACAATTGTAGAAGCGATGGTAGCAATTTTCATTTTGACTATTTCTGTTTCATCTATGTTAGGCATTACTGCTTCGAGTGCAGCTTCTGCTAGATATTCTAATAATGAAATTACGGCCAACTATCTCCTACAAGAAGCGATTGACTCTATAAGAAATAGCCGTGATACTATTGCTTTCCAGATCAAAGATGGAAGTGGAGGTTGGGATAAATTCTTAGAAAGATATGGTTATCCACTAGATAAATGTTTTTCTACAGGAGGTTGTTACTTGTCCATGGATACTTTCAAGGTTGGAGATTTAACTGGATCTGATATTAGTAATTGTGGTTTAAATTGTCCTTATTTAAAATATGATGATACTGGAGGAAATCTTTTCTATAATTATACAGGGGGAGACACGAGTGAGTTTAAAAGAACTGTAAATATGAAAGAAATAACTCCAGATGAAGTAAAAGTCACTGCGACACTAGAGTGGTTAAATGGTAATGCTACAACACCAAGAACTCAGGTTTTAACAGTGTATCTTTTGAATTGGCAAAAATAAGATGAAAATATTTAAGAAAAAAAAGAATGGAGGATATGCGATACTATTTACGGTGGTTGTAGTCGGTATTATTTCTATGATTACTATAGGTCTATCAAATGCCGCTTACAAACAGTTAATTCTTTCTTCTGTTGCTCGCGATTCTACAGCAGCCTTCTATCAGGCAGATATTGGCTCAGAGTGTGCATTGTATGCTGATAATGAATATAATATGACAAACATACCAGCAAATACGACATGTGGTTCAGATCCTACGGATTCTTTAAACCCTGGAATCCCTCTATCCTTTACTCCACCTGTTACCAATAATGGAGTAACTAGTTACAATTTAATTTTGGCAGATGAAAATTTGAATAAAAAATGTTTCCGTATTAATGTGACTAAAACAGAGTCCGACGTTTCTATTTCTACAAGAGTACAAGCTATGGGTTATAATATATGTAAGAAAAGTAATAGTAGAACCGTTGAACGTGCTATTGAAGTCAATTATTAATTATGGAAGATAAAAAATTAAAAAACCGAATAGTTAAACTTCGGAAAGAGATTTCTCGTCTTCGCTCTGAATATCATGAGAAGAATAATCCGAAAGTTACCGATGATGTATATGAGTCCTTATCTCGCGAGCTTAAAGATCTTGAAAGTAAATATCCCGAATATCTCGATCCAAATAGCGCTATAAATAGAGTAGCGGGCAAACCTCTACCGAGTTTCCAAAAAGTGAAGCATGACATAAGAATGCTTTCTTTGAATGATGTTTTTTCTGAAGAAGAGATTACAGATTGGGAAACTCGTATCTCAAAAATTTTAGAGAATTCCAATTCTTTAAATTATTTTTGTGAAGTGAAGCTTGATGGTTTGTCAGCCTCGCTCCACTATAAAGATGGAGTTTTTGTGAGAGGGGCCACGAGAGGAGACGGATGGATAGGGGAAGATGTAACCGAAAATTTAAAAATGATTTCGTCTATACCACTTCGATTGGATGGCGATATCAAGGGCGATGTTGAAGTTCGTGGTGAAGTTGTAATGACGAAAAAGGCGTGGGAGAAATTGAATAAAAAACAAGAAGAATCTGGCAAAACAATTTTTGCAAATACTCGTAATGCTGCTGCAGGGAGCCTCCGTCAGCTTGATCCGCAAATAGTAAAGGAGAGGAATCTTGATTTTTTTGCTTGGGATATAGCACAATATCCTACAAGTATTTCTAACCACAGCGATAAGCATAAAATTTTGAAAGATATTGGTTTTCAAATTGCCCCATACGATAAAAAGGCCAAGAATTTAAAAGAAGTTTTTTCTTTTATAAAAGAGATTGGAAAAGTACGAGCAGGTTTTCCTTATGGTACTGATGGTATGGTTATCTCTATTGATAATTTAGAGATACAAGAAAGTTTAGGCTATGTGGGTAAGGCACCAAGATATATGACTGCGTATAAATACGAAGCGGAGAGAGCGACAACAGTAGTGACCGATATAACTGTGAATGTTGGAAGAACGGGCGTGATGACTCCACTAGCACACTTTAATTCGACTCTGGTTGCTGGTTCGACTATTTCAAAAGCAACATTACACAATATGGATCAGATAGAACGCCTTGATATAAGAGTGGGTGATACTGTCGTTATTCAAAAAGCTGGCGATGTTATTCCTGAGATTGTAGAAGTACTTATAAATATGCGTACTGGGAAAGAGAAGAAATTTAAAATGCCAGAATTTTGTCCGGTATGTAATTCTAAAATTGAACGTAAGACTGGAGTCGGAGAAAGTCCTATGAGCAACTGGTCTGGCACCGGCTCCCGTCCCCCTCGTCCGAGGACCTTGCGAAGAGGAGCTTTCTCCGACTCCAGTCTGTCTTCTTCTGTGGCTTTTTACTGCACTAATAAAAACTGTCCTGCTAGAAGTAGGAGAGGCATGCAACATTTTGTAAATATATTTGAAATTTATGAGATAGGCCCAAAAATTCTTGATAGATTAAAAGATGAAGGACTTGTCACAGATGCGGCTGATTTATTTACACTTGAGAAGGTTGACCTTTCAGGGCTCGAAAGGTTTGGGGAAAAATCTGCCGACAACATTATTAAATCTATTGATATTCACAGAGTGGTTTTACTTTGGAGATTTATATATGCTCTTGGAATTATTCATGTAGGGGAGCAGACGGCTCGCGATCTTGCGAACCATTTTGGTTCTCTTACCGAGATATCAAAAGCCAGTGAAGAGAGTATAAATAGTATAGAAAATATTGGACCTGTAGTGAGTAAGAGTATATATGAATATTTTAGACAAAAAGAAAATATAGCTTTTATGGACAAGTTATTTAAAAATGGAGTTATTATTGATAATACATCTTTAAAGGGAACTTTTAGACTTAAAGATAAAATATTTGTTTTAACAGGAACTCTGGAAACCTTATCTAGAGATGATGCCAAAAAAATGATTATCAAAGAAGGTGGCAGAGTCTCTTCTTCTGTCTCAAATAAGACGGATTATGTAGTGGTTGGAGCAGAACCTGGAAGTAAATATGAAGATGCTAAGAAAATTGGGGTAAAAACTCTCACAGAAGATGAATTTCTAAAAATATTGTAAATATGTTATTCTTGTTATATGGAACTAGAAGAGATTAAAAAGCTTGCAGATTTAGCTCGTGTAGAGATGAGCGACGAGGAAATGATAGGACTCGCCAAGGATTTTGACGCTATTTTAGCATATGTGGGTCAGGTTCAAGAAGTTTCCAAATTAAAAAATACACAACCATTACATGACAATTCGGATAACTATTTCCTTCAAAATGTAATGCGCGAAGATATTGTAACTAATAAGAGAGGTGAATACACAGAGAAAATTTTAGACAATGCCCCAGGTACTCAAGATGGATTTTTGAAAGTTAAGCAAATATTATAATATGGCAATAGATTTAAAAAATTTAAATATAAAGAAGGTAAACGAACATTTTAAAAATGGTGATTTTACTATTCGAGAATTAGTAGATGAATATCTTAAAGTTATTAAAGAAAAAAATACTGTTATAAATGCTTATCTAGAAATTTATGATAAAGATATAGATTCTCAAATAAAAATTGCCGAAGAAATGTTTCAGAATGGTACAGCAACAGTCCTTACAGGTATACCAATTTCATTAAAAGATAATATTTTATTTAAAGGGCATGTTGCTTCTGCTGGTTCGAAAATTTTAGAAAATTACAAAGCGACTTATGATGCCTTTGTTATTGAAAAATTACAAAAACACGGAGTAATTTTCTTAGGTAGAACAAATATGGATGAATTCGCTATGGGGAGTTCTACACAAACAAGTGCTTTTGGAGTAACAAGGAATCCTCATGATATAACACGAGTTCCTGGAGGAACTTCTGGAGGTCCAGCAGCTTCGGTCGCAGCAGATATGACTCTTGTTGCATTAGGGACAGAGACTTGTGGTTCAGTCAGACAGCCATCTGCCTTTTGTGGTGTTGTGGGGTTAAAACCTACTTATGGAGCAGTGTCTCGTTCTGGAATTATAGCCATGGGGAGTTCTCTTGACCAAGTAGGTCCGATGGGAAAAAACGTAGATGATGTTGAAATTTTATTTAAAGCGATAACTGGTTATGATAGTAAGGATAGCACTTCTATTCCAGATGAAAGGAGGATTTTTAATAAAGGACCAATTAGAAAACGTATTGCAGTACCCCGAGAATTTTTAAATGGAGAAGGTATTGAAAGTGAGATTTTGAAAAATTTTGAAGAAAGTTGTGAAAAATTAAAAAAAGCTGGTTATGAAGTAGTTGATGTTGATTTACCATCTATTAAATATTCTTTGGCTGTTTATTACGTTATAATGCCAGCGGAGGTTTCAAGTAATCTCGCTCGTTATGATGGTATAAGGTACGGATTATCAGAAGAAGCTAATAATCTTTTAGGTGTTTATAGAAAAAGTAGAGGAAAAGGTTTTGGAGAAGAAGTTCGTCGTCGTGTCTTACTTGGTACTTATGTGTTGTCCCATGGTTATTATGATGCTTATTATAATACAGCGGTGAAAGTTCGTCAGATTATTAAAGAGGAATTAAATGAAATGTTTAAAGATTTTGATGCTTTTATAACTCCGACAGCTCCATCGTTGCCGTTTAAATTAGGAGAAAAAATGGACGATCCAATAGCTATGTATCTATCCGATATTTTTTCAGCTCCAGCCAATTTAGCTGATTTATCTTCTATCGCTATTCCATCTGGATATACAAAAGAAGGTTTACCATTTAGTATACAATTCACAACCCCATTTTTAAGAGAGGATGTTCTCTTCACCATTGGGAAAGATTTTGAAAAGCTAGTATAATGTAATTATGCAACCAAATGTAATACAAACTGTTACACAAAAGCCTCTCTTTGATCCAACATATTTAAATATAGAATATTTTTTTGATAAGCTAGCCAATGGCATAGCACCTGTTGTTGATATTATCAAGAATCCAAATACATGGAGTACTCTAGGTACCATATCTGTGCTTATTTCAATGATTTTTGTTTTTATAATTATTTTCTCAATAGTTCGATTATATGAAATTCAAGTTTTTGATAAACTAGAAATTGAACATGAGATTAATCATGCTTTAGCAAAAGATAAAGAAACAGATAAAAGTCAAAATCCACGATGGAAGTATATTCTTACCCTAGTTGAAAGTCCTAATGATTCTGATTGGCGAATAGCGATAATAGAAGCAGATAGTCTACTCGAAGAATCTTTTAAAGAGAAGGATTTAATAGGAGACAATATGTCAGAGCTTTTAGAAGATGCGAAGTCGAATGGATATCCTAGTATTCAAAGTGCTTGGGATGCACATGTTGTACGTAATAGAATTGCTCATGAAGGACAAGAATTTTCACTTACTCAAATAGAAGCCCGTCGTGTAATAAAGCTCTATCAAAATATTTTTGAAGACTTGAATATAATTTAGAAAAAATCACCTTTATAGGTGATTTTTTCATTTGCGCAGTCGAAGGGATTTGAACCCTCAACCTCCCACGTGACAGGCGGGTGCTCTAACCAGTTGAGCTACGACTGCAAATAAACTATAACTGCAAACATTTCAAACATAACATAAATTAGAAAAAAATTCTAATCTATTGTGTCGGTGGGAGGGCTCGAACCTCCGACCTCGGGCTTATGAGTCCCGCGCTCTAACCAGCTGAGCTACACCGACATTATTCGCTTTAGTCTAACCAAAACAGCTACACAAACACCATTCGCTTTAGTCTAACCAAAACAGCTACACATACATTATTAATTTACACCGACACTATTTCGGTTTCATAGACATAATTGTGGTATGTCACTTACCGAATTGTTGCGGGAGGTCGAATCGAACGACCGTCTTAAGGTTATGAGCCTTACGAGATACCATTTCTCTATCCCGCTATAATATACTTACTAACGAGATACCTTTTATATCCCGCTATGTTGTAAAGTCATATTATAACAAAAAATATAGATTTTGCAATGATTGAAAATAAGCTTAATTTATAGTATTCTAAGTGGAGTTGAAAAGCCGTCATAGCTTAGTGGCAAAGCACTCCCTTGGTAAGGGAGAGAGCGTGAGTCCGATTCTCACTGACGGCTCTGTACCAATTTTTGTTTTAGCCGAAGTAGCTCAGTTGGTAGAGCGGCGGTATCGTAAACCGCAGGTCGCCAGTTCAATCCTGGCCTTCGGCTCATTAAATTTTCCCGTAGAATTTTTTAATTTTTTCGGCGGCGATTTTTACGTCTGTAAGTGGTGGAACTAAAGCAAATCTTACATATTCATTTCCGGGGTTAAAATTATCTTTATCTATATCAGAAATCCAAGCTCCCGGTGTGACTACTATTGCAAGTTCTTTAGAAAGTAGTTCTTTAGCAAATTCTACAGAGTCCATTCCATTGGGAGTTTTGAGCCAGAGGTAAAATGTCGCTTCACTTTTAGGATTTTCCCATCCTGCAGTTTTAAATGCTTCAAGCATTATATTTCTTTTCTCTTTGTATTGCTTCCTCATTTCTTCCGCGTGGCTTTCATCTGTCAGTGCTGCTATGGATCCAGCTTGGATAAAGTCGGGAGTTCCCGAATCTATATTTGTTTTTAACTTTTTAAATTTCTCTATTATGTTCTCATCTCCTGCTACCCAGCCGACTCTGTAGCCCGTCATATTATTCCTCTTACTTAATGAATAGAAAGTGATGATTCCTTTCGTACCGCATTCTAATATTGATATTGGTTTCTCATTGAAATAAATATCTATATAACAACCTTCATCAGACGCTATAATTATATTATATTTCTCTGCCCAAGCTATTAATCCTTCATAGTATTGTCGTGTTGCACAAGCTCCCGTTGGGGAGTTCGGATAATTGATCCAGATAATTTTTGCTTTTTCTGCTACTTCCTCGGGTATAGATTTATAATCAAGTAAAAAGTTATTTTCTTCTCTTAGAGAGACGAAGTAGGGTATGCCTCCGGCAAAGATAGTTCCTGTCTTCATCGGTGGATATCCAGGGTTGGGTAATATGACTATATCTCCTTCATTGATAAAAGCTTGTGGCAAGTGAAAGACGGCTTCTTTGGATCCGATAGTCGCGCAAATCTCTTTATCAGTATCAAGAGTAATTCCAAATCTTTTCTTCATCCACTTTGCTATTTCTTCTCTATATGCTAATTGCCCTATGTAGCTTGGATAGCCAGCACTTCCATATACATCAAGTGCTTCCTTCACAGCCTTTTTTACGAACTCTGGCGTAGGAGCTGTCGGGTCGCCTACTCCGAAATCTATCGGATTTATACCATCAACTTTCAATTTAGCTACTAATTTATTCACTTCATCAAAAGCGTAGCCTCCGATTTTATTTAATTTTTCTGACGCAATTATATTCATATAATTCTCATCTGCTTCAATAATTCTTTCACTTGCTTTCCATGTTCTTCACTTATTTCGCACATTGGTAATCTGTAAACATTTTGGCAAAGACCCATTTCATATGATGCATATTTTACTGGTATTGGATTTGTTTCTATAAATAACATTTTGAATAATGGATTTAATTTGTCATTCGCTTCTTCCGCTTCTTTTATTTTTCCATCCAAGGCAAGGTTTACCATTTCAATCATTTTTTCTGGCACAATATTTGAAGTGACAGAAATTACTCCATTGACTCCGCAATCTTTTATCATTTTGAAAGTTATATTATCATCACCTGAAAGCACGACGAAGTCATCAGGTTTTGAATCACAAACAGCTCTAATCTGGTCCAAATCTCCAGATGCTTCTTTGACTCCGACAATATTTTTCATTTCATTTGCTAGTCTGACTAAAGTAGGAGTCTCAATATTTACACCCGTGCGTCCTTTTATATTGTATAAGATTATTGGTAGGTCTGTGGACTCTGCTATGGCTTTAAAGTGCCTATATAGTCCCTCTTGAGTTGGTTTATTATAATAAGGGTTCACAAGTATTATCATATCGGCTCCGGCATCTTTCGCAATTTTTGTCTTATAGATAGATTTCTCTGTATTATTTGTCCCAGTTCCTGCCATTATAAGGCACTTACTGCCAACTTTTTCTTTGGCTCTTTTTACAAGATTGCAACACTCATCATCATTTAATGTAGGGGATTCTCCAGTCGTCCCGCTGATTACAAGCCCTACTATATGAGCTTCTAGTTGCCTCTCTACAAGACGATCAAAAGCTTCCCAATCAATAGAGCCATCCACTTTAAATGGAGTTATGAGAGCAGTCCAGACACCTTGTAGTTTTTCTTTATTCATATTATTTATTTAAAAAATCATTCATATTAAAAAATCCCTTCTTATCTTTCAGCCACTCTGCCACCTTTACGGCTCCCAACGCATACCCACCTCGGTCACGAGCATTGTGGATGATGGTTATAGAATCCGAAGGAGAATCAAAACTGATAGTATGGTTGAAGTTTATGGCTCCACCACGAGTAGAAGAGAAGTGAATTTCATTGGGGTTTATTTTCCTATCTAATTTATCATAGATGACTTCGGTTTTCCTTTTAACATTTTCCAATAATATTTTAGATATTTCTTTGGCTGTGCCTGAAGGCGAGTCGACTTTATTATTGTGATGAAGTTCATTGCCCCAGATATCATATTCGTCATATTGATTTACCAGTTCGGCTGCCTTGGCGATAACTTTATAATACATATTTACACCGATAGAGAAATTCGCAGACCAGAGTACTCCTATTCCACTTTCTTTTGCAATCTTTTCTACTTCTCCCATTTGTTCATACCAGCCAGTCGTGCCGATTATCAAATTTTTCTTAAAAGAGGCGCAGACTTTTACATTCTCTAAGACGGCAGTTGCACTAGAGAAATCTATAACTATATCTGCATCTTTCAAGTCTGCTTCATTTATATTTTTGAAAGTTGCTTCTTTGCTTATTGGATCAACGATGACGTTTACAATATGCCCTCGTTTTTCTGCGATTTCTTTTATCTTAATACCCATAAAGCCAAAGCCAATAATAGCGATATTCATATATCCGAATTCTATCAAAAATAGGCGTTTATAGCAAAAAACTATTTTTTCTCAATTTCTTAAATTTTTATATTTTGGTATGATAAGAAGATGGCTCAAGATACCGAGGAAATAAAAAATGAAATAGAGAAACTTGAAGCGGAGATGACGCAAGGGAATTTCTGGGAAGATAAAGTGAAAGCTCAAGCGACAATCAGGCAGATATCTTCATTGAAAGATGAATTACTTGGCGCTCATAAATACGACAAAGGAAATGCAATTCTTTCTATTCTCTCTGGTGCCGGTGGTGATGATGCGGAAGATTTTTCCGCTATGTTGCTTCGTATGTATTTGAAATATATTGAGAGGAAGGGTTGGCAGGTTGCACTTATACACGAAAATAAGAATGATGTCGGTGGGTATAGGAATATTACCTTAGAAGTATTAGGGAAGGGGACCTATGGTACGCTCAAGAATGAGTCTGGTGTTCATCGTCTCATTCGTATTTCACCTTTTAATGCGAAATCACTTCGCCACACATCTTTTTCTTTGGTGGAAGTAGTACCAAAATTAGAGAAGAATGATAATGCCATAGAAATACCACCTGAGGATTTAAAGATTGAATTCTCAAAGTCTGGTGGTCCTGGAGGTCAGAATGTAAATAAAAGGGAGACAGCCGTCAGGATTATTCACTTACCTACCAATATATCTGTCCATGTCACAACCGAGCGTTCCCAAGAGCAGAACAGAGAACGCGCCATAGAGATACTAAAAGGCAAGCTTTATAAGAAACGAGAAGTTGACAAACTTAAAGAAAAGGCTGGTTTATCACCTACGAAGATGACAGAGATAGAATGGGGGAGCCAAATCCGCTCATATGTGCTTCATCCTTACAAGATGGTCAAGGATCATAGGACTAGTGTAGAAACGAATGATGTTGACTCTGTGCTCGAAAGTGGCATGATTGATGAATTTATTGTAGCTGAAGTCGATTTGTGATAAAATTAGGAAATTGATGATTTACTTTGATAATGTAACAAAAAAATACAAAGATAATTATTCACTTGAGGAGATTACTCTATCCATCGCTCAGGGGGAATTCGTTTCCATCGTGGGGCACTCAGGTGCTGGCAAGACGACTTTGACCAAGCTTATTCTAGCCGAGGAAGCTCCTACTTCAGGAACTGTCTCTTTTGAATCTACTGATATACACAGGCTTTCTAAAAAAGACCTAATGAATTTCCGACGCAAGGTAGGGACAGTTTTCCAAGATTTCCGTCTTTTGCCAGGGCGTACGGCTTACGAGAATATAGCTTTCGCTATGGAAGCAACGGGGAAGAGCGATGAAGACATCATGGAGGACGTTCCCCATGTACTTGAGCTTGTAGATCTTACCAATAGAGCTTTCCATTTCCCTCACCAGCTCTCAGGTGGAGAGAAGCAGCGCCTCGCTATTGCTCGCGCTATCATTACCCAGCCTGATATTATTATTGCTGATGAGCCGACAGGAAATCTTGATCCGATGAATGCGATGGAAGTTATAAATATACTTAAGAAAATTAATGATTTAGGGACGACGGTGATACTGACCACCCACAATAAGGGACTGGTGGATGGAATTAAAAAGCGAGTTATTACTCTTGAAAATGGACGTGTTATAAGGGATGATAAAGAAGGTAAGTATGTGTTATAATTAAACTATATGATAATTCACTCTAGAAGAATAGTAAGAACAGGATGGTACAACTTTATACGTAGTGGCTTTACTTCAATTGCCAGTATTCTTATCATGACCATCACTCTTTTTGTGATAACTTCTCTTATCTTTGTTCAAGCAGCTCTCAATGCATCACTCAATGACATAAAAGAAAAGGTAGACGTCACTGTTTACTTTCTACCAGGGGCAGAAGAAGTAGCTATTCAAAAAGTTGAGGATTCTCTTTCTAAATTACCTGAAGTTAAAAGTGTGACTTATACATCTGCGGTAGAAGCACTCACTAACTTCAAGGATAAACATGGTAATGATTACCTCACTTTGCAGGCTCTAGATGAGCTCAATAGTAATCCACTAGGAGCATCACTCAATGTAAAAGCTAATGATCCTTCTCAATATGAAAGTATCGCCAATTATTTTGAAAATGATAGTGCTATATCTAAAGGCAGCCTCACTATTATAGACAAAGTGGATTACCATCAAAATAAATTAGTCATAGATAGGCTTACTTCTATTATCAAAGGAGCTCGCAGTCTTGGCTTTATCGTTTCTCTATTTCTGATTCTTATTTCTATTATTATTACTTTCAATACTATACGTCTCATTATTTATATGTCCAAAGATGAGATTTCAGTTATGAAGCTGGTAGGCGCAGGGTCTCGTTACGTCCAAGGTCCGTTCATTGTTTCTGGTGTTTTGGTTGGAATCTGTGCATCTCTTTTAGCTATACTCATATTCATTCCTATTTCTATTTGGCTCGGGAATAATATGACTGACTTTATTGGTATTAATTTATATCAATACTACAAATCAAACTTCTTACAATTATTTATTATAATGCTTGGTTCTGGTGTACTTCTTGGAGGTATTTCTAGCTTCTTTGCTATTAGCAGATACTTAAGAAAAAAGTAAATATGAAAAAAGCACCAGACGAAAAGCTAGAAAAAAAATTATCTAACTGTAAGTATATATTTGTAGTTGGTGGAGTTATTTCAGGCGTCGGTAAGGGAGTCACTGCTTCATCTCTCGCTCGTATTCTCTCTGACAGAGGTCAGATTGTGACAGCTATAAAGATTGATCCATATATAAATATAGACGCAGGAACCATGAATCCAACGGAGCATGGCGAAGTTTTCGTCCTTGATGATGGAGATGAAACTGATCAGGATATGGGTAACTATGAACGCTTCCTAGGAGTGGATCTTTCTCGTGCGAACTATATGACGACGGGGCGTGTATATCAGAGCGTCATCGAAAGGGAGAGAAATCTAGAATACGATGGTGCTTGCGTGCAAGTCGTTCCACATATTCCACTTGAAGTGATTAACCGCATAGAGAATGCACGTGCGAAAGTAAATGCAGATGTAGTCATTATAGAGATTGGCGGTACAGTGGGGGAATACGAGAACATTCTTTTCCTTGAAGCTGCTCGCTTGATGAAGCTTCGCATGCCGAACCATGTATTCTTCGTCATGGTTTCTTACTTACCAATACCAAGCAATGTGGGCGAAATGAAAACCAAGCCGACTCAGCATGCCGTCCGAACTTTGAACTCTTCTGGAATTCAGCCGGACATTATCGTTGCTCGTAGTAAAATGCCGTTAGATGATAAAAGGAAAGAAAAGATTTCTATGTTTTGTAACATTCCGAAGGAGAATATTATCTCTGCGCCCGATGTTGCTAGTATCTACGATATACCAGTAAACTTTGAGAAGGAAGGATTGGGCGATATGATCTGCAACAAGATAGACATGGTCTGTGGTCCAGCCTTAAATGCTGGCTCTACAAAATGGAAAAAGTTTGCAAAATCCACACATGTGAAGAACAATGTAGTGAATATTGCAATCGTTGGTAAATATTTCAACACAGGAGACTTTACACTTTCAGATTCATACCTTTCTGTTATCGAAGCTATTAAATATTCTTCATATAAATCAGGTAGTAGGCCAGTCCTCACTTGGATATCATCGATGGACTTTGAGAAGAATCCAAAATCCATCAAAAATTTGTCCAAGTACGACGGGATTATTGTTCCTGGCGGATTCGGGACAAGAGGTATAGAAGGAATAATAAAGACGATAGAATTTGCTCGAAAGAATAAAATTCCTTACTTTGGTTTATGTTATGGTATGCAGCTTATGGTCATCGAGTACGCTCGTAATATTCTAGGCATCAAGGATGCTACGACTCGTGAAGTGAATCCGAATTCTAATAGTTTAGTCATAGATATTATGGAGGATCAGAAGGCAAAAGTAGAGAATAAAAAGATGGGCGGTAGCATGCGCTTGGGTGCATATTCTGCAAATCTTAAGAAGGGTACAATTGCCCAAATGGCCTATAAATCATCATCCATTAGCGAACGTCATAGACACCGCTATGAGGTCTCAAATGCTTACAGAGAGGCTCTAGAGGACGCAGGGCTCGTATTCTCAGGAGTATCTCCTGATGGGAAGCTTTGCGAGATTGCCGAGCTTCCAGCCGACAAGCATCCATTCTTCCTAGGCACACAATTCCACCCAGAATTCAAAGCGCGCCCTCTTTCCCCACACCCACTTTTCACTGCATTCATCAAAGCTTGTCAGAAGAATAAGTAGACCCCTCCGCCTATGGCACCTCCCCTTAGCAGGGGAGGAAAAATACAAAAACACGTAATAAAAATGTTCTCGAGCGAACCCTTACGGAGGCCGACGGGCCGAGTACGAGCAAAAAATTCAACAGAATTTTATTGTGTGGTGAGTCCGAGAATGTTTTTATGGAGTGTTTTTTAAATTGTGATACCTAGTTCAGCTCGTCCTCTCCATTTCGTATTTTGCTTTTCTTTATGATGTCGAGAACTTGATCCATATCATCAGTTATTACACATCTATCTATATCAAATTGTGATATAGTTTTATATTTTTCTATGAATTGTTCTTGGATTAAATTTTTTATAGGAGTCCAGAATTCTGTACCGAATAGAACTATAGGTATTGGGCCTATCTTGCCAGTCTGTAGGTGAGTGAGCATTTCGAAGAATTCATACATCGTGCCTGTACCTCCTGCACAGTATATACAAGCTTCAGTTGTGTATTGCATGGAAACTTGTCGAGCGAAAAAGAAATGAAAAGGAATCTCTTTGGTCACATAAGGGTTCGTGAATTGTTCTTTGGGAAGTTTGATGGTGAGACCGATGGATTCTACTCCGGCGTCGAAGGCTCCTTTGTTTGCAGCTTCCATTATTCCACCTCCTCCACCTGACATAACGATGTAGCCTAATTCTTTAGCTATTCTATAAGATAAATTATAAGCCTTGATATACTCAGGATGGTCAGACTTTAGTCTTGCTGAACCATAGAAAGTAACCGAAGGACCTAGATTCGTCATTGCATCTATCCCTTGGCGGAATTCTCCCTCTATCATGCAGAGCTTTGCTTCCTCGCCATCTTTACCGGCTAGAGTTATGCAACCATTTTTAATATCATCCGCTGTTATGTGCCTAGGCTCATATTTTATTTCTGTTGTCATAGGTCTTATTCTACCGCAAAAATTCCTTTAATTCAAACTGTCTTTTTTACCATTTTGTGGTAATATGTTGGTGTTGATGGGTCTTGAGATTCTAAAAGGGAAGTTAGAAGATTTTTTAAAAAATAATATTTGTACCCAAAGCTGCGGGATCGTCTAATGGTAGGACCGCAGTTTCTGGAACTGTGTATTTAGGTTCGAATCCTAGTCCCGCAGCTTTGGGTGTAAATAAAGTAGTCGCCTCATCGGCGACCCGCCGAGAAGGCGGGGACACTCCCTCTGGAGGAGGTTATCTTGGTTCTATGTATACCGAAGAGGCATAGAGTCCAAGCCTCCCAGCTCTGCAAATAAAAATAGACAATAGGCCCTCTGGAGGAGTCAATTTTGTTAATGTTTGGGAAACGTACTTGTTGTCCAAGCCCGACATCAAGGTTATATAAAATAAGTATTATCTTTATTAAAGTTAGCTGTAATTATGTATGATAATAAAAGAACTGTTTAATCAAGTTAGAGATTTTTTAGGAGAAAATAATGAATTAGTTGAGTCAACGAATATTGCTATAAAAGAACGCATGATCTCTCCTTTTTATGGATATTTTATTTGTTCATGGTTTCTTTTTAATTGGAAAATTTTTTATGTAGCTTTTTTTGTAAGTCAAGATAATATTATTTCACAGACTGGTTTATTAAGACATCAATATTTACAAAAAATATTTCCTATTTTAGGAAGTCTAGACTTTTGGTGTTATTTTGTAATATATCCTTTCGTTTCAACAATAATTTTCTTTTGGATTTTTCCATATATAACTAGGGTTTATTATAGAAAAAGTTTAAAGAACGAAAAAGCTCTTAAGAAAATTCAAATTCAGGAAAGCATAGAAATTAAAAAAGAAGAGAAAAAGTTAATACAAGAAGAAACTCGTATTATAGATGAAAATATAAGAAAAGCAAAGCAAGAGAAAAGAGCGCAAACAGAGACACCGGAAATATTATGGGAAAACGAATTTGCAAATTTCAGAAGAAGTTCTTTATTTAGAAAGTTTGATCACATATTAGATTCTATTTATAAATATGCTGGCTTAATTAGAGTTAAGGGTAATTTTTATGGTCAATATGAGTTTGAATTAGAACGTGATATTTTAATTTTTGCCGACTCTAACGATCTTATAAAAATTAATGGTGATTCTATATTATTTACCGACAAGGGAAAGTTTTTTGCAAAAAGATATTCTCAAATAAAAGGAGGTGTTATTGTTACAACAAATACAGCACAAGCGTAAATTTATTTAATTTGACTTTAAATTTTTATGAAAATTTTTTAAGTATATAGCAAGAACCTATATAGCAAGGACCGTCCTTGCTATATAAAGAAGCAAAAAATCCTCATAAGGGTTTTGGAATAATGGTAGAAAAAACTTGGTATTGGTACGAAAATTGGTTAGATTTTGTAAAAAAACACTGCAAAGATAATAAGCAACTTTACTTGCAAACTAATATTAAGGATTACATTTATTAATTTAAAGAAAAAGATTTTTTTGACTCAATTCTTTTTCTTGTTTCTCTTTTAATTCTTTTAGTTCATTTTTGTGGCGTTTCTTTATTTGTTCAATATCTTCTGCTGGGGGAAGATCTTCAGGAAAGATATCCGTTTTAGTTAAAGCCTCTCTGATATTTTTATTATTACTTTTGTGTTCCTCATTTATTTTATTAACACCATAAAGATTCTTTTTGCGAGTATTTTCTGTTGTCATAGCAGTTGCTAGATCTTTTGCTTTTAGAGTTACATTTGGAAGAAAGTTGGCTAAGGGTTTGTTAGCGGGAATATCCATTTTTTCTTTTAGTCTTAGGGTTGATAATCCACCAAATAATTCTTTATCTCCCTCACTTCGAATTATTGCAATTCCTTTATCATCAACACCTTGAGAAAATAGAGTAAAAGCAAAGTCTTTCTCTGTAATTTTTAATTTATCACGTGTTTCTAGACGTGCAAATTCTTCCATTTTTGCCTGTAAAACCTCAAGACGTCTCGTCTGTGTAACGAAATAGGCTTGAGCAAATGCAATCTCTTGTCTGTGAGGGTCGCCATTTATAGCTATTAAATAACAAGCATAACGTCTTAATTTAATATCATCAATACTTTTCTCTTCTGTTGGGTATTGATCTAGAAAATGATTTTCTGGATTTCCTCCTGCGTTTAAACAGGCCAATTTAGCTTGTTTAATAACAGGAATAAAGGTTTCCCACTTAGAATAGCCCAATGCAAGATAAAGTTCTCTTGCGTACCAAAAATCAGCCCCAGATTCATCTGTGTGTCTTATATCATCTAATGTCACAAAAAGCATTTTTAGTTGCCCAGATTCCATATTCAATAATTATACCTGATCTAACTAAAAATACCACCCGTTTAATGCAATAAAACATCTTTCACTTTTGTCACATTTTAAGTCGCTCGAGATACATAGTTTTAGTATAATAAAAGTAACCCAAATAGCATTATGGGGTAATAAATTAAAAGGTCCTAACTCGAGACGGCTAGCAGACTTTTTAAGTCTGTTTTGGTATAATAAACTTATGCAAAAACTAATAAAGATTGATAATATAATGTTTTACGTAAAAGACCTTGATAAATCTATTAATTTTTATTCAAATATTCTTGGGTTGGAACAGATTTGGAAAGATGAAAAAAATAAAATGGTTGGATTTGTTTTTCCAAATACAAAACAAGAAATTGTTATTCATTCAAATCCTTCTATTTCAAATCCAGATTTTAGTTTCTTGGTTTCAGATGTTGAAGATTTTGTAAAGAATTATAAAGAAAATGGATTCAATGTTATAAAAGAACCTTTTAATGTTAGGTGTGGAAGGTTTGCCATACTAGCAGATTTAGATGGAAATGTTATAAATATAATTGATTTTTCTTTGAAAGAAAATTAATTTATGATAAAAGTTGATTTTTACGATTTAAATACAATAGAAGAAGACAAACTTGGATTTGCTGTTATTATGGCTAGATATAATAACAAATGGATATATGCTAAACATAAACAAAGGGATACTTGGGAGATTCCAGGTGGACATAGAGAAAATCTTGAAAAAATAGAAGCGTGTGCTTTTAGAGAATTAGTTGAAGAAACAGGAGCAGATAAATTCAAACTAACTCCATTATGTATTTATTCAGTCGATAAAGATGGAGTAAAAGATTTTGGCCAGATATTTTGTGCTGAAGTTGAAAATCTAAATAAGTTACCAGATTCCGAAATAGAAAGAATAGAATTTTTTGATAATATACCAGATAATTTAACTTATCCATTAATCCAGCCTTTTATTTTTAAAAAAGCCTTAGAAATTTTAAAACAATAAAAATACAAAGTAGCAAGGACCAAAGTATCAAGGACGGTCCTTGCTATCCTTATCTTATACAAGGACGATTTATGTTATAATAAATTCATGACTGAAAGATTTAAATACATTGGTTCATCATATTTGATTCTAATTAAGGATAATAATATCTTGCTTTTAAAGAGAGCCAATACAGGCTTCATGGATGGATATTATGGACTTCCGTCTGGTCATTTGGATGGTGGCGAGACAGCTAGAGAGGGAGGAGCTAGGGAAGTAAGGGAAGAAATTGGGGTAAATATAGATCCGCTTGATTTTAAGGTTGTTCATATTATGCATAGAAAAGGAGAAAATGATGAACGTATAGATTTCTTTATGACAACAGAAAAATATACAGGCGAAATAAAAAATTGTGAACCAGAAAAATGCGAAGAACTCAAATGGTTTCCATTAGATAGTCTACCCGAGAACATAATTCCTTACATTAAAGAAGCCATTAAAAATTCCCAAGAAAATGTTTTTTATTTAGAATGGGGGTGGAAATAAAGTAGCAAGACCATTCTTACTAGGTTTCAGTTACTCTCGTTTGAGTAGCTGGGTTTTTTATCTAAAAATAATGATATAATTAATCCATGAAATTAACCTTCAAATACAATCAAGATAAAGATATTTGGTGTCTATTAAATAAAGGTAAGAGTTCTATTAATTCTCCATACCCAACAAAAGTATATAAGGAATTAGAGAAAGAATTTGGAGAGAATCCTTCCGAAAAAGACATCAAATTATTTGTTGAAAAGTATATTTCAAACAATAATTTGAATATAAAAGATTTCGTAGAAAAATATCAAAAAGATTGGGATAGTATTTCGGGTGAATATCAAAAAATAGCAGAGAAAATATTTAAAGCATCTTTACCCAAAGATATAATTGCTTATCTTACTATAAATAACAGATGCCCTTACAACATAAAAGATAATTTTTTCTTTGTGAGTATACCAGATGAATTGCACCTAAGAAAGATAGTGATGCATGAATTATGGCATTTCTATACATGGTATAAATTTGGCTATATATGGGAAAGTAAAATTGGGAAAGAAAAATATAATGAATTGAAGGAATCGCTTACTGTATTACTAAACATTGAGTGTAAAAATTTATTATCCGAAAGCATTATTGATAAAGGGTATCCACAACATAAAGAATTAAGAGAGAAAATACTTAAGTTATGGGAAAAAACAAAAGACATAGACAAAGTTTGGGATAGTTTAATTTAAATTATTAACTTAGATTTTTAACTATTATTTTGATATAATATAATTATGGAAATAGAATTTTATGAAAATAGTCTCTATATAGGATTAAATTTAGAGAATGATGATACAGGTAGTTTTATAGAAGATATTGCTATTAAAGATGGTTTTAAAAAACAAAACGAAAGGCATATCACTATTTTATATTACCCAATACAGAAAGTATTTGAAAATATTTCCAATAATTCATCTGTTGAAGTAAAAGAAAAAATAATTAAACAAATTAACGATCTTATAAAAAATTTTGAATGGAAATTTAGACCAACAGAAATATATAAAATTGAAAAGCAAGGATATTTCAATGGTTCTGATGTTCTAGAACAGAGAGAATCTTATATTTACTTAGTAGAAATGCCAGATATTGAAGTTTTCTATAAAAAACTTAATTCATTACTTGGGTCTAATTTACCTGTCCAATTTACTCATATAACCTTATTTACAAAAGGGGAAAGGGTGGGTGCTAGCTTTTATGGTATACCAGTTTCATCTGTTGAAGAATTTAATAATTTTAATCCTAAGAAAATAAGTTAAATTCTATGCTTCCTGAACAAATAGTATATATCGGAGTTCTAATAAGTCTCACTCTAACATTCTTTTATATAAGAACTATTATCTATGGTAATACCAGACCAAGCTTAATCTCTTGGTCTATTTGGGCTCTCGCTCCTCTTATTGCTGTATTTTTACAAATAAAAGCTGGGGCTGGTCTCTCATTTTTATCTTCATTTATGTCTGGGTTTGGGCCACTCTTGGTCGTAATCTTTGCATTAATTTATAAAAAAGGATTTTGGGAGATAACTAAGCTTGATATTGTCTGTGGGATTCTTGCATTAATTTCTTTAGCCATTTACATGATTACTAGCAAGCTAGGTATCTCTATTTTGTTTGCAATATTAAGTGATGGATTAGCGGCTATTCCAACAATAAGGAAATCTTGGAAATTCCCCGAATCTGAATCTTTTATAACTTATACGGCGGGAATAATTAGTAATACCTTAGCTCTTTTGGTTATTAAGAATTGGGTATTTTCAATTTATTCTTTCAGTGTTTATTTAATAACAATGAATATAATAATAATCTTTTCCATATATCATAAAAAGATATTTAAGGTGAAGTAGTAATGACTACCCTTGCTATGTGTTATACATAATCCTATGCCAGAAAAATATAAAAATAAAACATTAAGAACTGCGAAGTCGGAAGCTATCTACGTAAAGCATAGGAAGACTAATAAAGAAGTTGGTTGCCCACTTTGTAAGAGGGAGGGACTCAAGACTTTTAAATATTGGAAGATAATCAAGAACCGTTTCCCTTATGACAGGATTGCCAAGGAACATAATATGATTATACCTATTAGGCATGTAATAGAAGATGAACTAAACCAGAAAGAATTAGATGAATTAAGAATTATCAAGAATAGTTATATTAAGGATGAAAATTACAATTATATAATCGAAGCAACCGTCCACACTAAATCTCAGCCAGGGCATTTTCATCTACATCTTATTAAACTAAAATAAGTATCCAGAACCGTTCTTGACAGGTATTGTATTCTGACATTTTTAAAATATTATATATAATATATTTATGAAAGAAAACTTAGAGGAAAAATATGAAAGACTACTTGAAGAATGTCAAACAAATGAAGATATACTCGGCTTATTTTTAGGTGGATCAAGAGGGAAGGATAAAGATTTTATAACCAAAGATTCCGATATGGATGTATATGTTATTATATCCAATACTGCATCAAAAGAATTAAAAGAAAAACTCGAAGCATATAGGTCTGAATGGTTTGAAAGTAGGATTATGAATTTGACTGAATTTATTCAGTTTGCGGAATGGGGGAGCGATAGAGCATGGGAGCGTTATAATCTTGCACACAATAGAGCCATTGTAGATAAAACTGGAGAAATACAAAGTCTTATAGACAAGAAAGGTATACTTCCGAAAGAAGTCCAAGAAAAATTTATTAAGGATGTGCTGGATAGTTATATTAATGAGGTGTACCGCTCAGCTAAATATACAAGAGATGGAAAAGAGTTTGCTGCTTACTTAGATGCAGTAGAATCGATGCCACTGCTTATGGAGGCTCTTTATGGACTTGAGGGAAGGATCCGACCCTATAATAAATATTTTGAATGGGAATTGCGTAATTATCCTCTCAAATTATTATCTTGGCCAGTTGATGAATTTATTGCAGACTATAAACATATTTTACAAACAGGAGATTTTGAAACACAATCAAAAATATTTAAAGGTGTAAAGAAATTATTTTCTGAAAATGGTTTTAATTCTGAAATTGAAGAGTGGAATAATTGTTATTTTGTTGGAAAATAGTAATGATCGTCCTTACCATACCCAGCTAGGGTTTTTGGCTGTTTGTTTGATATAATAAAGTTATGGAAAATTTTAAAACACATGCAAAATTTAATCACCTTGAGGAAGGGTTTAAGCCAATACAAAGTTGTATTCATAATAAAAATATGGGAGAAAATTCTTTATTTTTAAAAAATAGAAATAATTGGAAATCTTTTGAAGATGTAGACTATAGTGCATATGGTGACTACTATAAACTAAACGGAATGCTTAATGGAGGTTATGAGACCTATGTAATTTCTAGTGTTAGTTCAAAAGATAAGTTTACCAAAGGTTTATATGACTGTACTGGTTGTATTGTTGTTGGAGAAGACAAAGAAACAAATGAAAATATATCAATACTTTCACATCAAGATCCGAAACAGTTTTTAAAATCACATTTGATAGATTCTTTTAAATTACATTTATCTGAGAATTTAATAAAAATATTACAAAAATCAAAAAAAGGAAGTATTGATGCAATAATTTATGGTGGCCAAAAATATGGTTCAGATTTTGAAAAATCAGTTGAAGTTGTGTCTGAGATTATTAAAAATGAATTAGGATTTAGCCCAACAGTAATAACTGGGCCAAAAGAAGGCAATGGTTCAACCGATGTTTATTTTGATAATAAAAATCGTAGAGTATATTTGTTTATTCCTGAACAAAAGAATAATTCTACACTAGAAGATTTCCAGCCAGAAGATATGATAAATAAGATATAAATTGCAAATACGGTCCTTGTAGATAGAGGATTAATCTCTATCTAGAGGTATTTTATTCTTATTTTGTTATAATATAATTATGGAAAAAGAAAATGTAAAAGCAGAAGTAGTTGCTGGTGTTGTCATTAAAAAAGATGGCAAATATCTTTTACTTCAAGAAAAACAACCAAAGGCTTATATGCTTTGGAATTTTCCAGCGGGCAAGGTAGACATAGGAGAATCATTTGAACAAACAGCGATCCGAGAGGCAAAAGAAGAATCAGGATATGATATTGAATTAATAAAAGAAATAGGTATTTTTCAAAGAATACCAACTGACGCAGTAAAACATGCTTTTGAAGCAAAAATAGTAGGAGGAGAATTAGAATTTCCTCCAGATGAAATACTAGATGCCAAATGGTTTACACTTAATGAAATAAAACAAATGAAAGAAAAACTAAGGGGTGAATGGATATTAGAGGCTATAAATATTCTAGAAGGCAGATAAACCCTTATTTTCTACCTAGCAAGAATACCTAGCAAGAACGGTTCTTGCTAGGTATTTTAATTTGACAATTAAGGGTAGAAGGAGTAGTTTTTAATTGAAGCTTTAAGTAACAATTTAATCCAGAAAGAATGAAACATTTTAAGGGAATAAGTTATCTTTTAAACGACGATCCATTACGTTTTTTGGTTTATGGATGTGCAGTGATCTTCTTTGTTGTCATTCTAATTGATCTAATTAGAGTTTTCTTTTTTAAAAAGAAAAAAAAGAAAAACACAGCAGTTAATAAAAACGAGGATATGCTTTAATGTTGTATTCTCGTTTTTTATTTATTAAAATTTGCTATACTAATCTTATGAAAAACAAAATCTGGTTTAGAAGAAAGTTATATGGTTGGGGATGGTATCCATCGACTTTGGAAGGGTGGCTTGTGATATTAGTTTGGGCTCTTTTATTTGCTTCTTTGATGTCTAGAATAGATCACGAAGGATTTAAAAATATATTTTTTGTTTTTATAATTACAGGTTTATTGATATATGTTTGCTATAAAAAAGGAGAAAAGCCAAGATGGCAATGGGGCAAGAGAAAGGAAGATATAAAATAACAATCTTTTTTAATAATTAAGCAAGGACGGTCCTTGCTATGTCTATATTTAGTATTGATGTATACTTAAGTTAAATCAATTCTCCACAAAATGATAACAAAAGATGAGGTTTTTTATCTCATTCAACAGAGTGGGATAGGCCAAAGTATTGAATGCACCTTTGTGTCTAGAAGTGATAACAAGGAATATATTTCCGAAGTTGTTAATTATAAATACCATAAAGGGATAATTAAAGTCTATTTGGGCAATTATCACCTAAGGATGCATGAGAAGAATTTGGCCAGGTCTCCTTATTGTGAATTTCTTATTAAGGAGATAGGAAAGAAACAAACATTCTCTCTGAAGCTCTCCTCGAGATTTTTATCTAAAGAAGAAAAGTCTATCCATATTAGCGTCTTAAAAGTAGAATACAAAGATGACTATGGAGAGGAACTCACTTTCAGAGTTATAACTAACTAAAATGGAATTACCTACAAGTAACTCCATTTTTGTTTTGACTACCAAAAGTAGAAAATGATATAATAGTATCATGACTAACACAATAATAACTCACCAAGAAGTGTTTGGTACTCTGTGGATGATAGGTTGGCTATTCACAATAGGATACTTAAAATTATCTTTTTGGAGAGGTGTTCTCGCATTAATAGTTTGGCCCTATTATATGGGCGTAAAGTTTAGGAAGAGTCATGAAACTACTCAATTATAAAAGTTAGATAATATATTTATGAAAGATAAAAATATTTCACATGGTGCGGCAAATTGTATCTATGGATTAGGTTTTGTAGGTTCGTTGTTTTACTTCCTTCCTCATGCTCTAGGATTTTGGGCAGTAATACTTGGGATATTAAAAGCTTTAGTATGGCCAGCTTTCCTAGTTTTCAATTTATTAAAATTCTTACAGGTTTAATAATTAAATATATAGGGAAAATAGCAAGGATAGCCCTTGCTATTTTTCTTTGATATACTAGAAATATGAAAACAATCTTACTATATGGAGCACCTGGGGTTGGTAAACTTACCGTTGCTAAAGAATTAGCGAAGATAACAGGCTTTCATTTATTTCATAATCATATTCTAAATGATCTGGCCTTGGTAGCCTATGATTTTGGTCACCCTGAATTTTTCAAGACGACACATAAATACCGCCTAGATATCATGGAAAGGGCAGCAAAGAATAAGAGGGAAGGCATTATTTTGACTTGGGTTTATGCTAAAGAGGTAGATGATATCATCCTTAAAAATATTGTAAATCAAGCAAGGAAATATGGTGGAGAAATATATTTTGTTCGTCTGGCTTGTGATCAAAAAGAATTATTAAAAAGAGTAAAAGATCCTTCAAGAAAAAAGTTTAGAAAAATTAACACACATAAACTACTTAAAGAATTTATGAAAAGTGGAGATTTATTTTCAGACGTCTCTTACAAGCCGAACCTAGTGATAGATAATACCAAGATTTCCCCTAGTGTTACTGCTAAAATAATTAAGAAATCCTACAAGTTATGAAAAAGATTATTCTGGCTTCCACTTCTTACCACAGAAAAGAACTACTCGAAAAAGCGGGGTTAGTTTTCGATATAGTACCGAGTAATTATGAGGAAGATATGACTCTCGACTTGATGCCGAGTGAATTAGCTAAACATTTATCAAAAGGCAAAGCGGAGGATGTCGCAAAAAACTTTTATGACGCAATCATTATATCAGCTGATACTTTTATTTATTTTGATGGCAAGATAATGGGCAAGCCACATACAAAAGAGAAGGCTTACTCTACACTTAGGACCCTGAGCGGTAATACACATTCCGTTTTTACTGGATTTACTATAATAGATACGAAGGATGGCAAGATAATTTCCAAAGCAATTGAGACGAAAGTTAGCTTCAAAGATTTGTCTGATGAAATGATTTATAATTATATTGAAACAGGGAATCCCTTAAAATTTGCCGGTTCTTATACACTAGGCGCCATAATGGATACTTTTATAGATAAGATAGAAGGAGATCATTCGAACATTATCGGACTCCCAGTAGATTCAGTTTTAGAAAGTCTGAGAGAATTAAATGTAAAAATATAAAAAATTATGGAGGAAATTTTAGAATTTGGAATAAAGAGGGAAGATGAGGAGCGTCGCGATGGCGGATGCTCAATAGTTTTCGATCCCATCACAGCTAAGTTTGCTGTCTATACAAATCTGAAGAATGGCACAGTGGGGCTCTTTGGTGGTGGATTCGACGATGGAGAGGATGAGAAGGATGGAACACTACGAGAGCTTGTAGAAGAAAGTGGTTTGATCGACTATAAACATATTGAAAAGATAGACAAGGTATTAACGCACTATCACAACAGCAATAAGGGTGTGAATCGGGTAGCTTATGCGACCTGTCTTTTGGTTGTATTGAATAGTAGGCAATCACAGCCGACAAAACTTGAAGAACATGAGAAATTTGAACTAATGTGGAAAGATGGTGAAGAAGTAATTGCTTGTTGGGAGTCTAGGAATCACAATAAAGACTACGACCATTGGGTCTACTTCATGAAGAGGGCCCTTAAAAGAATTGAAGAATTAGGATATATAAAATAGTCAGAGGCATTTCCATTTTTGTGTTATAATCATTTTATGACATTTTTGAAAAGGACTCGCCATTGGTATGGACGCTTCGAACGACCAATATCATCATTATCCCTCATATTTGGATTTATTTTTGATGCTTTAACACTTAAAAGATTAGATACTGTCTGGGAGAATTCATGGATTCTTGCTCATATAATCATTGTCGGTGTGTTTATTTTACTTATTCACATTAAAGAGCACGGCGAAGGGGATGAACTTGATCCAAATAAGTCGCACTTCTGGTATGTAAACATTTTGCAATTTTTCTTTGGAGGATTGCTCTCTACTTTCCTTGTGTTTTATTTTAGAAGTACCGATATTTTTTCTACTTGGCCATTTTTATTTTTACTTGCCCTTGCTTTCATAGCAAACGAATCTTTCAAGCGTCATTATACTAAACTTAGTTTTCAAATAAGTTTATTTTTCCTTTCTATTTATTCTTTCATGATTTTTTTAATACCTATTGTTTTGCATAAGATAAGCGATTGGGTATTTCTACTTTCTGGAGTTGTAAGTTTGATATTAATCACTATCTTCGTTGTCGTATTGTTTTATCTTAAAAAAGATAAGAAAACACTGAATAAAAAATTAACCCTTTATTTGACAATAGGAATCTTTTCATTAATTAATTTTTTATATTTTACAAACTTGATTCCACCAATTCCACTTTCTCTTAAAGATGGGGGAATCTACCATTTGATTGAGAAGAATAAGAACGGTAATTATAATATAGCATTTGAAAGTCACGGATGGAAAGATTACTTTAATTTATATAAGGATTTTAGTATTATGCCTGGCGCCACTGTGTATGCTTATAGTGCCGTCTTTTCGCCTAAGGACCTTAACCTAACTATTATTCATGAATGGCAATACTATAATACGGCAAGTAAGAAGTGGGTGACTGGAGCAGTCGTAAGCTTACCTGTTACTGGCGGACGCGATGGAGGATTCCGAACGTATTCTAAACGTGTAAATATCGCTCCCGGCAAATGGCGTGTAAATGTAGAGACGGAACAAGGCAAGACAATTGGCCGCTTACTATTTAACATTGTTTCAGCATACACAGAACCACCATTACTAAATAGTACAAAATAAAACCACCCTAAGGGTGGTTTTATTGTATTGGCTTTGTCGATTTTCGTTTTTTTTCTAATAATACTTAGTTTGTTCTAAATGAAAGTTCATTAGAAGAAACAACGTTGCTTGATGCATCAACAGACTTTAATATAAAGTGATAGAGAGTGTTTGATGTTAAGTTTGGAATGCTTACCTTATGTTCTTTTGTGAAAGTAGTATTTACTATTTTCAAGATGTTTGTTGATGTTGTATCAACGGGGGTAACTATAGAATAGAACATAGTAGATGATGTAGCTTCATCTGTTTTCCATAATATTTCTACATTTGAGCCACTTGTTCTTGTTTCTATGTTACTTATAACTGGGACTGTCACATCTACTACTGGTGGCGTAACGATTGGTGTTACTGTTATTGCAGGAGTAGTAAATGATATTTCAGTTGACAATGTTTTCCCTATACCATTAGTCGAACCTACTACAACGTAATATTTTGTATTCGGTAGCAATCTCTTTAATTCAATTTTATGATTTAAAGTTCTACTATTACGCTTCATAGTTGTCATGCCTTTTACTGAGGTATCAACAGGTGAAGTTGTACTATACCAAACTATGCTATTTGCTTTGACGTCGGTTGTCCAACTTATCTTAGCTTTTTTTACATTGTTTGATAAAGTGGCAACCACATTACTTATAACAGGTGCAGTTGTGTCTTTAGTGTTATGACTATTGAACCAGCTTGACCCAAACCAAGAATTATCTTTTTGGTTTTTTCTTCCCTCATTCTCATTATTTTTTTCATTATCTGTTTGCTCAATTTTATTACCATTATTATTCTGATCTTTGTTGTTATTTTCTGCAAAACTTACAACAGGGGTTGCAATAATAAGAGCGGCTAAAAGAGAACCTGTAATTAACGATTTATATTTTTTCATAAATATTTTTAAAATTAAACTAATAATATATATTTAATATTTGTGATACTAAATATACGACCTTACATTGAAGTAGACGGGGCAGAGGTAGTATTTCTTACATAGACAAAGATTGATATTTATCGTACTGTTAAGTATTATAAGCAATGTAAGAAATTATAAGCTTGTACGTCATAATATATGAAAGATATACAAAGTACTTTTGAAGCAATATATAAGAAAGAATCGGACGTTATCTTCCGATTCTGCTTGCTTCGTGTATCTAATCGAGAGACAGCCTTAGATATAGTACAAGAGACTTTCCTACGTTTATGGAAGCAAATGCAGGAAGATAAAGATATCCTAAATGAAAAAGCTTTACTTTTCACTATAGCTAGGCATCTTATAATCGACTGGTATCGTAAGAAGAAGAGTTTCTCTTTGGACAGGATGGCGTTTAATAGTAGCGAAGAGAAGGAAGGATTTGATATATTAGATGAAAGTACCACGATAGTAAATCAAGAGCTTGAAGCAGAGGGTAGATATCTCATAGATCAGATAAATAAATTAGGCAGTGCATATCGCGAACCAGTATATCTAAGATATGTAGAAGATTTATCACCACCTGAGATTGGGAAAATATTAGGGATTACTCCTAATGCAGCCTCAGTTAGAATAAATAGAGGATTAGTAGAATTAAAGAAAATAGCAGAATATGGAAAACAATAAATTTAAAAAAGGAATAAAAGAAATAAAAAATATTACCATGACCGACAATGAGAAGGCTCATATATTGGGAAATATTTTGAAAATCTCAAAAGAGAAACCTAAAACTAAAACTAGCCCTTGGGTTAGTTTCTCGTTCCTAGCAATACTTAAGAACAATAGACTTGTTTATTATGTTGTTGTTCCTTTGATCATTATTCTTTCTAGTTCCGGCGTTGTCTTTGCTTCACAAAGTAGTCTTCCTGATAGTATTCTTTATCCACTCAAAGTAAATGTTGTTGAACCACTAATAGAGGGAGCCTTAACTTTTTCTCCTAAGAACAAAGCAAAATATGAGGTTAATTTAGCGACTAAGCGTCTGGTTGAAGCTGAAACACTTGCAGGCCAAGGTAAGCTTGATAAAAAGAATGAGGATAAAATTAATAATCTACTAGACAAGCATACAGTTGCATTAGATCAAACCCTTAAAAATGTTCAAAAGACAGATAGGAGAGAACAATCAGATAAAATAATTTCAAATTTTAATTTTGAGATGAATACACACGCGCAAGTATTAGACAATATTAAAAATATGAAAAATGATAATCATGAAGAAAATCAAATTTCAAAAAATGCAAAAAGAAATGCTGAAAATATTAATAATAAATTAAAAAATAAAGAAGATAACAGTTCTTTCAATAAAGAATCAAAATCTAAAGATAAAAATAGAGGAGAAAAAGGTAATGATTGAGTGTTCAATAGGTCTTAATTTTCATCAAACATTATTTTGTCTTTTTTGAACAAATATAAGGCCATATGATATACCGTGTATGTGATGAAGAATGCAGCGAGTACATCTATCGAGTAGTGATAATGACCCAACAGAACGATAGTCCCCATAAAAAGAGAATCTATTAAGAATAGATATCTTAGAGGTTTATGTTGCCAGAATATTAAAGCAAATAAGAATGGAATACCTGTATGTCCGGAGAAAAACAAATCTCCTCCAAAAGTAAATTTATTAATAAAATTTGTAGCATTGTCTGCTACTATTTGAGTAGGGAAAGGACCCAGGTGGGTAAGGCTAATAAATATTGATCTTATAACGGTAAACAAGGCTATATTTTTTACTATGAAGGGAATCTTCTTTGGATGATAGATGCACAATAGTGTTATTATAGAAAATAGAAAGATTGGTCCCCAAATAAAAAATAAATCAACATCAAACACACGAATATTACTCAGGATAATGTCAGTCACAGGAAGGCTAGCCTTTTCTGTAGCATAATTACCAGCTCGAAAGTTTATATAAAGACTAATAGTTAGAAAAATAAGAGAAATAATTAAAGATTTAATAAATTCCTTATTCTTAAACAAGTTTATCCATTTTTGTGTCCAAATTTTCATAATTGTAAGTATAACTCAGAAAAACCTTATTATCAAATAATGTATTTAAAAGTTCTTTAAGAAATTTTCCATTTCGTTGTATATTTTATCTATTGTTACAAGATTGTCTTTGATCTCATGGCAGACGTTATCGAGTTTAATGATTCTTGAGCCCGATATTTTACTAGCCATTAACTCTCCATATTTAGTAGGGAAGATTGTATCTTCTTTGCCATGTATGATTAAAGTAGGGAAATTTATTTTTCCTAATATTTTTTCTCCATCAAATGAATACAATTGCTTGACGCAGTATAAGTAAACCCGAAGTGAAGTATTAGAAACATCAGCGATAGTTCTCCTTATATTATAGTCACCAGAATTTGGGAAGTCTTTCAAATAGTCTAAGTGTTTTCTCTCTTTAGTAGTCCTGATAGGGAATTTAATTTTACTTATAATATTGATGAAAGGCTTGGCGGTTCTCACTTCAGGTATAAGGGATGCATTATAATTTGGGCTTAGGAATATAGTTGCAATCAAGTACTCACTGTGTTTATCTATGAAATCAAGCGCTATGAATGTCCCAAAAGAATGCGTTATCATTACAAACTTTTTAATATTTAAAAAATTTACCAATTCATATAAATCACTCCCAAAATTTTCTATTTTATAATCATCATATTCCGTGAATCGCTTTGACTTTCCATGTCCACGTATATCGTAGGCTAGAATGTTGTATTTATCTGTCAGTCTCTTTTCAAATTCCCACCAAGCTGACGAACTGCCGCAAACTCCATGGACAAAAACCAAGGTAATTCTCTCGGGCTTCCATTCATTTGTACGGTAATATAATTTATTGTCGAAAATTTGTTCAGTCATATATTTATAATATTCCATAATAAACCTTTTCCAATTTATCCGCACTTTTATTGATATCATAATCTTTACTGTCTTCTAGGCTCTTTCTTCCCATTTTTTCTCGGAGTTCTTTGTTTTCGACTAGAGTCGATATCTTATCTGCTAGATCATTCGGATCTTTTGACTTAAACAGAAAACCATTTTCATTTACAAAGAAACGAGAAGCACTCATTTCCGCATCTCCGATTATTATTGGCTTACCACAAGCCATAGCTTCGAGTACCACCATGCCTTCAAGTTCGGCAAGGGAAGGAAGTATGAACATATCGCACGCATTAAATGCAAGCACTTTATCTTCTTCGCTGACTAATCCTAAAAAGGTGGTATGTTTATCAACATTTAAACCTATTGCCAATTTTTCGAGATTTGGTTTTAGATATCCACCACCGACAATCATCAAATGAGTATTAGGATACTTTTTAATAACGTATGGCATTGCTCGGATTAGAGTATCGATAGATTTCTCGGGGAACAAACGTCCGACGAAAAGTAATTTAGTTGCATCCTCATCAATTCTAAACTTTTTATTAAAGTCACCAATTGGTTTTGGGCTAAATTCTTTTATATCTATCCCATTACTAATTATCTCCGACTTTTGACCTTTTTTACTTAATTTTTGGAGTAAGTCGTTTGCCATTTGCGTAGGGTAAATCAAGCATTCTGCTTTATTATATGTCCAAGCTAGATATTTATTCCAAAGATTTCCCAAGACAGGTTGAATTATTTTTGGCATATTCATGAAAAGATTTTCCGGCTGAGAATGAGAATGCGCTACTATCTTTATTCCAAGTCTTCGGGCAGCTTTTATAGCCATGATAGATGCAGACATGGGTAATATTATATGTACTACATTTATTTCTTCTTCTTTGAATATTTCTACTAATTCTCTAATTGAAGGGAATGCCAAGTTCCACCCATCTGACTTTGGTATAGGGATACTTCGAAATCTATATGTTTTTATACCGTTATGGAAACTGTGTTCCTTATGTTCCTCCGAGCGGGCCGCAATAAAGATGACGTGATGACCTTTTTCTTTTAATAGCTTTGCAAAGCGTAAAGTTGAGACGACGACGCCGGACTTGTTGCTACCCATAGGATCGCAGATCATTGCTATTCTTAATTTTTTTTCTTGATTATTTTCCATTTTATATATTCTGTTTCTTAAGATATTTAGTAGCATATCTTAAGCCTATTATAATTGCAATGAATACGAATGCCACAAAAATTACTTTGAGAGAATTAGGAATTATTAAAAAGATGTTTCCCACAAAATACCCAACTGTTACTAGTAGGGCTGTCCAAATAAAGCCACCGACAAGATTTAGAAATACATAATTTTTAAATGGGACTTTGAATGTACCAGCTACAATAAGAACAACAAAAGCAAAACCCATACCCATTGTTAGTTTAGATATAATTAAAATCTTTTGGTGATACTTATGGAAGCGTTCCTCCATCATTTCTAGAAGTTTTGGCGTGAGACCCAAGAAGTGTCCATATTTAAATATAGTGCGCCTTGTTCCAAATCGTCCCAGACAATACCACCCAATATCAGCAATGAAGTCACCAAACACAAGAGCAAAGTACATTGGAACTAAACTAAATTGTCCTAATCCAAATAAGAATCCACTAACCATCATGACTACTGGCCCTTCGATAATAGTACCAATAATAAGCAAAATATATTTTGATGATTCAAGCCAAAGGGCTAAGCTGTGTAGTGTAGCTTCCATTTAAAATACGTCCAGAATTAATATTAATAGATACGTTATGATTAAGAAAGAAGAGATTAGAAGAGTCCCAAATAATCTTTCTGGTGCATATTTATTTTCTCTAAAGAAGTCAGATATGATAGTATATTTAGTATTAAGTTTAATAAACCAATTTTGACGTCCAAGATATTCTAAAAATCTTAAGCTATCTTGGCGGAAAGAATTTACAAGTGTTACTCCTCGTTTCTTTATGAACCAGTAGAACATGCTGATGATTAAGGATAGTATTAATATATATGTTATTCCTTTTGACCATTTTTTGAAAATAGTTATTATTAAAGCTCCTGAGAAGAAACCTGCCCCAACGTTTAATGTTGCCCAAGATATTGCACTTAATATATTCCAAAATATAAAAGGCCCTCTTTTCATTCTAAGAAGCCCAGCTATGAAGGGGATGATCGCACGGATAGGTCCAAAGAATCGCCCCCAGAAAATACTCATATTTCCATATTTGTAAAAGAATTCTTCACCATGTAGAAGTATAGAGTGATTAATTATTCTTTTTTCTTTTATCCATGTTCCACCCCATCTACCAAGTGAATAACTAAAGAAGTCACCAAGTATAGCTCCTAGAGTTGCAAAAAGTAATATATCCCAAGCATTTAGATACCCTTGGGAAGCGAGGAATCCACCGATTGTTATAAGAGTTGCTCCTGGTATGAATACTCCAACAAGTGGAGCAGATTCAGTGAATGCTAAGAAGAAAAATAGCCAGTTCCCAAGCCACGCGAATTTAACAAGTAAGTTTGTAAGTAGTGTGATGTCTGGCATAAAAATAAGAAAAGTTCTTTCTGTCAATTTACAAATTATACCATTTTTTTATCGTCTTTCAATTTGTTTAAGGATTATATAAAACTTTAAGTTTATCTAGACCTCTATGGATTTGTACAGCGAGAGTCTTTTTTGAGTCTCCTGTTATGAGAGACATTTCTTCAAGAGATAAATCTTGAATATATTTCATTCTTATTATTTTTTGATATTTAAAAGGAAGACGATTAATAAGTAGAACTGCTGCTTTGCCATCAAAGATATTAAAAAGGCGAGAAGTGTGGCCAGTATTTGGTTCTACAAAACCCTTAACAACAATTTTATCAAGCGAGATTGTTTTATGCTTCCTATATTCATCTATAATGAGGTTATTTAATATATGGTAAAGGAAAGCTTTCATTAGTTCAATTTTTCCTCCTTTAACGAGATAAACCCATGTTTTCATGAAAGTATCTTGTACCAAATCTTCTCCGATAGCACGATCATGAACCTTAAAAAAGGCATGCAAATTAAGCCCTTTTTCATAATCATGATGGGCTAGGGTGAGTATATCTTGCCTTTTAATTTTTTGCTTTTGATTCATCATATATTAATGACGTATGGTGAGACCTTTTATTACAAAATTATTACAGTTAAATTTTCAAAGTCACAATATAGCTATATTCTGTAAGGCAATACAGTGGTATGTATTGTTATGTTTGGCACAGAGAGATTACAAATTAATTGTATTAGGAAAAACTCCTTAGTACTTTAAGTATACCATAGATCTCCATTTAAAAGTCAAACTGTAATCGTTTGGGTTCTGCTACGTCTCCATCAATATGAAAGTAAATAAAAAGAAAATATCACCAATCAATAATTCCAAGTCCAACTTTGTTGAACGTTTATGGGATGAAGGATGGGCACATATTAAAACAGTACTAGATGTAGATATAAACAGAGAACCTATTTTGATTCTCGATAAGGATCTACGAGTAATATCAGCGAATGAATCTTTCTATAAGATGTTTCAGGTTGAGCCCAAAGATACAGAGAATAAACTTTTATACAAGCTCGGTAATAATCAATGGAACATTCCTTCCCTTAAAAAACTTCTAGAAGATATTATTACAAAAAATACTTTCTTTAAGGGGTTTGAAGTCACATGGGAATTCCCTACAATAGGTCGTAAAATAATGATTTTGAATGCTCGTCAGATTCGTCTCAAAGAGGAGATTAATGCTCCGTCATCGATACCGATTATATTCTTAGCTATGGAAGATGTTACGGAAATGATGATTATAGCTGAGACGATTGCTAGTCATGCTAATAAACTTAAAATAGATTTTATAAAGAAAGAAGAAAAATTAAAAAAGGAAATTAACAAACTTAAAAAGAAAAAATAACAATTAGTAATTACTAACAATTAATAAAAATTAAAAAATATGAAAACAATAAATAAAAAAATAATAGCATCAGTTCTCTTCTCGTTTGTATTTAGTTTAGTAGGGGTGACAACCATTTATGCCGCAGGACCTTCAGCCATCAATCTTGGAACAGCAGGGAATTTCGTAGTTTTATCTAAAACAGGAATTTCAACAACTGGGGCGACAAGTGTTGTAGGTGATATTGGAGTCAGTCCAGCAGAAGCAAGTTACATTACTGGATTTGGCCTAATTCTTCCTGCCGCTGGTGCCTATTCCACATCATCTTTAATAACTGGTAAGGTCTATGCACCAAGTTATGCTAATCCAACTCCTTCAGTTGTATCTACAGCTGTTAGTGATATGGAGACTGCATATACTGACGGAGCCGGACGTTCACTTAGTGCTGTGACAGAGCTTGGTGCTGGGAACATCGGTGGATTAACTCTTGCTCCTGGATTATACAAATGGGGTACAGGTGTAACAATCCCTACAGATGTTACTCTTACTGGCTCTGCAAATGATGTTTGGATTTTTGTCATAGCACAGAATCTTGATATAAGTTCTGCAAAAAGCATAGTTCTTTCAGGTGGTGCAAAAGCTAGCAACATTTTTTGGATCGTTGCCGGACAGACGACTATCGGTACAGGAGCTACATTCAACGGAAATATCTTAGACCAAACAGCAATTGTATTGAATACAGGAGCTGTCCTAAACGGTAGAGCCTTAGCTCAAACAGCTGTCACTCTTGATGCAAGTAGAGTTACTATTTCAGGTACCGCTAGTTCTAATACGAGTACAAATAATGATTCTGTTACTACAACTACGACTTCAGACAATAATACAAATGGAGATTCAAATTCTAACTCTACATCGAATACAACTTCAAATAACAACAATGAAGTAGTTACCACAACAGTTAATACAAATGAAGAAGGATGTTCAAATAACAATATTTACAATACAGCAACAGGAGCAAAATGTGTTAATAATGAAATTATTTCACAAGGATGTTCAGGTGGAAATATTTTTAGTACAGCTACGGGAGCTCGTTGTCTAAATATAACTAAATATAATTTTGGAGACACAACTCTAAGATTGTGGAGTAAGGGTGAAGCAGTTATGGAACTTCAGAGATTTCTAAATACTAAATTGAATTTTAATTTGGTAGTAGATGGCAAACTAGGCCCAAAAACTATCGAAGTTATAAAGACATGGCAAACAGCAAATGGTTTAGTCTCTGATGGTCTTGTTGGAACAAAAACAAAAATGATGATGAATTTATAATAAGTAAGGTTTTTGAGTGATCGAGATTAATAATTAATTAAAAAAATAAGTAATATGAAAATTTTTAAGTTTAGTAAGGCTTCAAAAATTGTTTTGGTTGCTCTGTTTACACTTGGTCTGGGTGGGGTAATATATGCAGTAACCTTACCGACAACTCCAGACCTTGGTGTAGCTGGTAATTACGGTGTTCTCTCAAGTACTCTCTCCAATGCGGGAATAAATACTGCAATTAGTGGAGATCTTGGATATACTACTGGACCAGGAGCCCAAGTACCTGTTGTAACTAATGGTTCAACAAATCCTGGTACATATGCTCAAGCTGGCACAGATCAGGGTACTGCTTTGACTGCTCTTAATAGTCAACCATGTACATTTAGTTTTGCTGCTGGAGCAATTGATCTTGCTACAGATACTACACACGGAACTATTGGAATTTATACACCAGGAGTTTATTGTACAACAACAGCCTCTGGTGCTATGTCCATAGGAACAGCAGGGATTACTCTAAGTGGTGCAGGAACCTACATATTTAGGACATCCGGACCTACTAATGCTCTTACGACAGTAGTTAACTCGCACGTTTCAGTAGCGGATGGTGCGTCAGCTTGTGATGTCTTTTGGACTCCTACTGCAGCGACGACTATTGGTGCAGGTGGTAGTTCTGATATTTCATTTAAAGGAACAGTTATTGATGCCGCAGGAATTACTGTTTATGAAGGTGTTAAATGGTCAGGAAGAGCTTTGGCATTTGGAGGAACAGTTACAATTCCTGATGCTGATGTTGTTATTACCGCACCCACATGTACAAAGCCTCATCTTACAGTGGTTAAAGAAGTTGTTGGTGGTGGATCTAAAGTTGCTGCCGACTTTCCATTATTTGTAGATGCTATATCTGTTACTACAAATGTAGCTAAAGAAGTTTCTGCAGGCTCACATACTGTAACAGAAACAACTGATTCTAATTATACGCAATCATTCTCTGCTAGTTGTCCCGACGGAATTATTTCTCTTTCTTCAGGTGTTGACCAGACTTGTACAATTACGAATACATATATACAACCAGCAAGTAGTGGTGGAGGTGGAACAACATATGGATGTAAAGATCCAAATGCTACAAACTATAATTTCTTCTCCTCTAGCAAGCCAGAGTTGTGTGTTTATGCAACTATTACTCCAGTTGTGGCTCCACCGGTAATTACTCCACTCCTACCTAAAACAGGATTTCCTCCAGAAGCATGGTATGAATTTCTAATAAATAGTTTCTTAAATTTATTTAGATAAAAGAGGGGGTATGAAATTAGTAAAAAAATTATTAGAAAAGAAGTTACTGACAATTACTATTATAGGATTTATATTTTCTGCATGGGCTATTTCTTATTTTATTTTTCAAAATTATTCTCAGGATAATCCAATTGCCAGTGCTTCTCAAGAAAAAACGAATTTTGATTTATCTGCCAAAGAAAGTCCAATCCGTCTTAAAATTCCAGTGATTAATGTTGATTCCACTATTGAATATGTCGGTATTGACGAGGATGGCACTATGGGGGTTCCACAAGGTCCATCAAACGTTGCTTGGTATAATTTAGGACCAAGGCCAGGGGAAGTGGGTAGTTCTGTTATAGCAGGGCACTCTGGCTGGAAGGATGGCATCCCCGCAATTTTTGATAATTTGTATAAAGTATCAATAGGAGACAAAATTTATGTTGAGGATAATGGAGGTGTAACAAATACTTTCATTGTTCGTGAAATGAAAACTTATAGCCCAAAGGAAGATGCCTTACTTGTCTTTAATTCAAGTGATGATAAAGCACATTTGAATCTAATAACTTGCTTTGGTGTATGGGATACAATAAGGAAGGATCACAGTAGTCGACTTGTGATATTTACAGATAAAGAATAACAAAAAATATATTTATGATTGGAACAATTGCAATAATTTTATTGGTACTATGGTTAACTGGTTTTATCGGTTTCCATATTGCTGGAGGGCTTATACACATACTTCTTATAGTAGCGATTATTTTGATAATCGTTCGTCTTGTTCAAGGAGAATAAGAAAGATAATTCAAAAACCATCACAAAATTAATTTTGTGATGGTTTTTGAATTTCTATGATTTCATGCTATAATATAAGGAGATTATTAAGCCTTATTAAGTCGGGTTCATATTTCTATTTATTATTGAATTATTTATTTTATGATCAAAAAAACAAAAATTGTAGCAACTATCGGACCAGCAACTTCTTCAGTTGCAATGCTTTCATCTCTTTTAAAATCAGGTATGAATGTTGTTCGTTTGAATTTTTCACATGGGGATTTCAAAGAGCACCAAGAAAAGGTAAATAATTTTAAAATAGCAATGAAAGAAACTGGTAAGAGTGGGGCTATCATGCAAGACCTTTCAGGTCCGAAGATTCGCTTAGGAGAGTTCAGTACAGAACGCGTAACTCTTAAGGAGGGAAACGACATAACTATCACAACGGAGAATATTGTCGGTGATGAACGTCATATATCTATCAACTATCCACTATTTGCAAAAGAAGTTAAAAAAGGTGACAAGATAATGGTAGATGATGGCAAGAAGAAATTCGAAGTTGTAAGTATAAAGGGCAGTGAAGTGCTTTGTAAAATACTCGTAGGCGGAGAAACGAAAGGACGCCGTGGAGTCAATCTCCCAGATTCTGATATATCAGTTAGCTCACTCACAGACAAGGACAAGAAGGATATAGATTTTGGAATAAAGAATAAAGTGGACTTCTTTGCTTTTTCTTTCGTTCGTACAAAAGAGGATGTAATTGAACTAAGAAATATTTTAAATAAAAGAAAATCAAAAGCATTAATAATTGCAAAGATTGAGACCCCTCAAGCTGTGAAGAACATAGATGAGATACTTGCCCTTTGCGATGGACTTATGGTTGCTCGCGGTGATCTTGCTATTGAGGTACCCGCTGAAAAAGTTCCGATGATTCAGAAAATGCTTATCAAGAAGTGTAATGATGCAGGGAAAATTGTGATAACAGCGACTCAGATGCTTGAATCAATGATCAAGAGTCCCGTGCCTACTCGGGCCGAAGTTTCCGATATTGCGAACGCTATTCTCGATGGTACAGATGCTGTCATGCTTTCCGAAGAGACGACTCTAGGAAGCTTTCCAATAGAAGCGGTAAAAGTGATGACTAAAGTAGCGCTTGATATAGAACATAATTTTCCAGAAAGAGAAATTTCACACGTGGATGAAAAAGGCCAAATAGGCGTTACGGATTCTATTACTGGCTCAATAGTGAAAACAGCACATAATATTGGAGCTAAAGTTATCATTGCCTTAACAAAGACAGGTTATACAGCAAGAATGATTTCTCGTTATAAGCCAATGCCGCACATAATAGCTGTAACTTCCGATGAGACAACCTTCCATCAACTATATGCTTCATTTGGATGTCTTCCACTTAAGGTGAACGAATATAGTACAGCCTTAGATAAAGATGTATTCAAAAGTGTGAGAGATTTTTGTCTTAAAGAAAAAATTGCTAATAAGGGGGATAAGATTGTGATAGCAACTTGCTCACAATTGGAGAAGAAAGGCGGATCTACAAATATGATAATGGTAGAGACTCTCTAAATAATTGTGTTAGAATCATAATATATGACACACCAAGGAAATGTATGGGATAGGGAGTACAAGAGCCCAATGTTCGTTACAAAGAATGATGGTCCGCAGGCTGACACTCTACGTTTTTTGAAGTTTCTTAAGAAAGAACAAAAATTTAGAGTTGAAGAAAAAATGATTCTTGATCTTGGCTGTGGTACGGGCAGGAATTCAAATTACTTGGCAGACCTAGGAAATAAAGTTACCGGAATAGAGATTTCTAGGACGGCTTTAAATATTGCGAAATCTCGTGCACAAGATATAGGTGTTGTTGTAGATTATAGATTAGGAGACATAGGAGAGAAATATGAGATAGAAGATAATTCTATAGATGTAGTGCTCGATGTCACTTCATCAAACTCTTTAAATGAAAAAGGGAGAGAAATTTATTTAAATGAAGTAAATAGAGTTTTGAAAACTGGAGGATATTTTTTTGTAAGGGCACTAGCCAAAGATGGCAACAAGAATGTGAAGAATTTATTAAAGCAAAGTCCGGGTAGGGAATATGATACATATATAACAAAAGAAATAGGACTTACAGAGAGGGTTTTCTCTCGTGAAGATTTTATACGGATGTATAGTAAATATTTTAAAATTTTAAATTTAGAGAAGAAGACGAGCTATACCACCTTCAACAATCGTATCTACAAGCGCGATTACTGGCTCGCTTATATGCAAAAACAATAAATGCTATAATGGCATTATGACGAATATTGGAGTATTTGATTCAGGAGTTGGTGGGTTGTGGATATTAAAACATCTAGAGCAGGAAATTCCTGACTATAATTATATATTCTTTGGTGACCAAGGGCACGTCCCTTATGGGGTTAAATCGCTTGATGAAATAAAAATATACTCCGAAGAAATAACTAAATTTCTAATCAATAAAGGATGTAAAATAATTGTCATCGCTTGTAACACCGCTTCAGCGGCTGCACTCAAATATTTGCGGGAAAAATTTCCAGATATTTTATTTGTTGGTATGGAACCTGCAGTTAAGAAAGCAGTAGAGATGACTACAACGGGAGTTGTCGGAGTCCTTGCGACGCCTGCAACTTTTGATGGCGAACTTTATAATTCTGTTGTAGAAAGATTTGCACAAAATGTTGAAATTCACAAAGATACTTGCCTAGAGCTCGTAGAGAGAATTGAGAAAGGGGATTTTGATAGCAAGGAAACAAAAATAATTTTAGAGAATGCACTTAAGCCAATGCTCTTAGATGGTATTGATACAGTTGTTCTTGGATGCACGCACTATCCATTTGTAATTCCTGCCATAAAAGCCATCGTCGGGAGTGAGGTGAACGTTATTGATCCGACTCCTGCAATTGTTCGTCAAGTTTCTCATCTTCTAACTGATAGTGGTTTAATAAGTAAGAATAAAGATGAAAAGAAAATTAGTATTTTCACTTCGAGGGACGGAGTCGGTATAAAAATAATTTTAGAGAAATTATTTAACAAAGAAATTAATGTTATGAGAGTTGATTGGACGAAAGATTTAAAAATAAATAATTATGAAGCTAACTAAAACTGATTATCTTATATACAGAGACTGCGGAAAGAATGCTTGGCTCAAAGTGCACAAGCCGGATATTTACTATGCGAAGCCCTTGTCGGCTTTTGATCAGGGGATAATAGAGACGGGTAATGAAGTCGATGAGCTAGCTCGTGACTTGTTTCCAGGAGGAGTACTTTTGACGAGTAGAGATGCCACAGAAGAAACAATGGAATTAGTTAACTCTCATATTAACGTTATTTACCAGCCTGTTTTTGAAACGGAAAATTACAAAATAGTTTGCGACATTATTGTCTGGGATGATGTCTTTCAGGTGTATGATCTTTACGAAGTAAAAGCCTCGAACAGTGGTGAGAATAAAAAAGCGAAAGATGAACTTTATTCATACGATATAGCATTCCAGTACCTAGTCTTAAAAGAATTAAATATTCCTATCGGTAAACTTAACCTTGTACGATTGAACAGTGAATATGTGCGTGGTGGGGATCTAGATATTGATAATCTTTTCTCAATTGAAGATTTCACAGAAAATGTTTTAAATATTACGGAAGTAGTCTCGGAAGAAATGAAGAATGCATACGAAATACTATCATCTACTGTAGAACCTTTTGGAAATTGCAAATGTATTACTCGTGGAAGGAGTTCACACTGTACAACTTTTTCTTATTCTAACCCTGAAGTGCCAATGTATAGTGTTCATGATATATCTAGGATAGGAAGCTCTAAAAGTAAACTCGCAGAATTAATTGATAGAGGAATTTTCAGAATAGAAGATGTGCCAGAAGACTTCCAGCTAAGTGAGAAGCAGAGGAATCAAGTCATGGCTACACAAACAGGGAAAATATTTATGGACAAAGAAGAGATTAGTGAATTCCTAAGCACAATATCAACACCAATATCGTTTCTAGACTATGAGACATTTGCTGCAGGTATCCCTAGGTATACAGGTTTCTCACCATTCAATCAAATTACTTTTCAATTTTCTTTGCATGTTGTGAATGATGTAGAAAAGGATCCGAGTCATTTTGAATTTATTTTTACTGAGAGTACGAATCCTGATGTAGCGTTTATTGAAGCACTCAAGAAACATATTCCAAGTACTGGGCATATAGTTGTCTGGAATAAAAGTTTTGAAATGGGAAGGAATAAAGATTTAGCAAGAAGGAATCCCGATTACCAGGCCTTCCTCGAGGATGTAAACGGGAGAGTAATTGATCTAATGGATATTTTCTCAAATCAACACTTTATTCACCCAAAATTCAAAGGTAAAACTTCTATCAAATATATCTTACCAGTATTAGCCCCAGATCTCTCATACAAAGCGCTAGATATTCAAGAGGGAGCAACAGCTTCAAATACATGGGATTTAATAGTGAGTGATGCCTACTCTAAAGAAGAAGCTAAAGAAAAAACAGAGCAACTATTAACTTATTGCGAGCTTGATACCTTCGCTATGTATAGGATCTGGAAGTATCTAATAGACTTAAAATAAAATTTTGAAAAAAGGCTCTATAATGCTATATTTTATATATTATAAGTCTAATTAATTTTTAACTATTATGGATTTACATAACATACATGGAACAGAAATGGGCTTTCATCACGAAACTGAAGGAGCTATTAAATTTTTAAAAGAGAGTGTACATAGTGAAGCAGTAAAAGGTTTTTTGGATCATGCTAAGGAACATGGTGAATATCATTTTTATGATGCTAAGGGTGAAAAATATGCCATAAAACATGAATTACAAGACGGTAAATCAAATTTTTCTGTTGAAAAAGCTCATAATCATTAATTAAAATGCAACAAGAAGAAATACAAAAAGGACGAGAGCATCCTCTCTCAGTGATAATAAACGATACAATAAAAGTTTTCACAGAGCTTGGTTTTGAGGTAGCAGTCGGACCTGAGCTTGAAGATGTTTATCATTGTTTCGATGCATTAAATTTCCCCGAAGAACATCCAGCTCGCGACATGCAAGATACATTTTTTATAAAAGGAGAAAAAGATAAAGTTTTAAGGACTCATACTTCGTCTGTGCAGATTCGCTTCATGGAAGAATTTGCCAAGAGTGGCAAGAAACCGCCATTTGCAATAATTGCCCCTGGTAAAGTTTTTAGAAATGAAGCGACAGATGCGACGCATGAAATGCAATTCTATCAGATAGAAGGTTTATTCATTGGAGAAAATATTTCGATGGCAGATTTGAAGGGCACGTTATCATATTTTTATAAAAAGATTTTAGGTGAGAATACGAATCTTCGTTTTCGTCCGAGTTTTTTCCCATTTACGGAGCCATCTATTGAATTTGATTTGATGTACAAAGGGAAGTGGATAGAGATGGGTGGAGCAGGTATGGTTCATCCAAACGTGCTCGATAAGTGCGGAATAGATTCTAAGAAGTATCAAGGTTTCGCTTTTGGTCCCGGACTTGAGAGACTTATGGTTATAAAGTATTTAATGCCAGACATCAGACCAGCTTATCAGGGGGATTTAAGGTTTAATCAGATTTAATATATGAAAATATCTTACAATTGGCTACAAAATTATTTTGAAGAGAAGCTACCTACACCTGAAAAAATTGCGGATGGTATTATATTTCATTCTTTTGAAGTAGATGAGTTTGTTGTTGAGGGTGGTGACACTATTTTTGATATTAAAATTATGCCAGATAGAGCCCATGACTGTCTTTCACATTGGGGGATAGCAAGGGAAATTTCTGCAATTTTTGATATGAAAATATCTCTGCCAAATGGTTTTTTAAAGGTCCAGGGACCTGGGGGACGGGAGCCGGTGCCAGACCATTTAAAAAACCAATTTGGCTCCGATTTGAAAATTGAAATACAAGATGATAAATGTCTTCGTTATATGGGGCGAATAATGAGGAATGTTAAAGTTGGAGAGAGTCCAGAATGGTTAAAGGAGAATTTAAAAGCCATTGGTCAGAAGTCTATAAATAATATTGTAGATGCAGCAAATTTTGTGATGTTTGACTTGGGTCAGCCTATACATGCCTTTGATCTAGATAAACTTGCAAGCGAGAAATTGATAATTAGGAATGGCAAAACGGGTGAAAGTATAACGACTCTTGATAAAAAAGAAATCAATTTAGACGATTCTATCTTGGTAATTGCTGACGAGAAGTATCCACTCGCTATTGCAGGTATAAAAGGAGGTACTCGTGCTGAAGTCGATAATAATACGAAAAATATTGTGATAGAAGTAGCCAATTTTAATCATACAACAACCAGAAAGACAGCAAAGAAAATAAATATTCAAACTGATGCAGTAAAGAGATATGAGAATGAAATATCACCAGAGCTTTGTACTATAACTATGGATGCTATCAGTGATCTTATTTATTCTTTAGCAGGTGGAGAAGTAGAGAATATCATAGATGTCTATCCCAATAAAGCAAAAGAAAGATTAATTAATATCACAATTGAATATATCAATAAAAGACTCGGTTCAAACTTTTCAAAAGGAGATATTGAAAGTGTTTGGAAGAAATTAAATTTTGTTTATACAGAAAAAGATGGAGTATATGAAATACAAGCGCCATCTTTAAGATTAGATTTAAATGAGCCACATGATTTAACGGAAGAAGTCGTTAGGATTTTAGGCTATGATAAGCTTGTAGAAAAAATTCCGAAAGTAGAAATTAATAATGAAAAGGATGATGCCTATATAAAAATATTAATGGCTCGCAATAAACTTTTGAATGATGGATATAGCGAAGTTATGACTTATGTTTTCCGTGACAAAGGCGATGTAGAGGTTCTCTCTTCTGCGGGTGGTAAAAATTGCTTGAGGAATAATATAACAGATGGACTTAAAGAAAGCATTAAATTAAATATTTTGAATTTACCATTACTTGATATGAAAGAAGTGAAAGTCTTTGAGATTGGCACTGTCTTTTTTAAAGACAGAGAAGAGATGCATGTAGCTTATGGAGACAAGAAAAATGTAGTTGAAGTAAAATTAGAAGAATTTATTAAAAATATTCCTATGGAGAATATTGAAAAATTAATTTCTCATTCTATTTCTGCTTCGCCATTTAAAATGTGGTCCGTTTATCCATTCATAACTCGTGATATAGCAGTCTGGGTACCAGAGGCAGAAGACAAGAATAAATTGAAAAATATACTAACTGAAGAAGGTACAAGCCTTTTGATAAAAGAGCCATATCTTTTTGATTCATTCAGTAAGGAAGGCAGGACATCTTTTGCTTATCGTTTAGTTTTTCAATCATATGAAAAAACTTTAACAGATGAAGAAGTGAATCCAATAATGGATAATGTTACAAAAAAGATTTCATCTCTAGGTTGGGAAGTGCGATAATAAGCTTAAAATATAAGGTTAAAATAGCAACAAATATACTAGCGTTTCAAGGTATTTTTTGCTATAATATAAGCAGTTCTTATCCATCATAAATGGATATTTTAAATTATTTTATGGCTAAAAAAGAAGAAAAAAAAGCAAAAGAAGTTCACTATGGTGCTGAGCAAATCTCAGTTCTTGAAGGTCTCGAACCTGTTCGACGCCGTCCCGGTATGTATATCGGATCGACTGGCATAGAAGGACTTCATCATTTGATTTGGGAAATTTTTGATAACTCTCGCGATGAAGCGATGGGTGGATTCTGTGATCATATAGAAGTTACAATGTTACCAGACAATTCTGTTCGTGTTGTTGATAATGGACGCGGTATACCAGTTGATGTTCACTCAAAGACGAAAGTTTCTGCTCTTGAAACAGTTATGACGACTCTCCACGCAGGAGGCAAATTTGGAGGTGATGATAGTGGTTATAAAGTTTCTGGTGGTCTTCATGGTGTCGGTGCTTCTGTTGTAAACGCACTTTCTATTTATACTAAAGCTGAAGTTCATAAAGATGGAGGTAAATATGTTCAGGAATACACTCAAGGCAAGAGGAAAGCTGCCGTTAAGAAAGTTGGTAGCACAAAATCTCATGGTACTATTATTTCATTCCAACCAGATGAAGAAATTTTTAAACAAGTTAGATTTGATTGGGATACAGTCATAGCTCATTTACGTCAGCAGGCTTATTTAGTGAAGGGCCTTCGTATAGATATTATAGATGCACGTCTATGGGACCCCCTAACAGGTGATAAAGGCAAGAGTAGTGATTATGATAATGCTTTTTGGTTTAGAGAACTAGAACTCGAAGTCCCTTCGACGACTTTTTATTTTGAAGGAGGACTTGTTTCTCTTGTAAAGTTTTATAATAAATCTGAGAAGCCTATCCACTCGACAGTTTTCTATGTAGAAAAAGAGCTTGATCAAGTCGGAGTTGAAGTAGCATTGCAGTATGTAGATGGTATCAACTCTGACATTATTCCTTTCGCAAACAATATCCACAATCCAGAAGGTGGTACTCATGTCACAGGGTTTAAAACTGCGCTTACGAGAATACTCAATACTTATGGTAAAAAGAATAATTTAATAAAAGAAGCTGATGGAGGATTCACTGGAGATGATGTATTAGAAGGACTTACTGCTGTTGTTTCTGTGAAGCTTCGTGAAATACAATTTGAAGGTCAGACTAAAGCCAAGCTTGGTTCTACAGAAGCTCAAGGAGCTGTGGCAACCGTTTTTGGAGACGCTTTTACAGCATTCCTAGAAGAGAATCCAGATGAAGCAAAGTCTATAATCAGCAAATCTTTGCTTGCTTTACGTGCTAGAAAGGCCGCTAAGGCAGCTAAAGACTCAATACTTCGTAAGGGCGCTCTCGAAGGTATGACGCTTCCAGGCAAGCTTGCAGACTGTCAAGCAAAGGATGCTGAGAGTGGAGAGCTCTTCATAGTGGAGGGAGATTCCGCTGGTGGTACAGCAAAAATGGGAAGAGACAGAAAGTTTCAAGCTATTCTTCCTTTGCGTGGTAAAATTTTAAATGTTGAGAGAGCTCGTCTTGATCGAATGTTGGGTTCAGAGCAGATAAAGAATCTAGTTATAGCGATGGGTACTTCCATAGGGGATACTTTTGATATAAGTAAAATGCGTTATCATAAAATAATTCTTGCGACCGATGCCGACGTGGATGGTGCACATATCCGTACGCTTATCCTTACTCTGATGTACCGCTATTTCCGTCCAGTTCTTGATGCCGGATATGTTTATATTGCTCAACCACCTCTATTTAAAATAAAAATTGGTAAAGAGATTTCGTATGCTTATACCGATGAAGAGCGCGACAAGATTCTAGGTAAAGATGCTCCAAAGCTTGAAGATCTGCTTTCCGAATCTGCAAATGATGAAGGTGAGTTACAAGAGGAGGAAGAAGAAACAGAAGAAGAAACTGCAAAAAATAAAAGAGTCTCAAAAATTCATATCCAGAGATATAAAGGTCTCGGAGAAATGAATTCAGAAGAACTCTGGGAGACGACAATGGATCCTGCCCGAAGAATTTTGAAGCAAGTATCTGTCCACGATGGTGAAGATGCCAATAAAGTATTTGATATGCTGATGGGTTCTGAGGTGCCACCTCGTAAATCATTTATCACATCGCATGCAAAGATGGCAAACTTGGATATATAAAATGAAAAATAAAGTAATAATTTTTGACATGGACGGAGTGTTATTTGACACTGTCCCATTTTCAGAAGAATTTTATCTTAAAAGGCACAGTGGAGTTACTAAAGAGATGTATAAAGAAATATATAGTGGTAATTTTCATGAAGAAGCCAAAAAGTATGCACATCTTGTACTAGAAGAAACAGAAGAAGAAAGAAAAGAAAGGAGAGCTATTTATGATCAGAAGAAAACAATGACGCCAATGTTCGAAGGCATGAAAGAACTAGTTGAAGATTTACACAAGAATGGTTGTGTTTTAGTTCTGAATACTAACTCTTTCATAGGTTCTCCTTTACTTGAAAAATCAAAGATAGATCACTTATTTGATTTTGTTGTTACTGCTGAAATATCAACAAATAAAGTTGAGAAATTTAAAATGATAGAAGATAAATATAAAACTGATAAAAAAGATGTTATTTTTATAACTGATTCATTAGGGGATATAAAAGAAGCAGATATTGCGAAAGTATCGACAATCGCCGTTACCTGGGGAGTTCATGATAGATCATTTTTTGAAAGAGAGAGTCACCCGAATCTTATAAAGATTGTTGATACAGTAGAAGAACTAAGTAATTTCATTAAAAAGTATTAGAAATAGAATTTAATTTAATCCAGTCAATCAATCTCTCAGATTTACATTTTGTAGACGGCCGTCGCAAAATTGTAATTTTGTGATACAATATAAGCATGAGGTATAAAGGGTATATAGTTGGTTCAGTTGAAAAGGAATTATTAAAAGCAATTCTCAGTGTTACAGATGGGGAATTACCAAAGAAATATTTTGAGTCTTTTTCTGATATATTTAAAACAGCACGTCAGAAATATCAATATTCTGGAACGATAAATAGAATGAATAAAAAAGGGTTAATCCAATTTATTAACAAAGATGGAGAATTAAGAATAACTATTACTCCAAAAGGGCATAAGGTTGTTAATAATTTATTATTAGGAGATTATAAGCAGTTAAAAAGACCAACTAAATGGGATGGTAAATGGAGAATGGTTATGTTTGATATTCCGGAAGACAAAAGAAGGTTACGTAATATTTTAAGATTTCATCTAAAAAAAGTTGGATTTTTACAAATTCAGGGAAGTGTATGGATATATCCTTATTCTTGTGAGGAAATTGTGGCCTTAATTAAGACAAATTTTAATTTTAGTAGCGAAGTGATTTATATTACAACAGAATCATTCGAGAATGACCGCAAATTTATGAAAGTTTTTAAAGTATAGTTATTTTACATTTTTGTGACGGCCGTCACAAAAATGTAAAAATTTAAATAAATTTCCTAATGTTGAATATAGGTATTAAAACAAAGTAGACAATTCAACTAAGAAAGAGTAGTATAGAAATAAATTTTAAACTTATAAGATATGATTTATAATGAAAAACCAAAAGAGTTTTCTCCAGATATTGAAGTCGTTGCTTGTTTAATGGAGCATGATGGGGAATTCATTTTGCTCCATCGTCAAGATAATAAAATTCATGGAGGAAAATGGGGACAGCCAGCAGGCAAGGTAGATCCTTCTGATATTAGTATATCTGATGCTATGACTAGAGAATTAAGAGAAGAGACTAGTGTGGATGTTAAAAAAGAAGATTTAATTTTTTATAAAACTTTTTTTGTTTCTCATCCAGATCGAGATTTTCTTTATCATTATTTTGTCTTACATCTTAAAGAAAAGCCTGAAATTATTCTTTCTAAAAAAGAGCATAAAGATTTTTCCTGGGTAACTCCAAATAATGCTCTCCAAATGCCACTAATAATGGATGAAGATCATTGTATTAAAGATTATTATGGAATCAAATAAAAAAGCACATAGGCCTGACCTATGTGCTTTTTTGCTTTGGGAATTAAATACTTAGTTCAACGTTCTTTCTTCTATTTCTTTTTGAATTCTTCCCATGAATGTTTCCACTGTGATGCCTTCGAGTTTCTCTGTTCTACCTTCTATAGTTATAACGTTTGCATCACGCTCTTTATCCCCGATGACTATTACATAAGGAACCTTACTCATCTTGGCATTACGAATTCTCTTTCCAAGTGATTCATTTGAATCATCGAGCTCTACTCGTACGTCTGTGTTCTTTAATTTCTCGAAAATTACATTAGCATATTCTTTTTGATGCTCTGATATAGGAAGAATTATAACCTGTACAGGTGATAGCCATACGGGGAACGCTCCAGCGAAGTGCTCGATCAAGAAACCGATAAATCGTTCGTGAGTTCCAAGCGGCGCACGATGTATTATATATGGAGTTTTTCTAGTTCCATCCTTGTCTGTATATTCCAATCCAAATCTTTTGCCCATGTATAGATCAAGCTGATTAGTTGAAGCTGTAAATGATCTTCCGATTGAAGAGTATATTTGAAAATCCATTTTAGGTCCATAAAAAGCTGCTCCTTCATGAGCGATTTTAAATGGTACTCCTGATGCTTTCATCGCATCTAATGTCATCTTTTCGGCAAGTTCCCAATCTTTTTCTTCGCCATGGTATTTGTCTAGTTTTTTAGGATCACGAAGAGCTAATTCCATTTCATACTTTTCAATTCCTAATACCTTATAATAATATTCATGCAATTTAATTACATCTGTAAATTCCTGCATTGCTTGTTCGGGTGTTGTATAAATATGAGCATCATTCATTTGCATTCCACGAACTCTCATTAATCCAAATAAACTACCAGAGTCTTCATATCTATGACACCAGCCGTATTCTGCAAGTCGAAGTGGTAAATCTTTGTAACTTTTTGGTAGAGCAGAAAAAACCTTATGATGAAAAGGGCAATTCATTGGCTTTATATAATAATTATCATCCTCTATCTTGATAGGAGCGTACATACTTTCTGCATATAGAGGTAAGTGACCAGAAGTATAGAATAAACTTTCTTTTGTAATTATAGGGGTAGTAACTCTTTTATATCCCCACTGTTTTTCTGTTTCCTTTGCCCAATTTTCAAGCTCTTCCTTAATAATATTTCCTTTTGGCAACCAAATAGTTAAACCCTTACCTATTTCTTCATCAAAAGTAAATAACTCAAGTTTTTTACCCAATTCCCTATGATCTCTTTTCTTTGCCTCTTCTTGTTGAAGAATATATGCATCAAGTTCATCTTTTGTTTCGAAAGCAAGTCCATATACGCGAGTAAGCATTTTATTCTTCTCGTCTCCACGCCAATAGGCACCGGCTACTCGGTCTACTTTGAAAGATCCATCTTTTATTTCTTTCATATTACTCGCATGTCCACCACGGCAAAGGTCAGAGAATTGATCTGAAGTATAGATTGTTATTTCCTCTCCTTTTTCGGCGATACCATTTATAAGTTCTTCTTTATACACATTACCCGCAAACATTTTTAGCGCTTCGTCTTTAGTCAAAATTTTCTTTTCAAAAGTACTCCAAGTCTTTAGAAGTTCTTTCATTTTATTCTCTATCTTTTCTAAATCAGCATCAGTAATTTTACCTTTTACATCTACATCGTAATAAAAGCCATTATCTACTGCAGGACCTAATGTAATATTTGATCCAGGGTAGAGCTCCATAATTGATGCACCGAGCAGGTGGGCGAGGGAGTGGCGAATATTTTCTAGTTTGTTATCCATATAATTTGTGAAATTTTGTTATTAATAAATTAAAATCGCCCCGACAAAAAATGAGCAATCATTTTTTGTCGGGGCGAGTCTATTCGCGGTTCCACCCAACTTTGTTCTTTATATTATAGATTAGCCTTGTTAGGGGTGAATTATGGTTGGTAGCCATAACAATCTCTATACGTACAATAATACAATTAATATATCCAAATTACAAGTATTTGCATTTTAGCCGAAAATCGGTATACTATTCAATATGGTAATACGAATGCGACATACACGAGCCCACACAGGGAATCGTAGATCACATCATGCTTTAAAGGCAAAGACTTTTGCTGTTTGTACTAATTGTACAGCTCCAAAAGAGACTCATATAGTTTGCAAGAACTGTGGCTTTTATCGTGGCCGTAAGGTAATAGATGTGGTTAAAAAAGTTGAAAAGAAACAAGCTAAAAAGAAAAATTAGGTTTTAGTTCCTAGGGGCTAGGTTCTAGATAGTGCAATACTAACCACTAGAAACTGAAACCTAGAACCTAATTAATTATGGCAAACAGGCACCTTTCACGTTCAATTGTTCTTCAGACACTCTTCGAGTGGGATTTTGCTGTGTCATCTGATTTATCGGAGCCGGAAGTAATGCTCGAAAGAAACATTGAAGAATTTGGACCAGGTCTTGATGACTCGCATTTTATGAGCGAGTTATTTTTAGGTATAACTAAGAAGAAAGTAATAATAGATGAGATTATAGAGAAAGCTGCACCAGATTGGCCAATAGATAAAATTTCTATTGTGGATAGGAATATTCTTCGATTAGGATTATATGAATTATTATTTGGTGACAGGGAGCAAGTTCCTCCGAAGGTTGCTATCAACGAAGCGATAGAACTTGCGAAAAGTTTTGGAGGTGAGAATTCTAGCCGTTTTATAAACGGAGTATTGGGTGGAGTATATAAAGAGATTGGTGAACCAGGTAAAGATGATGTAGGTCTTCATAAAAAGCACAAACATTTTGAAACAGATCCAAGTAAATTTCCTATAGAGAAAAAGGCTGGTGCAGTTGTTTATGCACACCATGATGGAGGTATCTACTTTGCCTTTGTTCATGACGTTTTCGGCTACTGGACTTTATCAAAGGGGAGTATTGAGGATGGTGAAAATGAAGAGCAGGGTGCAATACGTGAGATAAAGGAAGAAATGGGTGTTGATATGAAAGTCAAAGAACTTCTTGGTCGTAGTGAATACATAGCTACTCATCCAGAGAATGGAAAAATTCGCAAGCAAGTTGTATTCTTCTTGGCAGAAGCAGAATATCAAGATCTAGTTCTCGAAAAAGATTGTGGAGGACTTGATGATGCAAAATGGTTCAAAATGGAAGAAGTTGCCAACCTTAAAATATATGACAATATGGTTCCTCTTCTCACAAAGGCCGTAGAAATATTAACAAAAGAATAATTCATTATGATTGATTTTTCTTTATTCGAAAAAAAGACAAATATAATTTTCAAAAATAAAAAGCTTCTAGAACAGGCTTTTATTCATCGTTCTTATATTAATGAAAATAGTGGGGGAAGATTGTCTCACAATGAGCGTCTAGAATTTTTAGGGGATGCTGTTTTGGAACTGGTTGTGACTGATTATCTTTATAAAAAGTATCCAGATTGTGATGAGGGGGAACTTACCGCATATCGATCAGCTCTTGTGAATGCAGTTATTATAGGTGAAGTAGCTTTGTCTCTTGATATGAATGATTATCTTCTTTTATCTAAAGGTGAAGCGAAAGATATTGGTAAAGCTCGCAGTTATATTCTGGCCAATACTTATGAAGCTTATGTTGGAGCTGCATACTTAGATCAGGGTTATGATGTTGTTCAGGATTTTATTGCCACGACCCTTTTTGACAAGATAGATAATATTGTAAAAGAGAAGCTTTGGCGTGATGCAAAGAGTTTAGTTCAAGAAAAGTCACAAGAATATTTAAATGTTACTCCTTCTTATAAAGTTGTGAGTGAGATAGGGCCTGATCATGACAAACATTTCACTGTCGCTATTTTCTTTGGAGCTGATCATATAGCAGAAGGCAAAGGACACTCTAAGCAAGAAGCTGAACAAGCGGCCGCACGTAGAGCATTAGAAGTTAAAGATTGGCTAGATTAAATGACTCTTAAATCCATAGAATTGATTGGTTTCAAATCGTTTGGGAAGAAAAGTCCTTTGTCTTTTTCTACTCCGATTACTTGTATTGTCGGTCCCAATGGTTCAGGTAAGTCCAACATTGTAGAGGCAATACGCTTCGTATTAGGCGAACAATCCATGAAGTCTCTCCGTGGTAAAGGGGGAGTCGATCTTATATTTAAAGGTTCCAAGAATTTATCAACTTCCAATAGAGCAAGTGTTGTTATAACTTTTGATAATAGCCAAAAGATTTTTTCTTTTACAAATAGTGGCATAGGAGTATCTCTTGATTATGATGAAGTGACTATTGGACGTGAAGTTTTTACTGACGGTGCCAATCGTTATCTTATAAATGGCACAGAAGTCAGATTGAAAGATGTCGTAGATTTGCTTGCTTCAGTGAATATTGGAAGTACGGGGCATCATATCATTTCTCAGGGTGAAGCCGACCGAGTCTTAAATGCAACGAATAAAGATCGTAGAAGTATGATCGAAGATGCACTAGGACTTAAGATTTATCAATACCGAATAAAAGAATCTGAACGTAAGTTAGACAAAACAGTTTTGAATATGAAAGAAGTGCAGATGCTCCGTCGTGAGATTGCTCCGCATTTGAGTTTCTTAAAGAAACAAGTTGAGAAGGTAGAGAAGGCTCGCTCTTTACGCGAGGATCTTCGTAATTTATACAAAATATATTTTGGAAATGAGTCTACATATATAAATAATGAAGGAGCTAGAATTAATTCTCTCCGTCTTGAACTTGATAAGAAGGCATTATCAATAGATGAAAAGATAAATGGGTTAGAAAAAGAAAAGAATGGAGATAATGTTGAGAGTGAGAATATAAAAATTATAAAAGAAAAAGAATCTAATTTGTCAGAACTACATGGAAAGAGAGATGAACTTGCTCGTTCTTTGGGGCGAATGGAGGGTATTATAGAGGGGATAGAAAGACAATATTCAAAAATACCAGATGTGAAAGAGCATATAGTCAAAGAATCTGAATGGAAATCTCTAGTAGAAGAACTTGAATCAAAAATTGATGAAGCTATAAATTTCGAAGATTTAGAAAGTGTTAAGAGTATTTTAAAAAATATAAAAGAAAAATTAGGCTTATTTTTACATCATGGAATGGATAGTGAGGCAGAGTTGCCAAAAATAGAAGATGATGCTCAATATCTAGAAATGTGCAAAGCCAAGGACAATATTATCGGAGAGATATCACAAGTAAAGATAGAAGAGGGCAATATCATAAATGCAATTAATGAATTGAAAGCAAAAGAGCGAGAATCACAATCAGTTCTAAGGGATAATGAGCGTGTTTACTACGAACTCCTAAGCAATAGGAACGAGGTGAATTCATCTTTACATTCTTTAAGTTTCGAGGAAGAGAAATTAGCTGCTATAAAAACCAATTTTGAAATGGAGCTAGCTGAAGGCGGAGCTATCATCGGCAGAGAAGTTATTGATTTTGCAAAAATTAAAATTGAAGAAGAAATAGTCAGAAGTACACAAGAAGAAATTCGTCGTAAGATCGAGCGTATAAAGATCAAACTTGAAGATTCTGGAAGTGGGGGAGACGCAACTTCTATTACAAAAGAGTATGACGAGACTGTAGAGCGTGATACATTCCTAGGGCGTGAACTTGAAGACTTGAATAAGAGTATAGAATCACTTCATACTTTAATTGAAGAATTGAAAGAGACACTGGATAAAGAATTTAAAGAGGGAGTAGATAAGATAAATAAACAATTTCAAGAATTCTTCGCACTTATGTTTGGTGGAGGATCTGCCTCACTTTCTATTACAATGGAGTATAAAAAAGTTAGGAAAGATGATGAAATTGTATCTGAAGAAGATATGGAAGATGATGAAGAAGGCGATGAAGAGGAAGTGGCAACCGATGAATCTAATCAAGAATTTGAACGTGGAATAGAAATCAATGTAAATTTACCGCACAAGAAAGTCAAAGACTTGCATATGCTTTCCGGCGGAGAGAGATCACTAACTTCCATTGCACTTTTATTTGCCGTATCTCAAGTAAATCCTCCTCCATTCTTAGTTCTCGATGAGACAGACGCGGCACTTGATGAAGCCAATTCTAGAAAGTATGGAGATATGCTTTTAAATCTTTCAAAGTATTCACAACTTATAGTTGTTACTCACAACAGAGAGACGATGTCTCGAGCCCAAGTTCTTTACGGAGTTACTATGTCTTCCGAAGGTGCTTCCAAGCTTCTCTCCATTCATCTTGAAGATGCAAGTGTTTATGCCAAATAACTTTAATCTAAGAATTCATTAATTGTTTGTCCACTTCTCATTATTTCTTTTGCGTTATTCACTCCTACATATCTATAATGCCATGGCTCATACATGTAGCCTGTGATACTTTCTTTATCGAGGGGGTAACTTTGGACGAAGCCATAGAGGTACGCATTAGATTTAAGCCAAAGGTCTTCCGGAGTGTTATCGAAGTTATCTACAGCAGAACTGTAATTGATAGACGCTCCTGTTATGTCGGCTGTTGTACCGAGCTGATGTTCAGAATACCCAGGTTTTGCGACGGATATTGAAGTACTACCCCCGTTATTTTTTATTGAATTTTTAAATAAATCATTCTGTATTTCATAACTTCTAAATCCAGAACTTATTTTTATTTTGTACCCATCTTTTAATGCACTCTCTGCCATATCTTCAAAAGAATCACTCGTTTCTTTTGTGAGACAGATACCCTTTCTTGTACTTATTAAAGAACTTAATTCTATCAAATTTTTTGGTATATATGTTACGTCTGGCAAGCTTAGTGTTTGTCCTATAGGCGAGAGCGACATATCCTCATATTCTTTTTTAGGCTTAGGACAAGCAAATGGAATAATCTTGTCGCGTTCCTTCATCTCATCTAAAGTATAAATTCCTTCTGGTTGGAATTTTTTGTTTAATGTGATTATTTTTTGTTCCGTTTCCGTTAAATTCTTACCATCAAAAGTAGCACTAAAAAGCATTCCACGCATTGTATTCTTCGAAAAATATTGATCAAAAATAAAGTTACCAAGTGAGTAAACTATTGGTTTATTTTTATAAATTTCCACATCTTCTATCACATGAGGGTGGTGGCCTATCACCATATCAGCCCCGCTATCTATAGCTATTTTAGCTAAAATCTCCTGACGAGCATTATGAACTGTCTTATATTCATCGCCCCAATGTATCGAGATTATAAGTACATCACATTCTCTCTTAGCATTTTGTATTATGAGGGGTAACCGTTTATCACTTGCCAGAAGTATCCCAGGGCTATCTATCTTTGCTTCCATCCAAGCTGGTCCTACATCAGAGAATCCTATGAAGCCAAATTTTACACCATTCTTATCTATAATAACTGGTTTCTCCGAATCTTCTTTATTTATTCCAGCTCCAGTTTTGAGAATTTCTGCATTATCCAATCGTGTAAGTGTATCTTTGAATGCGTTCACATTCCAATCTCCCACGTGATTATTTGCAAAAGAAACAATATCAAATCCCACATTTTTAATTGCATCTAGGGCACTAGGATTCATACGGAAAGAGTAGATACTTCCAACATTGTTGCCGACGTCTGATACAGGCCCTTCCAGATTCCCGAAAAGTATATCGGCATTTTTTAATTCTTTTATATTATCAAAAAGTTTATTATAATCTCCACCGAAATTATTATTTACAGATGTTTTTACTCCACGATCAAACATCATGTCACCCACGAATATTAAAGTAGTTTTGTTTACTTTTGAAGTAGGATTTTTTTGTATTATTTCTAATTCTTTAGTATTTTCTTGATTTGCTTTTTCATCAAGAAACATTTCACAGATTATAAGGCCAATGAAAAACCCAATAATTGATATTATTATTGCTCCTATTACATAAATAAATTTTTTGGCCATACTATTCTATTATATTCTTTGGATCGACATAAGTATACCCATCAGATTCGAGGGTGGTAAGAAGTGCATCGAGGTTTGCGAGTGACCATGGGTGCTCATGTATGAGAATTATAGAACCAGAATGTAAATTGTTTGTTACATTATTTATAAAAATATCTTTTTCTATTGTAGATTTTTCCCAGTCTTTTGCTGCACCTGACCAATCCATAAATATCATACCTTTATCCTTCGCTAACTTTCTTATATAAGTATTACTTTCTCCATATGGCGCCCTGAAGAATCGAGGGAAAGACCCAGTTAATTTATTTATTAACTCCGAATCTTTATTTATTTCTTTTTCTATTATATTAACATCTTCCTCTTTTTTTAGATTTAAATGATCCCACGTATGATTGCCAACGGCGAACCCTTCCTTAGCTGTTTGTTCTATTACCCCAGCATTAGCACTATCATGCATGCCATTAACGAAGAAGATAGCTTTTGCGTTATGTTTTTTAAGTATATCTATTATTTGTAGGGTACGAGAACTAGGGCCATCATCAATAGTTAAAAGAACAATCTTATTTTTATTTAGTATGTTTGTTGGAACAATCGTACTTCGGTTTATTATTGTATATGTTTCTTCATTAGCAATTCTAGCTTGTTCTTCTATTTTTTGCTGAGCTAGTATTTCTGGTGGTACATTAGGAGCTTCTATTTTTGTAACAAGAAAAGCATATGTAACTATTACTACGAATATAAAAGTCAGTATTATAAGATATAATTTTCCATTTTTTATTTTTTTACTTCTCATTTTTATTATATTAATTCGTAATCAATAGTTTTTTTATTCATATCAGCACCACGCACTTTGAATTTTACTTTATCGCCAAGTGTATATTTCTTATGGGTCTTTTGGCCTCTTATACTCATATATCTTTTGTCAAAAATGTAATAATCATTCTTCAAATCTCGCATTCGGATCATACCCTCACATTTAGTTTCATTTTCCTCTACATATAGACCCCATTCAGTCACTCCTGTGATGACTCCACTATAAGTCTGGCCTACACGCTTAGACATGTATTCAACCTGTTTGTATTTTATTGAAGCACGTTCTGCTTCAGCAGCTTCCTTCTCTTGGCTAGAAGCTTCGATACTCATATGTTCATATTCATACCATTTTTCTTTGGGAATCATTTTGTTTCCTAGGAAGTCTTTGAGTAATCGATGAACGATAACGTCAGGATATCTTCGTATTGGTGAAGTAAAGTGGGTGTAAAATTTAAAACCTAAACCATAGTGGCCAATATTTTTCGTAGAGTAGATTGCTTTCGCCATAGTTCTTATAATTGCCGTATGGACGGTGTCACGAAGGGGATTATGCTCAAGCTTTCCTATAAGAATATTGATTTCCTCGGAAGGTATGATTCCGTCTACAAGTTTCATGTGATAACCAAGTCTTTTGAGGAAGCTTGCTAGATCACGCATCTTGTCTTTGTTTGGTAGGTCGTGGATTCTATATAAGAAAATTCTTTTTACACCTTCTTTATCTTTAGACATATATTCTGCAACACGACGATTGGCAAGTAGCATGAACTCCTCTACGAGTTTGTTCGTATCCCCACGAGATTTTGTGTAAACAGATATTGGAACACCTTTGGGATCAAGCTTGAATTTTACCTCATCTTGTTCAAGCATTATCGCGCCTTCATCAAATCTTTTTTTATTTAATTTTTTCGCGATAGAGTTCAGTGTTGAGAGTTCTTGGTAGAAAGTACCTTTTTTATTATCTAGAATCTTTTGAGCATTTTCGTAAGTAAATCTTTTATCAGAATGAATAACAGTTTCGCCGAACCACTCATGATAAATTTTACCATTCATATCAAGCTCAAAAACTGCCGAGAAAGTAAGCCTATCCACTCCTTCATTTAGACTACAGAGTCCATTTGAAAGTTCTTCTGGGAGCATGGGTATGGTACGATCTACGAGATAGACAGAAGTCCCTCTATTTTGAGCTTCCATGTCAAGTGGAGTTTTAAGTTGTACATAATGTGATACGTCCGCTATATGAATACCTATTTCAAAATGCCCAGTTAAAAGTCTTTTGAAAGATATAGCATCATCGAAATCTTTCGCATCTATCGGATCAATAGTAAACGTTGTGACATCTCGCATATCTTTGTGGTTTTTCAGATCAGATTCTTGTATTCCTCGTTTTGCTATTTCTGCCGCTTCTTTTTCCACAAGAGTGGGGAAGTCAGCCGAGAAGCCTTTCTCAAGGGCGATAGCTTCCATCTCAGCATTGTGCTCCATCGGCATACCTAATACTTTCTCAACGGTTCCTATCGGAGCTTTCTTGTGATCTGTCCAATCTGTAATAGTTACGAAAATTTTCTGTCCTATTTTAGCACCTCCTAGTTTATTCTCTGGAATTATTATGTCAGCATACATTCGAAGATCACTTGGAATGAGGAAGTACGTATCATTTTCTTTTTCCAAGACCCCACTATAACCCTTCTTAGAACGACGAAGAATTTCGGATACTTCACCTGTTTGATTTTCTCCACTTCTTTTAGGGTGGAGGAGTATTTTGACAGTGTCTCCGTGGCAGGCAGTATTTAGGAAGCTATGATCTATTTCTATTGGATCGTCTTGACCCCTGACTCTCACACTTCCGAAACCCTTATGAGATATGGTAATAATCCCTTCGATATATCTATCGGGCATATGAAGCACTATTTTATTGTGTTTATCTCTCTTTTTCACAATGTCAGTATAGCATAATAATTATAAAAACTGTGGGTATTATGTTATTATTGATAATCATAAATGATTAGAAATCTTATACAAAAATACAGCCAAATAATCAGATATATTTTTGCTGGGTGTGTTGCCACAGGGTCTAATTTAGCGATTCTTTTCATATTGGTTCATTATTTTAAATTATGGTATTTAACTTCATCTATTATTTCTTTCTGCTGCGCTGTTGTTATAAGTTATTTGTTGCAAAAGTTTTTTGTATTTAGAAATTATGAGAGAGGTGATATGCACAAGCAATTCCTTCATTTTTTTATTTACAATATAGTGATGCTTGGAGTTAATACTTTGTTGATGTATTTCTTTGTTGATATAGTTAGTATCTGGTATCTTTTAGCCCAAGCCCTCTGTGCCATCATCATTGCTTGTATGAATTATATTTATTTTAATAAAATTGTATTTAAAAAAGTTTAATATTTATGAATAAAAAACCAAAAGTTATCGTTATCCTTCCTGCATTTAATGCTGAAAAAACACTTGAGAAAACAGTGAAGGATATACCGATGGATATCGTCAGTGAAGTTATATTGGTAGATGATGGTAGTTCTGATGGAACGGTTGCTTTAGCGCGTCAGCTTAATCTTTCAGTATATGTTCATCATAATAATAAGGGTTATGGAGCCAATCAAAAGACTTGCTATACTTTAGCCTTAGAAAAAGGTGCAGATATTATAGTGATGATTCATCCAGACTATCAATATGATGCAAAGGTCATCAAGTATTTAGTAGGATTCATAGAAGAAGGGTATTGTGATGTAATGCTTGGTTCTAGAATAAGGTCTAGGAAAGAAGTATTAGAAGGAGGAATGCCTCTTTACAAATATTTATCCAATCGCTTTTTGACTTTTTGTGAAAATTTATTGAGTGGTCAGAATTTATCTGAGTGGCACACAGGTCTTCGTGCATATAAAAGAGAAGTATTGGGATCAATTGATTTTATGCATAATTCCAATGATTTTGTTTTTGATTCTGAAGTTTTATTCCAAATTATAGAGAAAGGGTATCATATCGGAGATATTCCAGTTCCAGTTCGATATGCCGTAGAATCTTCTTCTATAAATTTTGAAAGAAGTGTGGAATATGGCATCCTTACACTTTTCACAGCATTTAAGTTCTTCTTTAAAATGCAGATAAAGAAAATTTATAAAAAGAAAAAGTAGAATATTTATATGATTTGCTCAAATGAAAAATTTGATATTATTTTAAGGCCTGATGGTTATGATATTTGTAAATGTCTTAGTTGTGGTTTAATTTTTAGTCATAGAAACGAACAAAATATTTTAAACCAGACTGAAATTTACAGTAATTATTATAAAGAAGATACTGGAGGTAGATTCAGTGATATTGTAGAGTTTATCGTGAAAGTTTTTCGTTTTATACGTGCATATAAAATCCATTCCCTCGACACAGAGGCTAAAAGTATATTAGATATAGGTAGCGGTAGAGGTTGGATACTTTATTTTCTTAAAAAATATTTTAAATATGAGAGAGCAGTGGGTACACAGATCGCCACAAATGCATTTAAATTCTCAACAGAAAAACTTAAATTAGAGATTTACAATAAAGATCTCCTAGAATCATCTTTTGATAAAAAGTTTGATATTGTAAGTATTTTGCACGTATTAGAGCACGTAGAGAAACCTGAAGAATATATAGAAAAAATATATCAAATACTTGATAATAAAGGCATATTATTCATTGAAGTTCCTAACTACAATGCTTGGGCAAGAAGGCTAACTGGTAAGCATTGGCTCGCCTTTGATTTGAAGCATCATTTATTCTTCTTTACACCAAAGTCTCTCACCAATCTGCTAAACAAATATAATTTCAAAATTAAAAAATTAGAGACGTTTTCTTTAGAATATTCTACCTTTACTTCTACCCAAAGTATTGTGAATCTGGTGACTAATTCGGATTCATACTTTTTCGAATGGTTACAACAGAGAGATAATAATCCAAAAATAATCTGGCATACTTTTCTCTTCGCATTTTTCCTTTTACCATGTTTTCTAATTAATCTTATTTTATATTTTTCAAAAAGTGGGGAAGTAATAACAATAACTGCACAAAAAAATGATTAATAAAGAAAATCAATACTATAAAAATTTTTTAGATGGATGGCACCCATTTTTTTGGATTAGTTTTTTGATTCTTTTGGTTTACGGGATGACTCTTTTCTTCAATATTGTTTATTTAGACGACAATGTTCTCGTTACTGGCCAATATCAATTCAATAAAAGCTTATCAAATATTCCGCAAGCCTTTAATGAAGATATTTTTCAAACACCTCTTGGTGGAGGGACTTTTTATCGACCTGTTGAGAGAATAACCTTCATATTAGATGCGCAATTTGGAGAGAGGGCAGTTATTTTCATGTCGCATTTTAGTAATATATTACTGCATATTTTGGCTATTTGTTTCCTTTTTATATTTTTAATTAAATTAAAAATTAAAAAAGAAATAGCATTTTTGTTCTCATTAATTTTCGCCGTTCATCCACTAACCGCACAAACAGTTGCCTTCATTTCAGGTCGCAATGATTCACTCCTTGCTATCTTTGTCTTTCCGGCACTTATTTTCTTGATAAATTATTTAGAGACAAGAAAGAATAAATTTCTGGTATGGAATTTAATCTTCTTGGGACTAGCTCTTTTTACAAAGGAGACGGCGGCTGTCTTGCCAGGTGTTTTCATACTTTATATTTTAATTTTTATTGGTCCTAAAAAAATTATTGAAGATTATAAATTATATACAAAGCTTGTAACTCTATGGATGGGCGTTGGAATTTTTTGGTTCCTGATTCGTAGTTTAGTTTTACACAATCTTATAGGGGGTGCTTCTTATAATATTTTTCTTTCTATTTATCATAATTTACTATCACTCATTCCAGCTATCGGAAAGATATTTTTACCTTTTAATTTGTCAGTTTTCCCGATTATGCCGGATATGCCTTTTTCTTATGGTCTTATCTCACTATTATTATTGTTAGTTTGGTTTTTTCTTTCAAAAAAGAAGAATTTGAAACTAATTCTCTTTGGCTTTCTTTGGTTTTTTCTATTTATTTTTCTAACATTAATACAACCCACAGGCACCACAGCAGCATTTTCTGAGAATAGAATTTACTTGCCTATGTTTGGATTTATTTTTGTAATTCTTGGATTAGGTCCTATTAAGCTCCCGATTTATATAAAAGAAAAAATAAATTATGAAGTCTCTCCCCCTGCTAAGGGGGTGAGCTTGGGGAAGGGACCCAAGTGCAAGACCTTGAACGTTTTGTACTCAGAATGTGAAAGGTGTACTGCTCCTGTTAAGGAGTGCCCAAAGGGCGAGGGGGTCAAAATTATTTTAATTGTGAGTTTATTGATAATATTATTTTTTTCAATTGTGACTATTTATCGTAATAAATACTATAAAGATAAACTTAGTTTCTGGGGCAATGCCGTTTCGACTTCACCATCATACGCTTTCAATCATAGTAATTTAGGTGCTATGTATTATTTGGATGGGAGAATCGATGGGGCAGAAATAGAATATAAAAAGGCGTTAGAATTAAATTATTACGAGCCGATGGTTCACAATAATCTAGGTCTCGTTTATGCCAAGCAGGGTAAAATAAAGGAAGCAGAAGAAGAATATAAAAAGGAGATGGAAGTTAATCCGGGATATGATAATGCCTATTTTAATTTAGGGTTGTTGTATTTTGGAGATGGAAGGTATGACGAGGCTACTTATAATTGGAAGAAGACACTCCAGATTAACCCCAACTATGTAGATGCACTTAAGGCTCTTACTTCGTATTATTATGATAAGAAGAATTATGAAGAAGCTCTTATATATGCGAGAGGACTCTTACAAATGGGTTTTTCACTCCCACCTGATTTATTGAAACTCGTTCAACTTAGTGCATTTAGATAGTGCCTTAGGCTCTACGTAGAGCCTAAGGCACTATCTATTGCTCCATTAGTTATTTTATGTTAAGATACCCTCACATATGTTAAAAATAAGATTACAAAGAATAGGGCGCAAGAATGATCCGGCTTTCCGAGTACTTTTGACAGATTCTAAAAATTCTGCAAAAAGTGGTAAATTTTTAGAAATCCTAGGATCATACAACTTAAAAAAAGGAGAAGTATTATTCAAACAAGACAGAGTAGCTTACTGGATGAGTAAGGGGGCTCAAGTATCAGACACAGTTCACAACTTTTTGGTTAGTCAGAAATTGATAGAAGGCAAGAAGAGAAATGTCCTCTCAAAGAAGTCACCAACGAAAGCTCGCAAAGAACTCAAAAAAGCATAAAAAATAAAATCCCTCAGGCAATGCCTGAGGGATTTTATGTTGCATAATAAAAGCTCTATATGGTATATTATATACAAGCAGGGTAGTCGGTACACTGCAGCAAATTATGATTAATTACTAATACTATTATATGGCAGATGATAAAGCATTTCTAGAATATATTGTGAAAGCCTTGGTTGATAATCCAAACGATGTGAAGATTGATAGAACAGTAGACGAGATGGGCGTTCTTATTACAATGACAGTAAACAGTGCAGATATGGGTAAAATAATTGGCCGTCAAGGAAACACAGCTAAAGCTATCCGTACACTACTACGCGTTATCGGTATGAAGAATAATGCTCGCGTAAACTTAAAGATTAACGAACCAGAAGGAGGAAGAATAGATCAACCTCAAACAGAGACACATCGTCCTCTAGAGCAGGCCCCTACTATGTCAGCTAGTGAAGCATCAAAGTCAGTGGATGCGGCACTCGATGATTTGAAGGGTATTTAGATAAAATAAACAAGAAAAGCCCTCGACTTTCGTCGAGGGCTTTTCTCTGGTATGATAGCAAAATGGGCTTCGAAATGTTATTTTGCTCACCACGAATATTTTCCTGCTGGAAAATTTCTCTGCTCGGCCCAGTCGGCCTGCGCAAGTGTTCTCAAAACAACAATTTCAAATCCCATTTTAAATCATGAAATTTCACATAATTACTTTATTCTCCGAAATGTTTGATTCCTATTTAGGGGAGTCTATTTTAGGGCGGGCGATTAAGGAGGAGAAGATCTCCGTCACTTTCACAAATCCTCGTAAGTTTGTGGCAGGTAAATATAGGAAAGTTTGGCCCGATGGCAATATTTCACAGCAGATAGATGAGCGACCGTACGGAGGGGGTCCTGGAATGGTGATGATGGCAGAGCCAGTCATCAAAGCAGTTGAATCAGTAGTCAAAAAAATATCAAAAAGTAAAAAAAGTTCATTTTTAATTATTAATTTTGTCCCTAGTGCGGAGAAATTTACAACACAAATCGCTAAAAAAATTTCAGGGAAATATACAGACATAATTTTGATTTGTGGACGCTATGAAGGCATCGATACACGCTTAGATAAAATTTTAAAGACGACGAAATTCTCGATAGGCGACTATGTTTTGACTGGCGGAGAGATTCCAGCAATGATTTTAATCGATTGCATCAGTAGACAAGTGAATGGCGTACTTGGCAACTTCGATTCACGCGAAGAAGAGCGTGTCTCATCTAGTATCATGTATACTCGTCCAGAAGTATTGGTATATAAGGGTAAAAAGTATAAAGTTCCAAAAGTTTTACTCTCTGGAAATCACAAAAAAATAGAAGAATGGAAAGAAAATAGTAGGAAAAAATAATAAGTTTCTCTTCAAAAAGTTATCCACAGTTTTGGATGACTTTTTAGTATCTTTTTTACCCAAGAATATAGTATAATATACTGGTAAACAAAGAGATTTAATGAAAAGAATTAATTTTAAAAATCTGAGCTGGTCCGCGTTCCTCTCCGCCATCTTTTTGGTGTTTGTTTTGGTATTTTATGCACGTGTTTTTGCGAGCTCGACACCAGCTTCGACACCAGAAGAATTCCTAAGCTCAAATTGTCCTAAGGAAGAAGTAAGTTGTATATTGAAAACCTCAGTTTCAATTTTATTTAAAGGATTAGCGACGTCTGCTTCTATTACTCTCGACAATACTAAAATAAAAATTACAAGAATAGGAGAATCTCTCTCCAACATTTCCGACAATCTCTCCTCCGGCTGGTCCACATTCACAAATGAACTCCTCGACAACAGTATCAATACTCTTTCCTCTCACAAACAATTCGCCGATAACTTGAGTAATAATCTAACCAGAGGAACACTAGCCTACACAAACACAGTTCTCAATATTCCAGATCAAGCGGTAAGATCATTCTCAAGAACTAAAGATCTTGGTCTAGCTACTACCGCCTCCGTCGGTGATTCACTTCTCGGAGCTTCCAATGGAATATCAGATGGATGGGTATTTTTCACTGATACAATCCTTAATAACACAAAACAATCTTTAACTAATACCAAGGATCTAGCAGTCTCCATCTGGAACAACATCACATCTATCCCAAACACTCTCAAGAACGGAGCCGAAACCTTCATCGCTACTCTAAAAGGACCAGCACCAACTATTCCAGAAGTTACTCTCCCTCGATCTCTTGTAACAACTTCGCCTAGGTCAGACCTAGGGGAAACTTCCACCCCTCCCACCATAGACCCCCTCCGCCCTTCGGGCACCTCCCCCGAAGCTGCGGGCGGAAATACAAATACAGGAACCACAATTGTTAAAAACATTACTCAAGCAGAGCGCACCACTTACATCAACCAATACGATCCATCCATCCTTCCAAGACTCCAAGGTGTAGAACTAGCTCTCCTAAACAACATC
>JBAYKD010000003.1:0-98689 GCA_041664745.1 Minisyncoccota bacterium
AGCCTCTCAGCTCCCCTAAGCGTCATAGCCTTGGTGGTCCTTTACACCGCCAACTAGCTGATACTTCACAGGCCTTTCCCTAAGCGAAAAACTTTACTCCGGAGAGACTATCGTGTATTAGCTTACCTTTCGGTAAGTTGTTCACGACTTAGGGGGAAGTTCCTATGTATTACTACCTCGTTCGCCACTAACTTTAAACGACTTTTGACTTGATATAATCGCATCATTAGAAAAATAAAGTCCGTTCGACTTGCATGCCTTATCCACGCCGCCAGCGTTCATCCTGAGCTAGGATCAAACTCTACTTTAAAATAGAACGGAACAAAATAAAAAATACTTTGTTACGATTAAACTGGATTATATTCATTCCACACGCTGTGGAATATATCTCGCACGTTGCGAGATTACTTGCTTTATTATTCCTCACTTGTTTTGAAAGAACAAAGTGGGCATCACCTCACCATAACCTCTAGAGTCATGCGGGTTTCTTTTGTGATACAACCTATATAAATTTCAAAGAAAATAAATCAGCCAGGTATACACCAGACTGTAAGGACTATTATATAGATATAAATAAAGAAGTCAAGGGTTTTGTCATTTATTCACACAATACAAAAACCCCTTAAAATAAGGGTTTTTTGATGTTATCTATTGTGTATTTCTTGCCAAGGGTATTCATAGCTACCATCCTCTTCTTCATCCACATTTTTATTTTTTAGAGATTTGCTTAATTCATACTTATTTAATTTTTCCATTGTAGACATTAATTCTGCTTCACCCATTTTTACATCATTTATAGCATAGTTTAAACCATCATATGTAATCCTGTCTTTAATTATCTCCCTTATCGTTGGATATAATTTATTAATATCGTTTAAAATATTAGCCAACTTATTAGGAGACTCAAAATTTAATTCTGTTTGAACTGTATCAACTTTTTTAATATCTAATTTATCCATAATTTATATTATACTACTTTTTATTTTAGTTTACAAAAACCATTTTTTCTGCAATAATAATAACGTTTCTGATTTTGCTAGTATGCCCTGTTAGCTCAGTTGGTAGAGCAGCTCCCTCTTAAGGAGATGGTCGTAGGTTCGACTCCTACACGGGGCACAAAATAAAAAATCTGGATTAATCCAGATTTTTTATTTTCTCAACATTTTTACAAGTCCATCTATAAGCTTCTTTATAGATTTATCTTCATACAAAGATAATGTGAGGACTGGCTCACCCAGCTTCTCGAACTCCTTTTTCACTTTCTCTATCTTCTTTAGATCTGTCATTATATCTGTCTTCGTCAAAATAATTATTTCCTTCTTCTCTAACATAGACTGATCATAAGCTCCAAGCTCTTTACGAATTTCCTTATAAGCCTTCATAGGGTTTTCGTTTTCAAGAGACACTAAATGTGCAAGCATACGAGTCCTCTTTACGTGTTTTAAGAATTTGATACCTAATCCCTTCCCCAGGGACGCACCTTCTATTAATCCTGGAATGTCAGCAATAATATGCCCATAAAAATCTCCAAGGTTTGGATCAAGGGTTGTGAATTGATAGCTACCAATCTTCGCATCAGCATTTGTAATAGCGTTCAATAATGAAGATTTACCAGCATTGGGTAAGCCAATAAGACCAATCTCAGCAAAAAGCTCAAGTTCAATCTTGAAGTTCCCTTCCTCTCCCATTTTACCCTTCGTAGCTTTTGTCGGGGTAGTGTTCGTAGAAGTTTTAAATTGTTCATTACCAAAGCCACCAAGTCCACCTTTTAAAAGTAATTCCTTTTGGCCAATAGTTTCAAGAGACACGGATGCGCCACTCTCAACATTGGTAATAATAGAACCTATAGGTAATTCAATTATCAAATCTGCTCCATCTTTTCCATGACGACTTCCCCCAGCACCAGGTTCTCCATCATTTCCTCTCCATTCTTTCTTGTGTTTATAGCGAGAGAGAATGTGGACGTCTTGTACGGCAAGAGCGAAAACACTTCCACCTCGGCCACCATCGCCACCATTTGGCCCGCCTTTATCTATAAATTTCTCACGACGCCAGCGAACAACCCCGTCTCCACCGGTTCCAGCTTTTGCAAAAAATTTTATTTCATCTATGAACATATAATTAACCTACGCTATTAAAGCCTTTTGAGCAAGTGCGATTGCTCCCCTCTTAGAATTAGCAGTTAGAAAGAATCCACTTTGGTGACAGAATTGTGCGTCAGGCTCACCAGTCACTTCTTTTAATTTCCCACTGATTTCCATTATTCCCCTCCAGCTTTCAGGAAAAAGTTTACGACTCTCCATTGTCTCAGGAGATTTCTTCACCGCTTCTGTCTTCCATCCTACAATTATAGAATTACGAAAACTAGGATAAATAAAATACATAGGTTCTGGCAGTCTAGAAAGTACTCCTTGCATTAGGTATCTAGGGAAATCCTCTTCTACGCTTACAATTCTTTTATCTTTGGATATTTTGTATGCTTCAAGGATTATCTTTTCACCTTCCAAATCATCATTGGCAATTTTTATCTCACGTTTCAATAGAACAATGGCTTTTTCAACTTGTTTTCCAAAAATTATATCCATTTCTTTATTGTTTTCTTTCCATGTTGGAGCTTCTGATAAAAATATAGCCTCTATAGAATAAGGAAAAATATCTAAGTAAATAGGTTTAGATATATCTACTCCGTTATCACTCGCATCTATCGGTTGAACTATCTTAGTGTCAATTCTTTCTGCAACTTCCTTAGATCCACAAATCTTTTCTCCGAATTGTTTCCAAACTAGACCAAAAGATGAGTAAGGTATACCATTCTCCCTTCCTCCACCACCACCTCTCTGGTGATGATCAAAAAGATTCTTCTCTGGAATATTTTCCCCACCAACATCATAAACATAATCCCCAGTTGCAATTATCTTCGGGTCTCGTGCACGAATAATTTTAACATTACCATTATTAAGAATTGAAAGTGTCGCCGTAGCAAAAATATCATCGGTGTGGAAACTTCCATTGTGAGTAACACATATTTTATTTTGTTTTAATATATTTTTGAAAATTGACATATTATTTTAATTCTCCATTTAAATGTTTAAGATTAAATAATCTTACTAGGAAAGTAATGAACTTCTCTATTATGAAAAACATAATAAAGAATACAAGTATTATAACAAGAAACTTACGAACATCCCTACTTATTGAAAGTGCTGTATAACTAAAGAAATGCCCTAATCCAAAAAAGACTATAGACCACAAGACTAAAGAGTAACTTTCTGCTTTCGCATATATCTTAAGAGGCACCTTCTTATACCCAGAAAATAGGAGAGTAAACCATCCAACACCTAAAATTATAAAACGAGAAGTAAAAATAGACCAAAAGGGTCTCTCGTTAAATTTGGGAAGAAAGTAAGAAATTTTCCTCTCCATCATACTTATAAATGGCTTATGTGAATGATTTTTATTTAAATAAAATCCGATAGTATAAGCAAGGAAGGATTTCGTTACTCCACCCAGTATAATAACCGGAAAAGCAATGAAAAGATTTATCAATCCTAGAAATGAAAAAATTCCCGCTAGGATAACAACTATCTCGCCCTCAATTATTACTCCGAAGAAAATAACAAAATAAACTATTATTGCGTGTATCTCAATGAAATGCCGTATAACGGAAAGAGAAATATGCTCCATATATTATTAGAAGTCGAAATGGAATACTTTTTTAAGAATCCAATTTATTATAGAAACGAGTAATGCACCCAAGAATGCAGCCGAGAAAGTAGAAACACTAAACCCTTTGATAAAAGTTCCTAAGTACCAAAAAAGTAGGCCGTTGACTACAAGTGAGAACAAACCAAGTGTTACAATATTCAAAGGCAGAGTGAGAATATTGATAACCGGCTTGATAAACATATTGAAAAGTGTAAGACAGGCACCAACGATAAGTACCACCCATAGAGGATTGACACTTATACCATTAATAACCTGAGCTGAAACAAGAACTGCTACAGATATTATAATCCAATGTAAAATAATTTTCATAAATAAAAATTAAACAAATAATTTATCAACAACTTCTTTCACAATAGCACCATCGGCCTTGCCTTTAAGATCTTTCATTATGGAAGAAATAAACATTCCCTTTTTTGCTACGTCTTTAACCGCCAATAGAGAGAGTTTATCTTTTACAAATTCTTCTACCTCCCCTATCTCCATCAATTTTGGAAGGAATTCTTCTAATATATGAAGTTGGTCTGTCTCTATATCTACTAGATCCATACGGTCACCCTTAGTAAACTGCTCAATGGAGTCTTTCCTTTGCTTGGATGCACGGGTAATAACCTTTATAACTTCTTCATCTGTTAATAAATCTTGAGGAGTCCTCTTGGTAGCAACCAATTCATTAGTAAAAGCCGTCACAAGCCCCCTCATAACCTCAAGGCGAACCTTGTCGCCCGACTTCATACTCTCCTTTATATTATTTTTGATTTGTTCGTGTAATGTCATATCTATATTGTACCAAATATATGGTAGAATACAAATATGAAAAAAATTATATTCTTTGATACTGAAACTACTGGCAATGAGCCTATAAAAGACTTTGTTTGTCAGCTGGCTTATAAGACTACTGATGCAACCTTTAGTGAACTATTCAAGCCCTCTATCCCCATTCCTCCTGAAGCTAGCGCTATAACACACATTACAAATAAAATGGTAGCCGATAAGCCAGCCTTTCAGGAAAGTAGCAACTACGGAACGATTAAATTACTCTTTGAAGATCCTAATAGTGTCGTCGTGGCTCATAATGCAAAATTTGACCTTGCGATAATTGGGAAGGAAGGTATTGTGCCAGCCAACTTTATTTGTACTCTTCGTGTCGCTCGAGCTCTTGATAAAGATAATGTCATTCCTCAGTACAAACTGCAGTACTTAAGATACTATCTAGATATTGAAATAGAAGCCGAAGCCCACGATGCACTAGGAGACGTACTTGTCTTGGAAAAACTTTACGAGAGACTATTTAATAAAATAAAAGAAACCCCCTCTGCCTTCGGCATCTCCCCCTTAGCAGGGGGCGAGGAAGAAATACAAAATCAAATTATTGAAAAAATGATAGATATCTCAAGCCGTCCATCACTTATGAATATGTTCAACTTCGGTAAACACAATGGTAAAACCTTAGCCGAAGTCGCAGGCACAGATCGTGGATATCTAGAATGGATGCTCGCTCAAAAGGAACTTAACCCAGATAATGAAGAAGATTGGATTTATACACTTAAACATTATTTAGGAAAATTGGTATAATATAAATATGCAAACTTTGATTGTAATCCTTCTCATAATTATAATAATCGGCATTGTTGCCGGGGTGGTTTTAATTTCCAAAAAGAAACCAGAGGAGAAAGCTGATAATTCTGTGCAGCTTTTGCTTAACCAGATCAATGAACTCTCGCGTACTATAGATAGCAAGCTTGGCGAATCACAAAAAGAAATTAACCAGACGATGCGTTTCCAATCAACCGAGACTTCACGAATTATTGCCGATATTACAGAAAAAATAACCAGACTCGATGAGACGAACAAGCAAGTCGTTTCCTTTGCTGACCAACTTCAAAACCTACAAGATATACTTAAGAATCCAAAACAGAGAGGAATACTTGGGGAATATTACTTAGAGACACTACTTAAGAACATCATGCCTCCGGGAAGTTATCAAATGCAGTACCCTTTCCCCGATGGCACGATAGTAGATGCTGCGGTATTCGTAAAAGATAAAGTCATACCCATAGATTCTAAATTCTCTCTTGAGAATTATAATCGTATATCAGAAACCAATGATAAAACAGAGAAAGAAAGATTAGAAAAAGTTTTCGTAAATGACCTCAAAAATAGAATTACAGAGACTTCAAAATACATTCAGCCAGACAAAGGCACGATGGACTTCGCTTTTATGTTCATACCTCATGAAGCTATATATTATGACCTACTTATCAATAAGATAGGCGCAATAAATGAAGATACCGAGAATCTTATACAGCGAGCTGCAAGTAAATATAAAGTCATAATCGTTTCCCCTACTTCATTCCTTGCTTATTTACAGACAGTCCTACAAGGACTCAAAGCTATGCAAATAGAAGAAAGCGCAAAAGATATAGTGAAAAGAGTTAGTGAACTGGGAACACATTTACGTAGTTATGAAGATATGCACCAGAAGCTTGGCAACGCACTTGCGACGACAGTAAATCATTTCAATAAATCAAATCATGAATTTAGAAAAATTGATAAAGATGTAATGAGAATAACTGGAGAAGCTATAAGTATCGAAGCTCAGACTTTAGAAAAACCTCAACTAGAAGATTAAATAAAATTAATAACCGTACCCATTGTAATTATATGATCCATAATTATTATATTGATTATATGGATAAGCATTATTCATGTAGTTATTGGTATATCTTGATGAAGCATTATTAGAATAATTGTATCCTGTATACCCATAACTATTATAATCAGAGCCAGATTGATTATATTGGTAGGCATTATTCATGTAATTGCTTGTGAAATTGTGCGAAGCATAACTAGGATAATTGTAGTCATTATATGTATTATAATTACTATATGGATTATTATATGAATAAGCATTATTCATAAAATTATTCGTAAAGTGTGGACCTGAAATTGGTCTACTATAGTAAATGTTATAACCGTTATAATCACTGTAATTATTATAACTATTGTAATTATCACCGTAGGTATAATATATACTATTAGAGCCATAATAAGCCTCTGAAGCACTTGGAACAGCTATAATAAAGAGGAAAACCAGTATTGATGTTATATATATTTTTTTCATAACCCTATTAGATACCAGAGTGAAAAAATTGTCAACAAGGTATTTAAAATTATTTGTCTAAATCAAGAGTCTCGTCTATGCGAATTTGCGCTACAAATTCAGGTGTATGAGAGACAAGAATCATCGCTCCTTTGTAATCACTTAGAGCTTTGGCTATAACTGGTAAGTGACGGAAGTTAATATGGTTCGTCGGCTCATCCAAAATAAGAAGTCCGGGTTTTGTAAGAACAAGAGTCGCGAAAGCAACTAGACCTTTCTGCCCTTCTGATAAACTGCCGATTCTCGTATGAACCATGTCGCCTGTTATAAGAAAACTGGCTGCCGTCGCACGAATACTTTCTTCATGAACCTTACCACTTACTTTCCTCATCGTGTCTGCGAGAGATTCATAGACAGTATCATTAAAATCAAGCGTGGAAAAATCTTGTCGATAATAACCAACTCGTACATCTTTTGAAATAGAAATTCCTTCTGCTTCGCCCTTAACAATCGCTTCAAGTAAAGTACTTTTCCCGATACCATTGGGCCCTGATAGGAGTAGATGTGTATGTTTGCGAAGTTTTATTCTCACTTTTATGTTTTTAACTTTGTGATTTTTATATATAGGTAGTGATGTGATAGATACAATGTCACCAACGTAATCATCTTGAGATGGTATGACGAAATTCCTTATCGTTTTGTCTTCCTTCCTTACATCTACCTTTTCTTCCTCTAAATCTTCGGCCAAGTCTCGCATACGTTTAGCAACGGCACGAAGATTTCCTCCTTTCATGGCAAAAGCATTAGCTTGATCCTTCTTAGCCTGAATCTCTTTAGAAAGAAGAGCATTCTTTCTGTTCTCACGTTCCATTCGGGCCGTTATTTGATCGCGTACATCCGTATAATTACCGACATATTGCTCAATCTTTTTTGTATAAATATCTAAATATAAAACCGCATCTGTAAATGAATTAAGAAAGTGAGCATCATGAGAAATTACAATCACAGTCTTTTTATATTTCACTAGAAAGTCTGTAAGATGAGCAATGCCCGGTTTGTCTAAATTATTTGTCGGCTCATCTAGTAATAAAATATCTGGCTCTTGTATTAAAGCAGAGGCAAGAAGTAAACGTGCTTGCTGACCACCAGAGAAAGAACGAACTGTACGCTCGTGCACCTTGTCGTGACCTTTCAAATTCACAATTTCAAGAACGTCATCGATACGTGGATCAATGTCATAAACTTTTTCTTTAAAACATTTCTCGAAAAATTCTCTGACAGTTAGGTCAAGTTCTTCGCGTGGAATAACTTGGCGGGAAAGCGCAATGGTCGTTCGCTGTGCAAGATTTATGGTTCCGTCTTCTGGAACCCTCTCGCCTGTAATTAGAGAGAATAAAGTACTTTTACCAGCACCATTTTGACCCATGATCGTAACCTTCATTCCGCGACGTATAGAAAAATCCACCGCATCTAGTATCGGTTTGTTGTGCCCATATTCAAAAGAAACTTTTTCAAAACGTATTACTACTTCTCCGTGAGCCATATAGGTTATCACTTTACATCATTTTTACTTAAATTGAAAGGCTTTTAACCAAGTTGGAGTCCATTTATACGCAAACTACTTCGTATTGCCTTATAATCAGGAATTGCCCTTGCTACCAAATCCCAAAATCTCTCCGAATGATTAAACTCTTTTAAATGGCAAAGTTCGTGCACAATTATATAATCCGCTGCTTCAGGCGACAGTAGTGCAATCTTATAATTGAAATTTAAATTCCCTTTCTTTGAACAACTTCCCCAACGGGTTTTCTGATTTCTAATGACAACATTCCCCCATTTATAATTATAAAATGTATTGAAATATTCTAACCTTTCTTTGACAAGAGTTGCTGCATCTTTCTTATATTTTATATAATTTAAATTTTTTCTTTTAACTCGTTTTTTAACTCTATAAACTTTTCTTCTCTTAATGCCAAAAAATATTTTAAAAAGTTCTTCCATATATAATCATTTTTCGTTATAAAATTAAGAGAACTTTTCACTTTTCTTTAAATAATATATTCCAATAAAACAAACCACCATTAAAAGTAAAACCGAACCTCTATATTGAATACTCTCTCCAAAACTCTTTAATAAATAAAATGTTAGTAACCAAACAAGCGGACCAATTACAGAAGCTGCTCTCTCAAAAACAGTAAACACACTGAAAAATTCTCCCTGGGAATCTTCTGGTGATATTTCTGAATAAATTACTCTAAATAAAGAAAATAGGACACCAAAGAAAAGACCGCTAATAGCAACTGCAGTAAATACAGCAAAAGAAATTACTGGCATTAAAGCACACAAACCAAAACAAACTCCATAAGATATACCTGATATTATCAAAGCCTTATTTTTATTTTTTAATTTTTTTACAAAAATACTAGTTAAAAAACTACCAATCATTGTAAAAATAAGACCAGTAATAGCAACATATGAAACCCCCTTATCTGAAAAATCAAAGACTTTACTTACATACAAAGCAATGTATAACTGAAAAGTAAGTAACGCATCAGCCAATAAAGAATATCCTATTAAGAAATAAAATACTTTTTTATTATTTTTAATCTTATGAAAAAATTTATAATAAGAAAAGGTACTGGCTGAATAATTCCTATCAGGCTCTTTTTGGGAAAAAAAGAAAGAAGATATCAGTAGGAAAAATATAGCACCCAAAAATAATGCTAAAGCTTTACCGCTTAGGCCAAAAAATATCACAGATGTACCTATTATCGCTCCTATAATCACAATAGCTAAAGCATTACCCAGTTGCCCAAAACCATAGCCTTCACCTGATACTTTAATATTATTAGCAGAATCACTTACATGTCTTAACATCGCTGTATATATAGAATATGAACCTTGCCAACAAATTTGGAACAAAATATAAAAAAATGATAACGTAAATAAAATTTTTAAACCAAAAGTTTCATTATTTTTTACAACAAAAGACATCAGGAGAAGAGATAAAATCATAATAACTGATCCTATTTTTATAAAAAATATTCTTTTACCTGTCCTATCAGAAAGAGCTCCTATATAAGGTAAAACTAGCAACAAAATACCAGTAGCAATAGAAGCAGATACTCCTATCCATGCATCACTAGCTCCTCTTTCAGAAAGTATTAAAGGGTAATAAAAAAGTAAAACAACTGAAGCAAATGAATTCGCAAAATCATATAAATACCAAAGTCTAATTTTATTCATATTAATTATTTTTAATAATTTTTCTTCTAATTATTAACATTATAGAAAATAACAAATTAACAATAGCCCATACTGCCGGAGATAACCATGTTAATATACTATATTGCTGCAATGCAAATATTGTGAGTATTTGTCTGATAACATTTAATTTATAAGAAAACAAAGTTTCTGAATGTGGATTTTTCCATGATTTTCTTACGGTGGGTAAAAATCCTAATACGTCTACTAATACAATAAGAATAATAGAAAATACTGGTTGTTTAACTACAACCCATAAGAAAAGTGCCACAAAAGAAAAACCAAGGAATACAAAATCTAAATACACAATATCTTTATTCTTTTTAATTACACCTAATATAAAGATAGAAAAACAAATAATTGTAGCAGAAAGTGTCGCCAATGCTCCTAACCCAGCCCCACCACTAATTTGAAGAGCAAAAGTAATACCAGTTGCAAAAGACCATACTAGCCAAGTGAATGAATGTGGAGTAGTTTTATTTTTAATTACATCCCGAATATATGGGGCATAACCTATGAATGTTAAAGCAACTACTACTACACTCATTATTATTTTAAAATCTGACATAAACATATATTAACATAAAAAGCCCCGAGAGGGGCTTTTTATTGGAAATATGAATTACTTCTTTCCTTTCTTTACAACTTTAGCTTTTGCAACAACTTTTTTAGCTGGAGCTTTAGCTACAACTGGAGCAACTTTTACAACTGGTTTTGCAACTACTTGCGCTACTGATGTTTTGGGTTGTGCAAGCTTCTCAATTGAATTTATTAAACGATCAAGCTTACTATTCATCTCACTTAGCTGTCTCTTTACATCATCATTTGCAGGTGCTGCTGGTTTGTTGAAAGATGGAGCAGGACGATCATTGAATTCTCTTCTTGGAGCACGGTCATTAAATTCGCGACGTGGTGCGCGATCACCATTATCTTCTCTTTTACTACTAAAACAATCGGAACAGTAGATAGGCTTATCGCCTGATGGACGGAAAGGAACCTCACAATTCTTGTGACATTCATCACAGACTGCTTTGTGCATTGTGACAGGACCTCTGTCGCCTCCTCTACCACCTCCGAAACTTGGGCGTCCACCGCCACCATTTCCACCTCTAAATCCTCCGCCTCTATTACCACCTCCTTGAAAATTTCCCATATAATTATTTTTTATTTACCTGGCTTATACTAGACAAGTTATTACTATTATGTTTTAACTATAGCACTTATATGACTAAAAAGCAAGTTATTTGGTCATTTATTGATTCTTTGAAAGATATTTGAAAAGTAGAGCATACTCTTCTCCGTGATCTACTAAGTCAGATTTTTTCTCATCTATCCACTTTTTAAATTCTTCTATTGGTAACCAGCGCATATCTTCCACTTCACTTTCCTGCATCTTAATATCTTCTATATTAAAATCTTTTTTTATAAGATATATACTATTAAATTCGTTATCAAAATAAGTGCCATTATTTAAAACACGATGAACCACCACTTCACCCACTACTTCAAATTGACTAGGCAAGACATCAATTCCAATTTCTTCTTTTATTTCTCGTAATGCACCAACTTCTGCACTTTCACCACTTGAAATATGCCCTGCGACAGAAATATCCCACATGTCTGGATGATTTATTTTTTCTTTTGAACGATGCTGGAGCAATATCTCTCCTTTTGAATTTACAAACCAAATATGAACAGTTCTATGTAAATTACCATCACGATGTATTTCCATCTTTTCCTTTGATTCCCCTGTCATATTTCCTTTTTCATCTAGTATGTCTATATATTCCATAAAATTATATAAAATAAGGTATCTTCCACCAATCATGTGGATTTACGAAACGAAAGTTTTTATTGAGTTCCGCGATTTTATTCATTTCTTCTCCGGACAATTCAAAATCAAAAACATTTAAATTTTCTTTTATTCGCTCCTCTGTGACACTTTTTGGTATTACAACTGTTCCCCTTTGTATCCCCCATCTGATTAATATTTGAGCAGGAGATTTATTATGAGAAGAAGCTATCGCAAGTATAGTACTGTCTTCTACAAGAATTGGTAATCCCTTATCTTTATTATTACCAGGAGAACCAAGTGGAGAGTAGCCAGTCACTATTATACCATTGCTTTTACAAAATTCTAATAATTCTGTTTGTTGCAGATAAGGATGCAATTCAATTTGATTTACGGCTGGCTTAATCTTAGCGTAAGACAGTAAATCAACGAGCATCATAGTAGTGAAATTTGAAACTCCAATTGCTTTCACAAGACCAAGCTCTACCAATTCTTCCATAGCTTCCCACGTTTCTCTTATAGAAACTTTTTCTCTTATTATCACTCCATCACTATCTAATCCTACAGTCCATCCGGCTTCCAAAGTCTCTTTGTGAGGAATAGCGACGCCCCAATGCATAAGATATAAGTCTAAATATTCAAGATTCAAATTAGACAAGGTAGCCTCACATGCTTTTCTTACATCTTCTTTTTTATGTTCAGAATTCCAAAGCTTGCTTGTAATGAAAACTTCTTCTCGGTCTCTTATTTTATCTTCAAATACTTTCTTAAAACTAACTCCTATTTCTTTTTCATTACGATAAACCGCCGCACAATCTATATGACGATAACCATTCATAAGTGCATACAAAACTGCCTCTCCTGCCTTATCAGGCAAAGACTTCCAAGTTCCAAGACCAACTATTGGCATTGGATCTCCTGTATTTAATATTAAATCTGTGTCTATTTTTTTCATATTTTTATTATATCAGATATTAGCCACAGTTGAAAAATAACCATTTTTAATGTATTCTTATATTGTTTTACATTGGGAGATCGTCTAACGGTAGGACAGAGGCCTTTGAAGCCTTTAATCTAGGTTCGATTCCTAGTCTCCCAGCAAATTAGAAAACCAGCTTTCAGAGCGTGGTTTTCTTTTGCTGGGAGAAGCACACGTTAGTGTGCGCCTAGGAATCGGAGACCTTGAGTATATCGCACGGAGCGAAGCGAGTACGATACGAAAGGTGTACTGAACCTGTAGGGTTCGATAAGTGTACTCACGGTCCTAGTCTCTTAATTTCTTTTCTAAATCACCATTATGGTTATTTATAAGGTTTTGGCTGTATTTCTCGTATTTCAGGTCTAATTGTGATATAAGTATGTCCATAATTTAATTATGGGCATATCTTAAGCTAAAAATGATAAAAAATCAAAGGACCACAAAATAATTGAACAATCAAGACCAAGGTGATATAATAAAGCAATTATAAATAAGAATCTGAATATATGTCTATTGCTGCAAAATTATTTTTTTCAACTGATGTCGAAAAACAAACTCTTCATCGTAGAATTATTCCTACAGATAAACAACAGGAAGCCCAAAAAGAAAGATGGAATGATTTATCAGATTATTTAAAAGAAGATTTATTTGAAAAAACTGAATATTCAATAAAATCTTGGTTACAAGGATCATATAAATTTGCAACACAAATTCGTCCCTCTGGCCCTACTGAAGAATTTGATATAGACCTTGGAATATATTTTATATGGGAAGGACAACCAGATGATGGCAAATTTAATCCAATTGAATTAAAAAATATTACACAAGATAGTCTTGAATCCTATGCTCAAGAATCGGAAGATGAGGTAAAAGAAGTTTTAACTCCACCTAAAAATAGATGTTGTAGAATTATTTTTTCTGATAATTTTCATATAGACGTACCCGTGTATCATTTAGATGAAAATGATGATGTAAGAAACTTGGCAACAGAAGAAAATGAATGGGAGAATAGTGATCCAAAGGCTCTTTTCGAATGGTTTAGTAATGAATGTAAAGAAGAACAAGAAGGGCTTCAAATACGTAGAATGATCAGATATATAAAAATGTGGTCTTCTTTAACTTTTAAAGAAGAAAATAGACCATCATCAATAATGATAACCGTTCTTATGATTGAAGCGTATAAAAAAGCCTCTTTTGAAACAATAAATGATGATGACTTATTTTATGCTTGTGTTAATAATATATTAGAAAGAATTGATCAAGACAGAACAGTTCTTAATCCTGTTGATGGCAAAGAAGATATAAACAGATTATCTGATCAAGATTTTCAAGTTTTTAAAGAAAAAATTGAAGCTTTGTGTGATATTTCAAAAAGAGCACTAAAATCTTCAACAGAAATGGATTCTGCTGTTATATGGCAAGAAGCTTTTAGGCATTTTTTCCCACTACCAGAAATATCAGAAAAAGATATTAAACAAGGAAGTAAGGCATTATCTGTTATTGAATTTGATCCACAAGTCGAAGTCATAGCTCAACCAGAAAATAATATTAATAGAACTTATCGTGATATTAATAAAATAGGTCCAATACCTAGAAAATGTAATATTCATTTTAGAATTATTAACAATAATTTAATTCCTCAAAGATCAAAAATAGAATGGACAGTTAGAAATGAAGGAGAAGAAGCTGAAAATAAAAACGATCTAGGACATTATAGGGGTGATAAAATTGAGGCAACAGAAAATTCAGCATATAAAGGTACTCATTATATGGATTTAGTTGTTAAATCATATTTTGGTTACCCTATAGGATTTAGAAGAATTCCTGTTACAGTTGAAGGGACCCCTTTTCCTTCTAGAAATCCTAAATATAAACCAGGATATTTAAAAATTAGAAATAAAAAAAGATAAAATATGAATAATATGAATGATAATAATAAAATAGAGATATTAATATCTGCCTTAAAAGAAAGGTATCAATCAATACACAATATACGTGATCGTGTACAAAATACAGGAATTTGGATACTTGGTATATTGAGTGGTGCTAGTGGATGGTTAATACAAAGTAATTTATATTTAACTTGTTTCAACAAAATAATTTATCTTTTAGCTCTATTTGCAACATATCATGCTATTAGATTCCATTATTTAGAAGATTTAAATAAAGGATTTAAAGGACAACAAAGAGTTGCTGCTAAGATAGAAAAAACTCTCAATCTTTTCAGTCATAAATTTTTTTCTGAAGATGAAGAATCATTATACCCAGAATCTTGGCAGAAGGCTGGAACAGAGAAGGGAGATGGTAATTTTTTTGAAACAACTTACTTGTTAATTAACTTAGGTTTTATTTTTCTATCTATTGCTATAATTTTTAATTAATAAAACTATGAACAATAAAAATAAAAAGGTAAATAAAATTTTTCTTGAAAATTCTTTCAATGAAATGTTAAGAACAAGAAATAACCTCAACTCACTTTATAAAGAAGCTACTATATTTTTTATAGGAGCTTTTATGTTTCTATGTGGTTTTCTTTTTAATCTATCAGCGAGTATTATTTATGATCTTATTAAAAATAATAAAAAATTAAATATATTAATCTTAGCAACAACTGTTATTTCATTATTTATTTTTATTTTTTTAATTAAAAAATACATAACTAGACCAATAAAAGAAACGGAGGAACAATTAGAAAAACATAAATTAGAGGTGCATTCCTGTATTAATAAAGTAGCTGACAATTTTTAATTATTCTCATTTTCTATTAAATAAGTTTGGATACTGTCCCATGTTGCCAGCACCCGTTTTAAGCTATATTTTATAAAGAAAACTAGGTTCGATTCCTAGGTTGTTTTCTGATATAATAAAATTATGAAAATATATATTTCACATTCTAGAGATTTTGATTTTGAAAATGAGTTATATAAACCGATACGAGAATCTAGTATAAATAATTCATATACTTTCTTTTTTCCACATGAAAATCAAAAAGATATAGATAACATAGAAACTCTTAAAAGTTCAAATTTAATTATTGCAGAAGTTTCATTCTCTTCTACAGGTCAAGGAATTGAGTTAGGCATCGCTAGTACTTTAAACATTCCAATTCTTTGTATTTATAAAGAAGGAAGTAGGGTATCAAAATCATTGGAATACATAACTGATAAATTTATAATCTATTCAAATTCTCAAGATTTAGTTTCTAAAATATTAGATTATTTATCGAAATAAATTTATGAAAAAAATACTACTAATCAATCCAGAAAATGTCTCAGAAGAAGAAGTTGCAAACTATAAAGTACGTGAAGCATCACGTGCTGTTGTTTTGGACAGTGAAGGTAAGATTGCACTTCTACATGTAACGAAAGAAAACTATTATAAACTGCCTGGTGGTGGATTAGAAGAGGGAGAAGACAAAATGCTTGCTTTGAACAGAGAGTGCCTTAAAGAAATAGGTTGTAAAATCGAAGTGCTCGGAGAGGTTGGCACAACTATAGAAAACAGAAAGATGTTCGGACTCAAACAAATTTCATACTGCTTTTTAGTAAAGGTAGTGGGCGAAAAAGGAAAAACAGATTTCACAAAAAAAGAAATAGAAAAAGGTTTTGAAGTAGTATGGCTCCCATATAATGAAGCTTTAAAGGTCCTTAAGGAAAGTATGGCGACCTCGAAAGAAGGAATGTTGTACATAGTTCCAAGAGATACAGCATTACTTGAAGAATCAAAAAGTCATTTTTAAACTATAGCCTCTACAAGAATTTCTTGTTATACTATCAGTATGGAAACATCTAAAACTGAGAAGTATTTTTTGTTCGCGCTTTTAGCAATCGTTCTGTTTTTAACATTAGCAATCCTTTTCCCTTTCTTGACTGTATTTATCCTAGCAGCTTCTTTCGCTGTCGTCATGGATCCAGTGTATTTATGGATTAAAAAACATATAACGAGAAAAAGTGGTGGTCTCGCATCCCTAATTACTATAATCATGTTCCTTGTTGTACTATGCGTGCCATTATTCTTCATGGGAAGTGTGATATTTGGTCAAGCACAAAATGCATATAGTTCCGTAGTTTCAAATGGCAACACTGATACTCTAATACAAAAAATAGATTTTTCTGTAAATGAAATAATGCCAAAAGGTTTTCATTTCGATACTTACGGTAAGATTGCAAGCTTTACTTCTATGCTAGTAAGTAACATAGGAAACTTCTTTAGCTATACCCTTAATACAATATTAATGATGATTCTAATGATCTTCGCTATGTTTTATATTCTAAAAGATGGTGAGGAATGGAGAGAAGGATTAACGAAACTTTTACCATTGTCAGAAAAAAATACAAAAGAAATACTTGCCAATCTTAGACATGGAGTAAATAGAGTAATAAAAGGTTCTTTCTTCATTGCTATTATTCAAGGAACCCTCGCTTGGCTTGGCTTCTGGTTCTTTGGAATTCCCAATCCTGCACTTTGGGGAGTTGTCGCGGGGATGACTTCACTTGTCCCAAATCTTGGAACATCTCTTGTAACGATACCTTCCATTCTTTTCCTTTACTTCACAGGATTACCTCTCCATGCATTAGGATTACTTCTTTGGGCAATGTTAATAGTCGGTACTGTAGACAACTTCTTATCCCCTTATATCATTTCAAGAAATACAGATATACCTGCAATACTTACATTATTCTCCATATTAGGTGGAATCACACTCATGGGCCCCGTAGGAATATTAATAGGCCCACTCACTTTGAGTTTGCTTTACAGTCTAGTTGCTATTTATAGAAAAGAAATAAATTAAACGGACATACCAGCTATATAGCCAGTGGTCCAACAGATCTGGAGACTATACCCTCCTGAGTTTCTATTTATATTTAATAAGTCACCTGTAATGTATAAATTCTTGTATAAAATCGAGGACATTGTTTTCATATTTAACTCCTTAAGTGATACTCCACCATCAGCAACTACCGCCCTCTCGTAACCCATCAAATTTGTAATATTTACTGGAAGATTTTTCAATAATTTTACAAGTTTCTTTCTTGTTTCTTTACTAACGCTGTGAACCTTCATATCAAAATCTATCGAGGAATCTATGCCTTCTGTTACCATAGCTGTTCCATCCGGAGCTATCTCCTTCCAAACAGTTCTGAGAATTTTATTCTTATTCGCATCAAAAATTTTAATTATAGATTCTTCGAGCTTGCCTTCATTTGTATCTGGGAATGCATCTATCAAAGCCGTCACATTACCTGACTGTAAAAGATCTGAGACTTTCTTCGCACTATTTAAAATAAGGGGTCCTGAAAGTCCGAAGTGTGTAAATAATATTTTGCCTGTTTTTGAAAATTGTTTATTGCCTTCAAGATAAAAAGTGATCTTCATAAAGGATAGCGATACTCCAGCCAAAGTCTTCACCCATTTGTCACTCGCGGCCAAGGGTACAATATCAGGGCTAGAATCCTTTACGACGTGACCTAAATCCTTCAACCATTTGAATCCATCACCAGTTGATCCAGTCTCCGGATGCGACATGCCACCAGTAGCTAATATGTAAGACTTGGCAAAATATAATCCATTGTTCGTTTCTACACTTTCAATCTCATCTCCTTTCTTATTTATCCGCTTTACTGTACAGCTATTTTTAATATTTACATTATTTTTATTTAATTCATTCTCAAGTACTTTGTATACATCATATGCTTTCTCAGTCTCTGGGAAGACGCGGTTGCGAGCTTGAACTACAAGTGGTAACCCGCGTGATTCAAAATATGTAAAAGTATCCTTCACTCCAAAGACTGAAAATGGTGAGTAAAGAAACGGCGCGCCATCACCATAAATTTTTAGGAATTTATGAATATCCGGCTCGTTGTTTGTAATATTACATCTACCTCCACCCGTTATTTTTAATTTTTCTCCTAAGTTTTTATTCTTGTCCAATATGAGTACAGACTTCCCTCGACTACCGGCAACAGCCGCAGCAAACATGCCTGAGGCTCCGCCACCTATCACAATTACATCCCAAATTTTATTATTACTTCTCATTTAGAATCTTGGCTAGCGCCATCTCGATTGGAAGCTCACTAATAGGTGAACTTTTAAGAGATTGATAAGCATCAAGTAATACAGAAAGTGTGGAAGAAGATATATGCTCAGGTTTATCAGCAATTAATTTTGATATATATTCCATGTCATGCTCAGAAATTGCATCCTCAATTTCTTTCTTCATTTTAGGTGCATAGCGAAGCATAAGTGCATATCTTAATTTAACAAGGATCATTTTCAAATATATAGCCATCTCAAGATTTTGATCTCCTGCTTTTTTTACACAAGCAAATCCTTCATCTATATTTTTCGTTGCTATTGCATTTAAAAATTGATCCACTAAAAGAGTATTTGGTGATCCAGTCACATTTTCTATGTCTGTGAGTTTAATTTTTTTATCTTTGGAAAATGATATTACTTTCTGTAACGTTCCTAATGCATCACGGAATGCGCCATCAGCTAAGAGCGCGATAAGGGTAGCCCCACCTTCCTCGAGTGTATATCCTTCCTTCTTCGCAACATTTGTCACCACAGAAGAGAGAATCGCATCTGTTGGCTTTCTGAAAATAAAACTCTGGCAACGAGAAACAATTGTATCGGGGACTTTCTCAATCTCAGTTGTCGCGAGAATAAATATGACATGCTTTGGAGGCTCCTCAATAGTCTTTAAAAAAGCGTTCCAAGCGTCCTTCGTAAACATGTGAACTTCGTCGAGAATATAAATTTTATATTTAGAATCGAAAGGCATCGTATGTACACTGTCACGGATACTGCGTACATCGTCTATACCGCGATTTGAAGCTGCATCAAGCTCATATATATCATTCGGAGATGTGCCGAGCTCTGAAGCTATTATACGGGCTATAGTCGTTTTGCCTGTACCACGTGGCCCACAAAGAAGATAAGCATGGGAGACTTTGCCGGCCTTGAGTGCTCCATCGATAGCTTTGACGATATGATCCTGACCGATAACCTCGCCCCAGTTCTCTGGGCGGTATTTACGATATAAAGCAATATTTGAATCTTTAGAATCCTTCATATTAGTAGTATAACAAATTAATGATTATTAATAAATTCCTTCACTATCTTCTCCACTTCTTTATATGAGTTAGTTTCCATTAGTTTTATACGTAATTCTTTTGCTCCATCCCAGCCATTCACATAAGCTTTATAATGCTTCTTCATAGTTGCAAAATTTTTCACCTTCCCTAATAATTTCTCATAGAGCTTCGTATGCTCGAGCATAACTTTTAATTTTTCATTTATTTCCTCCCCTGCTAAGGGGAGGTGGTCGTTAGACCGGAGGGGTCGCCGTGAAAAAATCCATGGATTTCCAAAAACTCCTCTGCCAATCATAATTCCATCACAACCAGTCTCTTTCGCAAGTTCTATCCCATGTTTTAAATCCACTACATCACCGTTGCCTATTATCTTTGTCTTCAAACCCATTTTATTTCTTATCTTTACAACTTCCTTCACGTGTTCCCACCTAGCAGGCACCTCCGACATTTCTTTGCGAGTTCGTGCATGAATAGTGAGTGCATCTATATCTTGTGAGAGTAAAAATGGAATCCATTCATTTATCTGATTTTTGCTATAACCAATACGAGTCTTCACAGAGACAGAAATATTTTTCTTTTTAGAATCTTTAATACCATCTTTCACGGCCTGAATTATCTCCCCTGCAAGTTTTTCATTTTTCATCATCGCGGCACCGGCACCACCTTTCTCTACTGATTTATCAGGACAGCCCATGTTGATATCGATACCATCAAATCCAAGTAAGGATACATACTTTGCGGCTTCGCGCATCTTAAGAGGGTTCGAAGAGAAAAGCTGGGCGATTATTGGCCTTTCTTTTTCACTATATAGTAAATCGTATTTAAGTATATCTCTTCCTCCACTCACTAAACCATCAGCTGAGACGAACTCCGTCCAAGTCACGTCAGGCTTGCCATACTTGGCAAACATACGACGAAAAGCCGCATCGGTGACATCTGCCATCGGTGCTAAACAAAAGAAAGGTGTTGGTAATTTATCCCAGAATTTTTTCATTATTGAAATTTATATAGCACCTTGTTTTTAAATCGAAGGTCTATATATGAGAGAGTATCATACTTGGAATTGATTTCGTTTGCAAATTCTTTCTCACCCATGGCAGTCTCAAAATTATCAAATATTGTATTCAAATCATTTTCTTCTTTAAAAAGTATCTTGGGATTAAGGTTACTCCCTGCAGATTTTAAATAAAGTGAATATTGACCGAGGGATGACTTTACAAGGTATATCGGCTTGAATCCAAGTCCTTCGACTTCATCTATAAATCTTGCTATTTCATGAAAACGAGTAGGAATAAATACCTGCAATCCAAGTGGTTTGGAATTATCTCCCGATAAATTTTCATAATACTTAAAATATATATCTCCCGAGAAATAAGGTGCACGATCGAAAATATATCCGTCATTATTTATAAAATAACAATTCTCCCCTACTTGATCTTTATTCTCTGGAACTATTACTCCACAATACAGATATTTCCCCGCACGTTCAACTATTGTGATACGGATAGTATGGAATCCTTCACGTTTGACTGACAAGCTTTCTATTCGAGGAAATTCTTTAATTAAATCTTTATAAATTTTATCGTGCGGATATATTAGAAAATTCGCACGAGCGAAAAGACCAAAGTAACGCCCTACAATTTTTTCATTTACACTTTGCTCTAAATCCGAAGAATCAATAATACTATTACCAGTGATCACTATTTTATTAACTAAAACTTTTTTATTAGATGAGAAATAAGAAAGAGCTCCCACTAAAGAAATAAATAAGATAATCAATAATATAATTAATCGCAATCGTCCTACTTTACGATTACGCTTAATTTGCGCTATTCGCGGTGATGTAGGAATATCTTTCATATTTAAATTTATGAAATAATATCTTTACCTAAGTATTTTTGTAAAACTTCTGGAATTTTAATTGTGCCATCTGCTTGCTGGAAATTTTCAACCATTGAAACTAATATTCTAGGAGTAGGAATAGCTGTGCAGTTAAGAGAGTGAACATAATTCATTTTGCCATTCTCGTCTTTGTAGCGAATGTTTAATCGGCGAGTCTGAAAATCATGGAAATATGAAGCAGAGGATATCTCTCTGTATTTATTCTCTTTAGGAACCCAGAGTTCCACGTCATACTTCTTTACTTGGCCCATACCCAAGTCGCCACCACAGTTCATAACCGTATGATAAGGAATACCCAATGATTCTATGAATTCTTCAGTATTACGATTAATTTCTTCATGATAAGCCACACTTTCAGCATGAGAAGCTTTACAGAGCACAACTTGTTCAAGCTTATAGAATTCATTCACTCTGATGAGACCTTTCACATCCTTGGAATGACTTCCAGCTTCACGTCTGTAGCAAGGTGAAAATCCTAAATACTTTTTAGGCAACTCTTCTTCTTTCAAAATTTCGTCTGCATGAAAACCCATGAGTGGAACTTCAGCGGTACCAGCGAGAAAATCACTATCTTGGGTTTTATATAAATCATCTTCACCTTGTGGAAGATAGCCTGTGCCAAAGAAAGTTTTCCTATTTACAATTATCGGCGGGATAAAAGGAATGAAACCTTTATTTGAAAAGAAATCCATTGCATAATTCCAAATAGCCATCGAAAGACGAACCCCATCGCCGGCAAGAAAATATCCTCTGAATCCATGAACCTTAACTCCACGATCAAAGTCAACCATTTTAAGATTGGTCATGAGCTCGATATGATCCTTCGCCTCAAAATTAAAGTTTGGCTTTTCGCCCCATGTTTTTACTTCTTGATTATCGAGGTCTGTATCTCCATCGGGTACAGACATATCTGGGACGTTTGGAACTGTGAGCATTAATCCTTGCCATTCTGTCATTACAGTTTTCAATTCTTCTTCTTTGCCAACTAATTCATCTTTCACCATTTTCATCTCTCCTATCATCTGCCCACGAAGAGTCATATCTTTCTCATTGGCAATAGAATTATTCATTTTATTCTGCTCACCACGTAGAAATTCCACACGAGAGAGGAGCTCTAACCTTTTCTCATCTGCTACGAGCAAAGCATCTATATCTACTTCTATATGCTTCTTCTTGGCACCTTCTTTAATTATATCTTTATTCTCACGTATGAATTTAATGTCTAACATAATATATATAGTATAATAAAAAATGATATAATACACAAATATGAGAAAAGAGAATTTATATGGAAGACATATATAAACTAAAATCTGAACAGTTCCCAGAAGGACTAAACGAAATTCCCCAACCACCCAAGACTCTATATATAAGAGGCAAACTTCCAAGTGAAGATGTAGTTTATCTTGCTGTTGTCGGCTCGCGTAAATACACTTCGTACGGAAGAGATATTTGTGAGAAATTAATTCATGGACTAAAAGGATACCCTATTGTCATTGTTTCAGGTCTTGCCATCGGCATCGATACCATAGCTCACAAAGCTGCACTTGAAGCTGGACTCACTACCGTCTCATTCCCTGGGTCGGGACTTGATAATAGTATCCTATACCCAAGAGCTAATATTAAACTAGCACAAGAAATTGTAGATAAGGGTGGATGTTTAATTTCAGAATTTGAGCCAAATGCTATTTCGCAACTTTATTTTTTCCCTCAAAGAAATCGCTTAATGGCTGGAATCTCCAAAGCTGTACTAATAATAGAAGCTGAAGAAAAGTCAGGCACTCTTATAACCGCACGTATGGCTCTCGACTACAATCGCGATGTTCTCGCCGTCCCCGGCTCAGCTTTCTCTTCAAATTCAAACGGTACGAACTGGCTCATCAAACAAGGAGCAACTCCAGTCACTAATAGTGCTGAAGTATTAGATGCTCTTGGTTTCGAAGTGGCAAAAGAAAAAAGAAGTGATAAAGAAAAATATGCTGACTGCGGAAAAGATGAAATGAAAGTGATTGAGCTCCTCCGCGAACCAATGGAACGCAACGACTTGATCCGCGAATTAGGAATGAACGTCGGCCCCGCCAACGCCCTTCTCTCCATAATGGAAATAAAAGAATTAATAAAAGAAGAACTTGGAGAAATTAGGAGGATATAAAATTAATCACCTTCTTCAGTATTATTTGAATTATTTTTATTTAACCAATCTCCGTGAAAATTATTTACACTCTCATCTATCTCTTTTAGTCTATTCTGAATTGCATATAATACAACGAGTATAAAAAAACCTAATATTATTAAAATTATTTCCATATTTATTTTATTTAAATTAATAATTAAAAGATCAATCTTTCATGATTCCTTTAAAATATAAAGGAATAAGATACTGATATTCATTAGTAATTCAAGTATATAATAAATCAATAAATATACAAGTATTTCATTTATAGTTAGACAGCGACATTGCATGATTTCATGTAAAATGATATCCTATACATAGGTGCTTGTGAGGAGTTCGCTTCTCTCGCGGTTACATTAAACTGCAGCCAAGTACCATCAAAGTACACCTCTAGAGAGGTGTTTTTTGATTTTTAGTCGTTTTCAGGATTTCCACTACATAGAATTCTTTCTCCCGTATTTTTATTCTTTCCCCAAAATGGGATTATACTTAAGAAAAATTTTTCACCTCCTTCTATCTGTTTAACAATAACTTTTATCCTTATTTTAGACCCATGATATTCCAAGACAGCAATAAATTCATAGTAAGTAGTTATTTTTAATCTCTGCTCCCACTTACCATCTTTTCTTTTTATTCGTTCAAATTTATTAGTTACCCAAACTCCCTGTAATGTTTTTGAATTTTTTATAACATCAGGAGCTAAGCTCAAATATCTAAAACGAGTATATTGGTCATCTATAAGTCTAGTATTATTCCAACTTTTAAATATTAAATGGTCTAGTCCTTTAATATTAAAATGAATATCTTCTTTAAAATAAGGACAATGTACTTTTCCTATTTTGTTATATATATCTTCTGCTTTATGTTTTACTTCATTAAATTTATCAATTGAAAATTCCATTTCTGTATTATCTCATTTTATAAAATAATTAACAACAAACTTTTTCTATATTTGCATAAAAATATGTTTTCGTGTAATACTTAGACCAATATGAAACTTTTAATTGTTGAATCACCATCAAAAGCAAAAACTATCGAGAAGTATCTCGATGGAGCATTTACTGTGCGTGCAAGTGTGGGACACATACGTGATTTACCAAAATCCAACAAAGATGCAATCGATATTCAGGCCGGATTTGTTCCTCGTTATGAAATTTCAAAAGGTAAAGAAAAAGTAGTTCATGAACTAACGGCACTTGGAGAACGTGCGACAGAGATAATGCTCGCGACTGACCCGGACCGTGAAGGAGAAGCAATATCTTGGCATTTGAAAGAACTTCTAGATGCTGATAAAAAAATAAAAGCTCCTATTAAAAGAGTTACTTTTCATGAGATTACAAAAGAAGCAGTGGAAGAGGCTTTGAAAAATCCTCGTGATATAGATCAGAATCTTGTGAAAGCTCAAGAAGCAAGGCGCGTACTCGATAGACTTGTCGGTTATGATTTATCTGGAATAATCTGGAAGAAAGTTCGTTATGGACTTTCCGCTGGTCGTGTACAATCCCCTGCACTCCGAATAATAATGGAGAGAGAAAGAGAAATTCGCGCATTCATTCCTGAACAATATTGGACGATAGAAGGACTTTTTGAGACAAATAAAAAAGACAAACTAACTTTGTCGTGTGCAGAAGAACCACGTGATAAAAAATTAGTAGACAAAATTCTCGAACTTGGCAAGAGAGAATTATGGTTCATAAAAGATTTAAAAACGAGTGAACAAAAGAGGCAACCACGCGCACCATTTACTACTTCAACATTACAACAGACTGCGAGTACCAGACTTGGATTCTCACCTTCACGTACCATGCAGGTGGCCCAGAAGCTTTATGAAGCGGGCTTTATCACTTATATGCGTACAGATAGCACGAACCTAAGTATAGTCGCCCAAAGCCAAATCCTTGCGTTGGTAGAGAAAAAGTACGGCAAAGAATACGCTGAAAAACATTTCTATAAAGCAAAATCTAAAAATGCCCAAGAAGCTCATGAAGCTATTCGTCCAACGCATGTCGAACAAATGAATGCAGGAATAAATGATGAACAAAAGAGACTATACCAGCTCATCTGGGAGCGAGTGGTCTCTTCACAAATGTCTGATGCTAAATTAATGAAGACAAAAATAGTTGCTAATATAAATGACAATAATTTTTCTATAAACAAAAATAGTGAATCTCGCCCATATACTTTTGTAAGAGAAGATAAATCTGAAAAAGAAATCCCCGATTTCACAGCCAATGGCTCTAGAGTTCTTTTCCCTGGATGGTTAATTTGCGATACAGGAGCTCGAGGTGAAGACGTAGAACTCCCAGAAGTCAAAGTAGGAGATCCCCTTAACCTTCTACAATTGAATAGCACTGAAAAAGCCACAGAACCACCGAACAGATATACTGAAGCCGGCCTAGTTAAAGAGCTCGAAGCTCGCGACATTGGACGTCCTTCTACTTATGCTTCAATCATGAAGACATTGGAAGATAGAGGATACGTAAGAAAAGAAGGCAAAACATTGTTCCCTACTGATACTGGAGATGTTGTATCATCATTCCTTGAAAATAATTTTGCGGAATACATTAGTGATACTTTTACAGCCGAGATGGAAGACGAACTCGACGACATCGCAAATGGCAAAAGAGAGTATGTGAAAACTTTGAAAGATTTCTATATTCCATTCCAAAAAGATGTAAAAGAAAAAGATAAACTTGCAAAGACAAATAACATGGGTGAAGCACCTGCTGATATACTTTGCCCAGTTTGCGGAAGTAATATGATAGTAAAACTTTCACGGGGAGGTAAGTTCTACTCTTGTATTAAATATCCTGAATGTACTGGCGCAAGAACAATCGAAGGAAAAATATTAGAAGGACCAAAAGAAACTGGTGAGATGTGCCCTCTTTGTGGAGATAAAAAAGGAAAGAGTGGTGGAGGCAAACTTGTAGTGCGTGAGGGTAAGTTTGGAACCTTTATATCTTGTTCAAGATACCCAAAATGTAAATTTATAAAACAAGATGAAGAAGAAACAAAAAGAAAAATGACAGACATCACTTGTCCTGTTTGCAAGGTTGGTAAAATGATGGAGAGACGTGGAAGGTTTGGAATATTCTATTCATGTAGCAACTACCCAGATTGTAAGAATGCTATAAAAGCAAAACCAACTGGAAATATTTGTGACTTATGTCAGTCACTGATGATGGAAGGCACCAAAACTATACCTGAGCGATGCTCGAATAAAATGTGTAGGAATCATAATCCTCATAAAACCGGAGACGATATAAAAAATAATAAAAAACTAAAAACTAGCTCTTAGAGCTAGTTTTTAGTTTTTTTGATATACTATTCATATGAAGCCAAATGTAAAAGATATATTGTCCACAGTAGAAGGCTTAAAGGATGAAGATATAGATATAATAGAAAGGGCTTTTAAGTTTGCAGAAAAAGCCCATGAAGGACAACTACGCAGAAGTGGTGAACCATATTTCAACCATGTTTTTGCTACGGCAAAAAATTTGGCAGAGCTAGGAATGAAAGCAAAAACAATCTCTGCTGGAATTCTTCATGATGTTATAGAAGATACAGAAACGACAGAAGAAGAACTGGAAAAAGAATTCGGCCCTGAAATAGTTTCACTCGTGAAAGGTGTCACAAAACTTGGAACAGTTAGATATAAAGGCATAGAACGCAAAGTAGAAAATTTAAGAAAATTCTTCGTTTCAATGGCGGAAGATTTACGTGTTCTTACTATTAAACTTGCAGATAGACTTCACAATATAGAAACATTAAAATACGTCCGCCCAGACAAACAGAAGCGAATTGCTCTTGAAACTCTTGAGATATACGCCCCACTCGCAGATAGACTCTCTATGGGACGCCTAAAGGGACGCCTTGAAGATGCGGCTTTTGAATATGCTTACCCTAAAGAATATGAGGAGGTAAAAAAATTACTAAATGAAAAAAAAGATTCAAAAGAGAGATATTTAATTGAAGTTAAGAATGATCTAACAAAAAAAATAAAAGAAGCTGGTATAAAAAAAGCCGTAGTAGATTATAGACAAAAACATTTATACTCTCTTTGGAGAAAGCTCCAAAAATATAATATGGATATTGGAAAAATATATGACATTATTGCCCTCCGCGTTATGGTAAATGATATAACTGACTGCTATCACGTTCTAGGAATTATTCATGGCGAGTGGACTCCAGTACCTAATCGCATAAAAGATTATATAGCAATGCCTAAAGCAAATGGCTATCAAAGCTTACACACAACCATCTTCACTGGAACTGGAGGTATTGTGGAAATTCAAATTCGTACACATGAAATGCATCGAAATGCTGAGAATGGTATTGCGGCTCACTTCATATATAAAGAGAAAGAAATCGGTAAAGAAATAAGTAATAAGAATCTAGAATGGATAAACCAACTAAAAGAATTAAATCAAAACGAGGAAGAACACAAGCCTGAAAAATTCTTGGAAAATATTAAATTAAACTTCTTCAAAGACAGAATATTCGTATTCACACCAAAAGGAGACGTTATAGACTTACCAGAGGATTCTTCACCTATTGATTTTGGTTATGCTATACATACAGACATTGGAAATCATATACAGGGAGTCAAAATAAATGGTAAAAATGCATCACTAGGTACAAAACTTAAAACCCACGACATAGTAGAAATTCAAATAAATAAAAATACAAATCCATCATCTAAATGGCTTGATCATGCAAAAACTAACCTCGCAAAAAGAGAAATAAACGCGTATTTAAAAGAACATAGTCTCCTTTCAAAATTTCTATCATTTGGAAAAAATTAAAAAATCGTACAGGCATAACTTGTACGATTTTTTAATTTTTAGAGTGAGAAATTGTTTATATTGTAGAGATCCACTTCTTCTTCAGCTTTTTTTATTTCTTCATTGGTACGATCTTCCAAAAGATGAAGTTCATTCTCAATACTATCTAAGGTCGATTCCGCCATAGCTAATTTGGGTGCTTCTATAATTATTTCTACTTCACTTTGTATTGGTGCTTCCACTCCTATTACATTAGCTTCAGATTCTTTTTGTGAGATAAAACTATCAAGCATTTTGTTTGGGTCACCAATCTCATCTTTTTTAGATTTAATAATATCTAAGATAGTTCGCAAGTCATTATTGGTAAAGAAGTCGATAGTAATATATCCACCGTTTTCTTTTCTTTCTATATGAACTCTGGTACCTAACGTCTCTTGAAGTTTATTTTCAATCTCATTAATCTCTGGGTCTTGCATATACTCCTTTTTACGAACTTTGTCGAAAGCTACTTTACGAGCTATCTTCTCTGCATCACGAACTGTAAGCTTCTTCCAAACTATTTCCTTAAATAATACTAATTGTTCTTCAGGCCTATCATTCAACATGAGAATCGGACGGGTATGCCCTTCGCTTATCTTGCCTTGAGATAAAGCATCAAGCATATCTTGAGGAAGTGCCAATATTCGTAAGGTGTTGGAAACATATTCGCGACTTTTGCCGATCTTGGCGGCGATCTGTGTGTGATTAAATTTAAATTCTTCTACAAGTCTAAAGAATGCACGGGCACGATCAACAGCATTCAAATCTTCACGTTGAAGATTCTCAATAATAGCAAGCTCGAGCTTGGCCATGTTGTCATCACCGACGCGAATAATAACTGGGACTTGTTCTAAGTGAGCAATTTTCGAAGCTCGCAATCTTCTTTCTCCAGCAATCAACTCATACTCGACAGCTATACCTTCGTCCTCCTTTAAAATTTCTACACGAGAAACAACGAGAGGTTGAAGCACTCCATACTGACGAATTGAATCTGCTAAATCTTGCAATCGGGCTTCATCGAATTCACGACGAGGCTGAAAAGGATTCGGCTTAATCTTTTCTATATCTACCCAAAAAATTGAATTACTATAAAGCTGTGACATGAGTATATTTTATCACAAATTAACCAAAATAAAAAACTAAGCAAAAGCTTAGTTTTTTATTATTTGTGCGTCGGGTTGGATTCGAACCAACGAAGGCCGAAGCCGACAGATTTACAGTCTGTTGTGATAGACCACTCCACCACCGACGCATATTCTAACAAGGCTAATTATACACATTTATCTAAATTTTTCAATGTTTATAAATACCTTACGTCGATTGAATAAATCTTTTTATTTAACCTTCACTTTACTTCCCATTTCAATATTTGAGACTATTTTTTTCTTCTTCATATCTACAATCAATTCTTTATCTCTCATCGTCACCACCACAATGTCCTCCTTCTTCACATTTTTACTTAGAAGGAAATTTGCAACTGGATTTAATATTTTATTCTGAATAAGTCTGCCCAATGGTCTCGCCCCATAGTGAGGATCATAGCCTTCTTTTGCTAAGTAAGTGAGAGCATCATTTGAAATTTCAAATCCTATTTCTTTCGCCTGTAATCTGTCTTTCACAACTTTTATTTTTAGATCAACAATACTTCGAATAGCTTCCAATGAAAGAATATCGAAGACTATCACGTCGTCTAATCTATTTAAAAATTCTGGACGGAAATAATCTTTTAAAGATTCAAGAACTTTTTCCTTCGTCTGAGTATATTCATCTATTTTCGTATTGTTCGTAAACCCTAAGGACTCCATCTTCTCTATTAATTGCGTTCCAATATTTGAAGTAAGAATTATGACTGTATTCTTGAAATTCACAACTCGCCCCTTAGCATCAGTTAGATGCCCTTCATCGAGTACTTGAAGAAGTATGTTGAAAACTTCTGGGTGTGCTTTCTCCACTTCGTCAAAAAGAATTACCGAGTAAGGTCTATGGCGAACAGCCTCTGTAAGATTACCTGATTCATCATAGCCAACGTAGCCAGGAGGCGAACCAATAAGCTTGGAAACGCTGTGCCTCTCCATGTATTCACTCATGTCCACTCGAATTAGAGCCTTGTCATCATTGAACATAAACTGTGCTAGGGTTTTCGTTAACTCCGTCTTTCCCACTCCTGTCGGACCTAAGAATATAAATGAACCAATAGGCTTGTTTGGATCAGAAACTCCTGCACGACTCATACGTATAACATTTGAGATCTTCTTTATCGCCTCATCTTGCCCAATAACTCTGCCCCGTAATATCTCTTCCATCTTTGCCAATTTTTCTCTTTCTTCTTCAAGCATTTTTGAAAGTGGAATACCTGTCCACATAGAAACGACTTCTCCTATATCTTCGGCTGTAATTTCTTCTTTTAATATTCTGCGAGATTTTTGTAATTTCTTAAGCCTTAGAAGTTTTGTGTCTAGTTTCTTTTTCAAATCGGGAATTTCTCCATAACGTATTTCAGCAGCACGAGAAAGAAGAGCTCGCATCTCGGCATTCTCACCTTCTACACGTAGATTATCTAATTCCTTCTTAATACTTCTTATCTCGGAAACTGTCTCTTTTTCATTTTTCCACTTAAGTTCTATCTCATGAGTCTTCTCTTTCAAATTACTTATTTCTTTTTCAATTTCTTTAATTCTCCTTTCCGTTTTTTTATTGGCTTCTGATTTATTTCCATCTCGAGCAATTTCTTTAGACAAAGCTTCTTTCTCTATTTCAAAACGCATAATCTTTCTATGTGCGTCTTCTAATACAGGTGGCTTATTCTCAAGGGCAATACGAAGAGCTGACGAAGCTTCATCAATAAGATCTACAGCTTTATCAGGTAAATATCTGTTTGTAATATAACGAGTAGAAAGATTCACTGCGGAAATTATAGCATCATCAGTAATACGAACACCGTGATAAAGTTCATATTTTTCTTTAAGTCCACGAAGGATTGCAATGGTATCGTCCATACTTGGTTCGTCTATAAATACTGGCTGGAAACGCCTCGCTAGCGCTGGATCCTTCTCAATATGCTTTTGATATTCCTTTAATGTTGTGGCCCCAATAGCACGAAGCTCTCCACGAGCAAGTGCAGGCTTTAACATATTTGATGCATCAAGCGATCCTTCGGAACTTCCCGCTCCTACAATAGTATGAATCTCATCTATAAATAAAATTATCTTACCTTCGGCTCTTTCTATCTCTTTAAGAATTCCGCGAAGCCTCTCTTCAAATTCTCCTCTATATTTTGTGCCAGCGAGAAGAAGCCCTAAATCAAGCGAGACTACTTCTTTGTCTTTCAAACTCTCAGGTACATCATTCTTGGCAATTCTCTGGGCTAGAGCTTCGGCTACAGCCGTCTTGCCAGTGCCAGCTTCACCTATAAGGATAGGATTGTTCTTCGTTCGACGAGAAAGTATTTGCATCATTCTCATTATTTCTCTTTCGCGACCAATTACAGGATCAAGCTTATCTTGGCGTGCAAGATCAGTAAGATTCCTCGTAAATTTACTTATAAGTTTTGGCTTCTTTTTACTATTATCTATTCCGGCTCCTTTTTCTTTTCTTAGTTGAGCCAAAACATCAAGCACTTGAGGTCTATTAATTTTAAATTTACTTAGAAGTTCTTTTGATTCACTTGTAGTCTCTAAAAGTGAGACGAACAAATGCTCTGTGCCAACGAATTCATCTTTAACTTCCATTGCTACCTTACTTGAATTCTCTATAACTTGCGCCAAATCTGGAGTCAAATATATCTGATATGATGGTGATAAAGTATTTTTATTCTCAGGTGATTCTATCATTTCACTTAAATTATCTACCAGTAAAGTTGTATCTACCTCCATTTTGTCGAGAATAGAAACAATAATAGAATCTTCTTGTATTAGAAGAGCTGTTAAGAGGTGTAAAGTATTTACATGATTGACTCCACGCTCAATAGCGAGCTCATGAGCTTTCCTGATTACTTCTTTAGCTTTAGTTGTGAAATTATTGAATGGGGGCATAAAATTAGGTTCTAATAGCTTGGTTAGAGCAATTAGTAAAAAATATAAAAATATTAATTTCCAGATGTTGTACTATTTGTACTTTTTGTTGTATCTGGTTTTGTTGTAGTAGTTTTCTTCTCTGAAAGTTTCAATATTGTAAATCCATTACCAAACTTTTTCAAAATAGTTGCATCAAAGTCAATTTTATTAAGAACAACTTTATAAACTAAACTATCGTTCAGAATAGAAGAGTCAACTAATACGAGACCAACATCTGAAATAATTATTCCTTGTCCAAGTGCCTTCGTTGCATCTGTCGTAGTAGTTGGGGTTGGTGTTGGTGAAGGAGTTGCTGCTCCTGTACTATCTACTGTCGTTGTACTTGGGGTAACTGGTGTTCCCGCATTAGGATCTACTGCTGGAACCTTCGCATCAACAGGATATATGGAGACAACAGTATCACCATCACCCAGTAGAGGGGCAACTTCTTTTACTTCTTTGGTAGGGGTTGTAGTACTTTTAACTGGTGCTTCAACTGTTGTGACTCTCTCTATGGTTCTCTGAATGACATTATTGATGGTCTGGGGTACACTCTTCGGCATTTGATTCATAAGAGATACGGTAATAATCCCTGTAGCAATAGAAACTACAAAAGTAATAAGTAATGTAAGTAAAACAAGCTGTTTTTTGTCTAATTCTTTGATATCCATGTAGATATTATATCACATCTGTCTACTATTTCCACTTACTATATTTCTCTAAAATTTTAGTTAGAAGAGAGACGGATTTATCTAAATGAGCTTTGGTTGTAGGGCGGCCGAGAGTAATACGGAGAGTGTGACCATTATCTTCTCCACTTTTACAAGCACTCTTGGAAGAGACTTCTATTCCCTTCGCATCAAGCTCTACTACAAGTAACTCACTTGTGATACCCGATATAGAAATATTTATATTATTTGGAAGCCTCTCTTTCTTACTTCCATTCAAAACTATTTTGTAATCTCCTACTTTTATATTTAATAACTTATCTATTGCGTAATCACGAAGTTTTGTGAGTCTATCTACTTCTTTATTTTTCATTTTATTTGTAATTTCTAACGCAAGTGCGAGTCCTGCAATAGAGGCTACATTTTCCGTACCAGAGCGAAGGCCCAGTTCTTGTCCTCCACCACTATATATAGGAGAAAGTTCCACTCCTCTTTTTTTATACAAAACACCAATACCTTTTGGTCCATAAATTTTAGAACCATTGAAAGACATCATATCTACACCCAATTTTTCGATATTCGTTGTGTCTAGGTAATTCATGGCTTGTGTGGCGTCAGTATGAAAAAGGGGGAAATCCGCTCCCCGAGGCCTTGCCTTGGGCTCCCTAAAGGCAAGGCCTCCGTCCGCAACTTTTCCTTCCTTTCTATAATGTCTTATTTCTTTCGCAATATCTTCTATCGGCTGTATTGTGCCTATTTCATTATTCGCATACATTATAGAAATTAGAATAGTATTCTCTTTCATTGCCTCCCTTACATCTTTCGGATTTATAATTCCTTCCTCGTCTACTTTTATATAAGTCACCTCTGCTCTACCTTCACTTTCCAAAAGTTTACAATTCATAAGCACTGCCGGATGCTCTATCAGGGATGTAATAATGTGAGGAATTTTATTATTATTTAATTTAAAATTATTTACTATCCCTAAAATAGCAATTGCATTACTCTCCGTACTGCTACCAGTAAAAATTATCTCATCACTGTGAGCATTTATATTTTTAGCGATACTTTCTCTTGATTTCTCTATAATATTCCTTACTTTTACTCCACTACTATGAATTGAAGTGGCATTTGCATAAAATTCCTTTTCATATAGAGACATAAGTCGAAAAACTCTTTCGTCTATTGGTGTCGCAGAAGCAAAATCGAGATATATTTTCCCTTTATTAAACATATTTAATACTATAACACATTTGTAAAAAATGCTTTATTAGTATATACTCTCTTTAGATTATGACTATATCTATACTAATTTATATACTTTCGGGCGTTGTAGTAATCCTTTTGTTGTGGATCCTTTTAACAGAGTATCGTTTTAGGAAATTCTTCGCCGGCACAAAAGCTCGTAACCTAGAAGATGTCATGATAAAAATAGGAGAACAAATGAAGGACTTGAAGGAAACTCAAGTGGTAATCAATAAGCATTTAGTCACCGTAGATAAACGTCTCGATAAATCCATCCGAAGTGTAGAGACAATTCGCTTCAACCCATTTCTTGATGCAGGGAGCAATCAAAGCTTCGCCATTTCATTCCTAAACGATGAAGGTAATGGAGTTGTGATGTCGAGTCTTTATGCTCGTGATCGTATGAGTATATTTGCAAAACCTATCACAGGTGGTAAATCAGAATTTGAATTATCTACAGAAGAGAAAGAAGTATTAGAAAAATCAAAATAAAATATTATGGATAAAAACCCATTACAAACAAATAAGTTTGTCCGCCCACCCGTCGTTGTTGTCATGGGGCATGTTGACCATGGGAAGTCCACTCTCCTAGATTATATTCGTAAATCCAATATTGTAGAGTGTGAAGCTGGCGGCATTACTCAGTGCATTAGTGCATATGAAGTAACTCACAAAAGTGAGACTGGAGAGAATAGACTTATCACCTTTCTAGATACTCCCGGACATGAAGCTTTTTCTAAAATGCGTGCACGTGGAGCTTTCGCTTCCGACATCGCCATCCTTGTCGTCTCTGCGGAAGATTCTGTAAAGGCACAAACTCTTGAAGCTTACAACACTATCATAGAAAGCAAGACTCCATATATAGTAGCTATCAATAAAATAGACCGCCCAAATGCTAATGTAGAAAAAACGAAAATGGACCTTGTGGAGAAAGGTATTTATCTAGAAGGACTTGGTGGAGACATCCCTTTCGTTCTTATTTCCGCTAAGATTGGAACTGGAATAAATGAACTCCTAGATATGATTCTTCTTGTCTCTGACATGCAAGCTTTTACTGGTGATCCTAAATTAAACGCATCTGGAATAATCATTGAAGCTAATCGTGAACCCAAGCGTGGTATTTCCGCTACTGCTATTATAAAAAATGGAACACTCCGCTCCGGAATGATCGTCGTCGCAGGAACTGCTATGGTCACAACTCGCATCATGGAAAACTTCTTAGGTAAGAGTATCAAAGAAGCTACCTTCTCATCCCCTGTTCGATTGGTAGGATTTGAATCAATGCCAGAAGTTGGAAATACTTTCGAATCTTTCGCTAATAAAAAAGAAGCAGAAATTTACATCAATATGGTAAAAAATGAGGCTCTCAATAATCAAGCCCCAACGATGAAAAATGTTGCGCAAATTGGGAAAGTAATTCCTATCATAATAAAGACAGATGTTGTCGGATCCATGGAGGCACTTGAAAAAGAAATAAACAAATTAAATAATAGTGAGATCTCATACAAAATTATTAGCTTCGGGGTTGGAGCAATAAATGAATCAGACTTAAAGATGGCAAATGCCAATAAGGAAACTATCGTTGTAGGATTCAATACCAAACTCGACAACGGAGCTCGCGACTTGAATGAAACTCTTAAGGTAAACGTGGAGGTATTCGACATTATATACAAACTTACAGATTGGCTGAAAATTATAATAGACGAAAGAAGACCAAGAGTAGAGACGGTGGAAGTGACGGGAACTCTTAAAATATTGAAAACTTTCGGATCAACTAAAGATAAACAAGTCGTTGGAGGCAAAGTGCTCCTTGGGCGAATAGTGAATGGTGGCCAAGTCCGCATAATGCGTCGTGACTTTGAGATAGGTAAAGGGAAAATTGTAGAACTTCAACAAAATAAGATAAAAGCCAAAGAAGTACTGGAAGAAAATGAATGCGGAGTACAAGTAGAAACCAAGATAGATATAGCACCAGGCGACGTATTAGAAGCATTTATAACAACAATCAAGTAATATGTCCGAGTTTCGATCAGAAAAAATAACAAATCATATAAAAGAACTTGCCGCTATTTTCATAGAAAAAGAGGCGGGGCCTACTTCGATGATCACAGTCACTCGCGTACTACTTTCGCCTGACAATAAACGCGCAAAGATTATGATCAGCGTCCTTCCACGTGAGAAAGAGAACGCCGCTTATGGATTCATCAGAAGGAATTTGGGTAATTTGCGTAAGTACGTATCGAAAGGATTAAAAATAAATCCTATTCCATTCCTCGAAGTTGAAATAGATGAAGGAGAAAAAAATCGTCAACGAATTGACGAGTTGCTCGCAAAAAGTTAGGATAAAAAAAATAAGGCGTGGTAGCCAAGTGGTAAGGCAGAGATCTGCAAAATCTCTATACGGCGGTTCAATTCCGCCCCACGCCTCAAATTTAAAAACACTATCGAAATAGTGTTTTTAGTGTGTGCCCAGGAGAGGACTTGAACCTCCAAGGATTGCTCCACTAGTTCCTAAGACTAGCGCGTATACCAATTCCGCCACCTGGGCATAAAGTCATACTAGCAAAAAAACATATAAATTACTAGTATTTTTTATTTATTTATTTTCATGCTAAACTATCCTCAATGTCTCACGAGAAAACAGCAATCAGAACCACATACTTCAGCATTATAAGTAATGCACTTTTAGCTGCCATTAAATGGACGGCTGGGTATTTTGGCAATTCTTATGCCCTTATCGCCGATGCAATAGAATCCACTACTGACATTTTCTCCTCTGCTTTAGTTTTATTTGGTATCAAGTATTCGAGTAAGCCCGCTGATAAAAATCACCCATATGGTCATGGTAGAATTGAGCCACTCGTCACTTTTTTGGTTGTAGGATTCCTTATGGTCTCTGCAGGCATTATAGCTCGCCAGTCAATTATCAATATTCATACTCCTCATGAACTTCCCCGTGCTTATACTCTCATAATCTTAGCTGGAATAATTATTTGGAAAGAAACTTCATATAGACTTGTTGTTAAGAAAAGTAAAGAGACAAAAAGTTCATCACTTAAGGCTGATGCATGGCACCATAGAAGTGATGCGATAACTTCTGTAGCAGCATTCATAGGTATCACGATCGCTCTCATTTTAGGGAAAGGATATGAATCTGCCGATGACTGGGCTGCACTTTTCGCATCTGCTTTTATTTTATATAATTGCTATCTTATATTTAGACCAGCATTAGGAGAGGTTATGGATGAACATACACACGGGGAAGTAGAGTTGAGAGTAAGAGAGATATCAAAAACAATTTCTGGGGTTCTTGATACTGAAAAATGTTTAATAAGAAAAACTGGCATGAAATACCATGTGGATCTACACATAATAGTCAATAAAGATATCTCAGTCGAAGAAGGTCACAATATCTCCCATAGAGTTAAAGATAAATTACAAGTAGAAATCCCAGAAATTTCGAATATTCTGATCCATGTTGAACCCAATAATTAGGCCATTAATTTGCATTTTACCCTAAAATGTAGTAGTCTGTAATATATGACGATTATTGCTAATATATTACCTTATATACAGATTATACTATCCCTTATATTAATAGGAGCCATTTTGATGCAACAATCAGACGCAGGCGTAGGAGGAGTATTGGGCGGAGGAGATGGCGGTGGTCTTTATCACACACGTCGTGGATTTGAAAAGTTTCTTTTTGTAATGTCTATTACAGTCGCTATTCTTCTGACTCTCTCATCTCTACTTGCAGTATTCATTAAGTAGTTTTCGAACTAAAAATATTAATCTAACTCTTTAAGAGTGCATTATGCATAAATTTCTCTCATTTATAAAAGAATTTCGTATTCCTAAAAAACAAGAGCTTACCGCTTCATTAGAATCCTTCTCTAAAAAAGAATTCTATATTTTCATTGTTGTGGCTTTAGTTGCTTTTGTGGGAATGGTAATAATTCTTGATCAGCTTAACAATAAATTCCTAGTTGATGTTCCTATTAAGGGTGGATCAACAACTGAAGGGATTATCGGAATGGCAACCCTTGTGAACCCAGTAACAGCTATCTCCGATGCAGATAAAGATTTAGTTTCTTTAGTTTACAGTGGACTTGTAAGAAGAATGCCTGATGGAAGCTTTATTCCTGACTTAGCCGAGTCATATACTATCTCTCCTGATGGATTAACTTATACTTTCATTATTAAGAACAAAGTAACTTTCCATGATGGAGTAGTTGTGACCGCAGACGATGTCATATTCACAATCAACAAAATAAAAGACCAGCTCATAAAAAGCCCACGAAGAATAGGCTGGGAAGGAATTAGTGTCGAGAAAATAGATGACAAAACTGTTACATTTAAATTAAAACAGCCATATATCTCCTTCCTAGACAATATGACACTGGGAATTCTTCCAGAGCACATCTGGCAAAATGTAGAGGATTCAAACTTCAATATCTCCCCTTTTAATATCAAGGCGATAGGATCAGGCCCATACAAGATCAAATCTGTCTTAAAAAATAAAGATGGCCTGCCACAAGAGTACAATTTAAAAAGCTTTTCAAATTTCACACTTGGAACTCCTAATATAGACAATTTAAAAATTATTTCTTACCCAAACGAGAAAGATTTGATGAATGCAATATTGAGCGACTCTGTAAATCAGGCGGGCGGTATAAGTCCTAAAAATGCAGAGGAGTTACAAAGAGATTCTCACACTATAAATACAGCATCTACTTCTAGAATCTTTGGATTATTTTATAATAGTAGTAAGAATAAAATCTTCATGGATGCGGGTGTAGTCAAAGCTTTCAATCTTGCGTTGGATAGACAAGAGATTGTTGATAAAGTTCTCTACGGCTATGGAACAGTTATAGGAAGCCCTATTCCAGAAACCATTATTCCAAGCACTAAAAATGCAATTGTAAGTAATGAAGATAATTTTAAGAAAGCCAGCGACCTTCTTGATAAAAGTGGCTGGACAGTAAGAGATGATGGAATAAGAGCAAAGGGTGGCACAACGATTGTAAATAAAACTGTTGTAACTAAAGCAAAAAATGGTACCAAAAAATCAACCATAGTTCCAACGAAAGTAAATGGTGGTCCATTAACACAGCTCGCCTTCGCTATAACTACCGGAGACACACCAGAGCTAAGGCAATCAACTGAAATTATCAAAACACAATTAGAAAAATTAGGAGTCAAAGTAAATACGCAAAAAGTTTATGAGATGGGTCCTTTGAATCAAGTGATTCGTGATCGTGATTATGAAGTTCTATTCTTTGGTCAAATAATAAACCATGAATCAGACCTATATTCATTCTGGCATTCTTCCCAGAAGAAAGATCCTGGATTGAATATTTCTATGTACGGTAATGCCAAAGTAGATAAAATACTTGAAGATGCTCAGAAAACAATTTCTCTAGATGCAAGATTATCTAAATATAAAGACTTTATAAATGAGTTCAATAAAGATCTTCCTGCCTTACTCATATACTCGCCTAAATACTTATACGCTACATCAAATGAACTTAATAATATAAATCTTAATAGCTTAATAAATCCTTCTGATAGATTTGCATCTATTTATACATGGTATGCAAACAAAGATCACGTATGGAAAATCTTTACCAAACAATAATATGAATGAAAAACCAAAAACACAACCAAATGGAAATAGAAATAATAATTTCAACTATCGTAGAAACAATACGATAAGAGTGCTTCACAAAGAAGGTACTCCTAAGATAAATGTACCCACCGCGATACTTCCTAAAACAACAAATCAACAGAGAGTAAAACAAGGACAAGGAGGAATGAGTCGAGGAAGTTACCAGTATGGCAACACAAAAGGAGGACGCAAGCCCCACATAAAGACTCCCCCACCACCAAAAGAAAATAATAGCTACGTCAGAAAAAGTAAGGCCAGCATTATTCCTCCACCCCTACCTGGAGTTATTCGTATAATTCCTTTAGGTGGTGTAGAAGAAATCGGTAAGAATATGACAGCCATTGAGATAGGTAATGACATCATCGTCATCGACGCAGGTATGCAATTCAAAACAGAAGATACACCAGGAATTGATTACATGATTCCTAACACAACTTATTTAGAGGAACGCAAGGATAAAATAAGGGCTATGTTAGTCACTCACGGCCACTTAGATCACATCGGAGGAATTCCTCTCGTTATGAGTCGTATCGGTAATCCACCATTATATTCTAGAAACTTGTCAGTCTTGGTTATGAAAAAGCGCCAAGAAGAATTCCCTCACTTGCCTGCATTAGATGCACATATAGTGGAGAAAGATTCTGTAGTATACGCAGGCGATCTTCGTATCCGTTTCTTTGGAGTGACTCACACAATGCCCGACTCTATGGGTATCGTTATCGAGACTCCTTATGGATCAATAATTACTCCTGGAGACTACAAGCTTGATCAAGTAGATGGAGTTGTGAGTGACGAAGAACAAAAGGAATATGCCTTCTTTGATAAAGAAAAAGTTCTTCTTCTCATGACTGACTCAACCAACATTGAAAATGAAGGTTTCTCTATTCCTGAAATTCGCGTACATGAAGGACTCGACAAATTGATAAGACAAGGAACAGGACGTATTATCATCTCAGCCTTTGCTTCATCTATCACTCGTCTGATGAAGATAGTTGAAATAGCAGAATCCCTAGGCAAGAAAGTTGCCCTTGATGGTAGATCACTGAAAACCAACATGGAGATATGTGAAGCCGCAGGAATATTCAAACCCAAGAAAGGTACTATCATACCAGTCGAGGATATCGACAAATACGCTCCTAATAAAATCTTAATAATGATGACAGGAGCCCAAGGTGAAGAATTTGCAGCCCTTTCTCGTGCTGCAAATAAAACTCACAAGAAGTTTACCATTCGTCCTGGAGATACAATTATCCTTTCATCTTCTATTGTTCCTGGTAATGAGATAGCGGTGCAACACCTGAAAGACAATCTGACTCGTCATGGTGTACGTATCATCAGTTATAGAACAAGTGAAGAAACTGTCCACGCTACTGGTCATGGAAACCAAGAAGATATAAAGTGGCTCCACAGAAAGACTCATCCTAAATTCTTTATTCCTATTCACGGCTGGCATTCAATGCTTGTAAAGCATAGAGAAGTAGCTATGTCACTCGGCATGTCCATGGACAACATTATAGTACCTGACAATGGATCTATAATAGAGATAGTAGATAATGGCTCGAAAATGGTCCTCCGCAAAGAGAAGGCTCCATCAGGCGCAATGATGGTGGATGGATTCTCTATCGGAGATGAACAAGATGTCGTTATAAGAGATCGCGTGATGCTTGCTCAAGATGGTATGTTCGTCCTTATCGCTACTATTGATGGGACTACTGGTAAACTTCGCAAATCTCCAGACATCATCTCAAGAGGATTCATATATCTAAAAGAGAACCAAGAACTACTTCATCAAGTAAGATTAATAATAAAGAAAACAATTGAAGATGGAACTATGGGAACAAACCCTATCAACTTTGATTCTATAAAAACAGCACTCGGTGATAATATATCAAAGTTCCTCTTCCAAAAAACAGCCAAGAGACCATTAGTAATACCAGTATTATTAAGTATATAAATAGAAGCTGCACAAATTATATTCTAAAAAAAGTCCTCGGATTCCTGAGTTACAACTCAGCCAGACTATTTTTTATAAAATAATTTGTTTCGCTTAAAACCAATGAACAAGATAAATCGAATGTACGTTCTCTCATTCTTATTTAGTTTACACATAGCACTATCAGCTTATGTGAATTCGACGTTCTTGCTGAAAATTATTTCGGAGAAATACGTGGGCATTCTTTATACAATTGCTTCTCTTGTGACTCTAATATTACTCACTAAAAGTGTAAATTTACTTAAACACTTTGGAAATCGTAATTTCGTTCTAATTTCACTATTAGTAAACATGGTGTCTTTGGTTGGAATGATAGTTTCCAAAAATGCTTACATAATAGCGACTTCATTCATTGCATTAATAGCTACTAATACATTAGTTTTTCTTTCTATTGATATCTTTATAGAACATTTTGGTAATCCTTTAACTATAGGGAAAACTCGTGGACTTTATCTAATGATAATTAACTTAGCTTGGATGCTATGCCCTCTTGTAACATCATTTCTAATAACAAAAGAAGGTGGTTACGTTTCAATATATATAATATCGTTTATTACAACGATCATCATGACTATCGGACTACTCTTCTCTGTTAGAAATTTTGAAGATAGAAGTTATATAAAAACACCATTTCTACAAACTTACAAATTCCTAAAAGAGAATCATCACATGCTCGCGATAACAATGATAAACTTTATTCTACAATTCTTCTTCGCATTAATGGTTGTGTATATGCCGATATATTTATATGAACATATAGGGTTTAATTGGAGTCAAATAGGAATAATCTTTACTATTATGCTTACTCCATTTGTCATTTTTGGTTTGCCTATAGGAGCCCTCATAGATAATTGTAAAATGAAGAAAAGAACCTTACTTTATATAGGTATTATCATAATGAGTCTATCCACACTATCTATATCATTTATCGTTTCTACAAGTGTAGCATTATGGGCATTCATAATGTTCATGACCCGTATGGGTGCAAGTATAATAGAAACAACATCAGAGGTTTACTTCTTTACTCATGTCAAAGAAGAAGATACTTATCTATTAAGTATCTTCCGAGATATGTCACCAGTGGCTTACATTATCGCCCCTCTGATTAGTACACTTATATTCATAGTACTACCACTCAAATTCTTATTCGCAATTCTAGGAGTAATAATATTATCAGGACTGTACTACATCCCCCACTTAAAACATAATCACGACTATGGAATACCCAATACGAATTAATAAATTTCTTGCACTGAAAAACTTTGCGACAAGAAAAGGAGCCGACGAACTTATAAAAAAGGGCTACGTTTTTATCAATGGACGAAAGGCTGTACTCGGCGACCAAGTATACCGAGATGAAGACGTAACAGTCAGTAGTAATGTGCCTAAGAAGGACTACATATACTACGCTTACAATAAAGCTACCGGCGTTTCGACGAATCCTGATGTGAAAACGAAAGACATTCTCTCTGTAACAAAATTTAAAGAGGCCGTCTTCCCTATCGGCAGACTTGATAAGGATTCACATGGATTAATTTTAATGACAAACGACGGACGCGTGACGGACAGACTACTCTCGCCTAAGTACGTTCATGAAAAAGAATACGTCGTGAAAGTTGAACCAAACTTTTCAGACAAATTCTTAGAGCTAATGGCAAATGGTGTTCACTTTGATAAATTCATAAGCAAGAAGTGTAAAGTCTGGCGAACCACTAGTAAGTCAAAAGATACTTTTAATATTATTCTTACTGAGGGTAAGAAGCGTCAAATCAGACGCATGTGTGAAGCTCTACACCACAAGGTAGTAAACCTCAAACGCATACGCGTAATGAACATAGAACTTGGTAAACTAAACGAAGGAGAATACAGAGCAATAAATGGAGATGAACTAGATATATTGCTTAAATCACTACAGTTAAGATAAAACAAAACTTCCCCAAGGCAAGTCCTTGGGGAAGTTTTGTTTTATCTTTTTATTTTGCGATATAAGGTAGTAACCCCATAAAGCGAGCGCGCTTGATAGCGACTGCTAGCTTTCTTTGATTTTTAGAAGTCACATCTGTACGGCGTCTTGCTTGCATACGAGCACTTGGAGTAAGGAATCTGCGAAGCAGCTCTATGTCCTTGTAGTCGATATGTTTGATGTTGTTTGATGAAAAGTAATCTTGTTTCATTTTATTAATTCTTAATTGTTAATTTTTAGAACGGTATATCTTCTGAATTTATTTGCTCATCTGGATACTCTATAGTATCTATCTCTTCCTCTTTCTTTGGTGCTGCTGCTTGACTAGGTGCAGATGAAGAATTTCCGCCTCCACTACTCTTTGCTCCGAACTGCACTGTATCGGCAATTATTTCTGTACGGTACTTCTTAGTATTCGTTGCAGCATCATCCCAACTACGAGTCTCCATTCGGCCTTCGACAAGTATCTGACTTCCCTTTTTCATATAAGTGGCGACGTTCTCTGCCGTCTTGCCCCATACTACGATATTGTGATAATCAGTCTTCTCTTGCCTTACTCCGTTTGAATCTTTGTAAGTACGATTCGTAGCGATACTGAAAGTACAAACCTTATTGCCAGAAGCGATAGCTTTCAATTCTGGATCGCGAGTTAAATTCCCAATGAGAATTGCTTTGTTTAAATACATAAATATAATAAATAGTTAAAATTATTAATATTTCTATTCTACCACAAGTGCCTCGATTTCTTTATCTATGGTCTCTTCGTTGATAGGTAGAGACTCTTCAGCTTTTGGAGTAGAACGGCGCTTGAAGCCATCTTTATTTCCATAGGCTCTCTTTGTAGACATCGTGTTACCACGAACTGTCTTGATCATTAAGTAGCGAACAAGCTTTTCATTCTTGTCTAATGCATCTTTTATAATCTTCCCATTTATCGTGCTGCACTCAAATTTGACCCAACCAAAATAACCATAAGAAAACTTTTGCTTCTTATTATTGATAGAACGAGTCATTTCGTATGCTAATTCTAGCATCTTAGGATATTCATCAGAGATAAAGGTTGCCCCCATGTCCGACAAAGAATCCTTCAAATTTGTAACTTCTCCTCCAAGATTTTCATCTGGAATACTTGGAACCATAATATAACCAACCTCATATATAGAAGATTTAACATCTGCTTCTTCTGCAGATACTACTTCTACAACTTCTTTTTCTTTTGCCATTTATTTAGAGCGTTATTACTAAATTTTAATAGTAAAACACGCTTAATTATTAATTTTAATACCACTCCATTATGGACCTGTGTGTACCGACTTCAGGGTCGGGACAAATGAAATGTAGAGTCATACTAACAGAAAAAGGAGGATAAGTAAAGGCGATTAATTCCTCTCCCCCTTACTAAGGGGGAGATGCCGGAGGCAGAAGGGGTCTGACCCCTCCTCAGAGCATTGCCTTGCGAAGTCTGACCCCTCCCCAACCCTCCCCTTAGTAAGGGGAGGAGGAATTAATTCTGTGCTGGAACTATCGCTGCATTGTAGGCAGTAATGGCGTCATTGAGGGTTGTGACTTGGGCATCAATTACATCTTGAGTATCAGTAGTTGCTCCTGTGGCAGCTGCGTTGGCTGTTATGAGAGTAGCGAGTGAGCCGACTATATGCTCGCCGGGAATTACTGATTCTATAGCACTAGCATCTATAAGTCCTTGAGCTATACCTTTAGCAGTAGTGAGAGCGGAGATGTCGGAAGGTTGATTGTTTGATATTAATAATGCCATTGCATCATTTAATGCTGCCGTCTTTGCCGTCTTATTTGCTTCTAGTTCCGCCCCGGTTTGTGCAGGAGTTTGTGATTCTACTACTTCTGGTAGTAATAATGCAGAATCTCTTGCAGGGGTGAATAATAACCAACTATCTGCCGTATAGTCAGCTTCTACTTTAGCAGCTATGGTTGTTTTGGCAGTTGTTAGATCGGTATCTATTTTTGCTACTCTGGCTGCTTCTATCTCTTCAAGGGTGGGGGTTACTTCATTGCCACCATTATTTCCATCACTGTTGGAATCTATAATCAATGCTTTGAGTGACTGTAACTCACTACGATTGATACAGACGGCTTCCTGCCCTGGGTCCGTGAGACAAACTTCGCCAGTAAATATTCTCGTAATCTTATTCCCTGCATTTGCAAGCCAAGCGGTAAGATTATCTCTCAAAGTATTCACTATCGCCTGCCCCGCTCCATCCACTTCAAATTTATTTATACCTTCTAATTTTAGATTGAGTTCTTTGATAGCATTCACTGATGCAGCAAGTATCGTTGTAGTATTTACTTGTCTGTTGCCGGAAGGATTAATGTTTACAGCTTCTGGAATTGCAGTTTCCACATTTTGAGCAATGAATCCTGAGTAGTCTATACCTCCATCATATAATCCTGAATCTGTTTTCCAAGAGTATGTTTGTGGATTGATTTGCATGATAGCGTTTAGACCTAGTGTAAAATCTTCCTTTATATCCTTTAGACGTGCATCGGATGTACAACTCATGGTGCCTGCACCGTTGGTTTGAATACCTCCGCAGGAAACGAGATTAGATATACCGACGCTTCCATCATAACTAATACGCATTCTTTCTGATGTTCCATAAGAATCTCCTGTCGCAAAAATTAAATTACCCTTATTCCAATTAGAATCTCCTCCAGCACCTTCTAATATTCCATAAATAGAAGCATAAGAAGCATTATATGTTCCAGATGAAGTCTTTGAGCTAAACGCAATAATAGGTGAATAAACACCTGGAGCATAAGTATTATTTGCTAATACAAGACCAGCTGTTCCGTTTGTTGTTGTAGCTAGTGAATGACTTGCTATAAATGCTGGTGAAGTTGCTACACTACTACCATTAATATAAAATAGGGCACTTCCAGAATAAGTTCCTAATGAAGTTACTGGCCCAGTAGAACTAATAGATGAAGCATTAATTGTACCGTTCACATCTAATTTTGCCGCCGGGGTTGTTGTCCCGATACCGACGGAGCCGGTGCCTAATACGCTTACCCATTCGTGAGCCACATCTGTTCCTGCGACACGGATACCGAATCTATTATCAGCAGCATTATAAGCCGAACCGATATACGCATTATTATTTCCATTTACGTTAAATCCCCAAAAAGTATTTTCAGTTGAAGCACCAATTTTTCCTGCTCTCAAGAAAACTGTATCGGAACCTTCTTGAGAAAGAATATCAAGTTTCGCCCCTGGCCCCGTCGTCCCGATGCCGACGTTGCCGTCGTTTTTAATTGTCATTCTTATACTAGGTGTAAATTCTGTATTAGCAGTAGCTGCTGCGGCATCAGCATAAAAATTTATACCATCTATATAGCTAAGTATTATTCCTCTTGAACCAAAACTTGCATGAGTATTACCCCATTTTAATTTAAGAGCATTGCTTTCGTAACCAGAAGAATAATAAGAATTATGAGTAATGAAAGCATCTCCAGCTGCGTCTTGCTGATCTAAATTCAAACCATAACTCGCACCAGCATGAATCATCCCTGCTACATCCAACTTTGCACTTGGTGTTACTGTCCCGATTCCTACATTACCGAGATTTATATTAAATGGTGGAGTTCCTCCTTGATCAACATTTTGAATTTGAAATAACCCTGGTGATCCACCTGAAGAAGCAATTGTCCAATCAGCATTAGCAGAACCTGTATCTAATTCAATACCTGCAGTCCAAGAAGTATTTCCAGATTTTACAAGAATTTGATTTCCATTACTACCCTCTACTTGCAACAACTTTCCAGGTGCGGTTGTCCCAATACCCACATTTCCGCCACTTGGTAATAGAACAAGTTCGTCCCCGTCACTCCATCCTTCTCTGTGAATTGCCATCATTGTTCTATCTGCTCCTGCCCCACCATTCATATTAGTAGTCTTCATATTAAATCTTTCTGTATGGTCATATGAACTTGCAACACCAGCAAGATTTTTATCTTCTCCAAAAATTGTTAAGTATCCTCCACCATAAGCACCCGTTTGAATTTTTAATCCAGTATTGTCTGTTGCACGATAAATATCCAATAAGCCACTTGGCCCAGTTGTCCCGATGCCGACGTTACCGTTTGTTTGAAGTGTCAATAAAGTAGAGGTTTCTAAAAGCCCATCTGCATTTGCAGAAAACTTAAATTTATCTGAATCAGAATTATCTACTCCAAAGTTCCAAACTGAAGCTCCACCATCATCCATTAAAATTTTTGTATCTCCACCATTAGGCCCAGTTACCATTCTTATTCTAGCGTGAGAAGCTGTATTTGTATTATCAGTATTTTCTAAATTAAAAGAAGCAGCAGTTCCTGCGGTTGCTTCTTTTACATCTAGTTTCCAAAGAGGATTCGTCGTCCCGATACCGACATTGCCGTTTGATCTTAAAATAGTTAAAGCGGAAGAACTTGTACCATAGTTATATAATTGCCAATCAGAATTTCCTGCTGTAGCACCAGAACCAAGATACCAATCATTCACTCCATTGGTTTGCCATCTGATAGCATTCTCTACTGTATTTGTAACACTACGATTAAGGTAAATATTTGCTTGTCCTGTACCATCTCCTATAGTAACATTCCCCGCCACACTTAATTTTGTTCCTGGTCCCGTCGTCCCGATGCCGACGCTTGTTCCATTATCGTAAATCAAAGAATTTCCAAATGCACTTGTCCCTGTAAATTTTGGAATATAGTTTGTTGTTCCTACTCCTGTGGTAATAGAAATAGGAGTTATTGCCAAATCATTAGTAACGCCAGATGATGGTTTTGGATCCATTGTTACAGCAGTAACAGTATTTAGTCCATTATAATTTTGATACGCCTCACTTGTAATATAAGCTTCAATGGTAGAATAAATAGATAACCCAGATACTGATACATATAGATATCCATTGTAATTAAATAAATTTACAGGATATGCCACACCGTTTGCAGTAGTATAATTCATAGAAATAACTCCTGTATTTAATAATGTACCAGAAATATTAATAGTACTATTTCTACCGCCGTTAAAATCTACTATCTTAATAGTTCCATGAAATAGTGAATAATTATTTGCAGCAATACTTGTCGCAATCAAGGCTGTAGTCGAAGAACTGTTATAAATTGATACTGGATTTAATGCAGATGAAGCGAAAGCAGAAGCATGCTGGCCGTCCAACATATCAGCATTTAGGTTTGTAACTGCTGTTGTAGAAGTGACAGATAAAGGAGAAGTACCAGTAGCAATATTTGAGAATAATTGGGTACCAGTAATTGTTCCGTCCGCTAAAATATTATTGTCCCCCGCATCAGACTCACCTCCAACATGAAGCCCTCCATTTATTGCAAGTTTTGAAAGTGGTGCTGTTGTTCCAATACCGAAGTTGCCAGTGCTTGTGATTCTCATTCTTTCATTTGAAAAAGTCATTCCTCCAGTTGCAAAAATTATTGGTGCAACAGCAGAAGTAGCAACTACAAGTCCCCCCGTATCACTTTCTGTTAATACACCAGTGGCAGGAACATTGTTAAAGTTTGTATTACCAGTAGCCGAGCCATTCTGAACAAAAGAAAATGTTCCTGTGTCTCCAACGGCTTGAAGTTGAGGACGACTAGTCGTAAGTAAATTTCCATCTACTTGTATCACAGTATTCCCGGCACTTGAAACAACTAATTGGCGTGTTGGCCCCGTTGTGCCGATTCCAACGTTGCCACTACTATCCATTGTTATGCCTGTCGCTGAACCAATAGAAGTTCCAACGGACCAGTAAGATTTTGTACCATCTGTACCAATGGAAGAAACAGCACTACCTCCTAAAGTAAGAGGTACATTATCCATCAAATTAAGTCCCCAAGATGTTTCCGATGCGACAAGATATCCTCTTAGATAAGTATTACCATTTACATCAAGAATATATCCTGCCCCTGGTGCTGTCGTCCCTACTCCCACTCTATGAGTTCCAGAATCAACAAATAAAGAATTGGCATCAACTGTCAGATTATGAATGCCAAGATCTACATTTGTTGTACCTCCTGTGTAAGGAATATATCCTGCGGCAGTCGCATAATAGTTTCCATGTTGCCCATCTAGAAGATCAGCATTTAAGTTCGTATTGAGAGTTGTAGAAGTGACAGCGAAAGGAGAAGTGCCAGTAGCGAGAGTAGATGTAAGTTGATTGTTCATTCCGATAGTTGTAATGCCAGAAAGTGCTCCTGCGGAAGTCGCTTTGAATCCTGAAGAATTAATTGTGAGAGTATCATCCACTCCATTACCGATTGTAATTATTTTGGCATTAACATTTGTTCCAATTAAAATACTTCCGGTAGTTCCTGAGTCTAAAGTTAAAGCTCCAGTTGTTCCTGAATTAATAGTTAATGCTCCACTATCTGCAATATTGTTTGTAGTAAATGTTTGTGTTCCGATTACTGTCCCTGTGATAAATGTCCCTATACCGGCGTTACTGATTCTAGTAACTCCATTTAGAGAAAGTAGACCAGCAGTGATGGCGACATCACCAGCAGTCGCAGTAATATTTCCAGTTGTTGCCGTCAATCCCAAAGTAGCTGTGATAAGTCCTGAAATTGTAGGAGTGGCTGTCCATGCAGTTCCTGTGACTGTTAAGTTACCACCGAGTGATGTGAGGTTAGCACCTGATACTGTGAATGTATTATCTAGGGATGTTGCTCCGTGGAGAGTGAGAAGACCAGGAGTTGTGACTGAACCTATGGTGTTGATGGAAGATGCACCAGAGCCAAAAGTGTTGGTAGAATTGATAGCAGTAGATATAGTAGCATTGCCGGTGGATGTGATGCCAGTGGAAGCAACAATAGCTCCAGTGGAATTGACTTGGAACAAATCGCCATCACCGACAGTAAGGAGAGAGGCGGGAGTAGTGTCACCAATGCCGACAGAGCCGGCGAAATATGATTGCCCTCCGGCAGAATAAATAGAATAATTATTATTAGCACCCTTGGTCATATTGGTAATATAGAGACCATACTGATTCGTTATTGTTCCTGTTCCTGTAGCATTCATAACATATAGACCATAGCGATTAGATAATGTGCCACTACCATTCCAATTCGTAGAGCCAACGAATGAAGCTCCTTGATTGATAGTCCCAGTCGCTCCAGCGACGCTGGCAATTTTCCCCCATACTCCAACGAGAGGAATATGATTCCCGTCTCCATTCCAATTTTGGGTGTTTGTCGCTCCTACTTGAGCATTTGAATATGTGCCCCAAGCATAACCAGTGAAAGACTGGAAGTACTATTGTAAGTCTTGTTTACATTTATTCCATACCAATCACTATTAGCATCTAAAACCGTAGAAGCTTCTCCGACCAACAATTCTACGTAATTACTTGATGCATTATTCCCTAGAGCTATACGCCCTAAATTATTTATATTATAATTTCCGCCAGCCATATTTGATCCGAGAGTAAGATTGCTGACAGGACTGGAATTGAAATTAATTGTTTTAGAAGAAGCAATTTCAAAAGTAGAAGCTGGAGCTGTCGTCCCAATCCCAATACGATGATTGAGTGAATCAATAGAAAGAGTATCTGTGTCAAAAGATAGTCCATTTACTCCACCGGTAAGTGCAAAGTTGGTATCGTTAGCAAAAGTCCAAGTTGTAGAATTTACGGTTGTTGCTCCTGTCCCTGTAGTGAGAGTGTTACTTCCTGTGATAGTTGTGTTTCCATTAAGTGATACTGCCCCGCTACCAGTAGAGAAAGTGTTGGCTCCTGTTTGAGAAAATGTATTGTCTAGGGTTGTAACCCCGTGAATAGTGACGATATCCGTTCCTGCATCTCCTAATGTAGTATTGTCTAAGACGGAGAGACTGGCAACAGTTGTTGATCCACTTGTGACAGAGCCAGTGAGTATTACGCTGTTACCATAGATATTACCTTCAGCATCTACGACGAACTTTACAACGTCTGCTACAGATGCACCAATCAGATTACCATTAGGAACTGAGGAAGTAAGGTTGATGTAAATGGTAGAGTCAGAGATGTTCGATGTACCTGTGGGCCAAGTGGAGAAGAGGTGGGCGAGAGTTGGTCTATGAGTGAAAATAGTTTGACCAGAAATTGTAGTTGGTCCATTGATTGAGACAGCGCCTGTACCTGTAGAGAAGGAACCAGCTCCTATTTGTGAAAAAGTTTTCCCATCGGCAAGTGTCGTATCTCCATTTAAAGAGATGGCACCTGTACCAGTTGTGAGTGTATATGCTCCTACTTGGGTAATGTTGTTGTTTAAGGTTGTAGGTTCATTGATAGTTAGTGTTCCAGGAGCTTCGACTAGACCGATCGTGGTAGTACCACTTAGTGTACCGTTTGAAATACGAGGAGAACGTATGGTTGTATTGTTTAGGATTCCTTCTTCTGTAATGTTATCAGATGAACTGTTGATGGATTTGATGATGGAGTCGTAGACACGATCTGTTTGATTGGTATTGTGGTTGATGTTGTTTAGGAGAGCTAGTTCTACACCTTGGAGTCTTGGAAGGATGGATGGATCGTATTGGTTGATGTAAATGTCGCGTTGTTGCTGAGTGATGTTTGTGATTGCCGTAGGTCGTGAGACCGAAGGTCCTGAGCCAGTAGGCGAAGGATTAGTTTCCCCTGATAAGGGGACGGAAGGGGTTTGTATTGGAGGGGTTTGTTTAGGTGTTGCTGTTGTTGTTACAAGAGATCGAGGGAGAGTGACCGGCACTGTAATTATTTTAGGTTCTGAAAGTATCACAAGGAATGAATTCCAATCTGAGACAATATTATTTGGAGCAGATAAAATTCCACTCCATAATGATGTTGCGAGTTTCTTTGTATCAGCCACTCCATTCTCGGCAGAGTCTATAATTCCGTTTATGAATACTCCCCAGCCACTCTGGATTCCATTGGAAGCTCCCAAGAGTGAATCCCCAACGGAAGCAGTAAGAGATGATTGAGGTGCTGAAAAATTATTTGAAGAAATTTTATTATAAGCAAGTAGAGCTCTGTTACCCACAGAAGTAAATCCTCTCGTCATTTTATTCTGAAGAGAAACTGAAAATTGTTTATTTGCGTTTAAAGATTTTTCTGTATTATTTAAAATTCCAAAAGTAAATGTACTCCATCCATCTGCCAAACTTTCACTGATATTGGAAAGTAAATTTTCTGTATGAATACTGTTTGTATTATTTTCCTGGCTTCCTAAAAAGTAGGAGCCGAATGAAGAAAGTCCGATAAATATGACGAGGGTAAAGATCAAAGCATTCGCTGAAAATTGTCGTCCGAATACGTCCTTGATGGATGAGTTTTTTGTGGAGTTTTTGTGAAGGTTTTTCTGAGCAATAATGTACCTCTTAACCTCGCCTTCGGTAGTGAACCAGATCCCTCCTTTTTTGACACCTTTCATCTCGCCATTGCGTATCAAAAAACCAAGGTAGTCCTGAGCATACCCAGAAATTTCAGCTGCTTGCTTTAGAGAGATCTCTTTTTTAAACAATTGCATTTTATTTATAATTACAAGGATATCTCGGATGGCCATTAAAATTATTTTCTTTACCTCGGATATCCGAGGTGATTATTCTTAATATCTCGGACGTCCGATATTGCCTAATTACTCTTTATATTATAACAAAATAGCAAAGTCATGCAAGAAAAAACACACCTAAAAGTGTGGATAACTTTTAGGTGTGTTTTTTAGCTCAAATTGAACAAATTTTTAACGTTAGCGAGAATCATAGCCGCCGTTTCCCCTTCATTTAAGCCCTTAATTTCGGCTATTTTTTTGACTATTTCTTCCACATAAACGGGCTCATTCCTTTGGCCTCTATACGGCACTGGCGCGACGTATGGACTGTCGGTATCGGCCATGATTTTGGCTAGTGGTAAGGACCTGATTGTCTCCTCGTAATTTATCAATCTTTTGGAGTTTTTTCGTGGCTTGTAAGTTATCACTCCAGCGAAAGAAATATAGAATCCGAAGTCAATAAATGCCTCCGCATCTAAGAGTGTTCCTGCAAAAAAATGGACCACACCTTTTAAGTTTTTATACTTTTTTAAAATTTCTAAAACATCTGCATACGCGTTGCGGCTGAGATCTTCTTCATTGTTCCTTATGTGAAGCATGAGTGGCAGATCAAGTTCGCTCGCAAGTTCTATCTGTGCGATGAATGCAACTTTCTGTTTCTCTATACTCTCTTCGTCCATATGATAATAGTCGAGTCCACACTCCCCTATTCCTACAACTTTTCCCAAACTTACTAATTCTTTATATTTTTCTTTATCAAAAATTTCTCCACGTGATGTGAACTCTGCCCCTTCACTTCCCAATTCACTTTCATCATGGAAAGACGCACCTGTGTGAATCGGATGAAGTCCGATCGTCGCATAAACTCCCTCATACTCATTCGTCATCTCTACTGCTTTTTTTGAAGTATCAAATTGTGTACCAATATTTATAACCAAAGTATCCCTACCTAATGCACGAGAAAGAACTGCATCTCGATCGTCATCGAAAATTTTAAAATTTGTATGCGCGTGTATGTCGATGTATTTAGGATTTTTCATATTTGTATTTTGGATTGCTCCCCTCCTTTTCAAGGAGGGGGTTGGGGGTGGTAATTCTGAATTAATCACCACCTCGCCCTTCGGGCACTCCTCCTCAACAAGGAGGAGAGAAATTCATTTATTCTTTTCTTAAAAACAATGGAGTCTCGGGCTTTTTATTTTCTTTAATTAGTTGTTTCAATTTTACGTTTGTTTCTGGCATTAGTGGATTAAGCATTCGAGCAATATCATAAAGTTTTAATACTAAATCTTTGATCATCTCCTTCCCTCTTTCTTCATCCACTTTCACTACCTTGAATGGCTCGGTGGCTTGGATTGTTTTATCTAGTTCTCCTATTTTCTCCCATACATAATCAATTGCCTTTTTCAAATCAAAAGTTTCGTATATTGCAAAATATTCTGTGAAATCTGATTTTTCAGATATCTCTGGGCACTTGTCTAAATACTTTTCTGATAGAGTTAAAATACGAGATGAGAGATTCCCCAATCCATTCGCAAGGCCCGAATTGTAAGCATCTTTGAAACGCTCAAGAGTGAATGGACTGTCTTCGAAGCTTCCTACTTCACGAAGGAGGAAGTACCTGAGAGCATCTGTGCCATATTCACTCACAATGTCCTTAGGATCAACTCCATTACCAAGACTCTTAGACATACGGACCCCTCCTTCAGCTGTTATGAAGCCATTCACTACTATCTGGTGCGAGTTCGGCACTCCGGCCGCCATAAGCATCGCTTGCCACATAGCAGCTTGGAAACGAGTATTGTCCTTACCACAATATTGCGTCGGATTTCCATTGACCCAATACTTTTGAAAATTGGATTCCGAATTTTCGCCCCCTGCTAAGGGGGAGATGCCAGAGGCAGAGGGGGTCTTTCCCTTTTCATCAGGCCAACCAAGTGTCGAAATATAATTCACAAGAGCATCAAACCAGACGTACATCACCTGATCGGAATCCCCTGGAACCTCTATGCCCCAAGGCATTTTCTCTTTCAAACGAGAAATTGAGAAATCAATGAGACCTCCTTTAACAAAATTTTTGATCTCATTTAGTCTAAAATCAGGAATAACAAAGTTGGGATTCTCCTCATAAAATTTTAAAAGCTTTTCACCAAACTCCGAATATTTGAAGAAATAATTCTCTTCGTTTATAGTTTTAAGTTCAAGATTAGGGTGGAGTGGGCATTTGCCATCTACTAGCTCAGAGTCAGTTTTCTCACTTTCACAACCGACGCAATACTTGGCCTCGTAAGTTTTCTTGTAAATGTATCCATTGTTCTGTACCCTCTTCCAGAATTCCTGTGCAGCACTTTCGTGAGCTTTGTCAGTCGTACGAATAAAGTGGATGTCCTCCACAATTCCAAACATCTTCAATTGTTCTTTAAAAGTCACAAACCCTTGATCAACAAATGCTTGGGTGGGGGTATTTTCTTCTTTGGCTTTCTCAAATATTTTCATGCCATGCTCATCAGTGCCAGTATTGAAATAAACATCATATCCAAGTAATTTCTTATAGCGAACAATTGTATCTGCACGGACGAATTCTAAGGCATGCCCCATATGAAGTGGTGCGTTTACGTAAGGAAGAGTAGTAGTTAGAAAGAAAGTTTTAGACATAAAATATTAATTAATTATCTCGAGCTAAAATCTTTTTCTTTTCAATGTCGTCTAAAAATTCAAATAAACAAACAGCAAATGGAATAGCTAGTATGACGCCCCAGAAGCCAGCTAATTCTAAGCCAATAAGAATAGAAAGGATAATAACAAGTGGAGATATGCCTATGACCTTTTTTATAACTAAAGGATAAATAAGGTAAGCTTCAAATTGATGTAATATGAAATACAAACCACCTGAAAGCAAAGCAAGAGTCACGCCACCATCTAGATAAGAGAATGCGACAGCAGGGATAACAGCTAAATAAATACCAAAAGGAATAAGCTCCAAGAAACCAGTTATCAAGGCGAGAACCAACGAATATTTCACACCCAAAATCGTAAGACCTAGGTAGGTAAGTACTCCCATTATGAGGCCTATCAGCATTTGGCCTTGCATCCAAAGGCCAATTTTGTGCTCTGTACGCTGCCATAGATCGATAATATATTCTTCACTTTCATCAGGAATAATAATTCGAAGGAAATTTTCAATACCTTTCTCTTTGATAGATAAATAAAATGAAATCATTACGATCAGGATAAGGTTCATTAAACTCCCGAAAACTTGACTGAATATATTGAACAAACCACCAGAAAGACTACTAGCTAAACCTTGAGTACTTTTTACAAGATCCCCAATAGATCCACTAGAAGAAATCGTATTGACAACTCCCTTCGCACCAGAGATTGCAGCTGGCTGGAAAGTATTTAGAATACTACCGTTAGGAATATATGAACTGAGCGATGAAACAAGTGAGGACATTTCATCAATAAATACAGGGATGAAAACTGAAGCTAACCCAATCAAAACTGAAAAGACAAAAACATAAATCAAGAACACAAGTAAAGCTCGATTCTTGATATATCGCTTGAGTTTACCCACAGCAGACTCGACAAAAGAAGCGATAACTATAGCTGTCAAAACTATCAAAATAATATTGATAAGTCTAATGGAAAGGAAAATAAGCCCAACAACTACCAAAACCTTAACTATAGTTTCAGTTGAAATACTAACCTTTAAATGTTTTGTGTTATCGTCGCTCATATTTTACATAATATCACAATTTAGAGCCTATTACCTAGAACTTTAAAATGTCTAAAAATTGAGTATTTTCTTTGTAAGGACCTATTATCGCGAGATTCAGATTCTTGGTTTTAAAGATAATTTTAGCCATTTTTTGAATATCTTCTGCTGTTACTTTTTTAATCTCTTTTATTTTCTCATCTAGAGTCTTCATTTCCCTCTTCATTAGTTCTTGTGCACCATAAAAGTTCGCAACATCATCCGTAGCTTCGAGGGACATCTTCATATTACCAATTATCAAAGCCTTCACTTTATCAAGTTCCTTTTCACCTACTTTCTTATTTATAAGTAAATTACATTCTTTAATTATTTCTCCGATGACTTCTTCTACTCTTTTATTATTTACACCAGCAGAAATCTGCATTGACCCATGATCAAGTGATGGACTATTGTAAACTCGTACATAGTAAGCTACACCCATTTCTTCACGAAGTTTAGAGAAAAGTCTTGAACTCATTCCAGCACCGAGTACCCCGCACAAAAGTGACAACGTCGTATTTCTCTTGTCAAATAAGGAGAAACTACGTACTCCAAGTATAAAGTGAGTCTGGTCAGTATCTTTATATAAAACTTTTACGTTTGGTTTGGATTGGATATCTTTCGTCTTCGATTTCTTTTCTCCATTATTCACAGGGACATCTTTAAAATATTTACCTACTTCTTTATAAACTTCATCATTCTTAATATTACCTGCGACTATGACAACTGTTTTCGTGGCGACGTAATGACTCTTTTTATAATTTACAAAATTATCCCGAATCATTTTCTTTATATTCTCTTTAGACCCTAAGGTACTTCGTCCAGCTGGTTGTTCACCATAAAGAACTTCACTCCATAGATCAGATACATGGGCTTGCGGCATGTCCTCATACATATTGATCTCTTCTGTTATCACACCTTTCTCTTTCTCCATTTCACTACTCGGAAAAGTAGAGTTTAAATATATATCAGATATGATATCAAAAATTTGTTTGAAATTCTTTGAGTCCCCTTTCGCATAAAATCCAGTAAGCTCATTGCCGGTGAAAGCATTGTACTGACAACCAAGAGAGTCAAGCTCGTGGGAAATAATCTGTGCAGAATTCCTCTTCAAAGTCCCCTTGAAGCACATATGCTCTAAGAAGTGCGAAATACCATTTACCTCTTTCTCTTCATAATCACTTCCGGTACCCACAAGGACAAGAACCGTTACCGTCGGATTATCCTTCATCGGCACCGTAATCACCCTTAGGCCATTCTTATATGTTTTCTTTTTAGCTTTTTGCATAGAGGCATTTTAGCATATTTTGAGGGTATTATAAAATTGATAAAAAGCGTCCCCAAGCAATGCTTGGGGACGCTTTTACTTTAATTCATTTTTTCTTTTATATAATCCACTATGTCTTCTTTCTTTATTCTCTCTTGCTTGCCAGTATCACGATCGCGGATAGTGACGGAGTCATCGGTCAAAGTATCAAAGTCGACAACTATACACCACGGCGTACCTATCTCATCCTGTCTTCTGTAACGCTTGCCTATGTTGCCATTGTCGTCCCACATTACTCGCCCAAACTCATCCTTAAGATTACGATAGATTATACGAGCATACTCTCTAAGCTCTGGTTTATTCTTCAAAAGGGGCGATACAGCGCAAACTACGGGGGCTACAGACGATTTAAATGCTAAATATGGCCTTACCTCTTCCCCACTCTCATCCTCCGTATAAGCACTTAATAATAAGGCTAAAAATGTCCTTTCCACACCAAAAGATGGCTCTATAACATGAGGAATTATCTTTGTACTTGTCTCCTCATCTTGATATATAAGATTATGACTTTTTAAATCAAAGTCTGTTCTATAAGCTAAACCATAAAGTTCTTTCCTTCCAAATGGGAAATCAAACTCAAAATCAATAGTGCGTTTTGAATAATGCGCAAGGTCCTCTTTGTCTACTTCAAGCTCATGAACTTTATTCATATCTATACCCATACTCTCCATCCAAGAGAGCATCTCATCTCGGAAATATTCAAAATAATTTTCCCAACCTTCCTCCTTTATAAAATATTCTACTTCCATTTGCTCTATCTCACGCACACGGAAAATAAAATCACGGGGAGTGATCTCATTCCTGAAAGCCTTCCCTATCTGAGCCATACCGAACGGCAACTTTGGGTGGAAAGAGTCTACAACGTTTTTAAAATTCACAAACATTCCTTGGGCTGTCTCAGGTCTTAGATAAACCGTGGCGGAAGAATCCTCTACTGCACCTATCTGCGTCTGAAACATCATATTGAATTGACGAGCAGGACCAGTCTTGCCTCCACAGTCATCACAAACACCTTTCTCTTTTAAAGTATCTTCACGGAATCTCTTTTTACATTTTGTACATTCTACAAGTGGATCTGTGAAAGTATCTACGTGCCCTGAGGCTTTCCAAACAGCACTATTCATAAGAATCGCTGCGTCTACTCCATACATGTCGTCTCTGCCATCTACAAACTTTTTCCACCATAAAGTTTTAATATTATTCTTGAGAGCAACTCCGAGTGGGCCATAATCGAAAGTCCCTGCGAGTCCACCATAAATCTCTGAGCCTTGATAAACAAACCCTCTCCTCTTACAGAGTGACATAATCTTGTCCATTAAATTGTTTTCTTCTTTTTCCATATTTATTGTATAACACGTTCCTGTCCTGATTGAAAGACCGGATCTCCTGATAATAAAGTATTAATAGCCATATATGTATCCTTCACAAGGGTACCCGTAAATGCGTCTGTACCTGAAAGGTAAACTTCCTTCATAAGTTGAGGAACACTTCCGACTTGTGATGTTGATGGATTAAGCGCAATAACAAATGACCCTTCGCGACTATTTGCTCCACCGGTATTCGCACTAACTGATCCTATATTCCAAATAACTTCACGAGTAACTTCATTATAAGTTATATTCTCACGTGGTGAAGAATTACTAACCCACTTTACATAGATAGGTAAGACTGATCTAGCAACTGCACCTGAAAGAGCATTACTGCCATTCCTTATACTCCAAGTCACATTGTAATGAGTCAGAGTCTCTGCTTTCGGAGGAAGAGAACCATCTTTGTAACTAGCAGAAGAAGCGATTTGGAAATCTGACAACATTTTCACAATTTTTTTCGAGAAATTATTTATCTCAGTATAGGTCGATCCAAGAGATGGTCGACGACCCTTTATACTAACATCAATGGTCATTTGTGGATCTTTGATACTACTATCTCCACTTAAAGAAGATAAGGATTTAATACTAAAATTCAATTCGCCTTTCTCCCCTGGCTCAATACTAGATAAATCTGAATTGGAATTTTTGTCCCAAATTATACGACTGTTTTGCGAATCAAAGAATCCTTCCCCAGGATCTACGGACATTTTATCCAATACATTTCCACCTAGGTTGGCAATAATTTCACCATCTGTAATTCTATCTGATAAATTATTCGCCCAAGTTATTCGAACATTCACCTTCTCTCCTAAAGATGATGTATCATTAACTAATATATTGGCTTCTAAGAAAGGCTTAATAATAGTGACAGTTTGAATTAAGGAATTATAAACTACATCTATAGTGGACTTATCAGTCTTCTTGGTCGTACCAGCATAGACGTGGAAAACTTGCTGGTCTTGATCTTGGCCTATTATCCTACCAGTAACAATAATCTTGACCGGATTCGTTAGACTCAAATCACTCAAACTCCACATAGAATTATTGAAAACTGGAGCAGGTATAGCACTCTCAAAAATAAAATTGTTCGGGTACGTTAGCTGTAGCATCGTGTCACTACTTGGAAGAGTTGTGTTTAAAGTCGCCTTTACTGTAAAAGATATAGGTTGATCAGAAGTCACAGTACTAGGTGCATCAACTGATAAAGATAGAGGAGCGGAACTAATATTTACAGCATAAGCCTTTTCTTTTGTAAAAATAGCATTGGAACCCTCTGGGTGATAATCAAGAGAAACATTGACACTGCGATCAGATCTCTCATCTCCAAAGAGAGTCACTTTAATATTCTTTGTGACTGTTTCGCCTGGTTTAATCGTACCAATATTTATACGGGGTAAACGAACAACGTCAACTTCTGCATTACTGGCACCACTAGGATAAGATATTAAAAGATTGGCAAGTTCAAGACTCGCCTTGTTGCGATTCACAACTTCTATCTCTAAGGGAAGCTCCTCCCCTCCTTTAGTAAAAGCATTACCGATAACAGTGATGTCTATATTGTCGCTCGTCACAGAAACTCCGCCTTTATAAAAAGTATAAAGAGAAAATCCTGCGGCTCCAAAGAAAAATATAATGGCTACAATAAAAAACTTTTTAAATATTGATGTTTTAGGTTTACGTATATCACTCATAGAATTATTCAACTCTTCATTCCTCCATTCCGGCTCTACTTTGTGATTCACCTTATGAAGTACACCCTCGTGAACACGGTGAGTTACGGTATCAACAGGGTCATAAAGATGACGCTTGATATCTTCAATTTTGTGATCACTTTCTGTCATACTTTTATTATTATATCATATTTTAAATTAAAGTTGACTTTCATTTAGAGCTTTATTTATATGAGATATAATGGATTGTTTTTCTTTCAAAAGTAAATTGGTTTTGTAAAGATTGATAGGACAACCAAGATAACCCGATAGGTCCGCTGACTCCCCTATATATCCGAGTGAATTCATTATTCTTAAAACGAGATGAAGTTCGAGTGCCTCACGAGAACTAGACTCTATCTCTGTATTATCAAGTAAGTATAATGCTTGGATAAAATCATCAAATATTTTCTCATTGGATTCTTCACCATCACAAAGCCTCTCTAATAATTTACTTATACGAGCAATTATAAGTAATGAAGGACGCGATTTGCGAGCAAAGGGAAAAGTGGAAATATTTGAAGCCGTTGTCACTCGCCAAATATCTTTACCGCGAACAAAATCAATTTTTGCATAAGAAAAATCCTGCATTGAAAACCTGAGCTTCGACTTGTGGAGTCGGACACCTTGCACCATCGCACGCACGAGACCCATCTCACGAGTATAGATCGTAAGCATTTTGTTCGCTTCACCCTTGTTATACGAATTTAGTATAAATCCATTTGTGTGATAAATATGGTGCATTATAAATCAAGTTTAATAATTATTTTCTAAAATGAGTAGTTCCTAGAGAATTGGTCATCTTTAATAATGATTCTAAGGCAGGTGGCAATACAAAACAGGAAGCAGAACCATTCAAGTGACCACCATTTGGAATAATAATTAGATCACATGCTAACTTTTTAGATAGTTCAATCGCATCAGACAAAGGAACATTAACATCATTGTCTCCATGAATTATTGTGAAATTCTTGCAGACATTTTTAATATGATCAAAATCAAATGTTGTATCTAAAAAAGTATCAACTGATTCGTATCCCTCCTTCTCTATCTTTGATAATGGGCCCGAGACGAGCACAGCCCCACCTATCTTGTAGTCTGTATCCAAACTCTCTAAATATCGGAGAATAGCAGGCACACCCAAAGAATGCCCTATTAAGAAGATATCTTCTGTAGGATTCTTTACAGCCTCTTTAATAGCTGTAATCCAGTCACTTTTTACAGGCATATCTGGAGCGGGCATTGGTATAGCACACGCATATATATCATTCTTTGCGAGCTCCCCCATAAGCCAAGGCCGCCAGCCACCATTGGGCTTGCCGTGGAAACCATGAATCATAAATACTTTTTTCATGCCTCTATTTTACCATATTATCAAGATAATTTTTAGCCTCTTTCAAAACCTCATTTCGGCTCTCATGGTAGAAAATATCTAATGCTTCTTTAAATGTTACCCACTTATATTCACTAACTTCTTTCTCATCAATTTTAACATTCTTATCGTCTACAAACCCTATAAAATATTCATTAACTTTTAATTTATTCCCTTCAGTATAAGAAAGTTCATATTCCTCATGAATAAGAGGAAAATCTAGAATTTTTATTTTAGTTATACCAGTCTCCTCTTCTAACTCACGCATGGCTGTCTCAATCGGAGTCTCACCTTCCTCCATGTGACCCTTAGCAAAACTCCAATTATCAATATTGGTTTTTATTTGTTTAAGAATTAAAAATTTAGGTTGTTCTTCTTTGAAAACAACAATAACACCATAACATTGTTCTATTGGTAACATGCTATAAAAGACTAATCTTAAATATTAATTCCCCAATTTTTATTTCTGTGCCCTCTACTTCTTTTATTTGTATTTCTTTGGCACTGACTGTCTTTATGAGTTCTGTCTTAAATTTATTTATTAATTTCTGCCCATTTACATTTGTACTGATAACAAGAGTAACAACATCATTAGGATTTAATCCTTTATTCTTTCTCTCATCTTGAATCGCTCGAATAAGCTCACGATACTGACCTTCAAAACGAAGATCCTCTGTAATATGAGTATCGAGCTCTATTTTTTGTTCTTCTCCTTCTATAAATTTAACATTCTTTATGTTTAATTCATCCTTCAATATTTCAATGTACTCATCCTTAATCTTATACTTAGTTGCTATTAATTTATTTAATGGCTGACGTACTGGTATTCCAACTTTTTGTCTGGCTTGTAATCCAAGAGTGACAACTTCACGAACTTCTTTCATTTCTTTAATAATTTCAGTATTTATATTTTTAACTTCAATATTTGCGACAAAATCTGTGAGATGAATACTAATAGAATCTCCATCCAATCTTAATTTCTTCCATACATCTTCGGCTATAAATGGCATAAACGGAGCAAAAAGTTTTGCTGTCGTTTTCAATACAAAATACAAAGTACTCTTGGCCTCTTTGTCTCCATCCTTTATTCGATCCCTTGAACGACGTAAATACCACGTTGAAAGATCTTCAATAAATAATTCATATGGTTTGGTGGATAAAGATAAATCATATATCTCCATACCATCTTTCATTTCATTAATAAATTGATATAGTCGAGCAATTATCCACTGATCTAAAATGTTTGTCGATGCTTTATATTCCATACCTTCAATATCATGATCACGATAAAGTTCGTAAAAAGCTACTACGTTGTCAAAACGACTTATAATCTTGCTTGAAACTTCTTGAACTAATTTCTCAGAGAAATTTACATCTTCACCTTTCATTAAAGTACTAGACATCAGATAAAAACGAAGAGCATCAACTCCATACTTGTTGAACAAAAGCCAAGGGTCTGGAAAATTCATTTTTGATTTCGCCATTTTACTTCCATCTTCGGCTAAAACTGTACCGGTGGTCACTATATTCTCAAATGGTGCTTTACCAAATAAAATAGTAGAAATAACATGTGTATAGTAAAACCAAGTTCTCGTCTGAGCAATATACTCAGCTACAAATCCTCCAGGGAAATTGTCTTTCTGCCAATTCGGATTTTCAAATGGGAAGTGATCTTGAGCGAAAGGCATTGACCCTGACTCAAACCAACAGTCAATAACTTCTGGAATCCTTTTGTATTCTTCTCCATCCTCACCAACTAAAATAATCGAATCTATATAAGGACGATGAAGATCTACCTCGTAATTACTATTGTGTGGAAGTGGAACAAAAGGAAGTGAGACTGCTTCTGCATTATCTAAATAATTATAACTCTTCTCGGGACCTACTAGATCAAGAGTTTTCTCTATACTTAAATTATTTACGCCAGCATACATGAGCCATACGGGACTTCCGTGCGTAATAATCAAAACATTTTTACCGGAATAACTTTTCTCAATATCATACAAGAAGCTCATAGATCTGCGTCGAACTTTTTCATATGATTCATTACCAATTGGTGCTTTGTAAAAATTTTCTACTGTTTTTGGAAAATCATTATGATACTCTAACCATTTCTTGCCTTCATACATAGGAACTGACATTTCATGAAGACGATCATCAAAAATAATTTTCTCTTTATCGAAGCCAATAGCCTTCGCTACTAATTCTGCAGTCTCTTTTGTTCTCACAAAAGGAGAAGTGATTATCACATCAATATTTTCATTTTTTAATCCCTCCCCTGCTTTCTCTGCTTGGCTGCGTCCAAGTTCTGTAAGATTATCGTCATTATTTACTGTATCACTTATCAAACCTTTTACATTACACTCCGTCTCTCCATGACGCATCATGAAATATTTGTTACCAGACTTTTTTACTTTTGATTTTAAATCTTCTAGTGAACTTACCATCATCACCTTGCCTTCTTTTGACTTCCAAATAGGAAGAGGACTCGCCCAATAACGGTTACGAGATATGGTCCAGTCTGGTGCCGACTCCATAGTATTCTTGAAGCGTCCTTCTTTTAAGTGACCTGGAATCCAATTCATATCTTCACCTTTTAAAAGTAAATCATTCTTTACTTTTTGAATATTCACAAACCAAGATGGAAGTGCATAATAAAGAAGAGGAGTCTCACATCTGTAACAATGAGGGTATGAGTGAATTATTTTCTCTTTAGCGAAAAGGATACCTTTTTGAGCAAGATACTTAATGATCAAGACGTCTGTCGATTGATGATCCTCCTTTGGTTTAACTTTCACATTTGGGAAATCAACTATCTCTTTTGAGAAATCTCCATTGGGTTCTACATGACGAATAAAAGGAATGTTGTGTTCTTTGGCCAAATTCATATCATCTTCACCAAAAGCTGGAGCTTCATGTGCAATACCTGTACCCTTATCTATGGTTACAAAATCTGCATGCCAAATTTTCCAAATATTTTCCTTATTTGGCATATCTACATTCTTGTAGTAATCAAATATTGGCTCATATGAAAGGCCAACGAGTTCATTACCTTTAAGTTCTTTTACTTCTACTTGTGTTTCATTGTATCCATTTAATAAATATTTTTTATTCTTCAATACACCTGATCCTTCTTCAATACCATCAGGGTGAGAGATAAAATGATTAAAATAATCTTTACTGAATAAATAACTTTCGCCATTTTTAAATATTACATTTTTACTATCTAATATAGTCATCTGGATGTACTCAATATCATTATTTACCGCAATCGCCGTATTTCCTGGAAGAGTCCAAGGCGTTGTCGTCCAAGCAAGTAAATATGTATCTTTATATTTTTCATCTAAAATTTTAAACTTCACATAGACAGAAATATCTGTAATATCTTTATAACTATTATCCATAGCTATTTCGGAATTTGCTATCGGAGTCTCACAACGTGGACAATAAGCAAGAACTCTCACTCCTTCATAGAGTAATCCCTTCTTGTTCATCTCACCTAGCGCCCACCAGACACTCTCTATGAAAGTGTTATCCATCGTTTTATATGAATTATCAAAATCTACCCAGCGTCCCATACGATCGACTGTCTTCTTCCATTCATTTACATAAGTAAGAACTTTACTGCGAGCATGATCGGTAAATTTATCTATACCGAGAGCTTCAATAGCTTTCTTGCCTGAAATTCCTAAATCTTTTTCAACAATATTTTCGATCGGTAATCCATGACAATCCCAGCCCCAACGACGAGGTACGGTATAGCCACTCATGGTCTTGTACCTACCAATAACATCTTTCACAGTACTACCGAGAATGTGCCCATAGTGAGGAAGCCCTGAAGCAAAAGGAGGTCCATCATAAAAAACATACTTTCCTTTTGGTGCATCTTTCTCTAGACTTTTTTTGAAGACGTCATTCTCTTTCCAGAATTGCAAAATAGCTTCTTCTCGGAGTGCTAATTGCGACTTCACTATTTCATTTGCTTTCTTTTTATCTTCCATATATTTAAATTTTTATAACTAATAATATTTTTCTATATTTTCTCTAGTGGCATATCTACGCCATGGCGTAGATATGCCACTTCAATAAAAAAACTCGTCCACGTACAACAATTACAATAATTGCTATACAAGGACGAGCTTCTCTCGTGGTACCACCTCGTTTACTTCTCATTTAAAGGGTTCTACTTCGTCGTGAGGTCTTGCCTCACGATGTTTCTTCCCAATGCTCCGAGGCGATAACCTCTTCACTGCATATACTTGAATAATAACACCAAAATAAAAATTTGCAAGAAAATTAATCTGGGTGTAGTATCTAATCGAATTGCACTTTTTAGGACATTACATTTAGATGGGTGTCTATAAGATTATTTTTCAAAAATTGGTTTAATGCGCGCTTATATAAACTAGTCAGAAAAAAGTAATCTTTTAAAGGAATCACACGTTGGAACAACACAGCCAAAATGCTGAAAAGCAGAAGAACGTTGGTGTGCCGAGGTGGTTAGGTGTCAAACTGAAGGATCAGGAAATACGTGCCAGCAGACGCGGTTATACGTATACCTAATTCAGGTTCAGCAATTCTAGCTTTGAAAGGGAAACATATAGCGAAAGCTAGACCAAGTGGCCAAGAAGTATCCCACTCAAAGTGAAAAGACCCTGTCTGTTCTAACGAGCAGCAGGGTTCTTTTATTTTTTATATGACTTCATTCTGATAACACTTTTCACAATAAATTATTTCAGGACGTTCTGGTGCATAAGATGTCTCAAATTCATTTGTACACCCTTCTTTCATACAAGAACGATGCCAGAGTTTATTTGGTCCACGAGATTTTATTCTTCTATAGTGTCTACAATCAGGACAAAGTCGAGGAAGTGGAACATCTAGTTTTTTGTAAAATAAAAATTCATTAGGAATTACTTTATAATTCTTGCTACAAGATTCACAGACATAAATTTCTTGTGTTGCATCAAAATCAATCTCAGAGAAACTTTCTGGTATTTCTTCTATCTTCTTCGTTTCTTTATCATATGTCCCTCTTTCTGTATCTTCCCACTTAAAACCTTGAGATAAAGCTTTTTCTTTAGATAATATAAACTGCTCATAAGCTGGAGTCTCGTTGTAACCAAAGCAAGATAAGTCTTTATTAAAGAATTCTCCATACCGTCCACTTTCTCTTAATTCATTTTTTATTTTATTTAAAATCTCTTCATACTCTTTCTTTTCATATTGTTTATTTAAAATACAATAATTCTTTTTCCTTAAACCTACACAACCAAAACAATTATTGGAATTGAAACAATACATAGAATATTCTACAAATGAACAAGTCCAACAAAGAGCATCACAAATTAGATTTGAATTATCAATACCTGTATTTATAGAATTATAAATAAGGGAAGCATTTCTACCCGCAGTATCACAGTCCATAGTATCTTTAGCATTACGCCATATATGTACCCCATATTTATTATCTTCAGCCTCATAACAGTGGAAACATGATCTACAATTTTTTACATTTTTCATATAAGAACCTGTAGAATTTACAGCTTTCATTATTTCTGCAAATTTACGAGGTTGCTTCTTCAAAAAATCTTCATATTTTTCTCTAAAGTTTTTAATTCCTGAAGAAGTATTAATCGCTAATTCTTTTTTAATTTTTTCATATTCTTCTTTTGAATATTTTTCATTAAAAATATAATTACTTTTATCCCGCAAATTTATACATCCAATACAATCCGTGCAACCTTTGCAATCGGTTAAAAAGTAACTTGTCGTACAATCATGACATCCTTTACTATATAAAAGCTTATAGGAATTGTAACAATCATCAGATTCATAAGTCAGCTCACATTTTGAAGCAAAAGAAGTATCTACTACATCCCTACATTCTTGAATCCAATAAGAGTGAATAGAATCTTCGTTGTTTGATGATTCTATAATAAAATAACAATTCTTATTATCAGCAGAGATATTGGTATAATCACTCCCAGGACTTCGCATATAGATAAGTGAAACCTTAGGGACAGATTGCCACAACTTTTTAAATTGTTCAAAAAATGAAATCTCCGGATTATAATCTAAGCCATAATCTTCCCCTCCCCAATCATCAGCAAACCAACAATCATAACACCAAATCTTAAATGGCTTGTTTTCTGAATACATTGATATTACATCTTTATCACATTTATCACATTTCCTTTTATAAAAAGTTCTTTCATTACGAAAACTTAAGCGAAGTTGAGCCCTACAATCTGGACATATGGAAGGAGCATTTATTCCTATCTTTTCATAAAAACCAAAATCATCAGATTCTATAATAAAGTCTTTTTTACAATTCTGACATATTTTGGTTTGAGAATTCATAATCTATTTATTCTTTATCCAATACTTTTTTACAATAGGTATTGATTGAGTAGAAAGAATGAAACCAAGTACAGGAATCAAAGCACTTAAATATGGTTTAGACACTCCAATACTATATAGAACAAAAATAGCTGCAATATAAGTAATAATGCTTATAGATAAAATTCTGATAAAACTTGTCTCCCAAGCCTTATCAAGCTCTACCCTTTTATTTCTCTCCTCTATTTTATTTAATCTTTCTTCTACTGTATCCATAATATTCTTTATACTAATCATTAAAACCTAACTAATATAAACTAATTCTCTACATTTTCTCTGGAACTTCAATGCCTAAGAGCCAGAGGCCATTCTTCATAGTTTGATAAAATGACTTCACAAGATCTAAGTGATAAGCCATATATTTATTTTCTTCTGCAAGTATTTGAGTATTACCGTAGAAAGTGTTGAAGGCACTTGCAAGTAGGGTCAAGTACGTTGCTATGTGATGCGGTTCAAGCGACTCATATGCATAAGATACAACTTCAGGGAATTGATATAGGAATTTTTCTAAATCTGTGACATTCTCTGGAATTTCTTTCTTTCCATCAGTATTAAATTTAACTGCTTTTGAAATAATCGAATTTGCTCGAACTGTTGTGTATTGTAGATATGGACCCGAATCACCTTCGAAAGAAATAGATTTTTCAAAGTCGTAAATAATATTACTTCCAAGTGAAGATCTAAGGATTGAATATTTGAGTGCTGCCACTCCCACTACTTCAGAAATTTTCTTTTTCTCTTCATCTTTTAATTCGCGATCTTTTACTTTCTCAAGAACGATATCCATTGAATCTCGTAAAAGCAACTCACCTGTAATTACATTCCCTTTCCTTGAAGACATCTTGCCAGAAGCTAAACGCATCATACCGTGAGTAATATGCTGCATACGTGATTCTAAATCTGGATGCATTATAGAAAGGGCCTTTTGCACAACTTTCATATACTCAGCTTGCTCGATAGCCGTCGTCACAATAGAAACATCAGGGTTCTCTTTTTCAAATTTTGTTATTGTTAGACCTATCTCTTTTGATTCATATGTTGGTAAACCCTTAGAATTTATAAATACACGAGTATGTAACCTTGGATCATATTTCTCGCCATGGAAAACAATAGCTCCATCGGACTCGTCGAAAACTTTGCCAACATTTTCCCTGACAATCTTCTCTCCCATCACGGCCATTTCACTTTCAAAAAAGTAATATTCAAATTTTGTTCCAAGAATTTTATATATTTCTTCAAAGGCTTCAAGAGTTACTTTTCTACCCCAATCATAAATTTTATTGATCTCTACATCACTTCTATCGTAAACTTTTTTATTTATAACTTCTATTTCTTCTTTAGCATTTTCATCTGTATCATATAGATTACTTCCCTTTGAATAGCATTCACCAATATATTGCGCCTGTTCTGCGACTGATTTTGAACTATCTGTTAATCCAAACTTTATAAGGCCATATATTGCCTTGGCTACGTGTGGGCCAACATCACCTTGATAATTCGCATGAATAGTCTTTGCACCAGAGAACTCCATAATACGAGAAATAGACTCACCTATAGAATTACTCATAAGATGCCCAATATGAAAAGGTTTAAATGGATTCGGCTGAGTATATTCAACCATCACCTTCTTGCCCGACAATAATTCATTCCTCCCCCAATCATCTCCTTTTTCTAAAATATCTTTCACGCTAGAAGTAAAAAAATCTCGTGATAGATAAAAATTTATGAATCCCGGACCTGCTATTTCTACTTTTTCAATTCCACCGAAGCCTTGCTTCGGTAAACCCTTTAATTCTATAATTATTTTTTCGGCTAACTCTTTCGGATTAGTTTTAAGTCCTTTTGCACAAACCATTGCTACGTTTGTGGAATAATCTCCATTCTTAAAATCTTCTGGGTGTTCAATAGAAAAATTCACATCCTCAATGTTAAGATTTTTCAATGCTTCTTTTATTAATTTTTCTATTTGTGACTTCATATTATTTATGTCCTGTTGTTCCAAACCCTCCACGATTACTACTACTCATAATATCAACTTCCTCCCATTCTGCAATATCAACCCTTACAAAGACTCCCTGTCCTAAACGTTCTCCTTTTTCTATTGTAACATCATTATCTGTCATATTATAAACCTGTAATAATATCTCATCAGATTCACCATGATAATCATTGTCGATATATCCTACACTAACAAAGAGACCCTTCTTTTTCAAAGTACTAGATCTGTCTTTAATCTCTAACATATATCCCTTTGGAATCTCAATGATCACATTGGTTGGTAGGCGCTCTAATGTCTTAGGCAAGATAACAGCATCAATACGAGAATACAAATCAAAAGCTACCGCCCCTAGAGTATGATATTCTGGCAATGGAAAACTTTTATCTATTCTTTTAATTTTGATTTTCATTTTAATACTTTTTTAACTTCTTTATAAATCATTTCATGAATTTGTTCACGAGATAAAATCTCCTTTTTCTTTTTATTCTTTATCATAAAAGTTTTTCCCTGTTATAAATGAATCCAATGTAATCTGTGTTGGATAAAATAAGGGTGAAGGTAATTCATCAATTGAACACCACTGCCAATCTCCTATCTTTTCATTTGGAAAATTTGTCTCTTCTCCGTCTTCCCAATCTGCAACAAAATTAGCTAAAATATCTTGTCTGTCTTCGTGCTTTTTGTAATTTGCCAAAGACATGAAAATTATATTTTTTATATTAATTCCAGCTTCTTCTAAAACCTCTCTTTTAACACACTCTGCAAAAGATTCATCATATTCTAGATGTCCTCCAGGAAAAGAATACTCACCTGATCCATGAGAACCTTTTCTCTTCCCTATTAGAACCTTTCCTTCTTTCCAAATCATTATACCTACACAAGGTTTTAATTTATCTCTTTGTCCTTCTATCATAATTATTTGCCCATCAAAACTTTATCCATCCTTGCTGCTAATTTCACCATATCAGCCTCTTTCTTCCCGCGAGTAGTTTCTGCACAAGTACCAAGGCGAATACCTGATGGATCCATAGGACCGCGTGGGTCGCCTGGGATTGTATTCATATTCACTATTATTCCTGCTTTTTCAAGCTTTGCACTTGCATCCTTGCCTGGTATTCCTTTACCTTCCATCCATGTATCCATAAGTATAAGGTGTGAATCTGTACCGCCTGATATGATATGCCAGCCCTTCTTTTGTAATTCTTTTGCTAAAACTCTCGCATTCTTCACAACTTGTTTTGCATACTTTTTGAATTCTGGTTTAGAAGCTTCAAGGAATGCGACGGCGGCGGCGGCAATAGTATTCTCGTGAGGACCACCAAAGAGCCCTGGAATAATCATCTTGTCTAATTTCTTATCAAACTCTCTTGCGTCCTTCTTCACAAATAAAATTGCGTGACGAGGACCACGGAGAGATTTGTGAGTAGTGGTCATCACAGAGTCGGCATAAGGAAATGGTGACGGGTAAGCTCCACCTGCAACAAGTCCTGCAAAGTGCGACATATCTACATGAAGTAATGAACCTGATGCATCTGCAATTTCTCTAAACTTTTTAAAATCAACGACACGTGGATATGCTGTAAAACCTGCCACAATAATATTTGGCTTCTCTTCTACTGCAAGTTTCTTAATCGCATCATAATCTATCATTTCTGTTTTCTTATCAAGTTCAAATTGAACAGGCTTCCAAAGTTTGCCCGTCATAGAACCTGGGTATCCATGAGTAAGGTGGCCCCCTGAAGAAAGCTTCATCCCCATTATCTTTCCACCAAGTGGAACGAGAGCTGAGTAAAGTGCAAAGTTCGCAGGACTTCCTGAAAGAGTTTGAACATTTACATGCCACTCTGTGGCTTTTAATTTGAAAAGTTTTAATGCACGAGCAATTGCAAGATTTTCAACTTTGTCTATAACTTGATTACCACCATAATACCTTCTTCCTGGATAACCTTCAGCATATTTATTCGTAAGCTTGGAACCAAGAGCTTTCAGTACATCATCGGAAACAATGTTCTCTGATGCTATTAAGTTTACAACACTTTTCTGTCTCTTCTCTTCTTCTTTTATGAGTTTTTCTATTTGTTTGTCTTTCATAATTATGGTGATAAATTAGATTTGTAATATATTGATTTTAACATATTTGGCAAAAAACAAGAAAAGGCTATAATAGATATATATGAGAGCATACATTAGATATAGTGAAAAAAATATTAGAGTTATAATAAAATACCATTTGAGATAGCCATATGATATCCATAATATCTGCCATAGGAAATAATAACGAAATAGGAAGGAAAAATAAACTTCTATGTAATTTACCGGCAGATATGAAACACTTCCGAGAAACAACAAGAGGACACACTGTAATAATGGGGCAAAGAACTTTTGAATCACTTGGGACAGGAACAGATGGCGACCCTGGGAAACCACTTCCAAATAGAAGAAATATAATTCTTACCCTAAATAAAGAATACAAAAGAAATGACGTGGAAGTTGTTTATTCGCTTGAAGAATTAGATGAATTATTAAAAGACACTACAGAAAAAGATGAGGAGTTATTTATAATAGGTGGAGGACAAATATATAAACTCTTTATAGAAAAAGCAGATAGACTATATATTACTCACGTAAATGCAGAATTCTCTGACGCTGATACTTACTTCCCTACTATAGAAGAATCAAAATGGCAAAAAGTAAAAGAAGAAAAACACGAACTAGATGAGAAAAATAAATACGCCTACTCTTTTGTAGAGTATACAAAAAAATGAAAAAAGTCGTTAATAAAACATATGCAAAGGGAAAAGGAGAATATGAAAAGGTTATTTCTTCTATTGAGAAAAAAGGTAAATGCCCTTTTTGCCCAGATAATTTTAAATATCACAAAGAACCCATCTTACAAAAAGAGAACGGTTGGTTTCTTACAAAAAATAGTTGGCCTTATAAAAATACCGAGCACCACCTGCTCATCATCGGCGAAGAACACAAAGAAAATTTTGACGAGTTGAATGATATAGATTTTAAGTCAGTAAAAAAATTAACAGCCTGGGCTTTAAAAAAATTTAAAATAAGAGGCGGTGCTTTAACTATACGCTTTGGAGATACAGACCACACTGGAGCAACAGTTTGCCACTTACATTTTCATTTGATCTCTCCTAAATTAAATAAAAATAAGAAAGCAAAAACGGTTTATTTCCCTATCGGCTAAATAATTTTTCTAAATAGCGACTTCAGCTTTAATATTTGGATCAGCCTCATAATCTACTAAAGTAAAATCTTCATATTTAAAATCAAAAATATCTTTTATTTCAGGATTAATAATTAGTTTCGGTAATTTTTTAGGAATTCTCTGTAACTGCTCTCTGGCTTGTTCAAAATGATTATTGTAGATATGCACATCAGACATTGTGTGAATAAATTCTTTTGGTTTCATCCCTGTCACTTGAGCGATCATAAGTAGCAATAAAGAATATGAAGCAATATTGTATGGCACACCTAAAAAAACATCTGCGCTTCTCTGAAATAAATGCAGTGATAATTCACCATTAACTGCAAAACATTTAAAAATACCATGGCAAGGAGCCACAAATACTTTATCAACATCTTCTGGATTCCAAGCAGTCACCATATGTCGACGCCAGTCTGGATGTTCTTTAAGACCATCAATTAGGTTCTTGATCTGATCAATCTCTCCACCGTCTGTTTTCTTCCAGTGCCTCCATTGAGCTCCATAAATTCTTCCTACATCTCCGACAGGTAACCCCATTTTTTGAGAAATTTCTGGAGTTGCCCATTCATCCCAAATAGAAACCTTGTTGTCCTTCATAAATTGAATATCTGTTTCTCCACGCAAGAACCATAACAATTCAATAGCAATTGATTTAAAATGAAGTTTTTTAGTAGTAAGCATAGGAAATTCCCCTTTTGATAAATCAAATCTCATTGTTCGCCCGCAAACAGCAATACTCCCTACTCCGTGTGGGTCACTTTTGCCTTGTCCATTTTCTAACACATCTTTTAATAAATCTAAATATTGACGCATATTATTTTTTTTTATTTTTTATATCAACCGCTAATAATTTTATGCCAAATAATTTTAATAATTTTTCTCCACTTAAATTTGCTATACCTTCAGAAAAATAACATTTTTTTATTCCAGAATGAATAATGATCTTTACACAAACTGGGCATGGGAAATGTGTAACATATAAACTTGTCCCTTCCAGAGAGATACCCTTTCGTGCTGCTTCGGCAATTATTTTTTGCTCACCATGAATAGTAGAGCTCAGTTCTTGTTTTTCTCCAGCTTTAACAAAGTCTCGGATATGCCCCACTTGGTAAGGAGTATAATCGCTCGGAATTCCTTCGTTATAATCACGTAAGATTATCGAATTATCTTTCACAACCACAGCCCCGACATTTCTCCACCAGCACCCACTTTTGTGCGCCTCTTTATAAGCCTCTTCCATCCACTTTTTGTCTTCGGGTTTTGTGCTTTTTTTCTCTTTTAAAGAATGGTTAGAAATAACACTATCCGCATCCCAACGTAAAAAAACTTTGTCCCATTTTATGTTTTTTTCAATAAAATAAAGCTTGGCTAGCTCTCTAGAGAATTTATCATTTACTAATAACAATTTCTCATTTTTCAATTTCAGTAAATTCTTTTCACTAAGCACTTGAACTTTCTGAAAACCGAAGGTGCTAAAAAGTTTTTGCGCAATATTGTGGTCAAAAGAAGCAATATCTTCTTTTGTTCCTAAAATTTTTTCTACCAATTTATTCTCTGCAATATAAATATGAGAGATATTGTTTTTATTTTTTTTTATGAAATTCAAAAAACCTTTATGAATTACAGGAATATTTATCACGAGAATTCTCTTTTCTTTCATATTATTTTTTCTTAATCTTTTTATTTTTTTTGCTTTTTACTTGATCAAGTAAGTGAATTTTTATTACATTTTGCACGATATCCGTCGATGAGGTATTTAAAGCTTGTCTTGGTATAACTGAAAGCTTTTTACAATATTTTGCAATCATTTTTTTCTGCTCTTCAGTATAACTATTCCCTTCTACTGCCACAAAAATATCAATTGGTAAATCTTTGATAATCCCATACTGCCAATTCCCCTTTTTGTCTATATCGTCAACCAAAGTAACATAGTCTATACAATCCTGATATGACAACATTTCAGCTCTCTCTTTTTCGGGAATAATTGGACGAAGAGGACCTTTGTAGGACTTGATTCCTCTGTCACTATCTACCCCTACAATAAGAACATCTCCATAACTTTTAGCATTATTCAAATACCTTAAATGCCCAATATGAAGCATATCCCATGAACCAATAGTGCAAACAATTTTATGCCCCAAAACTTTATGTGCCTTTATTTTTCTTATTAAATCCTTGTGGTTTGGAGTAAATTTTTTAGTAATATTTTCCATATTGTGAGTATACCACAAAAAAACATAAACCAAACACTACTGTCCATCCGCTGCAGCTTCAAGCTTAACATTCACAACTTTCTCTACTCCACTCGAAAGAATCTTGAACTTCAAAGTTTCACCTATCTTTTTATCACGAATAATAGACATAAAATCATTATCTTGGGTTAGAAGTACACCATTGATAGAGAGAATAATATCATCCTCTACAATGCCGGCCTTCTCTGCTGGAGATCCCGGTATAACTGCTACGTCACTCGCTGTCGCTCCTTTCGCTACCAAAATTCCATAATCAACAGACAAATTTAATTTAGTTTTTAAATCTCCCGTTACTTTCACATATCTAATTCCTACATATGGACGAGAAATTTTCCCAGTTTTCTTCACTTGGTCTATGACACTCTTCACACTATTAATAGGTAAAGAAAATCCAACATTAGATGAACCTTGCGCAATAGCTACATTGATACCAACCACCTCACCCTTCAAATTAAGCAACGGCCCACCAGAGTTTCCTTTATTGATAGCAGCATCCGTTTGTATAACTTTATAAAGAAATTCTTGATAACCACTACCACCAGATGCAGATAGACTACGAGAAAGACCCGAGACAACTCCAGTAGAAACAGTATTTTTAAATTCACCCAGTGCATTACCAATAGCAACAACACTTTCTCCAACTTCAAGCTGGTCTGAATTGGCAAATTGTAAATAAGGAAGATTGGTAGCATTAATTTTTATAATGGCTACATCGAGCACACTATCGCGAGCTAAAACCGTCGCAGTATATTCCTTACCATTATTTAACAAGACAGTATAAATCGCGTCAGTTGTATCTACAACATGGCGATTTGTAACAATCAAACCATCCGATGAAATAATAAAACCAGAGCCACTACCAAGTTCTTGCTTCTTCATACCGTTTGGAGTATATACTGGCGTCGTTAAAAATAAATCAGGAATGATATCACCAAATTGATCTGTAACATTCTCATCTTTATACGAGACAGAATATTGAGGAACTTCCTTACTTACAACAATAGAAACAACAGCGGGCTTCGCCTTCCTCACCGCAGTAACAACTGTATCAACTTCTACTTTCTTTTCTGGTATTGTTGGCACGATTGGTGCCTCAGCAATTTTCTCTATAAAGACTGGCTCTTTCTTAGAAATTTCTCCGTTTGTTATATAATTGTTTGCAATATAACTAAAAATCCTTGCCCTATAATGCCAAAAAATGGCAAACAAAATAGCAATTGTAATTAAAATTGTTAAAAAACTTATCAAAAATATTTTTATAATTTGATAATTAAAAATATTTTTTATTCTCTTTAATATATTAAAATATTTTTTCATATTTAATTATTTTATCTAATAATAAAGAAACCTAAAATCATGGCTACAAAGTTCAGCACCGTATGAGCAGCTGAAATAAGTGGTAAATTCTTGTATTGATAATACATCCAAGCAAAACCAATCCCAGCAATGAAAGTCATCGGCAAGACAAAAACAGAGTTCAAATATATAACGTGCATCATTGCAAAGACTGCAGCGTTTAAAACAATGATGAAATAAACATTCTTCCAAGTCCTCTCTAACATGTTCATCAGAATTCCTCTAAATACAATCTCTTGTAAAATACTAATAGGAATAAACAAAAGAAGGAACTTTGCATTCTCCCACCATTCTAGAAACGGGCTATGGGGAACAATTTGTGACAACCAAAAAAGGAATAGAACTCCACCAACTGTAAAAATAGAATAAGGAATTATATCCTTCATGAAATCCTTATGAATCCCCATGTCAGCATATGACCATTTTGAATGCTTAACTATTCCAAATAAAAGAATAGCTATACCAAAAAGCATCATAAAACGTAAATTGCCTGGCAAAATTTTAAAGTACAAAAGTAATACTGGTATAATATACAAGTATAATATCTGTAACCAGACAAGCTCTTTCTCTTTATTGGGATTATTTGGAACTTCATTCTCCATATAGAAGATATTATACCAAAATTACTATTTATTTAGAAACATTAACTTATATACCTAATTAGTCTTGGTTTGAACTGGAAGCATTGGCCTAATCTGTACCGAAATAGCACTAACGCTTCCGTCGGGATTGGCAGTACCTGTAATCATAACTTGCTTACCTACGACAACATCAGCAACGACACCATCTATAGTCTTCTCAACTTTTGTTGCAGGAGAGAATAGAACTATTTTAGACCCACCATCACGAAGCTTAACTGTCATACTGGTAGCATCCATAGAAAGGACTTCACCAGACACTACTCCCCCTCCACGCACCATTTCCTGACCCCTTACTCCACTATTTTGTCCACCGAAACCGTTTTGACTAAATCCACCTTGGCGATTTGTTAATTGACTTGCAGAACTTTTAGAACTGCCATATTTCATTCCTCCTAAAAAACTCAAACCCGCAACCAGTAGAACGATAGCTATCATTCCCACAATTTTTTTATCTTTCATATAATTTTATATTTATTTATTAATAATAATTAAAGTCTTCGCAAGCATTTACTCGTACCTAAGTGCCTCGATTGGATTCAACTTTGAAGCACGCTGTGCTGGGTAATAACCGAAAACAATTCCAATAAAAGCCGAAACACCAAAGGCTAGGAGTACAGACGAGATTGATACTTGTGCCTGTAATATTCCTAATATTGTTACCAGATAAGACACCCCCCAACCGAGTATCACTCCGATAACTCCACCGATGAATGTAAGCATGACAGCTTCTACTAGAAACTGTATATTCACATCTCTCCTTTTAGCACCTATGGCTTTTCGAAGTCCTATCTCACGCGTTCTCTCCGTCACTGAAGTCAGCATCATATTCATAATCCCAATACCTCCAACAACAAGAGAGATTCCAGCCACTGCAGCAAGTAATGATGTAAAGGTACTTGTTACCGAAGAAGCTGTCGCTATAATATCCGCTTGATTCATTGTAGAAAAGTCGGCTGAAGCTGAATCCAAGTTATGGCGAGTCAAAAGAGTTGCTGTAATATCTGCCTGAACTTGAGTTGTCGCATTAGAACTTTCGGCAGAAACATTAATAGAAGTTACATATTGATCACCTGAGAAATAACGCTGAGCGGTTGCAAGTGGTATATAGATCATATCATCAGCATTTTGGAAACCAGTACCACCCTTCGCTTTAGTAATTCCAATGATTTTAAATTGAATACTTTTAATACGAATTATTTGTCCAACAACGTCAGTCGCCCCTTCTCCAAATAAATCTGTCACAACTGTCGGACCCAAAACAGCAACCTTAGAACCACTTTGATTATTCTGGTCTGTAATAAAATCTCCTTGGTCTATTTCTAAATTCTTAACAGAAAGATAATCTGAAGTAATTCCATCAACAGTTGTATTAGTATTAGTACCCTTAGCTGTTACCTGATAACGCCCTGAAACTTCAGCTGCAACAGATTTCACTCCATCAAGAGTTTTTAATGCTTCTACATCTTTTAAGGTTAATGTCTTCGCTCCACCACGACCTTGACTCACCTGCTGACCTACTCCACGAGGAGCACCAGGAGAAACTATAACGAGGTTAGATCCGATAGATTGGATAGAAGCTGAAATAGAATTTTGAGCACCTGTTCCTATCGCTGTCATAGCGATGACAGACGCAATACCTATAACAATACCAAGCATCGTTAATCCTGAACGAGCTTTATTCCCTGATAGCGCCATAATTGTTTCTTCTAAAATATCTTTTGTTTTCATATATTTTTTATAACTCTTTTATTATGTAAGTTATTATCACTAATAATAAGTCCATCACGGATAGTAATAATTCTATCGGCATGTTCAGCAACATCGGGTTCGTGAGTTATTAATATAATTGTTCGTCCTTGTTCTTTGTTTAATTTCTGAAAAGTCCCTAGTACTATCTCCCCAGTCTTTGTATCTAGATTACCCGTTGGCTCATCAGCTAGAATAAGAGTCGGATTATTCACAAGAGCACGAGCAATAGCAACACGTTGGATCTGACCTCCTGAAAGTTGGTTTGATAAATGAAAAAAATGTGCTTCATCTAATCCTGCTGAAATTAAAGCTTCTTTTGCTCTTTTTTCTCTTTCTTCATGAGAAATTCCATCATAAACAAGTGGCAACATTACATTACGTAAAACTGTCGTCCGAGGAAGTAAATTAAATGACTGAAAAACAAATCCTATCTTATCTTTACGAATATCAGCCAACTGGTCATCGGTCAAAGTTGAAACATCTTTGCCATCTAGAAGATATGTTCCACCTGTCGGACTATCGAGCGCTCCCAATATATGCATTAAGGTTGATTTACCAGAACCAGAAGGTCCCATTATTGCTACAAACTCACCATCTTTTATAGTAAAGTTAACTCCCTTAAGTGCTTGAAATGGCTCTCCTCCAGAATTATATGTTTTTATTATATTACGTATTTCAATCATATAATTAATTTCTTGGTCCACCACCACTAACAGCTCCTAAAATACTCGGTGTTGTTGATTTTGTAACAGTAGTCGCAGTTCCTTTAATCGTTTTCGTAACAATAATATCACCAACCTTAAGACCTGAAATAATTTCAGATGATGTATCGTCTGCTAGACCAATCGTGACATCTACTTGTCTTGGAAGAGTTCCCGATACAGACCCTTGAACACCTGCTGTTGCGGCGGCTAATGGTGCGTCAAAGACTTCTACATAACTTGTACCACCCTGACTTTTAATGGCACTATTAGGCACAGCAATGACATCTGTAGCTGTATCGGTAATAATAGTAGCAGAGACACTCATGCCAGGCTTTACTCTATCATCATCAACATCAAGACTGATCAAAACATTATAAGTAACAACACCCTGACTAACAATTCCGACAGAATCAATACCATCTACTTTACCTGTAATAGTTAATCCATCTATGGCATCAAAAGTTAAGGTAGCTTTTTGTCCTAATTTAATTTTTGCTATATCAACTTCATTCAATGCAATTTTAACAATCTTTTGTTTAGCAATTAAAGTACCAATACTACCACTAGCCGACTGACCAACTTTTGCAGTTAGAGTTGCAATTATTCCATCAAAAGGAGCTCGCACAAAACAATCATTATAAGCATTTTGTTTTGTTTCTACGTTTAATTGTGATTGGCGTAGATCAAGAGGATCAGCTGGAGACAAGGTATCAGCTAATGACTGCTTGCCTTCTTCAATACTGTTTAAACTAGAAGTTATGCTATTTACATAACTGTTCACACTTGTGGTCCACGAAGTTAAATCTTCTTGATTAGTTGCTGTAGCAGTAGTTCCACTTTGATCTAAATCGTTTGTTGTATAATCAAAACTTGCTTGAGTTAATTTTACGGCATTTGATATTACTTTTGCAGTATCAAGAGCCTCGCTTGTGAGCTTCTCTATATCACTATTACTACTTGATCTAGATAAAGTTTTATAAAAAGATACTGTTGAATCGAGACTATTTTTTGCATCCCAATAAGCTTTCTCAGATAAATCTAATTTACTTTTACCAGCTTTACCCAATAACATTTTATTTTGATAACCCAAATATCCATTATTCAAAGAATCCATTCCAGTAACAATAGTCTGCATATCTACTACAAAAGAAGAAACATTATTCCATGAATCATCATAGGCCTTTGCTGTAGAATTTTCTTTTTGAAGCACGCTTAGAGTATTTGGCGTCTTTAATTTATCAAGCGAAAGCTGTGCAGTTTCAAGTGCTATCCTAGCGTCACGAGAATCAATACTAGCAATAAGCTGGCCTCTCCTTACTTCTTGTCCAACTTTTACTGGAACAGAAATAACATCTCCAGATGCTTTGGCGTTTATGTCCACAGTATCACTAGATTCTATCTGCCCACTTCCAGAAACAGAGGTGATCACACTTCCATTTGAAACAACATTTGTAACATATCTAGTTTCTGTACTTGTTTTATTTTTAAAAAATAAGAAATAAAAAATAACAATAATGGCTATAAGTATCGCAATGCTCCAAAATTTGTTATTAGAAATAAAAGATTTTATTTTCTGTATAAGAGTTAAATTATTCATAATTGTTATATATTCTTATCATTAAATTCCGACATGTTTAGGTTTATCTCTTCTGGGGAAGGAATAATTCTTATTAATTTTGCTTCTATCTGCCCTTGATCGTTTGGATTGCCTATTACAATGATAAATTTATCTACAACTAAATTATCTTTGGTAACTTTATCCTTTCTCTCTAATATGTTCGTATCATCTTTTATAACTACAACCTTTTCTGTTTGATCTTTATCTAATACTACAATGTTCGGAAATTCTATCCTGATAATCTTACCGATGGCTCCATGTGCATTGGGCATTTCTTTTAGATTATCCCTCATGAAAGGTGGAGCTTTACGCATTGGACCAAAATTTCTTTCATAATTATTCCCCCAATCATTACGAAACGATGCCTTTCTAAAACCCGCTATCATACCTAATTGAAATATTAAAACTATAATAAAAACTATACCAATAGCATATATTAGCTTTTTGAAATTTTTCGACTCTGCAAAACTTTTTATGTCATTTTTTATTTGATGTATGTTCATATTATATATTCCAATTAATTAATAAATTACTTCTATATTGATGAAAAGCTTTTCTTAGAGAGACGAGCATTGAGAATAGTAAGAATGATAAAGCTCCGAGACTTGCCACTGGAAGTGAATCGGCAAGAGATAATAAATATTCTTTCCAATACGTTGCAAACAAACCGGCATCTGAGAAAACTAATGATGCATATTGGAAGAAGCCAGATGAATTAAATTGTTGTTTTATATGGAAAGACATAAAAACAAAACCACCTAAAGATAATACCCCTACAATACCATAGGATATAGATTGTATCTTTAGGCGTTTTGCTTGCCTTAACTGTATGCCACGCCAAATAGCATCCGAAAGCCCTGTTTCCGGATGATTGTACGCCTGCTTGAACAATTTTGATAAATTATCGTTCATATACTAAGGTATACGAGACTACAATAACTTTTGGTGCAAGGGAAAAAACTTGCATAAAAATAGCTCTCTTCAAAAACCACACAATAAAACTCTGCTGAGTTTTTTGCTCGTACTCGGGCCGTCGCCCTCCGTAAGGCTTTTTTCAGAGACTATTTTTATTCCAGTTTTTTCTTGAGCAATACAAGCGCCCTGTGATGATAGCTCTTCACAGTATTCATGGGCTTGCCTAGTACCTCGCCTATTTCTTTGAAGGTCATATCTTCTTGATAATAGAGAGTGAGTACTAATTTATAATTTGGAGGAAGTTCATCTAAAATTTTCAAAAGCATTTTCTTGTCCTCTAATTTCTCAAAAATTTCATCTTGTAAAATAGATTCATCTTCTATCTCCTCTTCTTTAAAATCTTCATCATCTAAGGATGAAAATGAAATGGACTTCTTCTTACGTAAATAATCTGTAATAGTATTGCGAGTGATTACGAAAAGCCAAGTTTTAAATTGCGACTTATCGCTATTAAAACTTTTTAAATTTTCCCAAGCTTTTATGAAAACTTCTTGGACAATATCTTGTGCATACAAGGGCCCAACAAACCGAAATGTGAAATTGTAAATAGAAGAAGTGTGCTTATCTATAAGCACCTTGAGAGAATTATCATCTCCATTTAAATATTGTTGTATTAATGTATAATCTTCTTCCATCAATCTAATATACTACTTTTTGTTGTATTTGGGATGTTCTTCTTTTATAGACAAAAAATAGTTTGCGTATCTGGATAATGCAAAAAGTACAGACGAGAGACGATTAAGATATGCAATAGTGACCTTGCCTATCCTAACTCCGTCATCAAGAACGGCTATCACTCGCCTCTCACATCTACGAGCTAGGGTCCTTCCAAAATCAAGTTCAGCACTTAAGAGGCTACCACCAGAAACAGTGAATGAAGTTATAGGTGGTAATGATTCACTAATAATTTTAATAATACTTTCTATTTTATTTAGACTAGACTTTTCGACTGTCATCTCCGAGCCTGCTAATTCTGCTTGGATAATAAAAAGAGTTTGCTGTAAACCACTTATAACATCACTAAATAATATCTTATTCTTCTTATTTAAAACTATTTTCATCTGCTCATTTTGTGCATAAACTTTCACAATACCAAGATATGCATTGAGTTCATCGAGTGCACCTAAGGCCTCTATAATATCTGCGCTTTTGGAAATTCGTCCTTGATCACAATGAAAAAGGGTCGTGGTACCAAGGTCCCCCTTACCTGTATATAAAGTATTTTTCTTAGATTTTTTACTATTTATCTTCGTTACCTTCATAGTTTAATTATTATACCAACACAAAACTTTTCCCCCAACTATTGACTTTTCATAAAAAAATGCTTATAATATAAGTGAAAAATAATTGTTAAACTATTAATTTCCAGGACTTATGGATGATGATGAAAAAAATGAGTGGATGACAAGAAACAATGCCACATTCTCACACTTCGTGGGAGAAAAAGAAGTTTGGGAATCTCCTAAATTTACCATAGTCTGGCATAACGGACTCAAAGGTATGTCTAAGGGAGCACTAACCGAAGAGGAAGAAAAAAATATCTTCGGTAGGTAAAAAATTTGATCGAGCAGACAAAAACTGCTCTTTCTTTTTACCCAAAATCCCCAATATTGACTATTCTACGTATAAGGAATAAGATAAAAATTAAGTATGTTCTAATTGTTAAATTCTTAAACTTAAGCTTATGTGCGACGTCTTAGTAAAGTTAACGGGGGAATTCAAAAATTTAGGAGAGAAAAAAGCAATTCTAAAAAGAAAAAGGCTCGAAGTATCTCAGTCCATTAAAAACGCAGTTATTCTCTTTGTCTTTGTTCAAGACAAAAATGCGAAAAAGACCCTGGACCGGTACAAGAAAAAACACCCAAAAGCGGTGGAAGTAGTCGTTTAAAAAAACAGTTTTTTAAGCCTAAAAAAAGTGATGCCCATAAAGCACCACTTTTTTAACGCCCTAAAAAATTATTTATAATACACGCCCACAGCTTCACTTATATTTTCATACCCATCTTTTTTAATTAGTTTTGCGAGATCTTTATTTATCTCCCCTATTACACTTGGACCCTCGTATATCATACTTGTAATTAACTGAACAAGACTTGAACCTCTTTTAATTTTTTCATAAGCATCCGCACCTGTAAAAATTCCTCCACAACCAATTATTATAAATCTATCCTTATATTTCTTGTAAATTTCACTTATAAGATTATTGGATAGAGCTTCTGTAGGCTTGCCACTGAAGTTACCCTTACCGGCATTTTTTATTTCTCCTTTATCAAAATAAACATTACTTCTATCCTTCACTAAGTTTGACATAATGACTCCAGAAACCCATTTGTATGAAGATGCAATCTCACAAAGAGCCAGAGTCTCCTCTACACTTTTCTCGGCATACATTTTTATAAATAATGGCTTATCAATATTTAAATAAGATAGTTTATTCAAAAGGATAGAAAATCCGACAGGATCATCAAACTTCTCTTTTAGGTTTTCGATATTTATAAGATTAGGACAGGAAATATTTAATTCATAATAATCAAAGTGACCAGATTTTAATACAACTTCAAAAGACAGAAATACATCCTCGGCCATATCCTCAATCTTTTTGTAAGATTGATTCGTAGAACCTATACTAATACCAAGTGGAATAGAAGCCTTCTCCCTAGACACTTTATTTAAGACATAAAAAATCCCATTGTTTTTGAAACCTTTGTTCACAAGAAGAGATAAAGATTTTGGTAATCTACCAAGCATTGGCTTTGGATTACCAACATATGGCGAGTAAGTAATAGAGCCAATAGTATGATAACCAAAACCAACAGACGGAAGTATGCCGATAAGATCTGCATCATAATCAAAACCAGCAGCAAGACCAATAGGATTCTTAAATTTAATTCCTAAGACTTTTTGTTTTAGAATATCATTTTTATATCTGAATATTTTTTTTACGATCTTTCTAGTAAATTTAAAACGCCCCAAAAGATTTCCCTTCTCTAGGAAGTAAGTATGAACGTCATCTGCCGGAAACTTAAAAAGTATCGGTTTAATAATTTTTTTATAAATAAACTTGATCATTTTATTCTGTAGTTACTCCATCAAATTCAGGGCCATCGGCTTCCGCCTCCGCTTTAGTAGAACGAAGTACACCATCCTTGTGATGTGCTGGAGAGTAGATAGTATACATCTTAAGCCCATTTACACCAGCTATAACGTTATGATTCGCTCCACTTGGTACAATGACTGCATCACCATCTGCTACCTGATACTCTGTCTCATTTATTATTACCTTGCCCGTCCCCGCTTCGAAACGGAAGAATTGATCATTATCTGGATGAACTTCCATGCCAATATCTTCGTTAGGATTTAGGCTCATAAGTACAAGTTGACAATGTGCACCCGTATAAAGCACCTTACGAAAATTATTATTTTCTTTTGTTAAACTTTCTATATTTTGTTTGAATCCTTTTTTCATATGATTATATAAATTAATTAATAACTTCTTCTATTATACTCCCCTTTTCATATATTATTAAATCGTCCTTGTTTTGTACCCAAGCCTTCTGTAAAGAATCTATTATCCTCCAAGTCTCCAAAACCTCTTCATTTGAAGAGAATAAACTATGATCACCATTAATTGCATTAAAAAGTACTTGCTCATAAGCTTCAGGTAATGCACTATAATGATCTTTAAATAAGAAATTTAAAGCATGTCGGCTTACTTGATGTTCATAACCTGGACGCTTCGCCCAGACAGAGAATGAAATACCTTCATCTGGCTGAAGACGTAACAGTAATTCATTTGATTCATGGTCATGACCTTTCCTATATAAAATTCTTATTTCCGTATACTTATCATGAAGTGCCTTACCAGTTTTTAAATTTATTTCTACTCCCTGCCACTTTGGATCATTGGACTCTAAATTTATCGAAGCAAAAGTTTCCGTCATACTTTGTGGATTGTCTACTTCTTTCTTATAGCCATCATATTGACCACGGAAAGATTCATTTTCTTTTACCTTAAGTTGTCTTAAAGCTTCATATCTCTCTTGTGGAACAAGCTCTAAATGCTCTTCGTCTGGTATATCCATAAGCGTCAAAGCAAGTAATTGAAGTAAATGGCTTTGGATTAGATCCCTGAGAGCTCCTGTCTGTTCATAGAAATTTACTCGTCCTTCTATGCCTAATTTTTCAGAAACTACAACTTCAATCTTTTCAATAAAATCTTTATTCCAAGTTCTTTTAAATAAAGAATTGCCACCACGAAATACTATAATATTCTGAGCTGTCTCTTTGGCTAAGTAATGATCAATACGATAAACCTGCTCTTTCTTAAAACAACGATCTATGTGATCAACTAAACTTTTAGCACTTTCTAAATCTACTCCAAATGGTTTCTCAAGCAAAAGCTTCACTCCTTCCTTACTGGCAAGACCCGACTCCCCTAAGAGACCAATAATAGATTTGGAAGTTGTAGGAGGAACAGAAAGATAAAACAAACATTGTGTAGAACTTCCAAAATCTTTCTCTATCGCTTCTATCCTACTTCCCAACTTTCTGTAATCTTCTACATTATTTAAATCCATCTGGAACATTTCTGTACTACTCCTCAGATATTCTTTGTTTGTTGTACTTTGTAGTAAATCATTCAGATTAATATCTGACTGCCTCGTCACTCCAATTATTTTAAATTGTTCTGGTATCTTACCACTCTCGGCTATCTGCCCGATAGCTGGAAGAAGCTTCCTTTTAGATAAGTCGCCTGAAATTCCTATTATAATTAAAATTGTTGGTTTACTTATCATTTTTTTATTAATTATTTAACTAATTGTTTATCTTGTGTCCACCGAAAGCATTACGCATGGACGCAAGCAACTTTGTAGCAAAATTAACTTTACCTTTTTGTGATTCAATTCTGACATCAAAAGAAGTCTGTATGGCAGGTGTATCTATACCAAACTCTTTAGCAACTTCAAGCGCCCAACGTGCTTCACCTGACTCAGCAACAGTACCCTCTACTCCATTCAGTTCTCTATTATCTTTCAATATATCTCTCGTAAGTTCATTAAGCCATGAAGTGATCACGCTCCTATGCTGCCAAACAACCGAAGCTTTGTATAAATCTAAACTCTTGTATGGACCCTCTTTGAGTAACCTATACCCTTCTGCTAAACTTTCCATCATGCCGTATTCTATAGCATTGTGAACCATTTTAACATAGTGACCAGATCCACTTTCGCCAAAGTATGCATACATGCCAGTAGGCTCTTTAAGCGTCTCTAGAACTTCCTTTATTTTATCAACTGAAGTACTATCTCCGCCAACCATCATAGAAAATCCATTCTGATAACCCCAGATGCCACCTGATGTACCTATATCAATCATTTCAGAACCGCTAGCTCTAACCTTCTCACTTCTTCTAAGACTGTCACTCCATTTAGAATTTCCACCATCTATCAAAATACTCCCCTTAGGAATGAGTGTAAGCCAAGTATCTATCTCACTATCGACAACATCTGATGGCACCATGATCCAGATAATTACTTGGTCTCCTCCAAATGAAGATACGACTTCCTCTTTCGTATAAGCCCCTATCATTCCAAGAGTCTTCATCTCATCGACAAGTCCACTACTTCTGTTTGAAGCAATGACAGTATGTCCGCCTTCATGAAGCTTCTTTGCTATTTGTGAACCCATTCTTCCTAAACCAAAAATTGCTATTTTCATAATTATTCTTTTTTGTAATCTGTAAAAATTGTTAATAATGGAATTCTTTTTAATATTTGAGAAGGATCTTCATCAATAGGAAATTCTTTTTGTAGTTTTTCTAAAATTGGCCATTTCGTTTCTCCCATAGCAAAAACGATCGCTTCATCAAGCTTTGTTATAACCTTAGGTGTTATCGTAATACGATCAAAAGAAGGAGTCTCATAAGCACAAACTAATTCAGAGGAATTAACCGCATCACTAAATGGTAAAACTCCGGCAGTATGTCCATCTATACCAATACCAAAATTCCCTATTTTATAATCTGCTTTCTCTAATTCTTCTTTTAAAACATCTCTAAGTCTTTTAGTTGTATCTACAAAACTTTCACCAGTTAAAAATGTAATTATCTTTGCTTTTTCTATCTCAAAACCTAGTTGTTTTAATTGATACCAGTTTGAATCTAGGTGGTTCTCTGCACCAAATCTTTCATCTGTTAAGGTTATTACGAGTCTCCCTGGGAGATTTGTATTTATCTTATCTGCGACTTTTGATTGAACTTTTATAGAAGAACCTCCAGTAACAAACCAGAGTACTCTCTTCCCTTCTGCTAACTTATTATTAATAGCTTCTGCTACAAAGATGGCAATTTCTTCCTCATCTTTAGTTGTTTTTATATTAAGATTCATATTCATATTATAGCACCAACCAAGTACTTTTATGTAAACTAAAATAAAGCCTATTTTAGGCTTTATTTTGATTAGTTGTTATTTTGTTTTACCTGATTTCTGTAAATCTAATGCTTTTCTGATAGAATTCGCTTCTTTAATTTTACCTTCTTTGGCAAGCTTCCAAGCTTCGACAAATTTAGGGAAATTATCTTTCGTAATTAGCGGATCGATCATGCCTGTCTTGTTTATTACTAATTGTCTCCATGCTTCAAAATCAACATTGGTCATCACTTGATCAATTTGAGACTCAAATGACTGACTGTATCCTGGACTTTTTTTAGAAAAATCTTGGGCCGCAAAAGCTGTGCCAGATACTCCTAACCCTAAAGTCAAAGCTAGTAAACCACTCATTATTAAAGTATTTCTGTTTTTCATAATTTTAATGAACTATTTTGTTATGTATTCCAAAATAATCTTGATTTAAACTTGTAAGTGCAGGCTGTCACTTCCTACACCTATGATACGCGAAAGATTAACTTTTTATCTCACTTTTATTGACGTTACTTTCCAAGACCTTATCTCATTTGCATTAAAAATATTATTTATTCCGTTTTCGCCAACAATTTTAACATTTCTCCCTACTTCTATAAGAGTCTGACTACCAATAAAAGAATCCTTTGTATTTATAATCCAAACTAAACCATTAAAGTCTATGAGTTCTATCTCGCCATCTTTCACTTTAGTTATTGTTCCTGACAAAAGACCATCTTCTGGATGAGACCAAACTTCATATTTATTAAAAATAAAATTACTGTAAGCTGGAGCATTATTTACTATATAATTTTCCATATATTCATCTATGCCAACTGAATAAAATATCGTACCAAAAATAATTGTTGATCCCATATAAATACCAATGATCATTATAAAACCACGCCTGTGACCTAATGGAGTTTGTCTGTAATAATATTCGCCTAACATAGTGAATATGCCCAAAGAAACAAGCCAGAAATATGGAACAGTTCTCAAGATGAAATTAAAACCAAATTTATTATATAAATCCCAATCATTATTAAACAAAGCAGATAAAATAATGGAAAAAGTAAAAGCCCCAATAAATAAAGATAAAATAACTACGAACCAAAACAAGGCGCGTTTAATATTAAAAACCTTTCGTGGAATTGGCTTAATACCTTCCTCTCGAATCCTTTCAAATGCTATTTGGCTTATGTTTTTATTTTCCATATCATTTATTAATTATTAATTTATCATACTCTTCCTTGAAAAGTTTCTTGCCCCTTAATATTAAATTACCAATTGTAGAGACTGGCTTCTTCAAAATATCGGCAATCTCTGTATAATCTTTCTCATCAAGAAAACGTAAAACTAATACTTCGCGATATTTCTCGTCTAATTTGGAGAGAGCCTCGTCTATCATTTTCCTATCAAATGAATTATCCATATCTTTCGTCATGTCAAAAGAATCACCAAATCTCTCCAAATCTTCTACTTCAAGGGCAATACTTGGGCGAATAGACTTTTTCCTTATCGCACTTACTGCCTCATTGTGAGCTATTCGATAAATCCAAGAAGAAAACTGAAGTTCTCTATCAAAACCATTCAAATTATAATAAGTCTTGATAAAAACTTCTTGTAAAACATCCTCGGCGTCTTCGCGACTGAATTTGGAAATTCTCATAATGTATCTCAAAAGCTTTTCTTCATACCTTTTAGATAAAAATAAAAAATAATTAGGATCACTCAAGGATAATCCAACTAATTCTATATCTGTTTTTTCTATGTTTTTATTGTCAAAAAGATGGGTATCTGTCATATCCTGTTATTATAACCTTAATACGTAAAATAAGAGAAATTTATCGCAAAAGCTTATATGAATTAATAATTTTATTGAAATCACTTTCTGTTAGATGTGAATCTCCTACTACAACCTCACGTAATGTCTTTCCGTCCGAAATAGACTTCTCCACTATTTGAGAGACTACGTCATAGCCAAGGTGAGGAACCAAAATAGTTGCGTAAGCAGTTGAGTTCTCAAGATGATATATACATCTTTCCTTATTAGCTTTAACCCCCTCTACACACAACTTATTAAACTGACTTATCACTTCAGTCGTGAGCCTTATTGATTCTATTAATTTATCAATAATAATAGGCAACATTACTCCGAGCTCTAACTGTGAAGCTTCAACGGCCTTCTCGATAGAAACATTATTCCCGGAAACCAAGTAATATAATTGATTGACTGTCTCGGGCATAATTGGGTTAACCTTGCCAGGCATTATAGAAGATCCTTTTTGAAGTTCTGGTAAAGTTATCTCCCCTATTCCTCCGTTCGGACCAGAAGCCATAAATTTAAAATCATTGGCAATCTTAGACAAGTCAACAGAAAGAGAAACAATCACTTGGGAAATTATTAAAAAGTCAGTTTGTGAACTTGTCCTCGCCATTAGATTCTTCGCACGAGAAAATTTACCACCAGTAATTTTATTAAGCTCTTTATAAACTTCTTTTATATATATAGGGCTCGCATTCAATGAATCCCCTATAGCTGTCCCACCTAAATTCAGAATTTTTGATAAATCTTGTGCCATTTTGATCTGGGATTCATGCTTTTTTAAAACTTCCGCATAAACTTCAAACTCTTTCCCTAAGGTAGTAGGAATAGCGTCTTGCAGATGAGTCCGGCCTAGCTTGTTTATATTTTTAAATTCTTTTGATTTCTTTTGAAACGATTCTATGAGTGAAGATAATTCTTTCTCTAAATTTTCCAACAGATAAAATGTAGAAATTTTTAAAGCTGAGGGATTAACGTCGTTCGTAGACTGACTGCTGTTCACATCATCGTTCGGATGAACTTTAACTTTATTATTTAAAATTAGAGTAGCCCTTGAAGCCAAGACTTCGTTTACATTCATATTGATAGCTGTCCCTGCCCCACCTTGAAAACTAGATAATGGAAACTCTTTCTCATAACCACCTTTTAGAATTTCATCACAAGCTTTCACGATTGCATTTTTAACTTCTAAACTTAAATTATGAGCCGTGTAGTTGGCCAAAGCACAAGCTTTCTTGACCTTGATAATAGATAGAATAAATCCCATATCAACATTAGATACAGAAAAAGGGAAATTTTTCAAAGCTTTTTTTGTCTCTTCACCATAATATGATTTCATTGTCATATTTTAACATAAATACAATAATTAGGAACACGAGAATTACCTATTGACTTTCATACCTAAATAGTGTATAATATACCCATAAATGAGTGTTTCATGTATTTAAAAGTTCAAATAGGTTATAATAATAAGGTCGCTTTATAAATTATAAAATTTACTTTAAATATGGATGAAAAAACAATGTTAGAGATTGCAGAAAAAATCAAAAACAAAACTGCAACTGAACAAGAAATACTCGCTTTTACAAAAGAATTTAATAATCTTCTCGAAGGAATAAAGGAAGATTTGAGTGCTTAATAATAATTATCAATAATCAATTTTTAAAATATATGAATGAATCATCCCCAACAATGGCACCTGTATTAGAAAAAAAGAATCCAGAATTATCTGAGGCAGGTAAAAGAGAATTTGCAAGTAATATAACAATTGCAAATAAAAATATTCAAGAGATTGAAGGCCAAGTTAGTAATATGAGTGAAGAAGAATTCAAGGCTAAAATGGTAGAAGGAAGCCCATTAAAGAAAAAGCTTGGTACTGCATTAAAGTGTATCAGTGCAATTGCTTTTGCTGGATTAACAGTTGGAGTATTTGGTGGTGCAATAGCTGGAGGAAGTGGAGTATCAGAATCTGCTCAGAAGGTTGTAGAAGAAGTTGCTTCTTACTTGTCAGTAAATGGTGGGGCACAAGTTAATCTATTAAAGGTTTTCGGTGTTCTTGCAGTATATATGACCGCTAGTTATGCAGCATTTAGTGGCATTTATAAAGGAGAACAAATAGAAAAAGCAAACGCATAAATATTTAATTCTAAATTATAAAAACCGACTTAAGTCGGTTTTTATAATAGGTAAATTTCTGTTATAATCTAATCCATGTCACACAAAATGGAAGGGAGTAAATCAGTTATAGCAGCCCTTGTTGGAAACATATTCGTAACTATTATAAAAACAATAGTAGCAATTACATCTGGATCTGCTAGTATGTTTGCTGAAAGTGTCCACAGTTTTGCAGATACACTCAATCAATCACTATTACTCGTAGGATTAAAGAGATCAAGTAGGCCAGCTGATGACTCTAAGGGGTATGGATATGGTATTGAAAGATTCTTCTGGTCCCTCATATCGGCTTGTGGAATTCTATTTATTGGTGCTGGAGTCACTGTATACCACTCTATTGATTCCTTAATGAATGAGTCAAACGTGGGCGTACATGAACTCAACTATTTTACTATAGCTGTACTATGTATAGCGCTTGTAGTGGAGGGTACTACCCTACTCATAGCAGTCAAAGAACTCAAAGGGGGAAAAGGGCTTACTAGAAAAGTTTTCGCGGATGCAGATCCTGTGACTCTTGCTGTTGTATATGAAGATAGTGCAGCAGTACTCGGTGTCCTAGTCGCATTAACAGCACAAGGATTAATGTATATGACTGGTAGTAGTATCTATGACTCAGTGGGAGGTATAATTGTTGGTTTAATTTTAGGATTCTTGGCTGTAGTGCTCATAATTAAAAACCATAATTACATAATAGGTAAATCACTCGAAGACGATGTCACAGAAGAAATAAAAGAATTACTTTTAGAAGACCCTTGTATTGAAAATGTTTCTGAATTCAAATCTGTAGCAATAGACATAAATAAATACAGAATCTATACAACCGTCGAGTGGAACGGCTCCCCTCTTTATGAAGAGATATATGAAGCTGGAGATTTAAAAGAAGAATTTGATAATATCAAAAATGATTTCAGAAAATTTACAAAACTCATGTTTAAAACAACGGATAGAATCCCTCGCTTAGTTGGAAACAGAATTGATGAAATAGAAAAAAGAATTAAAGAAAAATTCCCGCAGATTGCATATGTGGATATTGAAATAAATTAAATTTATTTAGTCTCTAAAATTAGATCTGGATAACCTTTCTTGATATACGTTTTCTCTACATCTTGTATTCCTAAATTCTCTAAAAAATTAACACAAGCATCCCTAGCTTCAAATCCGTCCTTGAAATTCCCTTTCGCTTCGGCTTCTATAAAATAGCCAAGCCCCTTTATATAATCGAGGGCTACTTCTATATCACCACACATCCAGTACTCCCTTTGCTTATCAACAGTAATAACGTATTTGAAATCTAGTAATTCTAGCGTCTTTTTAAATTCATCTACGTTTATAATTTCCGTCTCATATTCTTCTGAACCGTCTTGAGATCCATCGTCTTTTGGATTTATCGATCTGACATATTCAAGAACAGTTTTATCAGGATTGGTTCTAATTCGCATCCATTCTACAGGATGAGGCTTATGTGCAAAAAAATCCCTATGTTGTGGAACATAATAATCATCCACTTGTCTTATGGCCTTTATTAATACCCCACCATTAGAGACTTTCTTCTTGATCTCTCCAAAAGTTTCTTCACTATCTAATTTTATTTTTATTTCAACTTCGATGTTCATAAATTTATTATACTATTATTTTTAAAAAACTTTCCCATAATATACCCATTCCTATGATTGGCTATACTCCTCAAAATTGCTTTTATTATTGATGGCTCTTTGGAATAAGCAGTAACGTATGTCTTATTTGTAATTTCTAAATTACCCTTTTTATTCATAAACAGGGCAAGCCAGTAATCTTCTGCTATTCTACCAGCCGGAAGATTTAATTCTTTGGAAGGATTTATGCTTTTCTCAAGTATATTCAATACAAGATCCTTGTCTTTACTAAAAAATGCAAAACTCGCTCCCCATAGCCACCTTGTAGCTTTACTATTCTTTGTTATACAGAAATATTTATTAAAAATATTCGATATAGCATCAAATATTGTTCCTTTAATTTTTATATATGAACCAATTAAAATATTATCATTCCTTTCTAAGGTCTTAGACATAACCTCAACCCAATTACTCTCTGCTACAGAATCTCCATCAATACAAAGAATTATTTCCCCAGATGCATTTTTGATAGCTTCCATTCTTGCATAAACTGGACCAGGCTCTCCGTTAAGTGGTACTATAATAATAGGAAACTCTTTCGCTATTTTATAAGTTTCATCAGTGGAATTATGTACGACTAGAATGACTTCGTCTGGTTTATCTGTCTGATTTAAAATAGATAAAATACATTTGGCTATATATTTTTCTTCATTATGAGAGATAATTACAACTGATTTCTTCATGTTGTTATTGAAGTAAGGTACCATTAATACCTCCAACATAATTTGCCATAAAAGAAGGAAGAGCAAAAAGTAATCCTATGAGTGGTAAAACTAAAACCACTACAGTGATAATCATTGTCCACTTGAAATACTTTCTAGTCTTCTCGACAGAAGCATATATTGCATCTATCTTCTTATTCATCTCATCTAATTTTTGATTTGTATCCATATGTTCATTATACTACCTATTATTAAATTTGGCATTAACCCCAACATGTGCGTATTTCTCAGTGATCCTATTTGGTAAAAACATAAATATTTAGTATGATAGTCGCAGATGTTCTTTTTATGAAGTACGGGTTTTTATTATTAATTCTCGTACGTACTCTGATTTTATTTACTTAGCGGTGAATTATTTATCAGAGTATGGAGAGGTCGCATAGCGGTCTAGTGCACTACCTTGGAAAGGTAGCAAGGTGTTACAGCCTTCGGAGGTTCAAATCCTCTCCTCTCCGCACGTTTTAAAAAATGCCCCACAGGGCATTTTTGTTTTTACTGAGATCTCAATATTCTTATTCTTTCTTCAACTGGTGGATGAGTAGAGAATAAATTACTAGCTTTTTTAGCAAGATTACCTGTCCCCAGTGGATTAGCTATATAAAGATGAGCAATAGCGTTCGACTGGGTTTGCAATGGCCTACCATACTTACTTATCTTCTCTAAGGCGCTTGCTAGGCCCTCTGGATAGCGTGTAAGGAGTGCTCCGGACGCATCGGCTAAGTACTCCCTTTTACGCGAAATAGCCAGCTGTATAAGGGTTGCAGCAATAGGAGCTAGAATTGCTACTACTATGCCTATTATCATGAAAACTCCATTCCCTTCCCTGTCATCACGACTCCCTCCGAAGAAAGACATACGAATCATCATGTCGGAAAGAATTGCAACGAAGCCAACAAGAACAACGGCGACAGTTGAGAGAAGCATGTCCTTGTTACCTATGTGACTCATCTCATGAGCAACCACTCCCTCAAGCTCTACTTTGTTCATAATAGAAAGAAGTCCAGTTGTAACTGCGACTACCGAATGATTCTTGTCTCTGCCTGTTGCGAAAGCATTCGGAGACGGATCTTCGATCACATAAATTTTTGGCATTGGAAGCCCCGCTGTAATCGCCAAATTCTCAACTAATGTATAAAAGTCAAAATGCTCTTCGCGAGTAGCAGGTTTGGCTTTCGCGAGCGATAATGCAATCTTATCTGAATACCAATAACTCACAATATTCATCACAATGGAAAAAATTACAAAAAAGTAAAGAATGGTTGGATTGTCATACATTCGAGAAAATACAAAACCAAGCCCTATCACAATAATAAGGAAGACGCTCATAAGCATCCATGTTTTCCAGACATTATTTGATTGTTGCGTGTAAAGTGTTGCCATTGTTACTCTATAATTATAGGAATTAAAATACTCTTACTTATACCTTCTTTTGATCCTGCTGGATTATCATTATGAATTTCTAGATAAGCTGGACCTAAAGGAAG
>JBAYKD010000004.1:0-59506 GCA_041664745.1 Minisyncoccota bacterium
CAGCCAAAGAGCTTAATGCCCCAGTTATACGAGAAGACCATAGTCTTTTTATAGAAGCACTAGGTATCCCTGGCCCATATATGAGTTATATAGAGAGAAAAATTCCCGCGAATCTAATAAGTAGAATTATAAATTCATTGGGCAACAATAAAGGATGGTTCGAAGTATCGACAGTTTATGCAGAACCAAATGGAACAACTTTTGAATATACTTTTAAAGTACCTATGACGTTCGGGGATGAACAAAAAGGAGTTAATGCTAAAGGCTGGAATGGTTTAATAAGATTAAATGACGAAAATAGGGCGATAACAGAGTACCCCGAGGAAGAACGCCTCCATATTTGGAGTGAGGGCTATGAAGCAGTAATAAAATATTTGATGGAGAATAATAAAATATAATTATAAAAAAACACTCTATATCCTTTCACAAGAACCATTCTTGTGAATTTTTAAATGACAATTAACTCCAATAACAATAATCAATCATATATAGTATAATCATATTATGAATGAATTACTATCTCATGTTAATAAAATTTATGGATTTAATTTTAATACTTTTGAAAAAGTTAAGGAGGGTTCTTTGTCTGAGAATTACATTCTTATTGGAGATACTAATAAATATTTTCTTAAAAAATATCGTTTTAATAATGAAAACAAGATAAAAGAAATTCATTCAGTTAAGAATTACTTTGCACAAGATGGCATACCTGTAATTTTACCCATTAGGAATAAAAATAATAAAACCTTCTTTCTTTTTAAGAAAGAATATTATGCCCTTTTTCCTTTTATTTTTAACAAAGAATTAAAAGAAGATTATTTAACTAATAAGACAATTATATCTCTAGGTGAGATGCTAGGAAGGATTCACTTATTGGGTAAAAACTCTAAGTTGCCTATCAAAGAAGTATTTAAGGAATGGGATAAACAAAAATCTCTAAAAAAAATAAAGGTTATTAATTCAATAATTAGAAAAAAACAAAAAACAACTAATTTTGACAAATTAACACTTAAAAGTATTGAGACTAAGAAAAAATTAATAAAACTAAACACTATTCTTTTCAAAGATTTAAACTTAAAGAGCGATCATTTAATTCATGGTGATTATATTTACCATAATGTATTTTTTAATGATGATAAAGTTTTAAAAGTATTTGATTTTGAAAAGACCAATTATTCACCAAGAGTATATGAGTTACTAAGAGCTGTTTTTCATAGTTTTTTTAATAAAAGTATTAAAAAGAAAGATAATATTAGTAGAGCAAAATTGTTTATAAAAGCATATTGTAATATTTACCCGATTTCAAAAAAAGAAATTTCTCAAGGATTAAAATTATTTTATTTAAAATTAATACATGGTGTTTGGGTTGAGGAAGAGCATTATATTAGAAACAATAATAGAGTAGATAAATTTTTGCAAAATAATTTTGATCTTTTGCAGTATTTGTCTGAGCATTATAATGAATTCGAGAAAGAATTACTCAATTAAGTTATTCACACAAGAATTGTTCTTGCGAATCATGAGATACGTAATCAAAGGGCTTCACAATATATATGCTATATAATAAAAAAGTTGCTCCGTTTCGGGGGCAATTTTTTTAAATTACTTCATTTATTTAAAATACAAATAATTCTTAAACTTTTTTATTTATAAAAAGTTTTTATAAATTTGAGAAACTTGTGGACCAATACTATTTTGATATTTACCTTTATATAAAATAATATCTCCAAAAGGAACCCAAAAACTTACCTGAGCTATTAACATACCAGGATATATTCTTACTGGTAATGTTGCATATAATTGGAAAGTAGTTACACCATGAGATCCAATATCAATCAAATCTGCTGTAACATGAACAAACAACCCCATTCTGGCTGTTCCAGATTTTCCATGAATAATTGGTACATAAAAATCACTACCAATTCTCTCTTCTGAATGTCCTAGAATAAATTCTCCTGACTGAAGGACTAATCCTTCTTTTGGTATTATTATTTCATCATATAGTACTTTTTTTCTTGGATCTATAATTCCTTTCCTATATCTAATTATCTTATTTCCTAAAGATAAATCATACGAATTAGTAGTCGCTCTCTTTTTATTAAATGGAAAAATATCAATTTTATTATTTCTAACTTCTTTTATTATTTTATTTCCTGTTAATATCATATAATTTTGAGGGTAATAGTGGGGTAAATGATTCTCCTGGGTAATTTATAGAGCCATATTTTCCTTCATATTTTTTAAAACTACCAAAATTTTTCCAAAACGAAACTTGACCAATTATCATTCCAGAATATACTTTAATTGATTTTGTCGCAACAATTTCAAGTGTCCATTTATGAATTGAAGTTGTATGCCCAAGATTAGCAGAAACTTGTAAGAAAAGTCCATACCTACCAATTGAACTTCTTCCAATTAAAGACATGGCATATTTGGAACTACCAATAATTTCTTTCGTATTAGCTAAATACATTTGACAAGGCTTTAAAACATATCCCTTTGTAGGAATAATAATACTTTTAAACACTGCCTTATCCCCATTAAATTTATCAAAAACCTTAATAGACTTTCCCAACCTATAATTATAACTATTGGGGTTTATTTGATCTACACAAAATGGAAGAATCGTTATATTACCATTTTTTATTTCTTCAATTATTTTTCCCCCAGTTAAAATCATATGTAGTATTTGGATATTGTTTTTCATTTTCGACCAAATAATTGATAATCATATTGCTTATATTTGTATTTCCCCCAAATTCTTCTTTCTCATAATCATCAACGTATTTTTTAATTTCTTCTATTCCAATATCGAGCTTGTGTTTAAAATATGTTAACGCTAAAAGATTAGTTCTTAATAATCTGGCCTTGTCTCTTGACCCAGGAGTTATTTTTTCTTTTAACATGACAACAACGACAGAAAGAGTATCTGAAAATTTAGTAGTTAAGCCAGATTTATATTTAATTATTTTACTTATAGATGATGCTTCTATTGAATTACTTAAATTGAATTTTTTAGATATTAAAGTTCCTACCCCAATTCCCATTTCTGTTGCTATTGGAATATTATTCTTCTCAATCAATATAATATTACCAATATCTTTAAATTCATTAGTCTTTTGATTTTTAATAGAAATATTAAAATTACGACCAGAAATATTTTCTTCCCCATACTTATGTCTATAACTATCAATATTACCCTCATCGGTAATATTGATAGAAAACTTATAATTTTTATTTAATTTTTTAATAATTTCTAATAAATCTGTGTCTAGAGAAGAAACATCTATTCTTATTCTATTTTCATCAATTTTTAATGATGATAAAAATTTCATTGTTGTATCAGAGAGTTTATTTATAGCATCAAAAGGAGCTATTGCCCCCATTGCAGTAAAATATGAACTCCATTCTGGTATTATACTATCATCAAATAAAGTATTGGTATTGCGTGTTCTTAAACATTTTTGTACTAAAAAATATCCTTCCTTAGGAATAGGAATGTCTTCTTTTAAATATTTTTTAAACACATTAGTAGTAGATCCAATAAATCTTACACTGTGATCTATCCCAGAAATAAGAGATGTGCATGGTTCATGTTTAATATATCCCTCTGACCCAAAAACGTTAGAAAAAGAATTAATCGTTTCTGAATAAAGAGATCGTATTGATTCAATATTAAAATTTTGTAGACTAGTAGATTCTAAATTATTTTTTTCCATAGTTAGAAGATTACATTTTATTTATATAAATCAGATTTCAATTATTTATTTCAACAAAAACTTTATGATTTTAATCCGTCAATGTGTATAAAATCATTTTGAAAAAATAGAAATATTTTTAATGATTTAATATTTCAATTTTAACTTTACCTTTTATTGCAGATATTTTAACTGTTCCACCGATTGGGAATGTAATAAAAGGGTTTGAATGACCAAAATCAGCATTTGCAATAATTGGCATTGATTTTAACTCCTTCTTGGTTTGGATAATATATTTTAATTTCTCAATAGTCATTTCTGCTTTTTTTTGAAATCTTCCGATTACAATTCCCCTTACTTTATTAAAATTTGGCTGATGAATTAAAGATTGTAAATTTCGATTAAATTCTACTCCAAAAAAATTTCCTACCATATCATCATCTTCAATAAAAATAATTGAGTTTGATATATCAGGCATAAATTTTGTTCCTTGTAGTAAATTTAGAGTACACAAATTTCCTCCCAAAATAACACCCTCTGCTTCACCTTTATTTATAATAATATATCCCTCATTTTTTTCAAAAATTCTATTGTCTTGATCTTTATACCAAGCATCATCTGACCATTTTTCTGATGTTTCAATCAAATATTTTTTATCTTCAACTAAACATTTATTAAAATAGTCCAGATTATAATCAAATCCTTTTTCCATAGCCCAAGTAGAAAAATGTAATCCTGAATAAGTAACCAATCCAGTTCTTGCAGTAATTGCATTTGCTAAAGCAGTAATGTCAGAATAACCACACAAAATTTTTGGATTATTTTTTATCAACCCATAATCTAAATATGGTAATAATTCATTTGAATTAAATCCTCCGATTACAGTAAAAATTGCTTTAACTTTTTTATCTCTAAACGCTTGATGAATGTCGATTAATCTAGATTTAACAGAGGAAGAAAAAAATATGTCACATTCCTTACAATTTTTTGACAAAGTTACTTTATACCCCTGATTTTCTATATTTTCTTTTGCCAATTGAATAAATGAATCATCTAATAAAGACAGGCTCCTTGCTGGGGCTATTATTCTTATCTCATCTCCTTTTTTTAATTTTGATGGAATTATATATTTCATATTTTTATTATACATTAAACTATTTAAATTCATAACCTTAATACGTTGAATAAATCCAACATTGAAGTGCAACTTCAAAAAAATTATTTAAATTAACTAAAAATTGATTTTAATCACATAATAAAAAAAGTTGCTCCATACAGAGCAACTTTTTTTATATTTCGCAACGTTCTTGGAACGTCGTGTTAGAACACACAAGAAAATGAAATACTATTTACTGTCGTACGAGAGTTGTACGTACGTACTCAGTAACCCCAAGCGTAAATTGCCCCTTTTGTTCATAGACGAACTTTTTGTCAGTAAGCTCTATGACAGTATAGATTCTGTCTCCACTTGAGAGGGTAAAGATATTAGTTGGAAGTACATTCCAGACATCATTTGCATCTAAAACCCCTGCTGTGTTAAACGACTCCATTTTCCCATTTGTGTAGAAATACCACTTATCAGTTAACAGTACTGGATTTAGTATTGATGTGTATTCATAAACATGATTAACATCATACCATTCCTCCTTCGTCATTTTCCAATAACGCGATTTGTTGTCCGCGCCGTTGGATAAGATAAGGAAGTTGGTAAGAGTAAAACCAACTTGAACATCAGAATTCGCTGTGATATTTTTCAGCACGTATGGCTTTACGATAGCCACACTTACTCCATTAACCTTTATAGAAGTTAATGTATATTCAGCATTCTCAGTGATGTTAAAAGGTAAATCGCTACCATATTCTACAACTGTAGATAATGGAGTGACCGTACCACCTGTACCTGCGGATGCAGTTACGGTGTATGTTACAGTTTCTGACATTATTTGGATATTCAAGTCTGTTTTTACACTTGGAACCAAATAGTAGAAACTACCAGTTCTATAATCAGCAACTACAACTCCGCTTGAAAGTATTTTATACCTTTTATTCGGACCAGAGTTAAGATCAATAGAAAATGATTTTCCGTCTTCAACTCTTGTTGAGTTGTTGGGAAGAATTGGAGAGACTGTTACTCCGTCACATGGTAATACTGTGACAGTGTGGAAAATTTTTACTGGTTCAGGATCCAATGCTGGATCCTTTTTATTACAACTTTGGCATCCCAGTATGTTTAAATACAGGACGCAAACGAAAAAATACTTAAAATTTTTCATGGCCTTGTGTATTATTTTAGTGAAATTTACATGCTTTAATTTACCTTAAGTATAGGACATTTTAAGTTTTTTGTCAATACCCATAAGTTAACAAAAGGTGGATAACTCCTACTCCTATATTTTTATAACTTAAAAAATAAAATACCTATATATAAATATAGGTATTTTATAAGAAGTCTTTTTATTAAGGAGCAACAGTATAAACCCAATAACAACTAGAAATTGCAGAACAAGTAGCTGCAGTCTTTTGCTTGGTACAAACATAACTACCAGTAGCACTACCACATACACCATCAGGAGTAGAGACACCATTCCAACTACAACCATGAGTAAGCCAAGGATCCTGTGTACAAGTTGCTTGTGTTCCAAATTGATTACAACTCTGTCCTTCATAAGTAGTAGGACTACTACCGGTTACGGTTCCTGTACAATTATAAGTTGTAACATAACCACCACAATAATCCTGAGTACACAAAGTAGCCCCACCAGTACAAGATTTAGTATAACCAGAAGGACAATTAAAGGAACAATCTGCTTCACATCCACCAGCAATATTGGGAACTTGGCCAGCCTTACACGCCATCTTATTGTGAACCAAGTATCCATCAGCGTAGTAAGTATGGTCACCACCTAGGATAAAGTTGTAGAGCTGTGTATCTGCCTTATTATTTTTGCTCTTTATAGTTTTAAGTAATACATTACCATTTTCTGTTATTAAAGTATCACCCACCTTAAGCTCTGTGACTATTATGCCAATGTTCTCCTCGGCTGTTAGGCTTGGATTGATTGACTTCCAGCCATCTATTGTTTTGAATGGGTGCTCAGCTGTCACGAAGTATCTTCCTCCATTAAATGAATAGAGCTTCTTACTATTTAATTTCGGATCATGAAATCCTAAGACTTTATTATTCGTCTTCTCGCCCTTCAATACATCGCCTATATTCACATCCTGAATATTCTTCGTAGTACCATCCGCCATTTGTACAACAGTATCAGCTATGAAACAGGATGGATAATACGACGGGCAAACATAGCCAGTATAGGTATAGACAGGATCAGCAGGAGGAATTACTCCAATAGGTACATCAGTGCAAGTAACACTAAAGGTTGTGTTTGATTTAAGATTGGATGGAACACCTGAAGCAGAGACAACTGATCCAATTCCTGAACCACAAGAACCACTTCCATTTGGTGAAGAATATGAGCAAACACAAGAGGTTGGATTGCCTGTTGTTGACCAGGTAATATTTGCAGTACTATTATAAGCTACAGTCTCAGCTGGTTTACCATTAGCAAAAATTTGTACCCCTAATGCTGGAGGTAGTGGAGGAGGTGGTGGTGGTACAGACGCACTTACCGATGCATCTCCATAAGCTACAAGATTATAATTACTATAATTATCTATACCGTAGCAATAAATTGAGTAAACCATAGAATCTGATACACCATAAAAAGTATGACTTCCAGATAGCCCTGTAAGGCCATTATTCCCATCACAGTAAGTCGCACCTGATGAAGACCAACTCACAGTTATATTATTAGAAGTACCCTGTACTATAGATGAAGGAGAAGCTGAAACAGATACTGACTTAGGAGATTCATTAAGATAAAAAGATACATTATTTGAGAAAGGAAAACCTTGGACAACTCCATTAAAATTTATATAATAATTTCCTGAAAGATATCCATTTAGATCAAATACAGTTGATCCATATTCAGAAAGGCCTCCAGCTCCCATATTAAGTATTGTTTGCGAAGAACCATAAGAAAAAGAAACGGGATTCCAAATAGAAGCATCAATTTGTGCACTAACAGAATTACAATAATAGCAATCAACCGATGCTGAGGCTATGGTGCTGGATGGAGTAGAAGCATCAACATTGACAGAAACGTATGCGTCACCAACCATAAAACTATCGGCACTCGCGATCGAAGGAATAAGATTCACTAAAACAACAAGACCAAGAACAAATAATAATTTATTGAGGGTTTGTTTCATTTTGTTTTTTCTTAAGACTAATAAAGTAATAGGCAACTCCTGCGACTATGAGGAGGCCAATTATTGTAAATATAATTATCAATCCACTAGACTTCGCTGGTGTTGGTGCTTGGGCAGAATTAGAACCTGGCTTTGTTAAGAAATCTTTCTGATCTAGAACGTTGCCTTTATCATCTAATAGGGTTATTGATGCCTTTGGGTTTACACAATCTTTCGTAATCGTTGCAGGAATTTCTACTTTTGGATTCTTAAGATCTTGTACAAGTGCTTGGCTCACAGGTGTGATGCATTCTTTACCCTTCTCGTTCACCATTGTTGCCTTCACGACAAAGTTGGTAAGAATATCTGTACTCTTTATACGACTTTTTGGATTTGTGCCGAGAGAGGTATATGAGAGGTATATGCAAATGATAATTTAGCAGTCTCTCCTTTCTTGTACGAATTCTTGTCTATTGTAAGGTTGAGAATAGTCGCCTGTGGTCCACTCAAAATGTACGTGGCATTTATTGTATTGGAAGTTACTACCCCTTCGGCCAATTTAACACCTACATTATAGACTTGAGGATTACTTACAGTAGGAAGTGTGATAGTGAAAGATTTAGTTTCTGCGGATTTAATTGTGATAGTGTCTGTACTGCCTCCTGTCTGTGGAGCAATGGTTCCATACACACTTTGATACAAAGTTTCAAATACTGGCTTAACAGTTAAACTTTTATTTTTAGAATTCAATACACTACAAGTCATACTAAGAGCTTCTGTTTTAGTAATTTCTACTCTTTGAGAAAGAGTATAATGAGGACTATCTTTTTCTCCTACTACTTGTAGATAACAAGATGCCGGAAGAATCAAAAGCTCTTCTCCGATTGCTTTCATTGTAACCTTACCTAAAAGCATTCTTCCCAACATAAGGCCATTTTCATTCTTGCTCATTAAGAATAGATTATATGTACCAGAAAGTATAGCAGGAGCTTGATATATGAATGCCTTGGAAAAAATAGCACCAGGAGTAAGAGTTAAAGAATCAGGGTAAACTTTCTCATCGGCAATATATTGATTTTTAGGGTCAGTATTTAGAAGCTCTACTCCATACTTCACTCCAGACTGAGTCCCTTCTCTGTTTGAAATATTAAAAGAAATATTGAAGTCATTTTCTTTTTGAGAAACAATTTTGGCATTTTGAATGTTGACAGTCGCCAAGACTACAACATTACTTGCTGGTGGAGTTTCTACTGCAAACACTGGCGTCACCAAAAAACAAAAGAGAAACAAAAAACTTATAGAAGAAAATTTAAATAAATTCATAAATTAATAAAAGTTCGCAATTAAATAATAATAATTAGTCAATATAAGTATATCACTTATATTGACTAATTAAAAGTATTGCGGTAACATCTCAAGTGTAAGTCCGTCCTCGAACCGGGCTTTTATTTTTACTAAGATATCTATATTTAGTAAGAAATTACAATTTAATAAAAGGTATTTGTTTTTTGATTAAAACCAAAAACCAATTACCAAAAACCAATTATGTTAGACCTCAAAACAATGAAGTCGGCATTGGACCAGCTTGAACAAGAGCGCAAAATCCCTCGAGAGAAGATTGTTGACGCTATAGAGCAAGCCCTGGCCGCCGCTTATAAGAAAGATTATGGTAAAAAAGGCCAGATCATACGTGCAAAGATAGATTTAGAAACAGGAACAATGGAGTTCAATCAAGTTAAGATTGTTGTTGATGAATCTCTAGTACGAATGACAAAAGAAGATGATGAGGAAGAAGAAATTGCTGAAGATGATGATCGTGTACGATTTAATGAAGAGCATCACATTCTCCTCGAAGATGCAAAAAAAATAAAAAGTGATGTACAACTCAAGGAAGAGATAATATTCCCTCTTGAAAACCAAAGTGACTACGGACGTATCGCTGCTCAGACTGCGAAGCAAGTTATAATTCAAAAAATTCGTGAAGCAGAGAGAACTGCAATTGTAGATGAATACGGTAGCAAAGAAGGTGAAATTATAAACGGAATAGTTCAAAAAGTTGATCGTGGAATAGTCTACATCGATTTCAATCGTGCTACAGGTATAATTCTTCCAGAGGAACAAATTCCCGGAGAATTTTATCGACATGGAGAGAGAATAAAGGCTTACTTATACTCAATAGAGGAAACTCCCCGTGGAGTAAATCTTAAGCTTTCTCGTACTCATCCCCAGCTTATAGAAGGACTCTTTGCAATGGAAGCTCCAGAAATAGCATCCGGAGTAGTTGAGATCAAAGCTATCGCCCGTGAAGCAGGTGCCCGTTCTAAGATCGCTGTTTACTCAAATGATGAGCACGTAGATCCAGTAGGTTCTTGTGTTGGTCAAAAAGGATCACGCGTTACAACAGTCATGAGTGAATTAAATGGTGAGAAGATAGATATTATTCCTTGGTCAGCAGATCCAGTCGCATATATATCAAGTGCTATTTCTCCTGCAACTGTACTTAAAATAGAAGTCTCAGTAGAAGAACATAAGGCAACAATAGAAGTAGCAATGGAGCAGCTATCCCTTGCTATCGGTAAGGGTGGACAAAATGTCCGTCTAGCCGCAAAGCTTACTGGATGGAGAATAGATATAAAAGGTATGGAGGCTTTAGGAATTAAAAGTGATGAAAGTTTAAGTGAAGATGATATACTAGATGGTGGAATTGTAGATGATGGTACAGAGGATAAGTAAATAATTATTAATTAATAAAAAATAAGTTATATGAATCCATTTATTATTTTTGCTCTTATAAGTTCTATAATTGCAATATTATACGGTTTATTTTTAATCAGAGTTGTTCTTAAGAAAGGTACAGGAGATCAGAAGATGCAAGCAATTGCAAAAGCTATCCAAGAAGGTGCAAGTGCTTACCTTAATCGCCAATACAAAACTATCGGCGTTATCGCAGTCATATTATTCTTAGTTATCGGCTTGGTGCCAATGCTTGGATGGATGATGGCATTTAGTTTTATTTTTGGTGCTATTCTCTCTGCTGTTGCTGGATATATAGGTATGAACGTTTCCGTTCGTGCTAACGTCCGCACAACAGAAGAAGCCAAGAAAGGATTAAAAGAGGCTTTGAGTTTAGCTTTCAAAGGAGGAACTGTCACAGGTTTACTCGTTGTCGGTCTTGCTCTATTAGGTGTTACAACTTTCTATATTATTGCTGAGAAGATTTTTGGGAGCGGTTCCGCCCAAGCTGTGAAGTCCTTAATCGGCCTTTCATTCGGAGCAAGTTTGATCTCAATCTTCGCTCGTTTGGGTGGTGGTATATTTACAAAAGCCGCTGACGTCGGTGCAGACCTCGTCGGTAAAGTTGAAGCTGGAATTCCAGAAGATGATCCTCGCAATCCTGCAGTTATCGCCGACAATGTCGGAGACAACGTTGGAGACTGTGCAGGAATGGCCGCAGACTTATTCGAAACATATGCAGTGACTTCAGTTGCAACAATGCTTCTAGGTTCTCTTATGTTTGTTGGTTTCGGTAATGCAATCTTGTTCCCTCTCGCAATTGGAGGCGTTGCAATACTTTCTTCAATCATCGGTACATGGTTCGTAAAACTTGGAAAAAATAAAAATATCATGGGCGCTCTTTATAAAGGATTAATAGCTGCAGGAATTCTTTCTGCTATCGGCTTCTACCCTATTACAAAATGGCTCATGACAGGTAATGGACTCTACTCTGTGAATGCATTATACATATCAGCTCTCGTCGGTATTGCCGTCACTGCTCTTATTATTGTCATCACAGAATATTACACATCAACAGCTTACAATCCTGTAAAATCTATTGCTCTTGCTTCAGTCTCAGGACATGGAACAAACGTAATTCAAGGCTTGGCGGTTTCAATGAAATCTACTGCTTTCCCTCTACTTACAATCGTTGCTGGAATTTTAACTTCTTACCACTTCGGTGGATTATATGGAGTTGCAGTTGCCGCTATGTCCATGCTTTCCTTAACAGGAATAATAGTTGCTATCGATTCATTCGGTCCTATTACTGACAATGCCGGAGGTATCGCAGAAATGGCTGGCCTTCCAGAAAGTGTTCGCGATGTTACAGACCCTCTCGATGCAGTTGGAAATACAACAAAGGCAGTAACAAAAGGTTACGCTATCGGTTCAGCTGGACTTGCCGCTCTTGTTCTCTTCGCTTCTTACACACAAGAATTTGCAAACTTCGGACACATATTGAAATTCGACCTTGGTAATCCTATGGTTATTGCCGGTCTACTTATCGGTGGACTTCTTCCTTACTACTTCAGTGCACTATGTATGGAGGCTGTAGGAAAGGCTGCTGGAAAAGTTGTCGAAGAAGTTCGCAGACAATTTAGAGACATCAAAGGAATCATGGATGGTAGTGGAAAACCTGACTATGCAACTTGCGTAGACATCGTAACAACTGGCGCTCTCAAGCAAATGATTCTTCCAGCAGTTATCGCAGTTCTATCCCCTATCTTGGTTGGATTCATTCTTGGCCCTGAAGCTTTGGGTGGACTTCTAGTCGGTTCAATTATTACAGGAATCTTCCTTGCTATATCAATGACTTCCGGCGGTGGAGCATGGGACAATGCAAAGAAATATATTGAACTTGGAAATCATGGTGGCAAAGGTAGTGATGCTCACAAAGCAGCCGTTACTGGCGACACCGTCGGCGACCCTTACAAAGATACAGCAGGGCCTGCTATCAACCCAATGATTAAAATCTTAAATATCATTGCTTTGATCTTGGTTCCTATATTGGTATCGTTTTGGTTTTAAAAATTAAATAAAAAACAAACAACAAAAATGTCCCGCAGGCTTACCTGCGGGACATTTTTGTTTACACTTTAAAGAAGATATGATTTATGTTAGAGTTAAATTATGAACATAATCTCTGTGAAAAATTTACATAAAGATTTTAGTTTCCCCGTTAAAAACTCAAATTCCAGTTGGATTAAAAATTTATTTCATCCAGAGATTAGGACAATCACAGCTGTCTCAGGAATTTCTTTTAATGTCAAAAAAGGAGAACGAATTGCTTTCATCGGCCCTAATGGTGCCGGTAAATCTACAACAATTAAAATGATGGCTGGAATACTTTTCCCAACAGGTGGAGAAATATCTATCCTTGGACTTAACCCCGTTAAGGATAGAAAAAAGTTAGCATACAAAATCGGAACTGTTTTTGGACAAAGATCTCAACTACTTCCGAACTTACCTCTTACTGACTCATTAGAATTTTACGGAGTTATGTACGATATGACAGAAGAGCAAATTAAAACTCGAGTTAAAGAATTAGTAGATATTTTCTGCCTTGAGCCATTCTTAGATCAACCTGTTCGTAAACTTTCTCTAGGACAAAGGATGCGAGCAGAAGTTGCCGTCTCTCTAATTCATAAACCAGAAATTATATTTCTCGATGAACCAACCATCGGTCTAGATGTTGTAGCCAAGAAATCACTTCGAGATCTATTGCTACGAATCAACAAAGAAGAGAATACAACAATCTTTCTAACTTCTCACGATGTGGGAGATATCGAGTCACTTTGCGACAGAACTGTGATCATAAACCACGGAACACTTATCAAAGACTTACCAACAGAAGATTTAAATAAAACTTTCTTTAATGAAAAATATATTGATATTATACCAATTACCAAATTTGAAGACTTTCCAACTCTTCCTGAAGGTTTAGAATATTTATGTAAGGACTCAAACAAAATAACTATTCGTATAAAAATAAATAAAATTAGCGCCAAGGAATCATTAAAAAAACTATTAGATATTTTTGATGTCGAAGATATAGATGTCTACTATGCAGATCTTGAGTCAGTAATTAGAAATATTTATGAGAGCGATTCGTCTACCAATTAAAATACTGAAAACACTCACAAAGGATAGTCTGCACTACCCTAGTAGAATGTATGCAAATATTTTTATCTTGATAGCAAGATTGGGGATACTTCTTGGGTTATATGCCTATGTATTTAAACTAAACGGCGGGACGGTAAACGGCGTCACTTTTCTTGTTGTTGCTTGGAGTATGTTTTTTTATTTTACTTTTTCAAATTTCAACTTGCGAAGAATATCAAGACTAATGATGACAGATGTGCAATCAGGAAGCGTTGAAATTTTTCTCAATAAGCCAATATCATATTTGTCATACAAAGTATGGTGGACATTTGGGTTAGGATTTTATAATTTTCTTTTTATTGGTTTTTTGAGTTTCATTATTTTGGCTCTAATTATTGGAATTCCACCATCAATGATGACTAGCTTATTTCTAATAACATTAATTATAGAATTTTTCCTCACTTCGATACTAACGATAATAATTTATGCGATTGTTGGAGTATTTGCTTTTTGGATTGAGGATATAAATCCAGTGTTTTGGATTGTGGATAAATTTGTCATGATACTCGGAGGTTCATATTTACCAGTTGCACTCTTTCCAGCTTTCCTATACAACATAGCAATTTACAGTCCATTTGGGGCATCGATGTTTATCTCTCATATCGTTTATGACTCATGGAAAGTCGATTGGGTTAAACTAGTTGGAATACAAATATTTTGGATTATAGTTTTAGGTTTATTTATGGTTTGGCTATATAAAAAAGCCAGAGAAAAAGTATCAGTTAATGGTGGATAATTTTATGATGAAAGAAATAAAATTTGCATTATATGCAATAAAAAAGAATATACAAAGTAGTTCTGAATTACGCACCAGCTTCCTGATGAATATTATCGGTATGGCCATAAACAATTTAGCTTTTGTATTTTTGTGGGTTTACTTTGTTAAATCAGTTGGAATCATCGGCGGATGGACTACTTACGATATTATTGCCCTCAATGGTTTCTGTGCTCTTTCTTTTGGCCTTATTGTTTCAATATTTATGGGAACAAGAAAGATCCCAGAGTATGTGTCATCTGGATCTTTCGATCGGTACATGCTTTCTCCAAAAAATTTAATACTTCGCATTGCTACATCTGCCTTTAGCCCTTCGGCAGTTGGAGATGCAATTTTTGGAATAATTTGTCTGACTGTATATGGGTTTTTAATACACATAAGTTTTATCCAAATAATATTTATATTTATTTTAACAATTTTTGCTTCAATAATATTCTTCTCAATGACGTTGATTATCAATGCATTGAGCTTTTACTTTATTGATGCCACTTCTTTCACAGATAGCGTCTTCCAGTTATTTTTTACTCCTACTCTTTTCCATGGTGGAGCATTCCACGGTGCAATGAGATTTATCTTCACATTTATGATTCCTTCTCTATTAATTGCAGCAATTCCAACCGAGACAATAAAAAGTGTATCGATTACCGCTCTCCTCTTAATTGGACTTGGTTCTGTCGTATGGTTTTTCATTGCAGTAAAACTATTTAACCACTCTATCAAAAGATATGAGAGTTCAAACTTCATGACCTTTGGTCAGTAGAAATACAAATTTGAAAATAATCTGATTTTAGTATAAGATGAGGAAACTATGAAAACAACAATCAAAAAATTAGACAAAAGTGAGGTAGAAATTACAGGTGTTTTAGAATGGGTAGAGTTTGAAAAATATGAAAGCAAAGCCTTAGAAAGAGTGGGCGAAAGAATGGAACTCCCAGGCTTCCGTAAAGGAAAAGCTCCCGCAACGATAGTCAAAGAAAATACCAATGAAATGATGCTTTTAGAGGAGATGGCAGAAGTAGCTCTACAAGAAAGCTACATTAAAATATTAGAAGAGAACAAGATAGACGCCATCGGCCGTCCACAAATCGCAATTACAAAGATTGCAAAGGGTTCAGATTTAGAATTTAAAATTCTTACAGCTATACTTCCAGAAATGAAACTAGGTGACTATAAAAAAATTGCAAACACAGAAAATGCAAAAGAAGAAAATAAACCTGCCCGCCCTCACGATAGTTCGGGAGCAGGCGGGAAAGAAATAGTTGTAGATGAAAAAGAAGTAGAGAAAGTAATACTCGATCTTCGTAAAATGCGCGCCGAGCAAGTAAAAGGTGGTAAGCACGTCGGTCATGAAAATATGACAGAAGAAGAACATGCAGCAGCACATAGTACCGATGAAGCAAAAGAAATTCCAGAAAGTGAATACCCGGAACTTAATGATGAATTTGTAAAAACTTTCGGTGACTTTGCAAACGTAGAAGCATTCAAAGAAAAAATCCGTGGTAACATGAAAATAGAGAAGATGACAGTAGCCAAGGATAAGGTTCGTCTAGCAATAGTCGAGGAATTGGTGAAACAAACAGAAGGAGAAATCCCTGAAATATTAATTCAAAGTGAAACAGATAAAATGCTTTACCGTTTAGAAGCAGATATCACAAATGCAGGCTTAAAGATGGAAGATTACTTGAAGCAAATAAACAAAACAGAAATAGATTTAAGAGGAGAATGGAAAGCTGATGCAGAGAAACGTGCAAAACTTCAGATTATCATCCATACAATTTCCGAAAAAGAAAAACTTGCTCCGACTGAAGAAGAAATAATGAGTGACGTCACAAAGATTACAGAGATGTATAAAGATGCAGACACGTCCCGTGCAAGAGCATATGTAGAGCAAATGCTTGAAAACGAAAAAGTTTTTCTCTTCTTAGAACAGCAATAAAACACGGAATAATAAATGTTCTCGAGCGAACCCTTACGGAGGGCGACGGCCCGAGTACGAGCAAAATTTTCAGTAGAAAATTATTGTGTGGTGAGTCCGAGAATTTTTTTATGAAGTGTTTTTGTGGACGACTATATAAAAACTTATTACTAATATGATATAATAAAGATATGTTAATCCCAACAGTTATAGAAAAATCACAATTCGGCGAAAGAGCATACGACATATACTCTCGTCTTTTAAATGAACGTATTATTTTCCTCGGTGGTCCAATAGACGACTACACAGCAAATTTGATAATAGCCCAGCTTCTTTATCTTGATCATACAGATTCTAAGAAAGATGTTTATCTTTATATCAACTCCCCTGGTGGCTCAGTCACAGCTGGTCTCGCTATCATCGACACGATGAATTTTATAAAAGCTGACGTTTCGACCATTTGTGTCGGTATCGCTGCTTCGATGGGCGCGCTTATTCTTTCTTCTGGTAAGAAAGGTAAAAGATTCTCTCTCCCAAACTCTGAAGTTATGATTCACCAAGTCATGGGCGGCACAGAAGGACAAGCTAGCGATATTGCTATCAATGCAAAGCACATCCTCCGCACCAAAGACACCTTGAATAAAATCCTTGCCACTAATACAAACAAAAAGATAGACCAAGTAGAGAAAGATTCCGACCGCGACTACTGGATGACAAGCGACGAAGCTAAAAAGTACGGCATAATAGACGATATCATCTCAAAACAGAAAAAGTAGACAAAAGACGACTTTTGGAGTATTATGAAAATATCGAAATTTAAAAGTTTTTATTTACATGTTCGCTTTTTTAATGCAGTAACGACATCTATACTTATTTATGAACCTAATGCTTGTGAAAGGAAATCGTTCTAAACTAATAATACTTGTTCAGATTTAAACCTTAATTTAATAGGGTTTTATCCTGTGTTCTTAAAGCGACTAAAAAGTCGCCATGAGTTTAACAATAATATTGATAGCGGTAGCGGCCCTAGGAGTAGGAGCCGGTGTTGGGTATTATTTGCGTCTCATTGTCTCACTTGGTCAGAAGGGTTCTATGGAACTTGAGATCAAGAAGATAATGCTCTCCGCAAAAGAAGATGCCCAGAAAGTAGTAGATGAAGCCAAGAAAAAAGGAGAAGCCCATCTTGCAGAAGTGAATAAAGAGACAAAGGTTAAAGAAGAAGAATGGAAACACACAGAAAATCGTCTAATTAAAAAAGACGAACTTCTTGATGCCCGTCAAACAGAAATAGATAAAGAAGTAGAGAAAATAAAATTGAAAGTTGAAGAAGTGAAGAAGATCAAAGAACGTGTCGACGGAATGCAAGATGAGAAAGAGAAAGAACTTGAAAAAGTTGCTCGTCTATCAACAGACGAAGCGAAAGAAATTCTTTTCAAAGATATCGAAGAAAAATACGAACAAGACTTCTTAGTAAGAATGCAAAAGATGGAAACATCTAATTCTGAGAAGTTAGATCGTCGTGCGAAAGATATTCTTTCTGCAAGTATTAATCGTCTCGCCTCTTCTACCGCATCAGAAATGATGACGACTTCAGTAAATATTCCAAATGATGAAATCAAGGGTAAAATAATTGGTAAAGAAGGAAGAAATATTCGTGCATTTGAAAAGGCATCAGGCGTAGAACTCATAATAGATGAGACTCCAGGTGCGATAGTCATTTCATCCTTTGATCCAGTTCGCAGACAAGTAGCTCGCCTTGCACTTGAGAACCTTATACTAGATGGCCGAATACAGCCAGCAAAGATTGAAGAGATGGTACTCAAAGCTCAAGAAGATATAAATAAGATAATTAAAGATAAAGGAGACCAAGCTGTATATGAATGTGGAATATTCAATCTAGATCCACGCATTATAGCTATCGTCGGACGCTTATACTTCCGTACTTCATACGGGCAAAACGTCCTTCAGCACTCTATAGAGATGGCTCATATATCAGGAATGCTTGCTGAAGAGCTTGGTGCCGACGTCCAGATAGCCAAAGCAGGAGCACTCGTCCACGACATAGGTAAAGCTCTCGACCATGAAGTTCAAGGTACACATATAGATATAGGTATCCGAATTCTTCAGAAGTTCAAGGCAGATCCAAGAATTATAACCGCTATGAAGAGTCACCATGACGATACTCCACACGAATCAATAGAAGGAGTAATAGTCCAGACAGCCGATATGATCTCAGGAGGCCGTCCAGGAGCACGTAGAGACAGTGTAGAGAACTATATCAAGCGTTTACAAGAACTAGAAGCCCTTGCTACAAGCTTTGAAGGAGTAGAAAAGTCTTATGCATTATCAGCTGGACGTGAGATTCGTATATTCGTCACCCCTGAAAAAGTTGGAGACGTTGCCGCTAAAGAAATGGCCCGTGATATAGCTAAAAAGATTGAACAAGAACTCACCTACCCTGGTGAAATAAGGGTCACTCTCATCCGTGAGAATAGAATTATCGAGTACGCAAGATAGCATTACCTCACCCTTGCCCCCACACCTACTTTTATATTTGAACATTATGTCATATTTTGTCAAAAACAAAAAAGTAGGTGTGGGGGCTTGTGTTTAAATTAGCTTGGTATATAATAATATTATACCTATTTATTAGGGATCGTTTGCAAACGGTCGAATATTATTTAGCTAGCATTCTTATTTTTACGAATAAGAAACTAAAATAAATGAATAAACAAGCTTTAATAGAATTAGTTCACGAAAAATTAGGCGGTACAAAAGTACAAGCTGAAGAAATTGTGAATGCAATGTTTGATGCTATCGTTGCTACTTTGAAAAAAGGAGGCGAAGTATCAATAGCAGGAATCGGGATCTTTTCAGTAAAGGCTCGCGCAGCTAGAATGGCTCGCAATCCAAAGACTGGAGAGCAAGTAAAGGTTGGAGCAACAAAAGTTCCAAAGTTTAGAGCAGCAAAAGCTCTTAAAGAAGCTGTAAAGTAATATTTAAATTGTTTACACAATTTTTTAATATAAAAGAAAAACCGCTCTATTCTATCTAGGAGTGGTTTTTCTATTTATAATTCGCAATTTAAATTCTTAAATAAGCCTTTTATATTCTTTATTCCACTTATTAATATCTACTCTAATAAATAAATCAATAATTTTATCAGGTGACATTCCACTATCCTGCATTTTTTGAAGAACAAGAAAAGCTTCATTCAATATCTTTTTATATAAAATAACATCATTATTTGATAGTTTTTCATAAAAAGAAATATAATTATATTCTAAAAAATCTTTTATTTTATCTAATTTCAGACCTTCAATCAAAAAAGCAAATATTTCAGCCTTCGCACAATCAAGACTATAAGCTATCCCTTCTTTAAAAACACCATAACTATAAGAAAAATAATAATCTTTTAAATGTTGTTGCTCGTGAACGAATATCCTATCAGATTCTTCCGGAAAATCAATCTTCGCCGAAACAACAGTCACTGGAGTCTCATCTTTAAAACAAGATGCCCCACTTGACTTTGAATGATCTACATCAAGTGTATCTTTATCTTTCTCTAGAAAAGCTTGAAAGGCGTCGTGGTCATCTAAAATTGTTAAATTTATTGAATAAGGAGTATAAGTAATTTCAATTTTATCAAGATTAATTTTTTTTATATTATCAGGATTTATTATTAAAGCACTAATCGTATCTATTTTTGAGTTTAGATTTTTATATTTTAATATTTTTTGATAACATTCCCAATATTTATCTACCCTAAATTCTACTTCCCATTTAGATTTTTTATCCAATAGACTGTCATCAAAACTAAGTATATAATTGGTCAAATCTTCTTTATTTAAAGTATTTTCTTCATATTTAAACTCTATATAATCCCAAATAGCAACATAAAATTTCGATAATTCTTGGCTTAATTTCTCTTTTCTTTTTTTGTAAAGTTCTATTGCATATGGACGCAATTTTGAATCAATTTTAAGAATATCTGATGGTTTATTAATTAAATCATCAAAATTTAAAGCGAGTTCATCTTTGGAGTATTTTTTCTTTTTTTTATAAAGCTCTAAAGCATATGAGCGTAAATCTAAATCAATTTTAAGAATATCTGCTTCTTCGTGAATTAAATCATCAAAACTTAAAATTAGTTCTCTCTTGCGAGATAAGAATGAGTTATAATTTTCTTGAAGTTTTGTTTGGCGATCATCATTTTTCTTTTTTTCTAAAGATTCAGCTAATTCCATTTTCTCCACTACTTGGGGATTATTTAAATATTCATCAATTCCTTCATTGATAGATTTGTCCTTACCTGTTTTTGAATTTATCCAAATTTCTGGCTTCATACAGACAATACCACTTTATTCTAAAAATAATAACACTAACATTGATAAAACACCCATCATTATAATAGCTATTTGGATTATAGAGTGTTTGATATTTTTCGTTTTGTGAAGTTCAGGAATTAAATCAGCAACAGCTATATATATGAAGCCTCCTGCTGCAATAGGTATAAAGTATAAAGCTGCTCCTTCTACAATATTTCCAAACACAAAGACAATCATAAGCCCTACAACAGATGCGAGGGCAGAAAGGAAGTTGAGCCACAGTGCTCTCCTCTTTGTATAGCCTGCATGTATGAGAACAGCGAAGTCTCCTATCTCCTGTGGAATTTCGTGCAATATAACAGCAATAGTAGTAGCAATACCGACTGGCACGCTGACCAAGAAACTTGCTCCGATAATAACACCATCTATCATATTATGGAAACCATCAGTAAAGAGAACCAGCTTCCCTACTGGATGTATATGCGGCTCTTCTTTGTCCTCTCCGTGGTGATGCCAGTGAATAAACTTTTCTATTATAAAAAATATTAATAAACCTACAATAATCAAAATTCCGATAGTACTAGAATTAAGTCCACTTTTAAATGCCTCAGGGATCATATGAATAAATGCATCTCCCAAAAGTGCACCAATAGCAAGACTAATAAAAAAACCAATATATTTTTTTAACAAATCTTCCCCGACAGACAAAGAGAAAACACCCACAAAAGAAACTAGGCTCACAACCGCCACACTTAGAAATGCATATATATAGTTCATTGTCATAAGTTTGATTATAACAGAAATAAAAAAATTGTAATTATTCTAAAATATGCTAATATGGAAAGATTATATCGGGGTGTAGTATATCGGTAGTATCCGTGTTTTGGGAACACGAGGGCCGGGTTCGATTCCCGGCACCCCGACCAGTATGATGTATCGTTTGAATTTTTGTTTTATTTAAGTTAATATAAGAAAACTGCGGTGTTGGTTTAGTGGTAGAACACGTCCTTGCCAAGGATGAGACAGGAGTTCGATTCTCCTACGCCGCACAAAAGAAAAACAGCGATAAGCTGTTTTTCGCGGCGTAGAAAGCCAACTGCTTGGCTCTCGTAGGAGAATCGAAAGGCTTTTCCTTATCGAAGATGGAAAAGCACCTGGCTATGTAATAGCCGATTCTCCCCTATTACCCTACAATATTATATTCTCCACCACCTTCACCCTGGCTTGCCTTTTCTCTATATCCAAGTACACAACTAACAAATCAAACTGCCATTCCACATATCCAAGTCTCTTACTTATTAAATACGTCTCCACTACCCTACGCAATCTCCTCATTTTCAAGGGGTGCATATTATCCTCTGGCCTATTAGTCTCATGCCCTAAATCAACCGACTTCATAAAGTCCGAATCTAGATTAGAGACACTTTTAGATTTAACTTCTATAAAATACCTCTTGGCGCCCTTTTGAGCTATTATATCTATCTCGCCCCACTTTTTAGTATAATTCCTTTCTAATATAGAAAAGTCATGTTTCATGAGAAACTCACAAGCTATATCTTCCCCTAATTCACCTATTTTTTGAGAATTTGAAGTAAAAGTCTTCATATAATCACAACAGTTACATGTGTAACCTATTAAATCGTTTCATGTGAAACGATTAGCTATTTATTAAATATTAAAAGTATTTTATAATGATGTCTCTCAAATATATCCTTATAATATAACACTATTAATCTAAAGTGTGAAAGCTAAATTGAAATGTGGCCTTTTAAAATATATGTCTTTTATAAACAATACGCACATAGTTATACACATAAATCTTGATTTTTAAGGATTTTTTCTGTGGATAAAAGACGGATAAAGGTCAAACGTTAAGATATTTGTGGTCACAAGTATTTTTCTTGGCTGGAATCAATAGTGCACCCGCCAGGACTCGAACCTGGAACATCTGCTTCGAAGGCAGGTATGATATCCGTTTCACTACGGGTGCATATAATATAACATTTATATTATACATCATTAAGGATTCTTTACAAAATATCCTTAATTACCAAGCTAAAAAAATAATTGCATTTAATCATTAAAAATATTATAATAGCAAGCAGTTATAAGACAATTGCGGGGTTAGTTAAATGGTATAACTCTAGTTTTCCAAACTAGTGTCAGGAGTCCGATTCTCCTACCCCGCACATAGAAAATTATCCTATAATAATTTTATGGCAATCATGCCTACTATAAACAACTCAAAAATACCTGATTATGTTACACATGTAACAAAAACACTCGAAAAAGCAGATTTTGAGGCTTTTCTTGTTGGTGGCTGTGTTCGTGATCTTATTATTGGAAGAGAACCTAAAGACTGGGATATTACAACAAATGCTAATCCTGAAGAAATCATTGCTTTGTTTGAAAAGACTATATATGAGAACAAATTTGGAACAGTAGGGGTTTGTGTACCCATAAATGAAGAGAATAACGTTACACATGTAACGAAATATCACATAATTGAGGTTACACCTTATAGAACTGAAGCAAAATATAGTGATTTTCGTCATCCTGACGAGGTGTTATTCAGCAAAAACATAGAAGATGACTTAAAAAGACGAGACTTTACCATTAATGCCTTGGCGTATAGCCTTGAAAATGGACAAATCATTGACCTTTATAAAGGACAGACTGATATAAAGGACAAAGTTATAAGAGCGGTAGGGAAGTCAGATGATAGATTCCAAGAAGATGCACTTCGTATGCTCCGAGCCGTCAGATTCTCGGTTCAGCTAGATTTTGCAGTTTCATATGAAACTATGCAATCTATAGCAGAAAATAAAGACTTAATAAAGAATGTTTCATTTGAAAGAATTAGAGACGAATTTACAAAAATAATAGAAAGTCGCAATAGCATGCAAGGGATTGGACTCTTACAAAAGCTTGGACTACTTAAATATATAATTCCAGAGCTGGAAGAGGGAATTGGGTGCCAGCAGGGTGGGGCTCATAAATATGACGTATTTGTTCACTTGCTTGAAGCCTTAAACCACGCAAGCGAGAAGGATTGGCCGCTTGAGATAAGATTAGCTGCACTGTTTCATGATATTGGGAAACCAAAGTCCAGAAGAGCTGGAACCAAGAAGGAATACACTTTCTATGGCCATGAAGTCATAGGAGCAAGACTTGCCAAACAAATAATGGAACGCCTAAAATATCCAAAGAAGTCGACGGACCTCGTCGTTTCACTTGTCCGCAACCACATGTTCTTCTCTGATACTGAGCAGATATCTCTTTCAGCTGTCCGTCGAATAGTTCAAAGGGTTGGAAAGGAACATATCTGGGACCTTATGAACGTACGCGAATGTGACAGGGTAGGGATGAGTAAGTCCGAAGCTCCGTACCGTCTACGCAAGTATCACGCAATGATAGAAGAAGTCCTCCGTGATCCTATCTCCGTCGGACAGCTAGCTATAGATGGAAAATATATGATGGAGGTGTTACATATGAAACCGGGACCACGAATGGGGTGGATATTAAGTGCGCTTCTCGAAGAAGTTCTAGACGATCCAACAAAAAACACCAAGGAACATCTTGGTGAACTGGTAGAATCTTTAGATATGCTTGGTGATGCCGAACTCAAAACACTAGGTGAGAGAGGAAAAGAAACAAAAGAAAAATTGGAGGAAGAAGAAATCGATAAACTTCACAAAAAACATGGGGTATAAACGAAACAAAGGGTGTCCAAAATGGGACACCCTTCGCTAAAATAAAATCAACTTTTCTGCAATGTAAATCAGATTGTTGCTTGAACCGGCATATCGATAAGTGTGTTATTTGAAGCAACAATCACTTTAACTTCTGCCCCTCCAACGCTCATAATTGCTACCAGATCTTTGCTTTTTTGATTTTCGGCATACATTTTTTGTCCTGATAAATTTGTATTAGCAATAACTTCCTCGTTTGATTTTTTGGCAAGTCCATACATCAACAAATCTTTGCTGTTTCCTTTTGCTTCAGATACTTCGGCTTTAGCGGTTTCGATTGTTGCTATATTTGCCATTTCTCCGTTAACCAGGTCGATCTCTTTTTTGCTTTGCAAACCTTCTGTATTGGCAGTCATTGTTTCGTTGTTAGAAGAAACCATCCAGCAATATTCCGCACCCCCATTGCTCGCCTGAATTGATGCTGTCGTCGGATTTTCCTTTGTCGTGTTTGCCTGAGATGATGTTACTGTTACTACAAGAACCATCATGAATACCGCCATCAAAAATACAAATTTTAGTGTTTTCATTTTTCAAAAGTATTAAAAAAAAATTAAAATTTCAAAAAATATTTTTGTCCATTTTCGTGGGACTACCTATTACGTCTGTATTTTCACTAACTATTAGCAAAAACAGAATTTGAGTTGATTTTTTATAAAAAATTTAAAGAGCCTTAGTTTAGTTAATAAAAACTGAATTATAAACCATTAATTCTAATATACCAATATAAAAACAATATGACAAGCCCATATCAAGTACCTGTGGATAAGCTAATTGGGGGGTGATTTTAGAGGGAATGATGTACTTTTTGAGCTCGCATGACTAGGCACTAAGAGTTTGAATAAAAAAACTAATTACTAAACAAAAGTGCTACATTTTCTGCACCTGCAGAAAATGTAGCACTTTTTTAGTTTTTAATATAGAAAATTATTTGATTTCAATTTGGATAGGGCAGTGGTCGGAGCCGAAATAGTCGGAAAGGGTTTTGAAGCTTTTTATATTTTTTAAAAAAGATTGATTGGTAAAAAAGTAGTCGATGCGCCAGCCAACGTTGCGATCGCGAGCGCGAGTCTTCATGTCCCAGTAAGTATAGACATCTTTTTTGTCAGGATAAAAATTTCGAAAAATATCTACAAAGCCATTGTTCACGAGCTCATCAATCCATTCACGTTCAACAGGAAGGAAGCCAGTGTTGTCTTCGTTTTCTTTTGGACGAGCAAGGTCTATCTCTGTGTGAGCGGTATTCACATCACCACAGAAAATTACATTTTTCTTTTCATTTTTTAATTTATTTATAAATTCTAAAAACGCATCATAAAATTCCAATTTGTATTTCAATCGCTCGGGGCCACCTCCACCGTTAGGGAAGTAGCAGTTTATTAAAATGAAATCTTTATAGTAGGCGACTAGAGTTCGCCCTTCGTCATCAAATTTTTTAATGCCAAGTCCGTACTCTACTTTCTCGGGTTTCGTTTTCGAATAAATTCCCACACCACTGTAGCCCTTCCTAAGTTTGGAAAATGAAAAGTATGAGTTGTAACCTTTTAAATTTCTTGTACTGTCGTCTAGTTGCTCTGGTTCACATTTGGTTTCTTGGAAGCAAACTATATCGGGATTATTAAAAGCAAACAGGGGAGTAAAATACCCTTGCTTCACCGTCGCTCGTAATCCATTTGTGTTCCATGAAATTATTTTCATATATGCATTTTAACACGAAAAAACATAAACACTCCATAAAAAGTATTCTCGGACTCACCACACAATAAAATTCTGCTGAATTTTTTGCTCGTACTCGGCCCTAGGGCCTTGTAAGGGTTCGCTCGAGAACACTTTTTATTCCATGTTTACTTGCTGTGAAACTTCTTGTGTACATCGCGGAGTTGCTTGTCTGTGATGTGTGTATATATCTGAGTAGTGGCGATGTTTGCATGGCCGAGCATCATTTGCACTGATCGGATGTCGGCACCGTTGGAAAGTAAATCAGTTGCGAATGAGTGGCGAATAACGTGCGGAGTAACTTTCTTGGAAATTCCTGCTTTAATCGCGTAATATTTCACTATCCTCTCTATGGATCGTGGAGTTAATCGGTTGCTTCCGCTTCCATTTCTAGAATATTGTATGAATAACGGTTCATCCAAATCTTTTCTATTCTTTAAATATTCTCTTATCGCATCCTTTGCAGAGTTTGAAAGAAAAACTACTCGTACCTTCTCACCCTTTCCACGGATAGAGAATTCGTCTTTGGATAAATCTAAATCTCTATTGAGAGAACAAAGCTCTGAGAGACGAAGACCAGTCGAGAAAAATAATTCAAGAATTGCTTTATCGCGAGAATTTTTCAGAGTGTCATCTTTCTTATCGTTCTCATTATTCTTAAGTGGAGCTTCGAGCAACCTATTTAGTTCACCCACTGATATTAAGTCTAAACTTCTCTCTTTAATCTTTGCGAGGTCTATGCGATCGGGTGAGAGGGAAGATATATTTCTCTTCATCAGATATTTAAGGAAAGAACGGAGAGCTATCAAATGATAATTCTGAGTATTCTTCTTGAGTGTACTTGCAGACTGTCCGCGGACTTTTACTCCCGGTTGTCTATTTAAGAAAAGTCTGAATTCACGAATCTTGTCATCTGTAATATCTTGGGGCGCACTTATCTTTGCAAAAGAAAAAAAACGACTAATATAATGATCGTAATTATTAACAGTCTTTAGGCTGTTTCCTTTCTCTATTTCCACATGTTCGAGGAACTCCCTCTTAAGTTGTTCTAATTGTGAGGCCATAATTAATGTCGCACAATAATTATAACACACCCCTTGCCCCCACACCTATATTTTTATAGTTTTCAACGCAGGTATTCCTGCAATAAAAATATGGGTGTGGGGGCTTGCATTATCTCATTTTTTGTGCTAGTATATGCCTATCATGTTAACAACAAAGAAAAAGCAAAATATTATAAAGAAGAATCAGCTTCATGATAAAGACACAGGAAGTCCTGAGGTCCAGATTGCTGTTTTATCTAAAAGAATAGACGAACTTGCAGATCATCTTAAAATCCACAAGAAAGACAACCATTCACGCCGCGGATTGATCAAAATGGTAGCAGATCGTAGAACTCACCTTAAATATCTAGAAAGAACAGACAAGGTACGTCACGAAAATGAAGTTAAAAAAATAAAAGCTTAACAAAATTCCCTCTGACTTCGGTTGGAGGGTTTTTTGTTCCAATATAGAGTATAATAAGTCTACGAAGAAAACATGATAATTGGTCGAAATTTTAATAAAATAATTTAAATAAAATATATGATAATAAAACATAAAGAGCAAAGAGTCGGTATTTTTATAGACACATCAAATCTATACCACTCAGCTAAAAATTTATATAAAAGGAAAGTAAACTTCGGAGCAGTTTTGAAGGACGCCTTAGCTGGACGCAAGCTCGTCCGCGCTATCGCTTACGTTATAACAAGTGAAGGAGGTGAAGAGAAAAACTTTTTTGATGCATTAACAAAGTTAGGAATAGAAACAAAAACAAAAGAATTACAAATATTCTCCGGTGGTGCCAAGAAAGGGGACTGGGATGTAGGCATAGCAGTAGACATTATGAAGATGGCTCCAAAGTTGGACGCTGTAGTCCTAGTCGCAGGTGACGGAGACTTCATACCACTCGTAGAGTATTTACAAAGTACTTCTGGAGTCCAAGTTGAAGTTGTATCGTTTGGTAAAAGTTCTTCAATGAAATTGAAGGAACAAGCCGATGACTTCCTCGACCTTTCAGTAAATCCAAGAAAGTATCTAATATTCTAGAAAAATTGATAGATAAAAACTAGCAAAAAACTCTCTTTGAAAAAAGAGAGTTTTTTGCTATGCTATGAGCATTAATAGGTAACAAAGGTTAATCTCCGGACAATTAGAGTTGAAGCCATAAAAGAGTATAAATAGGTTTCAAAACTAGAGTCTGGAGACTAGCTTAAAATATTATGCAAAGTAAAGAATATGAGGTAGAAATTGGTGGTAAAAAAGTTACCGCAATTTTCAGTGACTTAGCCAATCAAGCTAATGGTTCAGTTATATTAAAAAGTGAGGGAACGGTCGTCATGGCAACAGCTGTCATCTCAAAAGATGGAAGTAAGAATTTAGGATTCTTTAATTTGACAGTAGAGTATTTAGAAAAGTTCTATGCTGCTGGAAAAATTCTCGGTGGCCAATACAACAAAAGAGAAGGAAGACCAAGTGATCAATCCATCTTGGCTGCCCGTATGATCGATCGTACTATTCGCCCACTCTTCGACCAATATATTAAAAATGCAGTTCAAGTAATAGTAACAGTTATTGCTGTGGGTGAAACTGATCCGAAAACTCTTGGTATCAATGCTGTCTCCATCGCACTCCACACTTCAAACATTCCTTGGAACGGACCGATCGGAGCTGTACAAATAAGTAAGACAAAAGAGGACCAAACTCTAAAAGTAAATCATTACATACCAAATGCTGATGAATCAGTATACGCACTCGACCTGCTTGTTTGTGGAAAAGATAAAACGATCAATATGATCGAGGCAATGTCCTACGAGCTATCTGAAGATGAGATGGGTCAATGTTTTGATCTTGCATCAGTCGAGATAACAAAATGGGAAGACTTCCAAAAGAAACTCTCAAATGAGTTTGGTAAAGAAAAACTTACATTTCCAAAAATAGAAATTGAAAGTGAAATGATTGCAATCTTTGATAAAGAGATAAAGCCAATGCTCGATGAAAAACTTTTCACTAATGAGAGTAAAAAGGTTACGAGCGAAGCAGAAGATTTGTGGAAAAAAATCTTAGATGAAAAATACGGAGGGGAAGATAACGATGCTATTAAAAGTGCATCAGAAGATTATCTTCATCATTATCTAGATGCCTCGTTCCACAAGATGGCATTAGAAAAAGGTATTCGTGCAGATGGAAGAAAAATAGATGAAGTTCGTAAGCTCTATGCCAAAGCAGGAGGAATATCCGAAGTGTTACACGGAACTGGAATCTTCTATAGAGGAGAGACTCATGTACTTTCAGTCCTTACTTTGGGTGGACCAGAAGATATGTTAATCGTACAGGGAATGGAATCAGAGTCAAAAAAGCGTTTCATGCATCATTATAACTTCCCACCATATTCAGGAGGAGAGACAGGACGCGTCGGAGGAATCAACAGAAGAGAAATGGGTCATGGCTTTTTAGCAGAGAAAGCTCTCACTCCTGTCATTCCAAATAAAATAAATTTCCCATACACAATTCGTGTTGTATCAGAATCAACAGCATCAAATGGCTCCACTTCACAAGCATCTATCTGTGCTGCAACTGTCGCTCTCATGGATGGTGGAGTGCCAATCACCACACCAGTTGCTGGAATATCTGTGGGACTCATGGCGAACGAATTAGATAATAGTAAATATGTTTTATTAACTGACATCCAAGGACCAGAAGATCATTATGGAGATATGGACTTCAAAGTTGCAGGAACAAAAAATGGAATCACAGCAATTCAGCTCGATGTGAAAGTAGATGGAGTACAAATTGGAATACTTAAAGAAGCACTTCTTCGCGCCAAAACTGCACGTATGCAAATATTAGAAACTATTACGAGCGAGATAGCAGAACCTCGTGCAAAAATTTCACCAAATGCTCCAGAGATTCTTACTGTCAAAATTAAGAAGGATCAGATAGGTATGGTCATCGGTCCTGGAGGAAAAAACATAAATGCAATTCGTGAAGAAACTGGTACAGAAATAACTATTGAAGAAGACGGAACAGTCTTCGTAACAGGTAAGAATGGTGGAGCAGAAAAGGCAGTAAAAATTATTGAGGAGATGACTCATGAATACAAAGTAGGAGATACCGCAGAAGGAACAGTTGTGAAGCTCATGGACTTCGGAGCCTTCGTGAAGATAAGCTCTGAAACAGAAGGACTTGTCCACGTATCTGAGATCGCCCCATTCCGTGTTGAGAGAGTTTCTGATATCCTTAAGGAAGGAGATAGAGTACCAGTAAAAATAATTAAGCTCGATGAAAAAGGAAGACTTAGTTTATCAATCAAAGAAGCTAATAAAGATTTCTTTAAACCTAAAGTTTAAAAAATAACATGGAAGAAGAAAAATTAAATTACAACAAAAAAGATGGAATAAAAACAGTCAGAACTTATATGTCTGACATGGCAGACACTGTGCGCGATAATGAAATATCTGTAATAAAAGTTGCCCTCGCTGAGCAAAACAAACACGAGAGAGAAGATTTGTATAGAAAAGTAGAAGGAACTCCTACAAAAAAAGTTTTCTGGGTTATCAGTGGAATAATTCTAGTTGCAATTGCTATTGGTGGAACATATTTTATTATCCAACAAAAAGCCAAACAAAATATTCCAGAACAAATTGCAAAAGAGGAAACCCTCATTTCTTATGATGAAATTTCTCATCTTGGTGTAACTAATCCAAGTGAATTAACTAATGAAATAAATAGGGTGAAAAAAGAAACAAGTACAACTGGTAAAAGTGATGTCATAAAATTCATATCTTTATCACAGGAAGTAAATGGCCTACAAGAAAAAATACTGACACAAGAGTTGTTTAGAGACCTAGGGTTTACAGCTCCTTCATCTCTAGTACGATCTCTTTCAGATTCTTACATGATAGGAACCTACACAAATAATGCACAAAATTTATTTATAATTTTCCAAACTAAAGATTACGAATATACTTACGCTGGAATGCTAGAGTGGGAAAAGACCTTGGCTGGCGATATGTTATCCTTATTTGAACTTGATACAAAAGAAAGTAAAATAAAAATAAGTGATAGAAAGTGGAAAGATGTAATCATAAACAACAAAGATGCAAGAGCTCTCCTAAATGAAAATGATAAAATTATACTCTATTACTTATTTACCGATAAAAGTAATCTAATCATAGCAAGTGATGAATCTACAATAAAAGAAATAGTGGCAAAATTAATATTAAAAAATATAAAACCGCTATGATTGCCAATTATTAGATTAATGATAGTATAAGTGTATGGAAAAATATAAAACAAAATTAGAAGAAGAAAAGAAACTACTAGAGGAAGAACTAGCCAGTATTGGCAAATTTGATAAAGAAACAAATGATTGGGAAGCAGCTCCTGAGAGTGAAATAAAATCTCAAGAAGTTCAGGATGAGGGAGATATGGCAGAAAGAGCAGAAGATTATGAAGAAAGATCAAGTACTCTATCAGCCTTAGAGACACGATTGAATGATATCAAGGATGCTCTAGTACGAATAGATGAAGGGAAATATGGAAACTGTGAAGTTTGTGGAAATAAAATAGAAGAAGAAAGACTAGAAGTGAATGGAAGTGCAAGAACGTGCGTTGCTTGCATGGAAAAAGTTATTTAGTTTAAAATCCCCATTAACATATAAAAATGTTGTGGGGATTTTAATTTATATGTCGTTTTCAAGAATATATTCAGCACAAACACATCTTTTAAAAGGAAAGATTGTCACAGTTGAAGTAGATATCACAAAGAAAACTTTGCACTCTTTTACTTTAGTTGGACTTCCTGATAAAGCTGTCGATGAATCAAAAGATAGGATGAGCTCAGCTCTCAAAAATTCAGGATTCGAATCTCCTAAAAATCAAAATCAAAAAGTTGTCATTTCTCTTTCTCCTGCTGACCTTAAAAAAGAGGGTCCTTATTTTGATCTTGCTATAGCACTTGCATATTTACTCTCTGCTGAAGAAATAAATTTTGATCCAGAAAATAGAATTTTCCTTGGAGAGCTTTCTCTTAACGGAGAACTTCGACCAATTAAAGGAGCACTGCCCCTCACACAGGAAGCAAAGAAACTGGGTTTCAAAGAAATATTTTTACCAATAGACAACGCAGGTGAAGCAGCTTTGGTAGATGGGATAACAATTTATGGAGCCAAAAATTTAAAAGAAGTTATTGATCATATTTTTATTCCCAAAAAAGATAGGAAGGGGAATCTACTTGAGAAAGAAAGAGGTAAAATAACTCCTTTTCCTAAAACAGAAATTGTTCATAAAATAAAAGAAAATAATATAGATTTCAGTGATATCAAAGGTCAAGAAGGTGCAAAGAGAGGACTTGAAATAGCAGCAAGTGGTGGACACAATATCGCTATGTCTGGGCCCCCAGGTACAGGCAAAACAATGCTCGCAAGAGTCTTCTCAAATATTCTTCCAGACTTAGATAAGGATGACTGCCTTGAAATTACTGGTATACACTCTGTTGTGGGACTTCTAGAGGATGCTATTATCACAGATCCACCATTTCGAGCGCCACACCATACTGCAAGCTACGTCTCAATGATTGGTGGTGGAGCAAACCCTAAGCCTGGTGAAGTTACCCTTGCACATAGAGGAGTACTATTCCTCGATGAATTCCCAGAATTTGAGAAGAGAGTTTTGGAGTCGCTTCGTCAACCACTTGAAGATAATATCGTCTCGATTTCTCGTGCACGTGGCTCAGCTATGTTCCCATCGAACTTTATTCTCGTAGCAGCTATGAATCCTTGCCCATGTGGAAACAAAGGGAATAAACAAAAAGAATGCATTTGCAAACAAGGAGACTTGGATAGATATAAAAGAAAACTTTCTGGTCCTATCATGGACCGTATTGATATATGGGTGACCGTACAAAATGTAGATTATGAAAAACTTTCAAGTGTAATTCAAGAAGGAGAGAAGACAAATACAATAAAAGAGAGGGTAAAAAATGCGAGAGATATACAAGTGAAAAGATTTAAAAACGCTCCGAGGAAAATAAATACAAATAGTGAAATGAACGTAAAAGAATTAAATATTTATGCGCCACTAGATAATGAAACTAAAAAATTACTAAATCAAAGCGCAGAACGACTTCAACTCTCCGCCCGTGCTTACCACCGCACCATCAAGCTCGCCCGCACCATCGCCGACCTTGAAGGAACTCCAAATATTTCTCAAACGCATATACTAGAGGCACTACAATATAGACCAAGAGAGAATAATTGATTAAAAAAATAATTTACACAAAATTACATATATACACCATGGTGTATATATGTAATTTTTATTTAAAAACTATTTTATATTTCTTTATCTAATCTTTTTGAAAAATTTCAACAACTTGTGATAAATATTTGGTTTCAAAAATAAACATCATTTCATCTCGAGTGGTAAATATTTCTGCTAATGGAATTTCTCTTTCTGCTATTTTATGTAAGAGTGAAAAAGTTATATTAGGGCTAGCATGATATCTTGCATTGATAGAAAGACCAATTGCGGTTAAATCTTTCAATATCAAAAGAGGTTTAATATTCATGTTGCTAACAACAGCATCTATCCTAGATTCACTACAAATAACAATTATGGCCTTAGAGTTTTGAGAGAAGCTAAACCATTCATCATTTTTTGCTTTTATATTTTTTTGAATTACTGAAAGCTTAGAAATTGTAAACGATGTCTTTTCAAATACAACTTCTGCAAGTGGTGTCTTTACTGTCATCCCGTCAATGGCTACCTCTTTAAGTAGGGGAACAACTCCGGTCATTTTTTTACTTAATCTTGAAAGAGCCATAATAATTGTTGGTAATTTCACTTCTTTTTTTGTTGCCATTTCTACTTTCTCATGAATTCCTCTAGCATAACTAGAAAGATTCAGAATTCCACGCGACAAGCAAAAGAGGGCTTCGTGGTCTCCTTTTATTATTTCTTCTATTTTTTCGCCTACTTTTATCATATGTTATAAATATAACAAATAATTACATTTAGCACAAATTATCAATTTATTTCACAATCTTATTTGGATTTTGTAAACTATGGAAAATATTCATTAATAAAAAGATATAATTATGAAAACAACAGAAGCCTTAAAAAGATTCATTAGTATAACCCAAAAATCTCCTCTTGGTTTCATTAAAGGAGATTGCCGATTGGTTTACTATACTCCTGGTGAATTTCCTTGTATGGATAATAATGGGAAATTTGATGACGAAGACCCTTTTACTGATCCAAGATTTATCATTGCATTTTCTTATAAAGATAAATTTATTGGTGAAATTAAACTGAAAAAAGAAATGATTGAATCATGTGATTTTTCTCCAGAAAAAGACACAAACTTAACCTTAAACTTTAAAAAAATTACAATCCATGTTAAATGTCCTGAAGGGGCTGGTTTTCCTTATCTTGAGGAGTTTGGTGAATATATTTCGTATATTAATAAATAAATAAGATAGGAGGTTAAAATGAATGTATTTGATTCTGACTCAATTGTATTGAGGAATAAAAGAGAAAAAGACGACACCATATCTTTTACATTGTGGAGTGCTGCTCAAATTAATCGCGAAAAACTTTCATTTATTATTCCCAATATATACAAGCTAGATTATAATCATGAAACTAGCGCTGGATATTGGATATATTTAAATGTTCCCAAAAAAGATTTTGAGAAAATAATTAACCAAATAAAAGAAACTTTTTCGGGGAAAATTGCTTGCGATAATTTATAAATAATAAAAAAGACGAGTTTTAGAATAAACTCGTCTTTTTTATATAAATTTTTTTAAAATACTGGTCTGATTGTTGATCCATTGCTCTTCTCAATCTGGAAGTGAAGGTGAGGGCCAGTGGAGCGGCCAGTGTTACCACTTTTGGCGATTTGATCTCCTTGGGAGACAGTGTCTCCAACTGATACAGAAACCTTAGAAAGGTGAGCATATCTCGTAATTGTGCCATTTGGATGTTGTATCATTACATAATTACCATACCTACCACCGCAACTTCTTCTTCCTTCTACACAATAACCGACTATTTCAACGACTGTTCCTGTAGCAGATGCTAGAACTGTACTGCCACGACTTACTCCTATATCTATACCATAATGGAATCCTCCTCTGCGTGAACCATAAGGTGAAGTAGTAGGGCCGCCTGCAGGTCTTAGGTAATAACCAGATGCTATTGTGGATGGAGTATAAGTATAGCTGGAACCAGGCTTCTTAGAAGGCTTTTCTGCTATAACTACAGGTTTCATAATACCGTTTGGAACATAGAGAATATCTCCTACTTTCAACCCCTCAGTCTTTGAAACATCATTGAAGACCATTATATCTGTAACGTCAGCCTCATATTTAACTGCTATTTTATCAAGACTATCACCCTTCTTTACAATATGCTTCACACCGGTCACTGGCAAGATGTTCAATTTCTGGCCTATTTTTATACTTCCTGTTGTAAGGTTGTTCTCCCATTTAATAGTGTTAAGAGAAACATCATATAGAGCAGCAATCTCCGAAAGGGTATCACCACTTTTAACTTCATACACAGTCATCTCTCCAGAAGAATTACTTTCAATTCCCTTACCAAAAGGGCTATTACTATCTGCAGAAAGGGCACCATCGTCTGTGTTTATGTCTGTGCCATTAGTTGCATTCTTCATGTCTGGGTCTATAGAAGACTCTAGAAGTGGTATATTTTGGGAATTATTTGAAAAGTTGTCTGTTCCGAAGTTGTCTGTATTTGTATCAGCTGCTTGAGTTTTCGCCCCAGTAATAAAATCAAAAAAGCCAGCATTTGCCTGTGAAGGAACGCCGACTATAAGAGAAGCTAGGATTAAAAATGAATAAGCCTTAATAGTATAAGACTTAGGGAATAAGGATATTTTCGAATCTTTTGTTGTGAGTTTTATAAGCCTAGTTTAATAACTACAACACATTACCCCAAGATTTGGAACTACAGTACGACCGCAAAAGTGCGAAGCTGTAATCATAAGTAATGGTATCGTAATTGTTACGATCATCTCAGAAAGCCTCCAAAATAAAGCTTTTCTCGGTATTTCAGCATAGGGAACCCCTATCTAGAGGCCCTATATATAAGGGTATCGCATATGGGGCCCATAGTCAACTGAGTTATGCACAGGTATAAAAAAGGTTTTAATACATCTTGGTTCGTATTATTTTGGGCTTTTTTGACAAAGAAAAAATATATGATTATAATTAAGAGATATGAAAGAAACTAAAAACACTCCGGGCGGAATTAATAAAAAAACTGCACGTGTTTTGAATAGTCCAAATACTGGCAAGGATAAGGCTGACAAAGAAAAGTCTAAAAAAGATCAAGGAACTAAAAAGGAGGTTGTGGTTATTAAAAAGGATGTGGAAATAAATACAGATACTGTAAAAATAGACGAGAATATAGATAAGAGTATTTCAAAAACTGAGACTTATGATATAGAAAAAACTAAAGCTCGCCAAAAAATAGTAAAAAGAAGGCAAGCAGAAATTGCCCCATTACTTGGAGATCCAAAAAATAAAGATTTAACACAAGAATATGATGAACTTATAAAAGAATCTCTTTCTATTGAAAAAAGATTAAATGAAGTGGTAATAGAAGAACCAGAATTAGAACAAATAACAGAGGAAGGTGATCTGACTGATAAAGAAGCAGCAGCAGAAACTATTGTCGATGGAAAAACTCAAGAAAAAGAAAAAATAGTTGTTATAAAAGAAATAAAAAATGGAGAAGAAGTAAAAGAAAATGTTGAAAATAAAAAAATAGAATTAGAGCTTGATAAAAATCTTGAAATAGCAAGGAATAAATATATTGAGGAATATAAAAAATGCAAAAAAGAGTCAGATAAAGAGAGTCTGATAACAAAAACAAAAAACAAAATTCTAAATATTTTTAGAAGTAAAGAAAATAAAATAAATACTAAGGTAGAAGATTTCTTTACAAAAGAATTGGAAGAAAGTAAAAAAGCATATGACAAGGCTCGTATAGAAAAAGGGAATTATATGTATGCGGAAAAGAAAGTCGAGTTAGAAAAAGCTGGCCTTGAAGGAGAAGATTTAAAAAATGCACTGATAAATTATAAAGCGACAGAAATTCTTGCTAAAACAATTATAGAAGAAAGACAGAAGTTGATAGACATGAAGGCTGACGGCTCTCCTATTAAACCTGCTCTCTGGAAAAGATTAATAGATGGATACATGAGCATTAAGCCAAGGTGGAAACGCGTAGCACTAAGTACTATGATCTTCTTACCATTGGCTGGATTTGGGGCAGTCGGAGCTGCGGCTTTTAGCTCTGGAATAGCTGCTACGGCAGGCTTGGCCGCAGTAAAATTTGGAACAAGTATGGCAATTGGTGCCGGTGTTGGACAATTAGCAAAAGGAATCGACTGGGTAAAGAAAGGTTCAGATATAAAATTTAGAGAAAAACAAATTGAAGATAAACAAAAACTTAAAGAAAAATTCTCTGAAGGAAAAATAGATTTGAAGCAATATGAAAAACAATTGGCTCTTTATGAAGAAGAAGAGAGAAGACGTAATCGTAACAGAACGATAACAAAGGGAGTTGTCGGGGGAGCACTTGCTATAGCCGCGGGCTTCGCTGCTTACAACGCCATGGGCCATGGAGTTGAACATCTAAAAGGAATACATAATAGTGTGGATGCAGTAACTGGACCTGATGTAAGTAATCATCTTAATACTCCTAATATAATAGAACATGCAAATGTTGAAGCTACCGCAGACCATGGACAGGGAGCCATTTCGACACTTCGTGAACTTCAACACAATCTAAAAATTGAATACGGGAATGATTTGAATAATGCTCCAGTTAGTGTAAAGCATATTCTAAATACTGATGCACACAAGCTCGCCCAAGAATATGGCATGTATAAGCCAGGACAAGATGCTGAAAGTGCCTTTATAAAATCAGGATCATCTTTCCGTGTAGATTCACATGGAAACTTAACATACCATGCAGTAGGAGTAAAAAATGATTTAATCCTCGAACGTGGAACAGATGTAAAGGCAAGTTCTTTATATGAAGGTAAAATGTCTGATACAGACCATTCGGGAGTAAAAGAAAGCTTTAAGGTACCAGATCAAGTAGATATGGAGACAGGTAGACCAATAATCACACACCCAGAGCCAGATACTATAAAAATAGACGGTGATCAATTAAAGGCACCAGAACAAGTAGATATGGATACAGGAAAACCAATAGTGTCTAATAATGCAGATTTGAATAATTCAAAACTAGATTTAATACCTAAGGGAAATTCAGTAAAATTTGAAAATTTTAATTTTGGAAATGGAGATCACATACTTTCATTAAATGAAAATGGATCTTCACTTCGAATGCAATTCATTTATGACAATCATGGTAAAATTATAGGTGTTGATGCAGCGGGGAATACTTATAATACTGGACCAAATCCATATACACTTGAAGGAGAATTAGAAAAACTTGATAGATATAAAAGATTGGATGCGGATGTAGATATAATGAAAATGACATCCAATGCTCGTTTCTTAGACAAGTTACCTCATAATACTCATGAGTATAGATTTCTATCCGAAAAAGTTGCAGGTATGCAAAAAGAAATTATTGATAATTATGGCAACGTAATCAACCCAGATAAATTAATAAATAGTCCTTCTATAAATACCCCAACAGAAAATTTAAATGTGGGTGATAATTTAACCCCAGAAGTATTGGAAAAAGTTCATACAACTTTAAATGAAAATGTAAAACATCTTTTCCCTAATGAAAAATCAATGGAGTTATGGAATAATGCAAAAGATAATGTTTCAGCAGAAAGATTTATGGAATTAAATAAAGGAGGAGAAGTATTAGATTCTTACAAACCATTATTTTCTTATATGGATAAATTAGAAAAGATTTCAGGTACTACACCAATGGGTGAAACCTTACTTCATAAAGCAGAATCAATGTCAGACTACATACTCCGTGCAACAAAAATAATTGCTGAGAAAGGAGAATTAGATAAAATTAAATTATAATTATCAATTAATAAAAAAAATATATGTTTAATGATATAAATAAAAATATAGTGCTAACCTTAGGTATTAATACTTTACCAGTTGAAAAACAAAAAGAGGCAATGGAGCGCCTTGGCGCTATTGTTTACCAAGAAGTTATGCTACGTGTTTTAGACATTCTCACAGAAGAAGACAAGGATGCTTTTGAGAAATTAATAGAAAAAAATCCAGACCCAGAATTATTATTTGGCTTTTTGTCAGATAAGGTTTCAAATTTAGATGAAATAGTAAAAGAAGAAGCAGAAAAACTAAGAGAGGAAAGTAAAGAAATAATGGATGAAATAGGCAAATAAAATGCTACAATAGTAGCCATGCAATACCTTGATGAACTAAATGATAAACAAAAAGAGGCAGTCCTTTATACAGAGGGGCCTCTTTTGATAGTAGCTGGGGCAGGTGCTGGGAAGACCAAGACTATAACCCATAGAATAATACACTTAATACATAACGGCATAAACCCAAGTTCAATACTAGCTGTAACTTTTACAAATAAGGCAGCTAAGGAAATGAGGGATAGAGTTTTAAGCCTACTTGAAAAAAGGGTACATGGTGTAAGTAGCCCTATAACCCACGGAAGTGTGCCATTTGTATCTACTTTTCACTCGCTTGGTGTACATATTATTAAAGAAAACGCCCATTTAATAGGCCTTACTAAACATTTCTCTATAATAGATGAGAGCGACGCGATATCAATAATAAAAGATGTCATGCGTGAACACGACATAGACGGAAAACTGCATGAACCTCGTAAAATAAAAAGTATAATTTCTAAATCAAAAGGGGACTTTATAACACTCGCAAACTATAAAGGTGAGGTTAAAAGCAGCCAACAAAGCATCGTTGCCCTCATCTGGGGAGGATACGAAACAAGACTCAAAAACGAAAAAGGTCTCGACTTCGATGATCTACTTTTAGAATCTGTACAAATATTAAGAAAGTTTCCAGAAATAAAAAATAAATATCAAGAAAAATGGAAGTATGTACATATAGATGAATATCAAGATACAAACGAAGTCCAATATGAAATGACAAAACTTCTAGTGGGGAAGGAGGAAAATATTTGCGTGGTTGGAGATACTGATCAAAATATTTATAGTTGGCGAGGAGCAAATATTAAAAATATGCTTCACTTCGAAAAAGATTATCCGAATGCAAAGATCGTAATGCTTGAACAAAACTATCGCTCAACTGGAAAAATAATAGAAGCTGCAAATAGTGTAATAGAGAAGAATCAGTATCGAGTTCCTAAAACTCTATTTACAAAAAATGTAGATGGTGAACAAATAGTTGTTTGTGAAGCTTATGATGAAGTTTCAGAGGCTAATTTTGTGGCAATAGAAATCGATGAACTTCTAAAAGAAAATAAACCCGAAGACATTGCGATTCTTTATCGTGCAAACTTTCAATCCAGAGTCCTTGAAGAAGCCATGCTCGCCAAGCAAATACCTTACCAAGTTCTCGGTGTAAAATTCTTCGAGAGAAAAGAAATAAAAGATATCATTTCTTACATCAAAGCAAGTTTAAACAAAGAAAGTCTGACTGACATTAAAAGAATTATAAATACACCTACACGCGGAGTAGGGAAGGTCACACTTACAAAGCTTTTCGCCGGAATGTTTACAGATTTACCAGCAAGTATGCAATCAAAAATAAATAAATTTTATTTATTACTTGAAGAAATACATATATACATCGACTCTCATAAACCATCAGAAGTAATAAAATTTATTATTGAAAAGAGTGGATTAGAAAACGAACTGTCACATGGGACAAATGAAGAACTGGAGAGATTAGAAAATATGAAAGAGCTTGTAACTCTGGCTATAAAATATGATAAAGAAGAAGATGGAATAGAAAAATTATTAGAAGATGCGTCTCTATCAAGCGACCAAGATAGCCTTATAAATAAAGCAAAAACTGGCGGAGTTAGACTGATGACTGTGCATGCTTCTAAGGGCCTAGAATTCAAATATGTATTTGTCACAGGACTTGAGCAAGACCTATTTCCACACGCAAGAACAGGTGGTGGAAACAAAGAAGACAAGGAGGAAGAGCGAAGACTTTTCTATGTGGCATTAACACGTGCAGAGAAAAAACTTTTCCTAACTTACGCATCTTTGCGAACAATTTTCGGAATGAAACAAGTAAACACTCCGAGTGAATTCATTTACGATATACCACAACACCTGACAGAATTCACACAGAGTAATTCTATTAGTGGAGAAAAAATAGTCTATATCTAAAAACACTCCATAAAAATATTCTCGGACTCACCACACAATAATTTTCTGCTGAAAATTTTGCTCGTGCTCGGCCCGTCGGCCTGCGCAAGGGTTCGCTCGAGAACATTTTTATTCTGTGTTTTTTATGTAATAATATGTCTATGGTTCATAAAGCAAAAAAATCAATGGGGCAAAACTTTCTAAAGTCTAAAGAAGCACTATTTAAAATGTGCGAGGCAGGTGGTGTGGAGGGTAGTGATATCGTAGTAGAGATCGGACCGGGGAAAGGAGCTCTGACAGAAAAACTTTTAGAAAGAGCAAAAAAAGTTTTTGCTCTTGAGATGGATCGTGACCTTGTGACAATTCTCGAGGAAAGATTTAAAGAAGAAATTAAAAATAAGAAATTAGAAATAATAGAAGGGGATTGTTTAGATTTTAATCCTGACACTTTTTTCAAAAATACTCAATATAAAATAATTGCCAACATCCCATACAACATCACTGGCTCAATAATCAGAAAATTTTTAAGTGATGTAAAAAACAAACCAACTCTTATGGCCCTCTTGGTACAAAAAGAGGTTGCGGAAAGAATCGTTGCTCGAGACGGGAAGGAAAGCATTCTCTCTTTAAGTGTGAAGGCTTATGCTACACCTAAATACATAATGAAGGTTCACAAAAGATTTTTCTCACCTGAACCAAAAGTAGATTCAGCAATTATTTCTATCAACGATATCTCTAATAAATTTTTTAAAGAAAAAAGTGGGGAAGAATTATTTTTTCGATTAATAAAGACTGGTTTTGCGCATAAAAGAAAAGTTCTTCGTAAAAATCTAGAAGATTTACAACATATGGAAGTCCGACTTCCTAATATTAAGGAAGTCGGACTTCCTAAGATAGATGAAATATTTGAAAAACTTGAGATAAATCCTAAGGCCAGAGCTGAGGACATCAAATTTGAAAAATGGATTCAAATATCTCGTCTTTTATAGTTAAAAGATTAGGATATTTTAATAATAAGTTGTATTATTAATGTAATATTTCTATGTTATAGAGTATTTTTAGTTTATTAGTTACTATTCTTATGACTGATTATAAAAATTATCTCCCAAGTAAAAAATTTCAGGCAATTGTTTTAATTATCGTTGTATTTATTGCATTATTTTTCACAGTAAAAGGAATTGTTTCTTTAATTAAAAGCAAAAAATTAACGAGTAAGGAGCCTGCGAAAATAACAGTTGGTGAAGTGATACAAAAAGACAGCAATAGCAATGGTATTCCTGACTGGGAAGAATATCTATGGGGGCTTGATCCAAACAAAGATGGAGTAGCAAATAAAGAATTCATCATTTCAAAGAAAAATACCTTGGCTCAAAGTGGGGAAATGACACCAACCGATGATTCTAAAACAATCGCAGAAAACGATATACTTTCTAGGCAATTCTTTGCCACCATCATGTCCTTACAGCAAACGGGTGAGTTGAGCACAGATTCAATGCAATCTATATCTGACGCTGTTGGACAAAAAATAGAAGCAACACCAATAGCTAATATATACAGTAAAAGTATGCTTAAAATAGTAGCCGATTCTGCTACTGCCAATGAAAATTATCATGCAGCTTTTAGTTCTCTTGTAACACAATACGAAAATGCCGATATTGGTGGCGAATTAACCCTTATTTCTCAAGGTATAGGGAATAATGACCCCCAAGCTCTAGCAGCTGCACAATCCGTCGCTTCTGCTTATAGATCATTCGCCAGCGACCTAATTAAGATACCGGTTCCAGATTCTGCTTTTAATGCTCATTTAAACCTAGCTAATGATTACGAAAAGACTGCTCAATCAATAGAAGGCCTCACAAAAACACTCACAGATCCAATAATAGGGATGAAGGCAATTCTAAATTATAAACAATATAGTGACGCAATTGTTTCTGACCTAAATAGGCTCGCAACAGTTTTACAATAAACACTAAAAAGTGGTATACTAAATATAATTATTATGAAAAAAAGAATTGCGATAAAAATAATTGGAGGTGCGATTATATTTAGTTTTGCAATGTTTTTTCTGGGCAGTTTTTTGCCGTTAAAAGCTTCCGCTGCTACTACTAATAAAGGACTCAATTGGGAAAATCCAAATAAAAATGGTAATAACCCATATAAATTTAAACCTGCGGATGTTTTGAATTCACAGCTTATCATGCAAGTTGTAGGATGTACTGGCGTAGTAGATAAAGTTTCAGCGGCTGTGGTAGGTTTCGTCCAAGGCAAAGCAGGGAAGGTAGCAGCAGCAGCGTTAAAACAAAAAACAATGGACCAAATAACTGCAGCTGCTGTTAAGGCCTGCCAGTCTGGGAAAAAAATTACGATGGGAGGTGTAGCAGGAATACCAAATTTATCATTAACAGACGTGGTAAATTTAACCGACTGTAAACCAATACAAAAAACAGCCGACGGGCAAACTGTTGCAGCAATCGTAGCTCTTAAACAAGATGAAGCTGCTGCAAAAACTCGAGATGAGTGTTTCAATGGTATAGCTATAACCCTAGCTAGAAATCAGCTCACTGCTATGACTCGATATACTATGAATTGGGTAAATTCTGGATTTAGTGGCAACCCTATGTATGTGCAAGATATAACCAGACTTACCAATAAAATAAGTCAGGATGCTCTTAATGCTGGTGTACTAGAATTAACTAAAACTGATAAAGCTTATCCATATGGAGCTAGCTTTTCAACAGCTATCATAAATAATTATAAATCGGAAGGAGCCTTAAAAAATGGTGCAAATAACTTCCTTGCAAATATGACTTCCACCTTGAACAATTTCGTCACCGATCCTCAATCTTATAAATTCACATCAACTATTAAAGACAAAAGAACGGCCGCACAAAAAGCAAAAGATTTGAATAAAAGTTTCGCAAATGATTTCTCTTTAGGAGGATGGAGTGGTTACCTTGGACTTACTATGAATGAAGCGAATAATCCGCTTGGATTTTCTATGGCTGTTAGTCAATATCTAACAGATCAAGCAGAGGAAAAAAAGGCAGCAACTAAGAATGAGGTAGCTCAAAATAATGGTTTCTTGAGTCAAAAGAAATGTTCTCTTTATAATGATTTAGACAAGGAATTATTGATTTCAAAATTATCATGGTTACAATCTGAAGCTACAAATGCGTGCAAGGATGCAGTTGAGGTTGCAGATTGTTTGGATGCAAAAGATTTAGTAAAACAAAAACAATATGAAATTAGTAATTTTCAAAGAACTTGTGTTACTTGGGATGTGGTGACCCCAGGAAGTCTCATAAAAGACAAGGTGAGTACTTATGTGAATTCGCCAGAGCGTCAACTTGAACTTGCTGATACTATAAATAAATCGCTCAACTCTTTGTTTACTGCCTTAATCACAAAATTCCAAGATCAAGGACTTTCAGGTCTTTCTTCTGAAAAATATCAATATACGAGTACTAGTATGGGTGGCGGACCAGGGTCTGATAGTATAGATTTGTTCAGTGATGCAACTGGAGGAAGTGGATATACAAATGGTTCTTTCGATCTAACTCATGATTTGGGGAATAGATTTATCCATGGTTACAAGATAGACTCTGTTGGAAATTGGAATGCAAAAATTAATGAGCCACAATTATCTATTGGGGTTGCACCACTTATGGATGATGGCAAGACTCCATGGGAACCAAATGTATTTTATACTGTAAAAAATGGCGTAGATAGTAATGGTAAGGGTATCGTTGGTCAAACTAAGCTTTTTGAAAATGGATACAATAACTGGGAAAATGGCGATAGAGCATTTTGGGATGGAACAGAGTGGCAAAATTGGAAAAAAACTACGGTTGATAAAAATGGAATAATGTTAAACACAAGTCCTATCGCAAAAAGAGGTGTTATTCAAATACAAAAAGATTATGTAGTTGCCGCTAAACAAATACTTGCATCTCTCCCAATAATCATGCCTCAAATAGGAGAACTTGATTACTGTCTACCGGGACCAAATCCAAATTTTCAAGGAATTTCCGCAGATACAAGCGCTTTGTTTTCTGACTTTAGTGGTTCAGTAACTGCTGAATTTAAAAAAGGTAGCCTTTTCAAAAGAAAGAGTAATACCTATAGCATAGCAACTTTTGGCGATCCACAATTCGATGATTATTACAATGTATTTAAACTTACCGACTATACTTGGTGGCAAAAAGTTACTCAAACTGATTATTGGAATAGACTTCAAGCATATGGAAACGCTGGTACAGTAAAAGGAAGTCAGAAGAATCTCGATAACTTCCAACAAGGCATAGACGATCTTCTAGAAAAAATAAATACTGATACAAAAATATTCTATGATGTATATGCTCAATATATAGACAAAGCTTATGGGCCTAATAGTCTAATGCAAACTCAATTCTTCAAAAGAGAAGATACTCCTGACTTAATACCAAATCCGGCATGGCTCCCTATGGCATCTGAAGGGCTTGATATAACTAAAGACATAGTCGCATACAACGATGACATTATCACCACAGCAAATGATTATAAAGATTCTATTATTAAAGCTGATGCAAATGTGAGTAAGCTTAGTGAAATTAAAAATAAGGTTAGTGCAATAATAATAGCTGCTCAAAAACGCCGTAATGATAAATTAATTGCGACCTTAAAACAAGAAGCTATTGATAGTAAAGGGCCTATTCTTACTGAGGCACAATACAAAGAAAAATATAAGAATTGTTTAGCAGAAGAGCAGATAGTTTATTATGATGATCTCTCAATCATGGGAACTCCTAATGATGAGAAAAATAGATGTAGTGACGGTTTAGATAATGACCTCGATGGATTAGTTGATGATTTGGACCCTGATTGTAATGGAAATAAAGTTATACCTCCTCCTAATTATACTTGTGTCACCGATTTGACTGATTATCCTGCAACTGAAGATGATCCTGGAGGAATATTCATACAAAATGAAGTTGATCTTAATTTAATGCCAGAAGATACTCCTCCTTGTACTACGAGAACTGCTTCCACGTGTACATCGAGTCTTTACTTTAGTGGTGGAATGGGAATGAAGTGTAGATTACCTTAAGTACAAATAATAGTTTTTAGAAAAATAATACAAACAAATTTATGGAAAATAACCCCAAAAAAAGCAAGGCATTCATAATAGCATTTATATTGATTCTACTACTTTTGTTAGGAGGTTATTATCTATTTGCAAACAGAGCAACAATCTTTGACACTAAAGGAGTGGTGACCATGCAAAAAGTTTTCGCCCCACTTCTAGGAACTTCCAAGAATAAAGATTTGAGTGTCATTGGTGGAACAGATACAACTTCTACTACGGGTAAAACAATTACAGGCGTAATAAACACAGATCAAAATGGCAACAAGGTTATCCAAGTGGAAGCAGGTGAAAACTTAAAAAAGGGTGATGTACTTTATATAGCATCATTTAATAAAAACAATGCTCCAATAGTAATGAAGGCAATAGCAAATGATAAGAATAAATCTTTGGTCTTTGGAGTAGCAGGGGAAGATATAAACAAGGGTGCTACGGGCCACATAATAATAGAAGGAATTTTGAGTGGTATCCCCACAAATAGAACCGAGGTAACCGCTTGGACGCCCAAAAATCCACTTTATTTGAGTGATAAAATATATGGGGGAATGACAAAAAATCCTCCTCTAGCTCCATCCTTTGTAATTCCAGTAGGAAGTGTTATCAGTATTGACGCTATTAATGGATCGATCCGCGTAGGGGGAATACTAAATGACACAAACATACCAGAAGATAATAAAACTAATTTAAATAAACTAAATGGGAACTTCTTGAACAGTTCTAATGGTAGTATTCGTGATTACTATGATTCAGTTTTTGGAATTAATACTAATAACAAAGTTACAGTTACAGACAATAATAATGGATTTATACTTAACCCTATTACTGTTCCTGGGTCTAGTGGTTTTTCAAGTAATTTACCAACAGTAACAGCAGTTGCTTCGCCAGCATCTGTAGTTAGAGGAGGGTCTTCGGTTATAAGTTGGATATCTACAAAGGCAACAGTTTGTAATGCTGGAACAGGCAATGGAACAGGTGCAACTGGATCATTCAAAACAGGAACCCTTACAAAAAGTAAATCATTTACGATTTCTTGTACTGGAGCAAATGGATCCAAAAGTAGTGGAAATACTTTCGTCGCAGTTGTTGCTCCAGGAACTTGTATAAACAAAGCAACAAACTATCCAGCTTGTGACAACATTACGACTTGTTTAAATGGAGCAACGAACCCTCCGGCCTGTACTACTAATCCTAAGGTGTGTACAAACGGGGCAACGAATCCTCCAACTTGTACTATTGTTAATGTTTGTATAAACGGGGCAACGAATTACCCAGTTTGTGATAATATTACAACTTGTTTGAATGGAGCAACTGATTACCCTACATGTGGAAATAATCCTAAAATATGTACAAATGGTAGTAAAAACCCTCCAGAATGTGCTGGTCCTAAAGTATGTACAAACAAGGCAACTAACTACCCAGCTTGTGATGATTCTAATAAATGTTTTAATGGGGCATCAGACTATCCTACTTGTAAAATTGGAATAAAAATTTGTATGAATGGAGCAACGAATCCTCCAACTTGTACTAATCCAAATGTATGTATAAACGGTGGAACCAATTATCCAGTTTGCACTCCTCCTGTTGGCCAATGTTTCAATGGAGCAACGAACCCTCCGGCTTGTGATAGTCCTATAAAAATTTGTATGAACGGGGCAACGAATCCTCCTGCCTGTGATAACCCTGATAAAACATGTACAAATGGATCTACAAATTATCCTGCCTGTGATAATATTGCAACCCTTTTCCCTTCCGTAAAAGTTACAGCAAAACCAACATCTATTAAAGAGGGTGGCACGACTGTTATTAGTTGGACTTCTACTAAGGCAATCTCGTGTGATGCAGGTGCGGGCAATGGAAAGGGCACAACTGGATCATTCAAAACAGGAGTTCTTACAACAAATACTTCTTATAGTGTAGTTTGTATTGACGCGAAAGGATCTAAGGGAAGTGGAAATGTTTATGTTACAGTTAGTCCTATTGTTATAAATAAACCAGAGTGCAGTGATAAAATAGATAACAACAACGACAAATTAATAGATGAAAAAGATCCTAATTGTCATGTGGGTGGTCTGCTTACTGGTAAATATCTTCCAACACATTATTCTGAAACTAACCCACCGTTTTCTGCAAACCCTCAGTGTTCAGATGATATAGACAATAATAATAATGGGCTTATAGACTTCCAAGACCCTAATTGTCACATCGGCGGAGTACTCACTGGTAAATATGAACCAAAACATTATTCAGAAGATATTCCACCATATGACACCAGTAATACTTGGCCAAGTATAAAATTAAAAGCTACTCCTATTTCTATCAAGGCAGGAGAAACTTCGACTATTAGCTGGACATCAATGAATACTACATCTTGTTACGCAGGTATTGGTGCAAGTACTAACCCTAATGGATCATTCATAACAGAAGCTTTATCAGAAAGTAGATCATATACTGTAACTTGTAAGGGTGATAAAGGTGAAGTAAGTAGTGATGCTTTTGTAAACGTCTTAGATGTTTATAAATTCCCAGTTGTAACTGTAACCGCCACCCCAACATCAGTTGATTCAGGAAAAACTTCAAAAATTAGTTGGACTTCTACAAACGCAACTAGTTGTAACGCAGGTATAGGTAGAGGAACAGGAACGACTGGATCTTTTGACACAGGACCTCTTGTTAAAGCTACTTCTTATACTATTACTTGTATCGGACCAAATGGACAAAAAGGGGGTAATACTAGTGTCAGTATTAATGGTGGTGGAGGTGATGGAAGTGGAAAACCACAGTGTAATGATGGAATTGATAATAATGGCAACAGATTAATAGATATGAATGAACCTAATTGTCACCTAGGTGCAGATTTAAACAAAGAATATATACCTCTTCACGACTCTGAAGATACTCCTCCAACAGAATGTAGTGATGGGATAGATAATGATGGGGATGGTTTTATAGATAAAGATGACCCAAACTGTCATCTAACTGGTGATTTGAATAAAGAATATATCCCTACACATAACTCTGAAAGTGTTTCGCCAACACAGTGTAGTGATGGTAAAGATAATGATGGGGATGGGAAAATAGACGCAGAAGATCCTAATTGTCACACAGATGGAGACATAACTAAAGAGTATGTATCTACTTGGAACTCAGAAGTAGATTCTCCTAAATCACCCTATGAAAATACTTGTAAGGTTATAGATAGTAACCCATTAGAATTTACTGATGTAGAGAAGGCTCAACTTGATGAACTCCTTCGTAAGTTCTACCTTATTGCCCCAAACCTTCGAACAGAAGATGATATAAATATTGCTTATAGTGAAATTACTCAGTATCAAAATTTCTCTGACCACTTAAAGACACTAATAAATCAATGTTATAAACAAACTGCTGATCCAGCTTATATAACAGCTAGTGGAGCTACTACAAGATATGGAAACCCTTGGTATAAATATAGTACCTTGAGAGGTTCTTATATAGATAAAAACTTTGATTGTAAATACGTATCAGGCTGGTTCTCTGGAAATGGAGCAGATGGAAAAAATTGTGATACTTATAATACACAAATATATGCCTTGAAGCCTGCATCATGTAATGGTTCTCTAAGACTATACAACGTCACCAGTAATGACTCTACTTGGCAAAGCCATTCTAGCCTTTATTATGCAAATATAGCGGCTAGACAGGGAAACATTCAGGCACAACAAGACATAATATATGCCAATGGGTTAAAGAATAAATGTGTATGGAATCCAGGAGCAAAAATTGCCGATTTGGAGAAGATTTTCAATGTTTGGTAAAAGAAGAATGGTTACGGCTTAAAGAATAATAAGGGTTAAAAATTAAATTCGTAATTAAAATGTTATAATGGTTTTGTTAGAAAAAGAATGAAAAAGATTTTATCTTATATTTTAATAACATTAATACTTTCCGCGAACTTCCTCGCGCCTATTAGTGTTGGGTTTAGTGGAAAAAATATAGAGATTAAAAGGAATATAACAGAAGCATATGATGCAAAACTTGCTGCAACTTTTACTAATACAGACACTGTAATAGCAGGAACAATAAAAGTTAATGAAGGTGCTGAAACATACAATGCTAGTGTTGGTGGTTCTGTTCTTCTTATACTCCAACTATCTCTTACAGAAGACTCATCAGGTGATATTTTGGGTTTTGATGGTAAAAAAACTGCATATCCAAAGGAAGTAGTAGTCACATGGAAAGACATGCAGGGTGATGGACAAAAATTTGAATATAACGGATTAAATCCTTTGGGGGAATATACTTTCAGTGCTGTAGTGGTAGAGAAAACAACAACCAGTACAGAATCTTATTCTGATTCAGTAGAAAAAGACATAGCTGGTATGCCACCACTATCTATCGCTTTAAATAAAAAAGGTGATCAAACTGTGGTTGACGCAGGAAAAACAGAAGTTGAAGTTGCATCTCCTAAAAATGCTCTACCTGGTTGTGGTGTAACTGGGAATAATACAATAATGGGTTGTGTAGTTCAAGGATTTTATTATATTTTATTTGTGCCAACTTCATACTTATTTGCTCTTGCTGGTACAGCGTTTGATTATACTTTTGCATATTCTGTTCAAGATACATCTTATAAATCAGCTTTTGTAGTACAAGGATGGGGGCTCATTCGTGACCTTTGTAATATGTTTTTTATCTTCATAATGCTTTATGTTGCAATAGGGACAACACTAAGTTTACACAGTATGAAAACCAAGGAGACTATTGTGAATGTTGTCATCATAGGACTCTTTATAAATTTTAGTCTTTTTGCCACTCAACTTATCATAGATGCTTCAAATATTACAGCGAGGGTATTTTATAATTCAAATGCGATCACAATTACAGAAAAAGATGCAAATGGGGTCACAAATGCAACGCCAGGGCTTAAGGTTGGAGAGGGTGGAATTATTCCTCTTTCTGCTGCTTTGGTAAATAAAGTTAATCCTCAAAATTTAATTTTTAGTGCCGATAAAATTAATTCTATTCAAAATAATACTGGATCAACTATATCTGAAGATACTAGTTCTAAGGGCTTAGGAATTGGACAATTTATTTTAATCATTATTATGGCTTCGGCTGTAAATATTGTGGGGTTTACAGTATTCTTAACCATCGCCCTTCTATTTATTGCTCGTGTTATAGGACTTTGGCTCGCTATGATTCTCTCTCCTCTTGCATTCTTTACTTATATACTACCGGAAATGGCTGGAACTAAAATGATAGGGTGGAAAAATTGGTGGCCGGATACTCTCAAAATGGCGTTTCTCGCTCCTGTATTCATATTCTTTATGTATATTATTCTCAAATTCCTTCAAGCGGATTTGATATCAGACATAGCTAGTAAATCACTCTCTGGTGATGGATTAGGTTACTTTGTTGCTATTCTTGTTCCTTTTGCTTTTATTATGATCCTCATGATAAAAGCAAAAAAAATAGCAGTAGATATGTCAGGAGAATTTGGAGAAATGGCTACAAAGGCAGGCTCAGCTTTAGGTGGTATGGCTCTAGGTGGCGCTGTTGGTGCTGGAGCATTTGCAATGCGAGGGACGATTGGTGCACTAGGAGATAAAGTAGCTAATAATGATTGGCTTAAAACACATGGAGGACGATTGGGTAATCTGGCCAGGGATGCTGGTAAATGGACGGCTAGTAAGTCATTTGATGCTAGAAACACAAAACTTGGAGGTGATGCAATGAAGGGTATGGGAGTAGATGCAGGCAAAGCAAAAGAAGGTGGATATGCTAAACACAAAGCAGAAATTACAGAAAAGAGGCGAGAAAGAGCAGAGTCAAAGAAGCTTGGGAACAACACACCTGAAGTACAACAATTACATAAATCTGAAGAAGATTTAGCTAACCTAAAAAATACAGCTAAAAACGATACAGATAGAATTGATGGAACACTCGCAGCAAAGAGACTTGTGGCAAGTGATGCAAGCCAGAAATTAACATCAGCAAATGCAAAACTTGCAAGAGCTGAAAAAGATGCAGAAAACTTAGACAAGGATCCAAATGCAACACAAACACAAAAAGACGCAGCAAAAGCTGAAATAGCAAAAGCACAAATAGAAGCAAAGGCAGCACAAGATTACTTTGATACCAATGCTAAAACAATAGCAGATCTAACTCAAGAAAGAATAGAACTAAATAGTGGAACTGGTAGACATTGGGATAAAACCTCAGACGGTAAGGTGCACGAAATAACATATAATAAATTCAAAGAAGATGCAGAGAATAAAAAAGCGTCAGTTGAATCAATGGAAACCAACCTTGATACTGATATTCAAGCTGCAAAAGATAAGGTTACAAATGATATTGCTCAATCTGAGGCTGAATTAAATAAACTCAAACAAGCATTGGCAGACGAGACGGCCATAGCAAACCCTGCATCACCTCAAGACATGGCTCTTCTACAAAAAACCAAAGATGAAGTAGCAAAAGCAGAAGCTTCATTTAATACATTAAATAATTCTAAGGATGCAGCAATGACTGCTGCTGAAAGTGAAGTAAAGGCTGCGTTAGAAAAAGCAAAAACAGAAAATGTAGCAGCACAAAAAACATTTGGAGATATAGAGAAAGCAAGAGCAGCAAAAGGCTTCTCTGATTCAAACCCAGACAAACAAAGATCTCTTGATGGTTTAAGTCTAAAGATTATTCCACACGAACACCATCATGTAGAAGAAATAAATGCTGGAAGAGTAAATAAATATGCTGAAACAATAAGAGGTAGATGGTTTAACAAAGAAGCAAATGACGTAGCTGCTCATGAAGCTATAATGAGATCTGAGATTAAGAAGCATTAAAATAATTTATGACAGAAAAATTAGCACAAACAATAAAAGAAGATCTTGTAAAACTACCACTTGAGGCACAAAAGGCTATTACTTCTTCTGGGTGGGAAGAGATTACTGAAATGATTGGCAGAAAATACTCACTATTAGATGATGATGTAAACATAATACAACTTGAAGTTGGATTAGTGCTTCTGGGATATAATAAAATAAGTATGTTCGCACAAAATATTCGATCAAGTGCTGTTTTAGACGAAGAAACTGCTATGAATATATCAAAAGAATTAGACGAAAGGGTATTTACACCAATAGAACAAAGTATGCAGTCTTTGATTAAGATAAATCCACATTATAAAAATGTAAATTGGGATCAGACAATTAATTTCATCGTTTCAGGTGGGGATTATTCAGTTTTCTTAGATAAATAGTAATTATGGACAAAACAACAGACTCATTACAAATAGAAATAGACAAGGCGAGAGAGGGGCTCACCAAGGAAAGTCGTGCGGCTATTGATGCTGTCAGTTGGAAGTTAATAATTTCTGGAATGAATAAAAAGTTTAATCCTGAACAATTAGATTTTTTAGAAATGGAAACAGAATTACTTCTTTGTGGACTTGAAAGCACAACAAATTATACTAAGGAGTTGGAAAGTGGAATGAAAATATCTAGGGCAGATGTTGGTGTCCTAATAAACGAACTCGATAAACTAATTTTCAAAAAAATTCAAGAAGAATTGGAAAATAGACTTAATGGGGGAAAGGGGAAAATAGTCTATAAAAATAAGCCTTTTGTTGTTGATCCACGTTTTATAAACCTACCTAAAGAGCTTCAAGAGGCTATTTCTTACTCAAACTGGAAAGAAAGAATGTATGATATAGCTAAAAAATTTAAACTTAATATTGAACAAACAGGACTCTTGGAAGAAATTACCATTAAGGTAATACTAAACACAATACACACAGATCAATATGAGGGTGAGATACGATCTAAAATAGATTTGGGGGATGACAAAATAAAAGAAATGGTTACAGATTTGAATGAAAATATTTTCAAAAATATCAAACAGATTATGGAAAATGCTTCTGCGTCTCTAAGTGAAGAGAAGAAAATTCCTGCTCCTCCTTATGTATCAAAAAAGGAAGTCGCCTCATCGGCGACCCGCCGAGAAGGCGGGATAAATGATGTTGTACCATTACCCCCAGTATCTTCGCCCCCTGCTAAGGGGGAGATGCCTAAAGGGCAGAGGGGGTCTGATTCAACTGACGTTTATAAAGAAGAAAAACCTGCTCAAAAAGAAATAGAAGACATTATTTCAAATAAAGGGGTAGGGAACAAAGAATCTGATATGTATAGAGAGCATGGAATAGAGATTATTTCTGAAGATGAAGTAATTCCAGAAATAAAAAAAGTAGAAAATAAAATGCCTTCTCCTTCTATGGGTAATATTGTTGTAGAAAATACAAAAAAAGTAGATTCCAATATCATTGCGGATAAATTATTTGGAAACACAACAAGTAAAACAACTGTTAGCGACTACTCTCTACCTAAAATTAGTAATGATCAAGAACATACTCATGATCCATATCATGAAGCAATTTAAATAATTAATATTTATGAGATTCCAAGTCCCACAATTTATAGACATAGAAGATAAAATTTTTGGCCCTTTTACTTTTCGCCAATTTGCCTTTTTGATAGGTGGAGGGGGGATAGTCTTTGTTTTATACAAACTTCTTCCATTTGTTATAGCTATAATACCTATTTTATTAATGGGAGGGCTTACTATCTGTCTTGTTTTTGTTAAAATAAACAACAAACCATTCGCTTACTACTTACAGGCTGCATTTAGTTATCTATTTTCTAGTAAATTATATATATGGAAACAAAGATTGGTTAAAAAAAGCGATAAACAAGAAGAGGAGGTGGCAGTTCCAACAACGATATCAAGCGTGCCAATGCTTTCTGATAGTAAATTGAAGGATTTATCTTGGAGTTTGGATGTGCAAGATAAACAGGATAATCAATAATTAAAAAGTAATGTGATATAATAGTGATATATGGCAATTGATGCAAAAGCAGCACAAGAATTCGTTCCAATTAAAGAGGTTCGTAATGGAATCATAATTCTTAAAGATGGTGGTCTTCGTGCTATCCTTATCGCTTCTTCCATCAACCTTTCTCTCAAATCATCCGATGAGCAAATGGCAATAATAAATCAATTCCAATCATTCTTAAATGGTCTTGATTTCCCAACACAAATAGTTATTCAATCAAGAAGACTAGATATAAGACCATACCTTCTAATGCTTGAAGCGAGATTGAAGGACCAAACAGAACCCCTTTTAAAAATACAAACAAAAGAATATATAACTTTCATTAAATCTTTCACAGACGAAGTAAACATCATGACAAAAACTTTCTTTGTAGTCGTACCTTATAGTTCAACAATTATTAAATCACAAAATGGAATGATAGATAGCTTCCTAGGCGGTGGGGCGCCTAAAAAACAAATAGAGGATACTAAAAAAGCCATGGATTTAGCCTCTTTTGAGGAAAAGCGTAGCCAGCTTGAACAAAGAACAAATGTGATCATAAGTGGCTTAAGTGGTATAGGGATAAGAAGTAGTCAGCTTAAAACTGACGAGGTAGTAGAACTTTTCTATAAAACTTTCAATCCAGGTGATATTAGTCAGGGAATTAAATTACAATAATATGGGAATATTTTCATCAATGTTTAATAATGGTAAAGGGGCAGCAGCAACACAAAAAAGTGCCGTGATGCCTGTTCTGCCTACTGAAATATACAAAGCGGCTACATTAGAACTCCAAGACGTCATCGCTCCTTCCGCTTTACAAATAACACCTAGAAGTTTAAATTTGGGGGATAAAATAGCTAGAACCTTCTTCGTCATCTCTTATCCTAGATATCTTACAGATAATTGGTTCTCTCCAATAATTAACTTGGATAAAATTTTTGATGTATCTATATTTATACATCCAATAGAAACAGCTGAGATATTAAGATCTTTCCAAAAGAAAGTTGCCGAGGTTCAAAGTCAGATTTCTGTGCGGGAATCAAAGGGATTAGTGCGCGACCCAATGCTAGATACTGCTTATCAAGACTTAGAAGGACTCCGTGACAACCTAATGCAAGCCCAAGAAAAGATGTTTGATGTTGGGCTTTATATCACTGTATACGCTGACAATGAAAATGATTTATTTAAAATAGAAAGTGAAGTTAAATCACTCCTAGATGCCAAGCTTGTTTATTTGAAGCCGGCTCTTTTCCAACAAGACGAAGCCTTCAAAAGTGTCATACCACTTGGAACAGATATATTAGGAATACACCAAAAATTAAACACTGCCCCACTTTCAAGTATGTTTCCGTTTGTTTCATTCGACCTTACTTCCGACAAAGGAATTCTATATGGCGTAAACAGACACAACTCTAGTCTTATTATTTTTGATAGATTCTCTCTTCCAAACTATAACTCTATCACCTTCGCTACGGCTGGAGCAGGTAAATCTTACGCAACGAAACTTGAAATCATTAGAACCTTAATGTTTGATGCAGAAGTAATAGTTATCGACCCTGAAAGGGAATACGAATACCTTGCAGAAGCAATCGGTGGTAGATATTTTAATATTTCTTTATCTTCTGATCACCATATTAATCCTTTTGATTTACCAATACCAAGACCAGATGAGACAGCTGCGGATGTCCTCCGAGCAAATACGATTAATCTTGTTGGTTTGTTCCGAATAATGCTTGGTGGACTTACGCCAGAAGAAGATTCAATAATAGACCGAGCAATAACTGAAACATATGCTTTGAAAGATATTACCGCTGAATCAAACTTCGCAAACATAGAACCTCCTCTTCTCTCAGACTTTGAAATTGTTCTAGCAGGAATGGATGGGAGTGGTTCCCTTATTCAACGTATTGCTAAATATACACATGGATCTTGGTCTTCATTTATAAACAGACCATCTAACGTGGATATTAATCGTAAATTCGTAGTTTTCTCTGTTCGAGACATGGAGGATGAACTTAAGCCGGTAGCGATGTATATAGTCACCCACTTTATCTGGAATGCTGTCCGTAAAAACCTAAAGAAGCGCTTATTGGTTGTGGATGAGGCTTGGTGGATGATGAAGTCGGAAGATACCGCTTCTTTCCTTTATTCTATCGCCAAAAGAGGACGTAAATACTACCTAGGACTTGCTACAATCACTCAAGATGTGGGGGACTTCATGAAGAGCCCTTATGGTGTGCCTATTGTGACAAACTCTTCAATTCAACTTCTTCTAAAACAATCCCCAGCTACAGTAGACGTCCTACAGAAAACATTCAACCTTACTGATGAAGAGAAATATTTACTCCTTGAGGCTAATGTTGGAGAGGGAATATTCTTCGCGGGGTTGAAACACGTAGCTATTAAAACAATAGCTTCATATACAGAGGATCAAATTATCACATCTGATCCATCACAAATTCTTGCAATAAAAAAGGCAAAAGACGAGTTAGAAAGTTCAAATAGTGGTCAATAAAATGAAAAAGTTTTTATATTTTATTTTAATAGTTTGTATATTAAACATATTATCCATGCCGTCTTTTTCCATCGCTGAAAATCTACAAATAGATGTACAAGAAGGGGAAATTAGTGTAGAAACAATTCCTAATAATCCACAACCATACGGTGATGTAACTATTAATCTTACTAGTTATGCTACTGATTTAAATAAAGCCATAATAGTATGGACGGGGGATAAAGGAGTTATACTCTCGGGTATAGGAGAAACAAGTTATTCTTTTAAGGCCGGAGGCCCAAACACCTCCAACGCCTTTAATATTAAAATTACTCCCGTAGGATCAATGAATACTATCAGTAAGAAAATTGTTATTAATCCTTCTGAGATTGATGTTGTATGGGAGTCTGTTGATGGATATACTCCACCTTTTTATAAAGGCAAAGCTCTCCCCACAAGTGGTAGTACTATTCGGGTTGTCGCAATACCAAATACAAACACCATAAAAACAGGAGTGGGAAGTATGGCTTATATATGGAGCAATACAAGTGAAACAAAACTTGATGCTTCTGGTTATAATAAGAACTCATATACTTTCAAAAATAGTATGTTTGATGACACAAATGAAGTGAAAGTAATTGCTTCATCTGTAAATGGAAACTATGGAGCAGAGAGTACCATTAAAATACCAGTCTACCCACCAAAAGTACTTTTCTATAAGAAATCACCAACAGAGGGTGTGCTTTATAATAAAAATTTAGATAATAATTATGTTTTTTCTGAAGAAGAAATGACAATTGTAGCTGTGCCATACTTCTTAGCAACCAAAGGGGTTGAATTTAATTTTAATTATAATTGGGATGTAAACGGAGAGCCCATAAAAACACCTAAAAAGAAAACAGAACTAACAATCAGACCTGCTTCTCGTGGGGGATATGCTGATATAAGTATAACAATTGAAAGTGTAAGTGATTTATTCCAAAAAGTTATTGGCCAATTAAAATTAACTCTATAATATGAAAAAATTATTTTCTTCTATCTTAATATCATTTATCTTATTACTAAACATTGGTCTTCCAGTTTCTGTTTTAGCAGCGGTACCAACAATAAAATTAAGTTTGGTTAATGAACAACAAAATGGAGAGACTGGACAATGGTCTTGGGTTTTTGATATTAAAACAACAAATATTCCAAATGGTGAAGTTGTGACTTTGGGTTTATCTAAAAATGGAGTAAAGGAGGGGGTTTTAGTAAAAGAAAAAATAACGAACAATAGTGGATCTTTTTATACTGATTCAACCGACACAAATGGAAAACC
>JBAYKD010000005.1:0-55983 GCA_041664745.1 Minisyncoccota bacterium
AACATAGTAATGTATGAAGCTGGAGATACTGCTTGCGAAAACATACTTATGGCTGTCGCAAAAATACATGGTACAACCACAATAAGATTTGCCAGTGCAAACTACATGGTTCAAGAAATCTGCTTCTTCTTAGAAAAACTTGGAGTAAAAATAGAAGGTATAGGAACTTCTACCTTAATAGTCCATGGAGTAAAAGATATAAATATGGATGTAGAATATCATAACAGTGAAGATCCTATCGAATCAATGATGTTCATTTCTGCTGCAGTTGCGACTGACTCTAACCTCACTATTACGCGTTGTCCTATCGACTTCCTTGCACTTGAACTTGAAAAATTAAAAAGAATGGGCTTAAAATATAAAACATCTAAAAAATATAAATCTCATAATGGAAAAACAGACTTATTAGACATACAAATATTCCCATCTAAACTAAAAGCCTTAGAAGATAAGATACATGCAAATCCTTACCCAGGAATAAACATGGACAATCTTCCCTTCTTCGTCCCTATAGCTATAAAAGCCAAGGGTCAAACAATGATTCACGACTGGGTATATGAAAATCGTGCTATATACTTCACAGAGTTGAATAGACTAGGCGCAAGTATTACTCTCACTGATCCACATAGAGTTTATATACAAGGAGGCACACCACTCAAAGGAGCTCAGATAGTCTGTCCTCCTGCACTCCGTCCAGCTATGATAATACTTATCGGAATGCTCGGAGCTAGTGGCACATCAATCCTCCGCAACGTTTATATGATCAATCGTGGATATGAAGAAATCGCCGAACGCCTAAACTCTATCGGCGCAGATATAAAAATACTAAAATAGAAATTAAGGAAGTCCGACTTCCTTATATAAAAATATGAAGTCAAAACGAGAACAATTAGATGAACTCAATCAATATTGGAAAGAAAATTGTAAATGTGAGCTAAAAAAGACCGCTACACAAGCAGTTTTCGGTGATGGGAATGGAGATACTGATATAGTCTTCATCGGTGAAGCTCCAGGTAAAAAAGAAGATGAAGGAGGTAAGCCATTCATAGGAGCTGCTGGTAAATTCCTAAATGAAATGCTGGAAGGTATAGGTAAAAAACGTGAAGATATTTACATTACAAATATTGTAAAGTATCGCCCACCAAATAATCGTGACCCAGAACCAAAAGAAAAAGAAGATTGTAATGAATGGCTTATAAGTGAACTTAAAATAATTTCTCCAAAATTAATTGTTTTCTTAGGAAGGCATTCTATGACGAGATTTTTCCCAGAGGAATTAATCTCCAATCTTCATGGCAAGCTCTTGATAAAAAATATTCCCGAGCTAGGTTGCAAGCAAGCTTTCCTCCCCCTCTATCATCCAGCTGCTGCTTTATATAACGGTGGTATGCGAGAAACCCTAATAAAAGATTTTAATAAAATTCCTAAAGCGTTAGAAAAAATTAGTAACAAAAATACTTCATAAAAAAATTCTCGGACTCACCACACAATAATTTTCTGCTGAAAATTTTGCTCGTACTCAGCCCGTCGGCCTCCGTAAGGGTTCGCTCGAGAACATTTTTATTTCGTGTTTTAGATCTTCCTTACCTCCAAACACATAAACATTGGTATTTCTTTACGAGCTTTGTCTTCAGCTGCTTGGCGAGGGCCTATACCACTCTGCTTGTGAGATATCCATTCTTCTAGGCGTGTAATGGCAAAGTGATTCTTCGCAAGTAATTTCATATAATACTGAAGGGAGCGATGGAAAGTAATAGTTTTTATCTTTTTCTTTGGATTCTTCTCACCAGGGGTCATGTCTATAAATATTTTAGACTCTGAGAGATATTGGCTGACAATACGAGACTGAACCCCGTCTGCAAAATACCAATCACTACCTTGGGGAACACGAAATGCTGGGTGATTGAGGACTAGCACTATTCGTCCGTCTTTTTTTAATACTCTTTTGCACTCTGCAAAAACTTCCCCAACATTCTCAATATTTTGAATTGCTAAAACTACTACTATAGTATCTATAGAACCATCTTTCAAGAATTGCGCTCTGTGCGCAGAAGAAATGTAAAAGTTTACTTTTTCTTTTGAATTCTTTTTGGCCGTTTCTATAAGATTCTTCGATAAATCAGAAGCCACTACATTTGCCCCCTCATGTGCAAATACATTTGCAAAATACCCTTGCCCACAAGCAAGATCATAAACTTGCTCTCCTTTCTTCAGATCAAGTACGCGCAAAAGATTGGGCAATATAACCTTTGCCTGATAGCTTTCATCATTCTTCAATAATTCATCGTACCAGCTCGCCACACTATTCCACGAGGTATCTTTGTTTTTCATTAACAAATTATAGCAAATTATTCCATTATCGTCATATCACTAGCAGAAATTCCTTTTTCTACATAATCAGGAATTTCATTCTTACGGCGGATTAAGAATATACTCAAAAGTCCTATAGCTATAATTCCCGCAAGCCCTAAATAAACTAATGTTTTATTATTTAGTCCATTATCTGCACTGCCTGCACTAGCACCCAAGTCATTCAAATTTATAACATCCGGAGAATTGGCTATACCTGCTGCTTGGTCACTTTTTACAATATCAGCCTTCACAATATTATTCTGTGAATTACTGTTCGAATAATTTTTGTTAGAATAAGTTTTTTTGGTTGGATAAGTAGCAAAAACTTGGCCCGAGGTATCTATAATAGAAATAGAATTTAAATCATTAAAATCAAAGCCTGTAATTTTCGGTGAAAATTTGAGTTTCTTATTTGGTAGTATTACCATTCCTTCAGGAATTAAGAATGAATGAACATAGCCTTTCATTATCCATTTATTAAGAGACATTTCGTAGCTAGAATTATTCTCTATTTCCACAAACGGATCAGCATATGTTCCCACAGAACTAATGATAACTCCTGAAGGAATGACTTTAATAATAAGTCTATCCATTGCATCGGGATTAATATCAAAAATGGAATCATAATATGAAAGAGTAATTACATATTCCCCTGGATAATCATAACCATAACTAAACGGATCTGATAAAGATAACTGCTTTTGCATTCCATCCCCAAAATTCCAAACAAATTTACCTAAGATTATTTTCTCTTTATTGAGCCCTGTTGTACTATGGTCTATAGTGAAAGGAACGCCGGCTGTAACTATTTTGGGAGCTATAATTTTGGTAGCTATCTTATAAATCTTTGGTTCGTTTGTAGTAGTAGTGATAGTGTCATTAGTTTCTTCTACAATATTTTCTTCAGATGAATTATCATCAGAAACTCCTGAGTTAGTATCATTCGGTGTTGGATCAGCATAATTCCACCCACTATCATTTATTCTTTGTTTTGTTTGATAATTTTTTCTTTCAGATTCTAACCAAGAAATACTATCTTTATTCACTCCACTAGAATTTTTTAATATTAAATTTCCACTTGAATTTGGAAGTGTCCCATTATAAGTATAATCTGGTATAAAATCTGGAATATAAGTATAAGTAATTTTTTTATCTACTGGTTGTCTACCTAATAAAAAGAAGCCATTTTCATTTATTCTTTTTCCTTCTGGTATTGTGATAGAAACAGAACCAGAAATAGTCCAATTTGATAAATCTGTGCCTTTTTCTCCTTTTAATTCAATCCACTCAGCATTTATATTACTAGAATTCCCCATCCATGCAATTTCATTAAAAATAACCTCAGCATGTGCTAAATTTACACAAGAAAAAAACACGATAACGAAGACTACAGAATATTTTATTCTTTTTATGCTCATAAAAATTTATTCTAATACTTTTCGCAAAACATCTTCGGGAACTTCCTTTTTAGTTTTACGTTTCTGCCAAGAGTCTCCGCCAACCTTTACTTCTGGTGGAGGAAGCTTTATCTCTGGTTCTGGTTGTGTAGCCTGAATTTCCTTTTCTGATGGTCTGGCAATCTCATTAACCTCTTCTTCACTCCCGCCTTCTCGGCGGGTCGCCGGTGAGGCGACTTTTTTAGTTTCATGATTATGATTTGCTGTCTTTGCAAGCAAATCCTTGAGTGAAGCCTTCTTCTCTTCAGAAGCTTCTTTCACAGGTGCTATATACTCATTCTTAATTCCTTTTGGAGTTTCATGTTTAAGAGATGATAATGACATAGGGGCTGGAATATCTTTCGCTACTTCTTTTGCTTCTATCTTATTATTAGACATTTCACCCTTATTATTTATGCCAATCTTTTGTAATAAACCTTTCAAGAGTGGTGATGGTCCTGTATGTTTTCTTTCGCCTTTTACAAAATGATTATTATGATTTGAGTGATTATTATTGTTATGATTAGAAATATTATTTTTTGTTTGTTCTTTGTTTTTTGAAACTCTAAAGTTTGTATCAGTTACGCCAAATTCAATACCAAGAGCTGCAAGTGGTGCAGTTGAAACCTTCTCTTCCTGCCTAGATGATCTTGAAGCTATGAATCCGCTAGCGGGCTTTAACTCCCCACTTTTAATCTTAAACATACATTCTTTACAGTAAACAGGTCTACCCTCTTGAGGTTCAAAAGGAACCATTGTAACCTTTCCGCAATTTGAACAATCGGCCTTATACTTCGCTTCACCTTCCCCTACTTGAAGCATTCCAGTCCACCTTAAAATCTCATCTTCAACTTCTTTGTGTGGACGAGTATAATTTTTACGAGAAGCTTCTATGATTTTATCTTTAACACCTTTTGCTAAATCTATCTTGATAGGTGGAAGAGTTGTAGCAGAAAATGGACGACTGGTAACACCATCAATCATTAACTTCAAATATATATTATAGTTCGGTAAATTCACTAGATCTTGAGCAGTAAACTCTGGTTCAAATTCTTTTTCCAAGAAATCAGCATCATCGGCTCCTACACGGAATATAATCATAGTCCCAACGTTACCAAAAACTGCATCTCGAACCTTTGATCCATCTTTATTTTCAAGTTGAGCTGTGTACTGGTGAGCCACAGTAAGATTGAGACGATACTTACGGGCTTCAGAAAGAATATTTGCAAATGAATCCGTCGCAAAGTTTTGGAATTCATCGACGTATAAATAAAAATCTTTACGTTCATCCTCTGGTATACGAACACGCTCCATGGCAGCAAGCTGAATCTTTGTAATAATCATACCACCCAAAAGCGCTGAGTTGTCTTCTCCGATACGTCCCTTGGAAACATTTACAAGGAAAATTTTCCCTTCGTTCATTATTTTAAAAATATCAATAGTGGACTTTGGCTGACCGACAACGTTACGAATGATAGAAGTAGAGAGGAATTGTCCAACCTTGTTTTGAATCGGAGCGATGGCTTCATTTCTGAATTGTTCGCGCCACTGTTCGTATTCATGAACCCAGAAAGCTTTCACAACTGGATCTTTCAAATTACCTATTATCATTTGACGATAATCTTTGTCCACGAGAAGACGAGGGATACCAAGCAAGGTTGTTCCTGGTGTATCAAGAAGAGCAAGAATAGCATTATTTAAAATGTATTCCATTCTTGAACTCCAAGCATTAGCCCAAATCTTCGTAAAAATTCCCATCAATCCAGAAGCTACCAAGTGCTTGTACTTCGGATCATCAAGCTGAATGACATTAAAACCAATGTGGAAATCTGTATCAGCCGGATTAAAATATATAACATCTTTAGCTCGATGTTCTGGAATTAAATGTAATATTTCTTCGACAAGTTCACCATGTGGATCAACCACACAGACACCTTCACCATTCTGAATATTTTGAACAATAAGATTAGAAAGAAGAACAGATTTACCTGTACCTGACTTACCTAATACATACATATGCTGACGACGATCCTTGCGCTTTATGCCAAAGACAGAATTGCTATTACGAAAGTTCGTTTTACCAAAATAAGTAATGTCTCGATTGTGTGGAATTTCTGTTTCCATATATTAGTTATAGTATACCCTGATTTTTATAAATAAAAAAGGGCCTCAACTCTTTTTGTTTTTTATTGCTTCTATCAATTCAGGTAAAGTATCCCCCATAAAGTGTCCTTGATTTAATTCATAATATTTTGTTCCCAACTTATTATTTATAAATCTCGCTTCATCTATCGGAATAAAAGGGTCATCGGTGGAAGATAATTGAATTATCCACTTTTGATTATTTTTTATTTTCTCCCAATCCCAAGGTAAATCATAATATCCGCTTAATTTTTCGTTTTCAAGACCTAGATCTGTATAACAGGGAGCAACGAGAACCGAACCTAAAATTTTATGATATTCGGTGTATCGCATTATCGCTACAGCTCCTGAGGAGTGCCCTATGAGTATTGTATTTTCATCTGGATTTAAAGTCTCTAAAAATGTTAACCAATAAACATTACGAGCCAGTTCTCCATCTGGAAAAATTGGATTAATGACTTCATAATCGAGCTTCTCAAGTTCAGTTTTAACATAAGGGAACCATCCGTATGAAGTGTTGCCATCTCCACCATTCCCCGGCAAAAAAATTACTCTTGTTTTATTCATATAATTATTGTTTTACTTTTTTACTCTTTTTTAAAATTGATGAATGCAATTCATCTGGCTTGTGTGGAGTACCCAAGACTATTTCCATTTCTTTCAAATCGCCATTTGTTATCTTTTTCTTTAAATCTTCATATAAAAGATTTTGATCATAACCCAGAAATACAACATCAGGGTTTACCTCTTTTAATATATTGTATGTGCTTAATTCCAGGTCACCTAGAAGAACTCTGTCTATCTCTGGAATCTTCAAAAGATTTTCAATCCTCTCAACTTCGTTATATTTAGGTAATTCACCCTTCAATTCTTTTACAATACTATCGCGCGCGACAATAGCAACGAGATGATCCCCTATTTTTTTAGCATTATTTATGAGAGATAAATGCCCTTCATGTATACCATCAAATACGCCGAAGATTAAAATTTTTTTTGAATTCATATATTAAATTTAAACTATCTCTTCCATCATCCACTCTTTATATGGATGATTTATCCGACGAACATCCACTCCAGCTATAAGAGGAACACTATAAGTATGGTTCTCAGTGATAAGTTGTGTTACTCCATCTAGTTTTAACTCAAAAGTCGTGATTAAAAGCATGGCTTGGTCTACACATTTCATAGATCCCTCCCAATTATAACAAGAAGATATAGGCCAGAAGTCTACACAAGCGGCTATCTTCTTCTCGATTATTAGTCCGCCCAGCTTCTTGGCCTCATCCATGTTCTCGCATGTTGTATATATAAATACCATAAAATATATAGATAAATTAGATTGCGACCCTTACACCATAATTGTACCACTATTTAGAAAAAGGTCTATGGTGTGTACAAAAATACTCCCATTAGGGAGTATTTTTGATTAATCTTATTTATTTTTTTGATTATTTCTAAATTGATTAAATTTGTCTTCACTGGCTTTTTTAAATGCGTCAAATGAAGATTGCTGAGATTTTTTATAATCATCAAATTGCTTTTTGCTTTCTGCCATAAAATTAGCTGTATTCTCTAGTGTTGGTTTTACATACTCTGGTTGCTTTTCTGGTTTACCACTGACAGGAGAAGATTTTGGTGCTTCAGGTGTTTGTTCTTTTTGACTTAAAAGTTCTGACAGAGAAGAATCAGATTCATTTCTATTTTCACCATTAGCAACACTTTCAAGCTGAGAAGTATATGCTGCTTGTACTTTTTCAAAAAATTTTTCTGCTGCTTCACCCTCAATGATTCCACTTTTACCACTTTTCATATCAACACAATAAATTCTTTTATTTTTTAAATCAAAAGAAGATATCTTCACATCTTCTTCCATTGGAGTACCTGAAGTAATTTGACCAGATTTAGCATGAAATTCCATATCACCAAAAGCATACATAGCATTTAATAGTAATCCTTTCTTATATTCTTTTACTTGATTATTAATAATAAATCGATCAACAGAGCCATCTTGATTTTCATCAAGAAATGTATTAGCCCCGTCTTTATCCATCAGAATAAACCAATCACCATTATTTGCAGATGCAACTTCTGTTCCTTTAGTAAGTTTATAACTTCTAATATCTTGATTACCTAGTGTATGTGTTGTGCCTTTACACTTTTCTTCTAAAACAACATTTATTTTCTTGATTACATCTTGAGCTAATTCAATCTTGTTCTTTGAATTACTAGGACTTTTTTCTTTTAAATCAGCCGCAGAAGCCTCATTAATTGGCACTGAAAATAAAGATAATAATGTAGCAATCTGAGTAGCATCTTTAATGACCCTTAATGCTTTATCTTTTAAACTAACTTCTTCCTTCTTTGTTTCTGCCCCACTTTGAAATTTTTCAAACATATAGTTTATTAAGTTAATTATTAATCTTCGTATATTATATCACAAAAGAAAGAGGCTGACGAAATGTCAGCCTCTTCACAATATTTTACTTATTGCAACTAATGCAATGGAAAGAAGACTCGCTACTATGAAACAACTTTCCACAGTTTCGGCAAAATCTAAACCCTGCAGGAAGTTCAACCTTTCTAGCAATACAATGATCGCAGCGTTTTTTGGATGCGAGCTGTATTAAGGTAGTGCATTCAGTATTAAGTAAAGTACCACATAAGTAGCAATACTTTCTATCCACGAGGAGCTTATACTTAAGCTCTAATTCCTGGATTTCTTTCTTCTCTTCATCTGAGAATCCTGGTGGTTTTGTTTTGACCATTTCAAATGCCTCGACAAAGCTTCCACAGTGCATCAACAAAGGAAAATAATTAATATTTTTTATTACAGCGGCCACAATGTAAATCTCTGGCTGTCTTTTCATAATAAAAACTATAAACTCATCCTCGTCATTAATCCTTTCACCTGTAAGAATGCATTTGTAGTGAAGGTCATTAAAACCTTTAAGATCCTTATACGTAGCCCTAACAGGATTTTTCAAAATATCACCTTTTCCTCTATTAACTCCCTCGCTACCAGAATAGATTTTCAATTCCTTGTTGTATCTTAGCTCATTAGCTAACACATGTTTAATCTGTTCAAATTTTTGAGACTGAGCAAGATTCATTAAAGGATTTTGATTGTCTACATTATAAAGGTGATCTACCTGTTCTTTGTTAATCGGTAAGCTTCTTTCTTTCCTTTCCATTTTATTTGAGATTATTAATTAATTTAAAAATTGTTAACTGTCTCAAAAATCCTTAAAGACTCTTGAAACAGCCAACAAATAATAATTAACTAAAAAAACCAAATATATCAAAGAACTGACTATACATGAGTATTATATCATAATATAGTCTATTTGTCAATGGATATGCTTGATTGTGAAGAAATTATATTAACGGTTCCCCACCCTTTTCTTCTTTTTTAGATTTTTCTTTATTGTTTTCTTTTTCTTCTCCACTCTCTTCTTCTTTACCATTTGCCATTATCGCAGCTTTTTCTTGAGCTGATCTTATGATTGTAGCTTCTTCTTCTGCGATTAATCTTTGAGCGTCACCGGCAGGAATAGAATACTTACGACGTGAAGCTTCTAAAACCTTCTCTCTATATGAAGGGTGAGTTGCTGGTAATACACGCAGGGTCTCACCTGAGAATGGATCATAACTTTCCCCATCAATAGTCATCTTTATATAAAATTCTCCCACTCCAAGATTTATCATATCTTTCACATCAAAGACTGGTGCAAATTCCGGCTTTAACCTCGTCGCATCATCACCTCCGACACGGAATGTAACAATAGAGCCCACATTACCTAGAACTGCTTGTTGAACTTTTGGTAATAATTGAGAAATATATTGATGGGCGATGATTAAGTTGATTCCATATTTACGAGCTTCAGAAAGAATATTCTCAAAGGTATCAGTCACGATATTATGGAACTCATCTACATACAAATAAAAGTCTGCACGATCCTTAGGCTCAAGTTTGGCACGAGCCATACCAGCTTGCTTGATCTTCGTTAGGAACATTGCTCCAAAGAAGGAAGAATTCTCTTCACCAATTTTACCTTTTGAAAGATTTATGAGAAGAATTTTTTGTTCATTCATTAATTTCTCAATATCAATTTTATTTTCTTTTTGTCCAAAAATATTTCTTAGCATTGGATCAGAAAGGAATTGCCCAAGCTTGTTCACAAGAGGAATGATAGCATCTGTATCAAATTTCTCAGACCAGTCGGCGAATTCTATAGCCCAGAATCTTTTGACCATGTCGTCTTGTATGTATTCCACAACTTTCTGACGATAATTTCTGTCGGTCAGCATACTTATCATTCCACGCATCGTAGCATAAGGGTAATCAAGAAGGGCTAAAACCGTAAAACGAAAAACGTGCTCCAAACGTGGAGTCCAATTTGCACCGAACTGCTTACGTAGAACTTCTATCAAACCTTGAGTGAGTTGATGTTTAAAAGTTGGATCAATATTGGCCAATGGATTGAACGATGATGGGAAATCAATATCTCCCGGATCAATAACACAAACATCTTCAATACGATCTTCAGGAATAAAATTCAATATATCATCAATAAGCTCGCCGTGTGGGTCTATAACACAAACACCATGTCCATAAGCTATATCCTGACGAATCATTAATTCTTGAAGTTTAGATTTACCAACACCTGACTTTCCTATGATATACATGTGACGTCTACGGTCGATACGTTTGATACCGAAGACAAACCTTTTCTCTTCTAAAGAAGCGACATAATTCGTGCGACCAATAAAGGCCACATCACTAGGGTCTACTCTACCCAATGTTGGTAGATCTGGTGGTGGTGGAGCATATTTGATTATTTGGATTTTGTTAGGTTTGTTTAGGGCCATATAATTATATTTCTATTGTACCAAATTCTTCTAAAATAGTATATTATATAGTATATGACAAAAGAAATATCTCATCATAATGATACAGAGGATTTGATGGACAAACAAGAAAATCTTATAGACAAAAAGAAATTAATAGAAGAAAAAGAGTCTATTATTAAACAAGAAGAGAAACTAATAGATAAAAAAGAATCTTTACTACAAGAAGAAGTAAAATTAATAGAAAAAAAAGAATCTTTATTTGAAAAAGGTGAGGAATATATAAAAGAAGGAAAAGAATATATAGAAAAACTAGGTCCTGGTCTTATAACTGGAGCAGCAGATGATGATCCTTCTGGTATCGCTACATACTCTCAGACAGGAGCACAATATGGTACAAGCCTCATATGGCTCGCGGCTTGGACGTTCCCTCTTATGGCTGTAATCCAAGAGATGTGTGCTCGTATCGCTCTCGTCACCGGAAGAGGGTTAGCTGCAAATATAAAACACTCTTATTCCAGAAAAATACTTTTAGCTTGCACTATGATTTTATTTATTGCCAATACTCTAAACATTGGGGCGGATCTTGGTGCTATGGCAAAAGGATTCCAGCTTATACTTCCATCTTTACCCTTCTTTCTACTTGTTATAGGATTTGGAATATTGGGATTAGTATTACAAATTTTTGTTCCTTATCAAAAATATAGCAAATATTTAAAGTGGCTGGTCATATCTCTCTTCTCTTATATTGCAACAGGTTTGATAATCCATATGGATTGGTCAGTGCTTCTGAAAGACAGTCTAATTCCTAGTATAACTTTTTCAAAAACTCAAATATTGCTTATAACTGGAATACTAGGAACAACAATTTCTCCTTATTTATTCTTCTGGCAAACATCTCAAGAAGTGGAAGAAGAAATAAAAGAAGGCAAAACAACCATACACCAAAGACGCGGAACAAATCCGGCAGAAATAAAACAAATGAGAAAAGATGTTTGGACTGGAATGTTCCTTTCTAACCTTGTGATGTTTTTCATTATTGCAGTATGTGCAAGTGTTTTGTTTAAAAATGGAATTACTAATATTGCTACTGCCAATGATGCAGCTCTCGCTCTAGCCCCATTTGCTGGTAAATGGGCCACAACATTATTTGCTATTGGAATTATCGGTACTGGAATGCTCGCTATCCCTGTCCTCGCTGGATCTGCGTCATATGCCATTTCTGAAAGTTTCGGATGGAAAGAGGGTTTGTATCGTAAACTTAAGGAAGCTCGTGCTTTCTATGGCATCATCGCCATTTCAATCATTATAGGAATAACCATAAATTTTATTGGTATTGATCCTATCAAAGCTCTTATTTACTCCGCCATAGCTAATGGAATAGTTGCACCTATAATCCTCATCTTCATCGTTCATATAAGTGGCAACCATAAAATAATGGGCCATTATAAAAATTCACGCATTGGTAACATTATCGGGTGGATTACAACTATCTTTATGGGAGTTACGGCACTGGCTGCTATATATTCCTTGTTTTAAATAATAGCGGACCATGAGTACATTTCTCGAACCTTACAGGTTCAGTACACCTTTTCCGTTCGTGAATACACTCACAAGGAAAGGGTTTTCTTGTGATGTACGCTTTTGTGGACCTTAGCGGACTCGAACCGCTTACCTCCTCATTGCAAATGAGGCGCTCTACCAGATGAGCTAAAGGCCCAAGATAAACATTTCTCTATATTACCTTATTTTATCTTTTTTGCAAGATATAATAAAAAAGCTTTAAAAAAATATTAATTAAATAAAAAGAAAACCCGCAAGCGAGCTCCTTTTATGGTTCGCGTTAGCGGGTTTATAGTGTATATGATAATCCTGTTCCCAGGATAAATTCATTTCTCATTCCACGTTGTTTAAACGGAGAATAAAAAGTTGCTTCAACCACATTCCAAACAAAATGTTTAGAAAGAGTCCAATTTAGATTTGAGGATAATTTTATTAACCCCCCACTTTTTACATCGAAGGCTCCATCATCAAATGTTAACTGAACCAATGGTGTTACTTTTACTTTCTCAGTAATAACAATCTCATTATTACAACCAATAGAATAAAGATTTCCCCCAACGAACGGAGTATTCTTATTTGGGATCATAAATTTAGTCCAACTTAGAAATGGACTTATTTTTATTTTTCCATTAACTTCTTTTGTATAAGACAGCGTCACATTACTTTTGACAACGTCATTGTATGTAAAGCTGAAATTTTTGAAGTTATCAAAATAAGAGAGTGATGCATTTAACAAAAAAGGAGAAACTTTACCACTCCATCCAATAGTGTAATCTATTTCGTCATCCCAATCATTTGAAAATTGGGTATTAAGACCAGTTGAGCACCACAAATCAAAGAATAATCCCGATTTATGATTTAAAGTTACACTACTTTGTAGTACTGGTTTCCCATAAAACTGGAGCCCATCAGGTCCAATATATTTGGAGTGTAACATTGTTTGCCCACTAAGATTAAAATCTTGGGCGGTAGCAGTTGAAAGAGAAGCAATAACAATCATTGCGATTGTAAAAATAACTGAATTTTTCATGGGTTGATTTTTTAAATTTATGAAATTAGTGAATTATCTCAACTTCCAATTAAGAAGCAGGGATAATTCACTAAATATTCAAAAAATCAAATATTTTTAAAGAGCCAACTATCTCCTTATATTATACACCTATTTAAACAAAATGTCAATAGCTAAAACCCTTATGTTAAGCCATTTTTCTAGTATAATATTAAACATATGAAAATTACTTCTACAAAGTTTATAAAGGGTCTCGTGGGAGACGATAGTATATTAGCAGATGGAATACCCCAGATTGCCTTTATTGGACGTTCAAATGTCGGCAAATCAAGCCTTATAAATACTCTGACTAAAAGTAGCGCCTCCCGCACAAGTTCATTCCCAGGGAGAACACAGGAAATAAATGTCTTCCTCGTAAAAAACAATCTAGATGATTCCTTTTATTTCATAGATCTACCAGGATACGGCTTCGCTCGTGCCTCAGGACTTGGTCGCGAAAAAATTGGCGAACTTATCGATTCTTATCTTTTCAATTCTATATATACTCAAAAAAGGGTTGTTCTAATCATAGATGCAAGTATTGGAATGACAGATAAGGATATTCTAATGTTCAATGAACTTATAGACCATCAAAAAAACTTTATAGTAGTAGCAAACAAGGTGGATAGATTGAAACAATCGGACTATCACAAAAGAATGGAGGAGATAAAAAAAATGATAGGTGATGGCTACCTTATTATCCCTTTTTCTAATAAAACAAAGAAAGGTTTAGATATTCTAATAGACGAAATCTTGAGATAAATTTTGACTTTATTACTCAATCAGAATATAGTAATAAACGAAGAATGATTTTTCTAAAGCACGAGTAAAATCTGCCAAGATATCTTTTTCTTTAGTCAGTGATAAGGGACCATTAATTTACCCTTTAGATTATTGGAAAGTGCCAGTCTTGTAACTTAGAGAATACCATTTTTTCTTTTCTTTAGTATTCACCCTTTAAAAAAAACCGCTCTGTCAAAGGAAGCGGTTTTACTTTATTAAATTAAAAATTTTATGTTATACTAATAAATATGATGAAACAATTTAGATTAGACCAGCTTGCAGATAGCATCTTTGCTATAGTTATGACAATCCTTGTTTTCGAGATAAGAGTCCCAGAATACATGGGGATGGTCAGTGAGGGCACCCTCATTAATTCTCTTATGAATATGTATCCTCTTTTCTTGAGTTATTTACTTAGTTTCTCCCTCATCTTTACTTATTGGAGAAGTCACCACTTCATAGCTTCAGTACTTGTAAAAAATATTGATGCAAATTTTGCAAATCTAAATGGAATCTTTTTCTTCTTTGTTGGCCTTATACCATTCTCATCTCATTTCTTAGGAAGTTATATTTATTCTGAAACAGCTACCATAGTATTCGCAATCAATATCATAATAATAGGAATTACACTCTTCTTGATGCGTGACTATGCTATCAAATCTCAAACAATTGAGAACGCACCCTTCACTAAAATAGAGAATGAACATGCTAAAATGCATATTCTCTTCCCTATTGTGTCTGCAATTCTAGCTATCTTTGTATCTTTCATTAGTATCAAGCTTGCTCTCATACTATTCACTATAGCAATCCTTTTCAATCTATCAAGCAAGGGTACTAATTACGTTTACTTCTTCATAAATATGTTTCGTAAAAAAGAATTAGATCATCTCGGATAACTTATTTACTGCTTCTTCCACAGACATTTCTTCAAAAACAACAGAATGAATAAGTTTGAAGAAATTTAAATTTATATCAGGATTACCATCCATCTTCAAAATATTTAATAAAGAAGCAATCCCTTCTTTAGGATAAACCATTTCTTTTGCTACCTCTTCAAATGGTCGTCCTTTACCTATTTCCACCCCTAACATACGGCTACGTGATCTTACAAATAAATCACCAGCACAAGTAAATCCAAGGAAGGTTTCGGGTTTTGCCCCCATATAAACTCCGAGTTTTTGTATTTCTTGTAAACCTTGAGAATATACAAATCCTTGAGTATTTTCACCTAGACCTGCTCCTTCTACTAATCCAACAAATATTCCAACAGTATTTTTTAGTGCGGAACCTACTTGAACTCCAACAATGTCATCAGATAACTGGATCCGTAAATCTGGAAGTTCTATCGCTTTCTTTAATTCTTCTTTTCCATCTCCCCCAGCTAAAACCATAACAGAGAAAACTCCATTTTGTAATTCTCCTGCTAAGGTTGGACCATATAAAAAATATATTTTATTCTCTGGAAATTCTTTTTCTAAAACCTTAGAAAAAAGTTCCCCACTCTTATCAAAACCCTTTGAACAAATTATGATTTTTTTATCAAGAATCTCACTTTTATGAGATATTAAAACATTTGATACAACATATGAGGGAACTGCCACTAAGACAATATCGGTATCTTCTTTAACTTCTTCTTTTATTATCTCATGTCCATTCAATATGAGACGAGATGCTATAGCGGAACCAAAAATTCCATACCCTAGAATTGAAATCTTCATAATTATTTTTTTAATGCGAGTTTTATTAAATGATCAATAAACGAAGGAACGTCGGCCCCAACTGCTTTCAACATCTTAGGAATAAGTGACTCATCTGTAAGTCCTGGTAAAGTATTAACTTCGAGAGCGTAAATCCCTTTCCTTGGATGTATAATAAAATCACTTCTAGAATAGTGACTTAGGTTAAGTCCTATATGGATAAGTTCCGCTAATCTCTCAAGCTCATCCTTCTCTTTTCTTGTAAAATTTCCAGGACAAATTTCTTCTGACATTCCTTCATATTTTGCCTCGAAATCAAAAAAATCTTTACCCTTATGAACACGTATTTCTGTAGAAGGAAGAATATATACTTTCTTATTGCGAAAATTGTTTATAACTCCAACTGTCGCTTCTTTACCTTCTATCATCTCTTCTACAAGTACATCTACTTCTTTATTTACACCATCTAGGAAGGCATTGATAAGATTTGGATATGTTTTACACATTCTCATCCCAACAGAAGAACCACCAGAAAGGGGCTTCGTAATCCAAGGTGGCGGTAATTGAGAATGAATTTGTTGCGCAACATTTTTGGAGTATGATTTTATTGGACCATCTTCTTTTCTGTATTTAGGAACAACTATATGACTTGGCGTCTTGATTCCAAGTAAAGCAAATTGCTCTTTGGCCAATACTTTATTGTATCCTAAGGCAGAAGCAAAAGCGCCTGATCCAGTGTAAGGAATTTTCCACCCATCGAGAATTTGCTGGACCTTACCGTCCTCACCATAATCCCCATGCAAAGCATTGAAAATAACATCCACAGAGTGAAATACATCAGGTATTGATATAGGCTTGCCATTTATATGCCAAATACCCTCTTTGTCTATCAATACGTCTATCGCTTTATAAGTTTTATTTAACTTTTCGCTTCTTAGGTGAGAAAGTACATTACTGCCAGTCTTGAGAGATAATTCATACCCACTACTTATACCTCCCCGTATAACTCCAACTTTTATCATTGTTATATTATAACACAATATTACATAATTTAACATTAAAAAATTTTAAAATTATGATATAATAATTTTTATGAAAACAATTGCAGTATTTTTTGGAGGGAAATCCGTAGAACATGATATCTCAATTATTACTGGAGTTCAGGCATTTCATGCTTTTGATACTTCAATATATGAACCTATCCCTATTTATGTTTCTCGTGATGGAATATTCTATACAGGTAATAAAATAAAAGATATTAAAAATTATAAAAATTTAGATTTACTAATTGATAATAGTAGACGTGTTTATATTAAAAATATTAAAGATAAAATTTATCTTTGTTTTGATAAGATACTCGGAATTAAAAAGATCCAGATTGACTGTGCTTTTCTAGCTTTTCATGGAGGAGAGGGAGAAAATGGAGGCTTTCAAGGTTTTTGCGAAACTATTAACCTCCCTTATACTGGAACTGATGTATTAGGTTCAGCTCTCTGTATGGACAAAATCTCAACAAAAAAAATATTGCTAAATTCTGATATTCCTGTCACAAAATATGAAGTACTTACAAAAAATGAATTTATTAAAAACAAGGAGGAATCTTTAAGAAATATCGAATTAAAACTCTCTTATCCTGTATTTGTAAAACCTTCAAATGGTGGATCTAGTATTGGAATATCTAGAGTAAAAAATAAAGTTGAATTAATAAATGCCCTTGAGCTAGCCTTCTCCTTTGATCTCAAGGTTTTGATTGAAAATGAATTCATTCATAATACTGAGATAAATATTTCTTGTTTAGGTAATTACAATGGTGAAATTTTATTTTCACAATGCGAAGAAGTATATTCCGACACTGAATTCCTTGATTTTGAAAATAAATATTTGAAAGGGGGTAAATCAAAAAAAATTGCACATCAAAATGGATCTAAAGGTATGAGCTCCACCAATAGACTCATTCCGGCAAACATTTCTGACCAAATGCAAAACCAGATTAAAAATTATGCTGAAAAAGCATTCAGAGACTTAAATTGTGGAGGTGTAGTACGCATTGATTTCCTTGTAAATAAGAAAGATAACTCTATGATTCTAGTAGAGATAAACACAATTCCTGGAAGTCTTTCCTTCTATCTATGGGAAAAAACAAATTTATCGTTCGATAAATTAATAAACAAACTAATTGAATTAGCATTAGAAAGATATAATAATAAATCTAAATTGTTTCATACTTTTGATTCAAGTGTGTTAAAGAATATTTAATAGTTATCAGGTAAGTCATTTTCAAGTATTATGACAGAATCCTTTGGATTAAAATTAAAACTATTTATAACACTCCACATATCTTTAATATTATCCATAAAAACAACTTTATCATCATTAATACCGTCCGCCAGTGATCTAGTTCTTATTGTGTTTCCAACAAGAATAACCTTAGAACACACTTCTTCTATCTGTCCCCCAAATTTAAGATGAACAGATTTACTATCTTTTCCTATTTCAACCATTCCAGGAGTTATTAAAATTTTATTTTTACGGTTTATTTTTTCTAGTAGAAATAAGGCTTCGTTAAAACTATCTTCGTTACTACTATAAGAATTATCTATAAGAAGATAACCATTCCCCAGAACCTGCTGCTCAAAACGATGAGAAACTTTTGGTAGTGTTTTTAATTTCTCTGCAATTTCTTCAAAAGATACACCTAATTCATAAGCCATAGTACAAGCTCCTAATATATTATTTATATGAGCATTACCTAACAATGGAGTTTTAACTTCTTTTTTTATATTTTCAAATGACAAATCAAAACTGGTACCATCATCAGAAAACTTAATATTACCAGCAATTATTCCGCTTACATAATCTCCATATGAGATAATATCACCTGAAGATTTGTTCTTCTCTGATTCTTTTTTAAGATATTCATTTGCAAAGTTTATTACTGTTCTTTGTTTTTTATTTTTTAAATAATCAAACAATTCAAATATAGAATCTGTGGTATTTTCTATATTTTTGAAACGTTCTAAATGCTGACTATTTATCCCAGTCATTACTCCATATAAAGGATCTACCATCTTACACATTTCAATAATATCCCCTTTTTTAAATTCTCCAAATTCACAAATAAAAAAATCATAAGACTCATCCAATTCCAAATCAACAACCTGGGAAATCCCTAAAATTGTATTATAACTTAATGGAGTTTTTAAGACTTTATACTTTGATGATAAAAGATGGTGAAGAATATTTTTTACAGAAGTTTTACCGTATGAACCTGCTATTCCTATGACTTTAACATTTTTTAAAGATTTAATTTTTGTTTTTGTTTTTTTTATAGCCTTAATCTTTACATAAAATTCGTACGGCTTAAATAGATAAATTGAAAATATTATAATTATATATGGCTGAAATAATAATATAAATAATAATATAAAACTAAACGATAAATTATAAAAAACTATTCCTAATAGAAAAAATAAAATTAAAAATAAAATTGAAGCAAATAATATTGCTTTCGCCTTCTTAGTATAAATAAGAGGTTTTTTGTTTTGAGTAGTACGTTTCCAAAAATGCGAAAAAATCCAAAATAAAGATCGATTTATATCATATCTTTCAAGTTGAAAAATATGTAAATATAGTTTATAAGGAAATATTATTTTAAAGATTTGTTTCATTTTTATATTTCTTCATTTAAAATTTTAATAAATTCTTCTCGTTTTGAAATGTGGGGGAAATGATTTGCTTCCCAAACAATTTTAATATTTACGTTCTTAATAAGAGTACGATAAATTTTCACATACCACACAGGCAAAATACTATCATTACTACCCCAAATAACAACAACAGGAATTTTTATATTAGGAAATAAATATCTTAAATCTTGATTAATTATTTTTACAAAACTTTCCCTTAAAATTCTAGGGGCATTTTTATAATCTGAACTCTCTAATATCTTTCTTATTTTTTTAGGAAAAAATATCTTAAATGGTTTTAATAATTTAGATAATAAAATTAATATCTTAGTTTTAGTACTTTTAATTTCTATCCCCCCTGCATCAACAAGTATTAATTTTTCTACAATATCTGAATTATTTGATGCAAATATAGTCCCAATACGACCACCAAAAGAATGCCCGACAATTATACATTTATTTATATTCACCTTATTTAAAAATTTAGAAAATACTTCAGTGTATTGAAATATATTTATAGACTTATGTGGTTCTTCTGAAAAACCAAAACCCGGTAAGTCTAAAAGAGTAACTCTATAACCTTTTGTTTTTCGAGCAATAGGTATCCATTCTTTCAAGGAACATCCCCACCCATGTAAAATAACAAGGTCTTTGCTACCAGTCCCAATTTGTTCATAATTAAGGATTAGATCATCTACTACAATTTGCATAGGATAATAATAACACAAAAAAGAGTTTTTAATTAATTAGTCATTTACCAATAAAACTTTTATTCCTTTTTTGTTTATGAAAAGCAATGCTAAATCTATGAGCTTCGTTATTACTAAGTAGGATTTGTTTTTTATATACTTTTATTATATTTTCATCACCTATTATAGCTTTTGGTTTATGTCTCTCGTCTTTGACTACACCCACAACTTTTATATCAAATTGATACCTACTCAAAACTCTTTTTGCCACATTTATTTGAGCTGTACTTCCATCTACAACAATCAAGCTTGGTAATCCCCATTCGCTATGGCGAAGACGGCGAGAAAGTACCTCTTCAAGGGCTCCTGTATCATTCGCATCATTTTGCGTTCTTATTATAAATTTCTTATATTCTCGCTTCGCTACTTCCCCATCTTCTATAACAGTCATAACCCCCACCATATTCTTCCCTCCCATGTGAGCAACGTCGTAAGCTTCTATACGAAAAAGCGAAACAGGAATATGCGAATTATGAGTCGCGTCGGAGCCCTTTAGGGCAAAGCGCGAAGAATTCGCGTATTCCTGTGAAGCTAATATGTCTTCTTTAATCAAAGAGACATCATTTATATGATCAAGAGCAAAAATTCTTCTTTTTATTTCCCCAGCTTTTTCAAACTCTTTCTTCGAAGCAAACAAGAGCATCTCTTTCTTCAAGTTGAAAATCACACTCTTCTTTTTGCCTTCAAAAAATAGTTTCAGATTTTTTATGTTTTCTTTATATTCTTCAAGCGGTACTAGCCCTAGCTGTCTATAAAATTCTCTATTATTTTTTTTGTTAGAATCATCATCAAAATATGGAAAAATCCTACGAATAATCTTCATCGCCTCTTTCAATTGCTGTCCATTAGGAAATGGGCCATAAACCTTTACATATTCTTTTTTATTTAGACCCCTTCCTCTTATAATCAAAACTTTAGGAAGTGTTTTATAACCCCCTAAATCCCCCTTATCAGGGGGACTTTGGAATTCAACTCCTCCCCTGATAAGGGGAGGCTGGGAGGGGTTTGATTTTGTAATACAAACATAATTAAAGCTTTTATTGTCTTTCTCTTTTGTATTATATTTCGGTTTATATTTTTTTATTAAGTTTGCTTCAAGTATTAGAGCTTCGAGTACACTATCGGCTTCTTGCCACTCTACCTCTGTCGCCTTAGTTACCATGTCTAAAATTGCAGGCCCACGAGTAGTAATTAAATCTCTACTAAAATAACTCTTCGTTCTATCACGCAAAGAAGTCGCTTTGCCTATATATAAAATTGTCGGTCCTATCTTAAAAAAATAAACTCCTGGTTTGTTTGGTATTTTTAGTTTTTTTAAAATTAACTTCTTCATAATTTTATTTTTTCTTTAAAACTTTCTTTAAATATTTTCCTGTGTAAGAGAGGGGTGTGTTCGCTACTTCTTCCGGTGTACCCTTGGCTACTATTTTACCACCATTAAGTCCTCCGTCTGGACCTATATCTATTATGTAATCAGAGGATTTTATAATATCCATATTATGTTCTATCACAACCACACTGTTGCCTTTATCAACAAGTCTATTCAATACATCTAAGAGTTTAGCGACGTCATCATAATGAAGTCCAACAGTTGGCTCATCTAGCAGATAAATAGTCTTCTCCCAATATGGTTTGTAAAGCTCTGTAGAAATTTTCACCCTCTGAGCTTCCCCACCTGAAAGAGTCGTCGCGGATTGACCAAGCTTCACATAACCAAGCCCCACATCCATAAGAGTTTTCATCCTATCATAAACAGCGGGAATGTCTTCCCAAAATACTACAGCCTCCTCAATCGTCATTTGCAAGATTTCATAAATATTTTTCTTTTTATATTTTACAGTCAAAGTCTCTTTATCAAATCTTTTACCATTACAGACGTCACAAGTCACATAGACAGTTGGAAGAAAATGCATTTCCACTGCAACTTCTCCATTACCTTCACAGGACTCACAGCGTCCACCTTTCACATTAAAAGAGAATCTATTTGACTTCCATCCTTTTAATCTTGCTTCTTCGCTCAAAGCAAACATGTCACGGATATGAGTGAACGCCCCTGTATATGTCGCAATATTTGAACGAGGAGTCCTGCCTATTGGAGATTGATCAATTAATACGACACGAGATAAATACTCAGTACCAGTAAATGAAGCACAGTTGTAAACTTTCGCACTACGAAACTTTCTTTCATATCTTGCTTGAAGATTTTTATGTAAAATCTCATACATGAAAGAACTCTTCCCAGATCCAGATACACCAGTAATAGTCACCAACTTCCCAAGTGGAACTTCAGCATTTAAATTATTAATATTAAAAACTTTTCCACCAATTATTTTAAGAGCCCCCTTATCATTGGTCCTTCTCTTTGTTGGAATTTCTATACGTGCTTCGTTTCTCAAATAAGCCAAAGTTCTTGATTTAGAAGCATTTGTCGGTGCATCAAGAAGAGTTTGCAAGTAATCAGCTACTATCACCTGCCCGCCATGAACTCCGGCTTTGGGTCCTATGTCAATAAGGTAATCTGATGCATAGATAGTATCCTCATCATGTTCTACTACTATAATCGTATTCCCTATATCACGTAGATTTTCTAAGGTTTTAATAAGTTTATCGTTATCTCTTTGGTGTAATCCTATAGTCGGTTCATCTAGTACATATAAAGCTCCAACAAGACGTGACCCTAATTGTGAGGCAAGACGTATTCTTTGAGCCTCCCCACCTGAAAGAGTATTGGCTTTTCTATCAAGAGATAAATAATCAAGCCCAACATTTAATAAAAACTGTAACCGTGCTTCTATTTCTTTTATTATAACTTTTGAAATTTCTTTTTCTTTTTCTGTTAATTCTAGTTCAATAAAAAAGTCCGCCACCTTCTCTATAGATAAAGCTGTGACGTCCACGATATTTAATGCTGTTTTTGATATACCAAGATACACATGCAGTGCTTCTGTACGCAATCTTAAACCTTTACAATCTTCACAAGGATCTAGTCCACCAAAGTATTTTGTTCCGAGCCCGTTACAAGTAGGACATGCACCATAAGGAGAATTGAAGGAGAAAAGTCTAGGCTCTATCTCAGGGAAAGCAAATCCGTCATTTGCACAAGAAAACTTCGAAGACATTAAGTATTCGTCTTCATCAATTTTTATAATGACTAATCCATCTGATTCAAGTAGTGCCCTCTCGACACTTTCTGCAAGCCTAGAGTAAGAATCTTTCTCATTATCTTTAAATTCATGAATTGCGAAAGTGTCAACAACAACTTCTATATCATGCTTCTTCGTTTTCGTAATATCAATTCTCTCTCTTAGATTCTTTATCTCACCGTCTAAACGAATTTTTGCAAAACCCTTATTGAGTAAATCATAAAGTAGTTGATAGTATTCTCCCTTTCTACCGCGAACTACAGGCGAAAGTATTGAGATAGGCGCTTCATTCCACTCTACTCCTAAAACTTTCTTACTTTTATTCTTCTTCTCGAAATTTTTAATTTTATCTATAGCAAAATGAAGAATCTCATCATTGGATAATCTCTTGATTTCATTACCACATATTGGGCAATGAGGATGACCCACACGTGCATAAAGAACACGAAGATAGTCATATATCTCCGTAATAGTAGCAACTGTCGAGCGAGGGTTGTTTGAGCGAGACTTCTGGTCTATAGAAATAGCTGGGGAAAGGCCTGTAATCTCATCTACATCAGGTTTTGGCATCTGATTAAGGAATTGTCTAGCATAAGCTGAAAGACTCTCCACATAACGTCTCTGGCCCTCTGCGAAGATAGTATCGAACGCCAAAGAAGACTTACCAGAGCCAGACATCCCAGTTATCACTATCATCTTATTGCGAGGCATTTCCACACTAATATTCTTTAAATTATGCGTTCTTGCCCCTTTTATTATTATTTTGTCGCTTGTTTCTTTCTTCATAAATTTAAACAGTCCCCCAATCTTTCCTAGAGGGGGTATATCAATATTCAACTACTATTATAGTAACATTAATGCTTGTCTTTGACAAATACGAGTAAATAAGCTAATATTTAAACGAAATACACTACACTGGAATTGGGAAGTTGGTCTAACAAAATTAAATTTGGAAGATTAATTTCTTCCTCCCCGACTAGTATTATAATTAGTCCTTTTCATAACTACATATATAGATGGGGTCCGAATTATTGCCCATCTCCTTAAAGACTGTTACAGAGCTCACTCTTTGTAACAGTCTATTTTTTTACTTCATTATTTAATTTATCCATCTTTGACTTTAATACAACAATCTCATCTCGCAATATCGCGGCAGTTTCAAAATCAAGCTCTTTCACTACTTTATTCATTTCTTTCTCTTTAATTTTAATTATTTTTTCATAAACATTTTTATTTCTATCTTCATCTGAAAGAAGTAAGTTTTTGACTGACTCTCTTTCGCCCTTTCCACGATTACTTTTACTCTTTCCAAAAGCTTTTTTAAATAATTCTATATCTAGATCAAGCTCTGCATTTACAGCTTTACCATGTTTGTCTTCTAGCTCTTCTGTTATATCTTTAATCTTTTTTATTATAGTTGCGGGAGTTATTCCATGCTTCTTATTATAAGCAATCTGTATATTTCTTCTTCTTGTTGTTTCTTCAATTGCATATTCAATTGCCTTTGTCATATGGTCTGCATAAAGAATCACTCGCCCTTCTACGTTTCTCGCTGCACGTCCAATAATCTGTATAAGTGAAGTCTCCGAACGAAGAAATCCTTCCTTGTCTGCATCCAAAATTCCTATCAATGCGAGTTCTGGTAAATCTAAACCTTCACGAAGAAGATTAACTCCAATAAGAATATCAAAATCCCCTCTTCTAAATTGTGTTAATATTTGGATTCTCTCTATCGTTTTTATATCACTATGTAAATATTCTGCTTTGTAACCTTTTTCTTTTAAGAATAAAGACAAGTCTTCCGCCATCTTTTTTGTCAGAGTCGTAGCAATGGCACGAAAACCTTTCTTGATGACCCTATCTGCTTCCCCAACAAAGTCTTCTATTTGGCCCAAATATTTCTCTTTTGTGGATACACTTACAGGTTTTACTAAAATCTCCGGATCTATAAGACCCGTAGGACGAATTATTTGCTCTACGATTTGATTACTCAGACTTCTCTCTTGTTCACCTGGAGTCGCTGATACATAAACAACGTCGCCTATCCTCTTTTCAAATTCATCATATTTGAGGGGACGATTATCCTTCGCTGAAGGAAGACGAAAACCAAAATCTACTAGAGTTTTCTTCCTTGAAGCATCTCCTGCGTACATACCACCTAGCTGAGGCAGAGTCACATGTGACTCATCAATAATAGTTAGGAAATCATTTTTAAAATATGAAAGTAAAGTATCTGGTGCTTCGCCCTCCTTCTTCCCTGAAAAATGCCTAGAGTAATTCTCAATACCATTACAGTAGCCAACTTCTTTTATCATAGCTAAATCATAATTCGTCCTTCTTTTTATCCTTTCAGATTCTAGTAACTTTCCTTCTTTATCAAACTTTTTTAATTGCTGTGTAAGTTCAAGTTTTATATTTTTAATGGCTCCTGCCACCATTTCTTTGTCAGTAATAAAGTGCTTCGCAGGGAAAAGGAAAATTCCATTCTCTTCTTTTAATACATGAGCTGACACTGGATCGACTCGCAAGATCTTAGATATTTTACCACTAGCAAATTCTATCTGGTATACAAAAGTTTCTGAAATAGGCATGACTTCTACTCTGTCTCCAATAGATCGGAAAGTTCCAGGATTTAAATCTGCATTTGTTCTCTCAAAATGGACTCCAAGCAATCTTCTCATTAAATCTGTTCTGCCAATTTTAGAGCCGATTTCTAATTTCAAATTTACCTTCTCGTATTCTTCAGGACTTCCTAACCCATAGATACAAGAAACTGAAGCCACAATAATAACATCCGGACGAGATAAGAGTGACTGTGTCGTCGCATGACGAAGACGGTCTATTTCTTTATTTATCTGGGCATCCTTTTCTATGTACGTATCTGTGACAGGCATATAAGCTTCCGGTTGGTAATAATCATAATAGGAGACAAAGTAGTGAACAGCAGCATCAGGAAAAAATTCACGGAATTCTTGGGCTAGCTGAGCCGCCAAAGTCTTGTTGTGAGCTATTACGAGAGTCGGCTTATTCCACTGTGCTATCACATTTGCAATTGTGAAAGTCTTCCCAGTCCCCGTCGCCCCCAAAAGAGTTTGTTTCTTCATTCCCTTTTTTAGTCCATCCAGCAATTCCAAAATAGCTTTAGGTTGATCACCATCTGGTTTATAATCACTTTTTAATTTGAATACTTTATTTTTCATAATTATTATCAATTCAAACCCCCTAAATCCCCCTTGTCAGGGGGACCTTAAATACCCTTTAATTTTAAATATTTTTCTCGTAATTTCATTTGATTTTTAAAATCACGGATAATATTTTCAATATTATCTAATATATCCTCATTATTATACCTAACTACCTTTATACCATATTTATAAAGAAGAATCTCGGATCTTTCCTTATCCCTATTTTTTAATTCATTGTGTATTCCTCCATCAATTTCAATAACCAATAAAAGTTTGGAACAATAAAAATCCGCAATGAAGTCTCCGAGTGGTTTTTGTTGTGTAAATTTATAATTTGTTACTTCTTTATCTTTTAAAACTTTATTCCAAAATATGATTTCCGCTTCTGTTCTACTTTTTCTAAATTCTCTAGCACGAGAAATTAGTTTATTATTATATTGAATAAATTTTAAATCCATATTTTCACATTTATTACCCTATATCTTTGATAAAAATATTTTCTCCATCTGAATAACCCTCAACCACCTGAACTTCTTCATTTGTAAAATATTCAATACTATTAGATTCTATAGCTTTTTCAAATAAAACTTTTGAATAAAGAACGGGGGCGTTTTCTGCTCTAGATAATGTTATATGAGGATATTTGTTCTTCGATTTAATGTTTTCAACAAGCAAATCATCACCAAATTCGTCATAGGCTCTCCCAATAATCTTTATTACTGATTCTTCCCCTACTTCAATACCGTTTAAACTTTCTGGCTTAAATTCAATAGTAGAATGATCCCCAAAAACTTTTTTATGTTTAGGAGGAAATCTATTCAATAAATTCTGTGTATCTTTAACAAATAGAGCTGTAAATCTTATTTCTTTTCCCATAAATTTATTATAACACTAATTTTTTCAGTATTGTATTTGCATTTTCTCCTCCCCTGATAAGGGGAGGTCGGGAGGGGTTTGAATTATTCTTTTAAATATCTATTTAAAAATTCCTTTTTAAATTCAAAAAACTTATCATCCAATATAGCCTGACGCATATTTTTTACTAAATTTGTTATAAAATAAACGTTGTGAATAGAAGCAAGAGTTGCACCGAGCATTTCTTTTGCTCGGAATAAATGTGATAAATAACTTTTCGTATAATTATTACATGTATAGCACCTACAATCTTCTTCAATTTTTTCAAAATCTTTTACAAATTTTGCATTTGAAATATTTATTTTTCCATTTTTTGTAAATAAAGCACCATTTCGAGCTATACGAGTAGGACCAACACAATCAAATAAATCTACACCATTCTCTACACCAGAAAATAAATCTTCCGGTTCACCGATACCGAGCAGGTGCCGAGGCTTCTCTTCCGGAAGCTCTTCATTCACCCATTTAACTGCACTCGACATGTCTTCTTTCGCAAAAGATCCACCGATGCCATATCCATCAAAATCCATTTCACCAATAACTTTTGCTGATTTTTTTCTCAATTCTTCTGACCTTCCACCTTGAACGATACCAAAAAGTGCTTGGGGTAAAGGTTTTTGAGACGGAGCCTGCTGTTCTTTTTGAAATGGTCTGGCTCCTCGTCCTCCCTCGTCCGAGGACCTTTCAAAAAGAATTGCAGGTGAAGTCTCTTTCAGTAATTCCCTTTTCTTGTGCTCCTCCAAACTTCTCTTTGCCCAAGCGTGAGTGCGAGAAAGTGCTTCATCTTGATACCTATCATTTTCTGTTGGTGAAGTACATTCATCAAAAGCAAAAATGATATCTGCACCTAAGTTGTGCTGAATTTCTATTGATTTCTCAGGAGTTATATAATGAAGCGATCCATCAATATGCGAACGGAAAGATACTCCATCATTCCCAATAGTCGCAAGCCGAGGCACTCCATCTTCTGCTGTGGATCGCTCTGGAATAAGCAAACTTGGATCAGTAACTGAAACAACCTTACCTATTTCTTTCCCATAAGCCACCCCAAGAGAAAAAACTTGAAAGCCTCCAGAATCCGTCATCATAGGTCCATTCCAATTCATAAATTTATGCAAACCCCCAGCTTCTTTAATTAATTCATCTCCAGGCTGTAAATATAAATGATAAGTATTTGCTAATAAAACAGGAGTGCCTAATTCTTTCAACTGCTCCGGGGTCAAAGACTTCACTGTGCCTTTCGTCCCCACAACAACAAAAGATGGAGTCTCTATACCTCCATGCGGGGTACTCAAAACTCCTGCTCTACCTAGATGTCCATCTAGTTTCTTTTCAATTTTAAAATTTATTGCTTTCATTTATTTACGATTAACAAAAACCCATTTGAGATTTTGAATATTAACAGGTGAACTTAAAAGTACTTTTTTCACTGGGTCATTGGGGTTTGAAATGACATCTCCTATAACAGCTACCACTTCCGGTCCTAAGCTTGGGATTACAACAGAACCACCTTTGGTATATGGTAGATCTATCGGTATAATCATTTCAAAATTTCCACCACCGCGACCCACAAGATCAACATTAGTATTCGCACCATCTATCATAGCTGTCGTAATTGTTCCAGGGCTAGAATAAAGCACAACAAGTGAGGTATTCTTATATACAGTATTAACTTCACCTATGGGGGTTGTTACATTTGAGTATACCTTATCTCCTACTGCAATTTTATCATCTGTCCCAATATCTATAATCAAAGTATCATAAGGTGAATGACTTGGCTTCGTTAAAATATTTGCAAGTACCATATCCATTTTTGCTGGAACTCGTCCGAATGATTCTTTTAAAGAAATATTTTCATTTTTCAAAACTTGATAATCAACCATAGAATTTTTTAAATCTACGTTCTCGCTTAAAAGATTTTGATTCTCTTTGTAGACAGAGGCCTTGGTACGAGAAACGTAACCAATATTTATTAAATTGTTTTTTACAGATGTTTCTACTTTCCAAATTGGTCTACCGATAAAATGTAAAAGCGGACTAGAAAAACCAAAAATTCCTAAAGCAGCAAGCAACAAAAAAACACTTAAAAAGATTAAATTTTTAATCATTCTTCTTTTTTTAATTATTTCTTTTTTATCTCGGAACTGATGTATCATCTGTGTTTAATAAAACTTCTTGATAAGTTTCAAATTCGTCGAGCACGACTCCAGCTCCGCGAGCAACTGCCGTCAATGGATCTTCGGCTATATAAATAGGTATTTTAAGGGTATTTTTAAGTAAAACATCGAGACCACGGATCAAAGCACCCCCACCTGAAAGGACAAGTCCTCGGTGCATGATATCTGAAAGAAGTTCTGGAGGTGTAGTCTCTAATACTTCTTTTACCCCATCTACTAAACTAAGAACTGAAGGTAGTATGGCTTCACGTATATCTGAATCTGTAACAATAACCTGACGAGGAAGACCTGTGACCAAGTCTCTACCCCTAACTTCTGCTTCCATTCCATCACCTTCTACAACTGAACCAATTGCAATTTTTACATTTTCCGCAGTTCTCTCTCCAATAAGTAATTTGAACTCATCCTTCATGTAATTAATAATATCTGTATTGAGCAAATCACCTGCAATTTTTAAATTCTTTGAACGAACAACACCAGAGAGAGAAATAACGGCTATATCTGTAGTTCCTCCTCCAATATCTACGATTACAGATCCGACGGCCTCTTTCACAGGGAGACGTATACCGATAGCAGCAGACATTGGTTCTTCTATAATATAAACTTCTCGAGCTCCAGCCGAACGAGCGGCATCTTCAACTGCACGTATCTCTACGTTCGTAATTCCAGTCGGTACTCCAAGTACGACACGAGGACGGATAAACTTTTTCGACATCTTCTCAGCTTTACCTATAAGATATGAAAGCATTTCTTCGGTAACTTCAAAATCAGAAATAACTCCATCCACGACTGGACGAATAGCTCGTACGTGCCCAGGAGTACGTCCAAGCATTTGCTTAGCTTCAGCACCGACAGCTACGATCTGACCAGTCTTTTGATTTACCACCACCACAGATGGTTCGTTTATAACAATACCGTGCCCCTTCAAATAGACTAGCGTGTTCGCTGTCCCCAAGTCGATACCGATATCGTTAGAAAACATTTGGTAAATTTTTTTAAACATATAAATTAATATGATTTAGCAAAGACAACTCTGGTCTTAGAAGGTTTCCCTGATTTGATACAAATACCTACTTCTTCTTTTTCATCAAGAGGTATACAACGAACAGTTGCCCCAGTTTCTTCTTTTATCTTTGCTTCGACTTCTCCATCACCAGACCAATGTGCTTTTACAAATTTTCCTTCTTCTATTGCTCTCACAAAATCATCCCATTTATCAACAGATACTGTATTATTTATTAATCGATTTTTTGCTTGTTCAAACAAATTATTTTGAATCTGTTCTAAAATATCTGTAACAGAAGTTGTGAGATCAGAAAATGATATAGACTTCTTTTCTCCCGTATCTCTACGAACAACCATAACTGTATTTGCTGCTATATCCTTAGGACCAATCTCTATGCGCAAAGGAACCCCTTTTTTCTCCCATTCATAATACTTTTCACCGGGACGCATATCCCTATTGTCTAGTTTTACACTAAATCCAGAAGATATTAAATTAGAATAAATATTTTGTGACTCCTCATCTACTAATTGCTTATCCCACTCTTTAGGAATAATAGGAACAATAACTATTTGTATTGAAGCAATCCTAGGAGGTAAAACTAATCCTTTATCATCACTATGAGTCATAATAAGACCACCAATAGTTCTAGTAGATAATCCCCAACTGGTCTGCCATCCATATTGTTTTACGCCTGATTCATCTAAAAATGTTACATCAAAAACTTTTGCAAAATTCTGCCCTAAATTATGAGACGTAGCAAATTGTAAAGCTTTCCCGTCTTGCATCATTGTTTCAATAGTATAAGTCCCTTTTGCACCAGCAAATTTTTCGGCATCAGATTTCCTGCCTGGAATAGTAGGTATCGCCATATAATTTTCAGCAAAATCTTTATATATATCAAGCATCATTAGTGCTCTTTCTTCTGCTTCTGCTTCTGTTGCATGAACAGTATGACCTTCTTGCCATAAAAATTCTGTGGTACGAAGAAATAAACGTGTACGCATTTCCCATCTTATAACATTTGCCCATTGATTAATCAAAAGTGGTAAATCACGATGAGAACGAATCCACTTAGAAAAAACTTCATACATGATAGTTTCTGATGTTGGTCTAAGAACCAATGGTTCTTCTAATTTTTTGCCACCTGCATGAGTAACAACAGCTACTTCAGGAGCAAATCCTTCAACATGAGCCTCTTCTCTCTTTAATAATTTTTCAGGAATAAGCATCGGAAAATATGCATTCTGGACTCCAGTTGCCTTAAACTTCTCATCAAGAACTTTTTGGGTCTTTTCCCACAAAGCATACCCATAAGGCTTAATAATCATACAACCCTTAACAGGAGAATTTTCAGCCAAATCCGCAGCATCAATAACATCCAAATACCATTGGCTATAATCCTCTGCCCTACTTGTAATCTTTTTTTCCTCAAATTTAGATTGTTCCATATATACCCACATACTACCTTAAAAACGCCCCACAGTCAAAAAACAAAAGGATTTCTTGGTTTGCAAAATAATGGTTTTTCTGGTACTATATGTGTACTTTCCGTGAGGAGCTTTTTTGTTTAAAAGACCCTTGTAAATAGGCTGGAATGCTTAAAAACGGATAGTATTATAAATTAATCATAGACCACATTTAATACATGTGGAAAACAAAATTATGACTACACAAAACAGTGTTATCGAAGAAATGTTTCAAAACGGTGCTCATTACGGGTATTCTAAAAGTCGTCGTCACCCATCGACAAGTCCTTACATTTTTGCAACCAAAAATGGAGTGGATATTATAAATATCGAAAAGACAAACGATCTTTTTGAGAAAGCAATGGAAAAGATTACTGCTCTAGCTGCGGGAGGAAAGACTATTCTCTTTGTTGGAACAAAAGCAGAAGCTCGCCAGCAAGTGATAGAAACAGCTTTAGCTTTGAACATGCCTTATGTTTCCGAACGTTGGGTAGGAGGTGCGTTGACAAATTTTCCTGAGATAAAGAAGCGTATTGTTAAATTGCTTGACTTACGTGACCAGAAAGAAAAAGGAGGCCTAGAAAAATATACAAAAAAAGAAAGACTATTAATTGACCGAGAAATGGAAGACATGACAAAGAATTTCCAAGGATTGACTGGTATTACTCGTACAGCTGATGCTCTATTCGTTGTAGACCCAAAGAAAGAACACATCGCCGTAACTGAAGCTCATAAAATGAATCTTCCTGTTATCGCTCTTATGAATACAGACTGCAATATGAAACAAGTAGAGTATCCTATCATTGCAAACGATGCCTCAGTCTCAAGTATCACCTTCTTTGTTACTCAAGCTAAAAACGCATACAACAAAGGAACAGCAGGAAAGTAATTCGTTCATTAAAAATTATTTATTAAGGTCTCTGACCAATCTATAAATTATGTCTATAAAAATCACAGCTGAATTAGTTAAGGAATTAAGAGATGCTACCGGCGTCTCTGTCATGCAGTGTAAAAATGCTCTCGAAGAAGCCGAAGGAGATATGGAGAAGGCTCTCATCATCCTTAAAAAGAAATCGAGCAGCATCGCCATGAAGAAAGCAGATCGTAATGCTTCAGATGGAGTAGTAGTAGCGCTTGAAGGAGCTGGCAAGGTTCTTCTCCTTACCCTCCATTCAGAAACAGACTTCGTAGCAAGAAACAACGACTTCATAACTCTCGCAAATGAGCTTGCGAAAATAGCGTTAAATGAAGGAATAGATACAATGCAAACAAAATCACTTGATATCATCAATCCTGTTGTTCAGAAAGTTGGAGAGAAGATTGAGCTTGGTAAAGTAGAACTAATAGAGGGCTCAGTTCTCGGGGCGTATGTACATGGAAGTAAAAGTGCTGTCGTTGTATCTCTTGGTGGTGGAAGCAAGGAATTAGCCAAAGATATAGCTATGCATATAGCAGCGATGAAACCAGCTTTCATAAAAGGAGATGATGTAACAGCTGAGGACAAAGCAAAGGTTATCGAAGTTTTCGAGAAGGAAGTAGCAGAATCAGATAAACCTGAAGAGATCAAGAAAAAAATGTTGGAAGGTAAAATCTCCACTTATTTCAAAGAACAAACTTTGATGGATCAGATGTTCATTAAGAATCCTGACATAACAGTTTCCAATTTGTTAAAAGAAAAAGAAGCAACCCTAATTTCCTTCATTCGTGAGTCAATCGGTTAATTATGATTATACCTATCATTATTTTTCTCATAGCGATAATAGCAGCCTTTGGCATGCTATTTTATCGCGCATGGGAGATAAGGACTTCTAGATTTGTAACAATAGAAGAACATGAAAATTACTTACCTAAACTATCTCTAAAAGAAGTGGAGAAGATGGCTCTCTATGTGATAAAGCACGTAATTCAATCTGTTGTTGTTTTCGTTGTTAAATCTTGGTTTTTATTTATTACAAAAACCAAGATTTGGATTCAAAACAACTCACCTAAAATACATAAATTTTTCCAGAAAAAAATAAACACAGATTCTAGAAAAATTTCTTTCGTAGAAAGAGCTATTATTGAATCAAAAATAAAGATTAAAAAAGTTAAAGAGAAAATAAAGAAAGAACATGAAGAAATAGAGGAAAATAATGAAGTTGATAAAATCCTGTAATATGCTAAGATAATCAAATAAAACAAACGCCGCTTTAGCTGTTTGGTAAGCAAGTAGAAATTGGTTTAAATATAAGTTTGGTTTGAAAGTTAAATATACGCCGCTTTAGCTGTTTTGGTAGGTATAAGATTAGTTTAAATTAAGTTTGTTTTGTTTCTTAAGTAAAATAACGCCGCTTTAGCTCAGTTGGTAGAGCAACACTTTTGTAAAGTGAAGGTCCTCAGTTCGAATCTGAGAAGCGGCTCATTAATTAGTTTTTACTGGCTCCACTACTGGAGTAGTTGTTTTAGTTTTAGTTGTCTTTACAGGAGCTACTGGAGCTACTTCTGGCTTCTTTATAGTCTCAAGCTCTGGGAAGGTCTTCTCTATCTCCTCTAGACTCTGTAGACCATTGTAGACCTTACCATTTATAACTATAGCTGGTAGGTTATCAGCAACTTTGTATATTGAAGTCATGGCACGAATCGCTGAAAGATCTAAGTTGTAATCGAAAGAATACACACGAAGATTTGGATACTTCTCCTTCAAAGAGGTTAGTACATATCCCTGTTTGGTACAGTCATCACATTTGTCATTCTTATAGAAATATAGAATGAAGATAGATTTTTCTCCACAACGTTCAGTAATTCTTTTCATTAATAGATAATCCTTTATCTCAAGAATAGAATAAGATTTCTTCAAACTTATAACATCTACATTCTCTAATCCTATATTGTTCTCACTATAAGAGATTTTATCTGCCAAAGAATTAAGCTCTGAAGATAAAACATTGGCGTTAGAAATATCTTTACAGGATAGTTCTTGGAGTAAATCAAATTGTGTCTCAGAGGACATCAAGTCAAGAGAGATACTACTCTCAATAGATTTGAGTTGATTGATTTTCTTGTTACTTAAGTAATTTGAAAGCCAAAGCCCTGATATAAATATCGTGGAGGTTATAAAGAGAACTATTACATATTTCTTCCAATCATTCGGTTCATGTTGATGCATAAAATTGACTATTTAACTACGCGGCGTTCAAACGTCCAACTAGACTCCTTAGATATAATGGCATTATAAATGGCTCTGAGCATCCAAAACGGCGCAATTACACTATAAATAATAACGAAATAAAAAATAGATAGAGAAAATCCAGACTTACCCTCTGCCATTTTCCTACCTATCATTACAGACACAATGACTAGTATATATAAAATTATAGAGAAGAACAAGGCCGCCTTAGTGTTCATAAAGAACCAATCAAACTTGTAGTGAAAGCTAAAAATATTGCCCCAGCCAACAGTTTGGATTTGCACCACCTTATGATAAATAAATTTAATAACATTACCTACTATATTTGCAGTAAGAAAGATAACACCGAAAATGGAAATAATACCCGATGGCAAAGTGAAGAGAGCCACCGTCCCATACTCTTTCTTAAATAAAAGTCGTCTGTAGTCTATAAGATTTTTAATAAAACCATAAATCCATCTTAAGCGCTGGCGATAAAGTTTGGCTACTGACTCTGGTGTATTCGTATATACATATGCATCAGGACAGTGATCTATCTTGTAGCCATGCTCTTGCATACGAAGAGCAATCTCTTGATCTTCGGTATTATGAGCTTTGTGGTAAGGACCCAACTCATCGAAAACTCTTTTTCTGAAAATAGAAAATGGTCCAGGTGTCACATGAATTCCACCCATAAAACCAAGCATTTTCTTGGTATAAACAGACATGTCATATTCTACGTTCTGAGCATATTGAAGAATATTTTTAGGATTATAAACGATAATCGAAGGAGCCACGGCCATGGTCTTAGAATCTCTCTCGAAATATTTTAATATTCTTTTTAGAGCTTGTGGATGGACAAGAGAGTCAGAATCAAGACAACCAAAGAATTCTGAAGTAGTATTCTCCAGTGCTAAGTTTAAGGCAGTGTGTTTTCCACCGTTTACTTTTGTAAAAGCAAAAACATTGGAGCCATTTTCAAAACTTTTAATTATGTTCCATGTATTATCCGTACTCCCATCATCAATTAGGAATATTTTTATTTTATCCTTTGGATAATCAAGAGAAAGTAATGATTTGACCGTTTTATCTATTGTCCCCTGTTCGTTATAGCAAGGTACTGCAATAGTCACCGTAGGGTACGTTTCCAGTTCTAAATTCTCTGGATTGTGGACAATATGACGCCTTTTCTCTAAAAAGGTTATTAAAAAAAATATCTGTACATAGACAGAAATGAAAGAAAACACATAAAATATGGCTGTATACACTGAATCCATAAGTATTTTGCATTATATCATATTTAGCCATATTTTTCAATATGTATTTTATTTGCTTAATTTGAATTTATGATATAATGATGGGATGGAAAATATAAAAAACCCAAAAATTAATACACCTACAGCTATCATAGTTGCAGGATTTCTTGTGATGTTAGCAATTTTAATAACTAAGGGAGGAAGTCAAGGTGGAGTAAATGGTGCTACAAATAAAGATCAAACTTTATCAGCACAAGTAGGAGTCAATAAAGAGAAGTTTGCTGCATGTATCAAAAATACAGATCAAGCAGCTCTACAGACAAAGATTGGAGCTAGTGTAGAAGCTGCAATGAAAGGCGTACCGACAGACCAAAGAGGTACTCCTTATTCTGTCATCGTCGGTAAGAATGGCATTAAGACTGAAGTTCGTGGAGCTCTACCTGCAACTGAAGTTCAAAAATTAATTGATGAAGTAAATGCTGGAAAAGTTACAACAGCATATACAGGTGAAATAGCTGTAACTGAACCAGGAGATCATCTTCTTGGCAATCCAGATGCACCAATTGTAGTTATAGAATATTCTGACTATGAATGTCCTTATTGTAAATCTTTCCATACTACTATGGACCAAATAGTAAAAGGATCTGATGGAAAAGTAGCTTGGATATACCGTCACTGGCCTATACACCAAGGTTCACTTGAGAAGTTAATCGCTGCTGAATGCGTAGCTACATTAAAAGGTAATGATGCCTTCTGGAAATATACAGACCTCCTCTTCGGCCTTCTAAATCCTACCCCAGCTCCAATAACGAGTCAGCTGTAAAAAATACTATTAAAAGCGGTCAGGCTTCGCCTGACCGCTTTTCTGTTCTCCTTTAATATACTTCTCTTTGATAACATTCTTTACAATACACTATCTCTGGTCTATCTGGTGCATATGTAGTTTCAAAACTATTTGTGCATCCTTTATTCATACATGAACGATGATATAGAATCATAGGATTCCTCAATGCTAGACGTCTCTTATATCTCTCGTCTGGATGAAGTCTGGGTATAGGTATGTTCATCCTTTTATAGAATTGAAGCTCAAACGGAGTTATTTTAAAGGCTTTTCCTGAAACTTCACATTCTATGACTTCATTTAGCATAGAATCATCTACATCTTTAATATCATCGGGTATATCATTTGCTTTGAGTGTGATGGTGTATTTGTTATCAATTTTTTCTTTGTATTTATATCCTCTCTCTATTATTTCTTCTTTGGTTAGTGGGAAGTGATCATTAATAACTGCTTCATTATATCCAAATGGACAGAGTTCATAAGGGAAGAATTCTCCATATTTATATATATTACCTTTAGCATCTACATAAGGCATATCATCCATATGTTTCTTAATCTTTTCTACCATTTCAAAGTATTCTTCTTTTGTATATTGCTTGTTGAAGATGTGATATTGTTTATTGTTTATTCCAATGCAAGCGAATACATTTGAACAAGATTGGCATGAATCAACAAATTCAACTTCATTTTCTGCTACAGCACCATTAATAACAAATTTAACATTAAAACCATTTTCTGACCCACCCATAGCATGTTCATATGCAAGTTCTGCCCATGAATGACATACATCCATTGAATCACGAGCGTTAGTTACTCTATACCCAAATTTAACATTCTCATTACCTTGCCCTTTAAACAAATTTTGAACATTATTGCAATCTCTGATTTCATCACCAACTGAATCAACGCAATTTATTATTCGTAAATATTTTTTAGGAAATTGAAGAGAAAAGCCCATGAATTCACTAAAAGTTTTTTGAACAAATTTATAACTTCCCAGATTAAAATCTTTTAATATTTCTATATATTCTTCCTTGCTGTATTGCTTATTCCAAATACAATAACTTTTATTACGTAAATTTACACAACCAAAACAATTACTACAATTTATACAATCAACAACAAAATTACAATCAATACAATTAGGAGACCAGTATGAATACTTACAATCATAATTCTTTTTGCTTCCAATATTTTCGTACAGAATTTCGCTTTCTACAACATTATATGAATCAATTATTCCTCTTGAATGATCAACATTACCTGAATAATAAACATCTTCGCAATCAAGAGCAGAATAAGAAAGATAAACATTTTTTGCATCCTTAACGTAATTTGTGTAGTCGCAATCTATGCACTTTCCATATTGCAAAGTAGCTTGTCTTGGCACTTTATTGAACAACTCTTCAAATTGACTGAAGAACGGCTTACTAAAATCATAGTTTTGCCCATATTCATTTGCTTCCCATTTATCACTTCTCCAACATTCTGGGCAATATACAGGAAAAGAAACCTTGCCATCATACATTGAAATAATGTGCTTCTGGCACATATCGCATTTTCTCTTATATAAAGATCTCTCATTTCTCCAAATCATCCTACGGGAAAATCTACAATGTGGACAAAAGGTTGGTGGAGGGACTTTTATTTTTTCATAAAACAAAAAATCATCTGGCTCAATAGTAAAGTCTTTTGTGCAATTCTGGCAGTTTTTTATTTCTGAACTCATGATAATATATTATAACATGCAATTCCCCAGATAGAGCCTAAGGCTCTATCTGGGGAATTTTTAATCAAAATAATTCTTAAGTCTTGCGATTTTTTCATTATTGCGAAGTTTTTCGTGGACTTTGGCTTCGATCTGACGGATACGTTCACGAGTGACGCCAAATTCAAGACCAACTTCTTCAAGTGTGTGTTGGACTCCATTGGTCAATCCATAACGAAGCTCTAGAATTTTTCTTTCTTTAGGAGAAAGAGTCTCAAGCACTTCTTTGACTTGATCAGAGAGAATTCTACGTGAAGCCTCTTGGTCGGGACGAAGAATTTTATCATCTGGAATAAATTCCCCTCTTGTAGATTTGTCATCATCATCGCCAATTGGTTGCTCGAGTGAGACAGTCTCCTGATTGATCTGCTCTATGATATGAATTTTCTCTACTTCTAGATTCATCTCCATTGCAATTTCTTCTACAAGTGGCTCACGTCCTAGGTCTTGAGACAAACGACGGAATACTTGTTTGTATTTTGAAATAGTTTCTACCATGTGCACAGGAATACGGATAGTACGTGACTGGTCGGCCAGAGCACGAGTGATAGATTGACGAATCCACCAAGTAGCATAAGTTGAGAATTTGTAACCTTTAGTCCAGTCAAATTTTTCAACCGCCTTAAATAGACCCAAGTTCCCTTCCTGAATAAGGTCAAGTAAAGTAAGGTCAGAACTGCGTCCAACATACTTCTTGGCAATTGAAACTACGAGACGAAGGTTCGCACGAGCAAGTAAATTCTTGGCTTCTATGTCCCCTTTCTCAATTCTTTTAGCTAGATCTTTCTCTTCATTGGCAGCAATTAAAGGATACTGACCAATCTCTTTTAAATACATCTGGATAGAATCGTAAGTCTTGGCATCTTTACTGTATTTAAGGGCTAGCTTCTCTACATCTCCACTAGTGTCTAGTAAGTTACCTCCTTCAAGGACATCAATACCAGCCACAGAGAAACGTTCATAGAGTTCATCTAGGAATAAAATATTATTTTCTATATCTGGAAATTCTTTTATGATCTCATCATAAGTTACGAAGCCTCTCTTCTTACCTTTCTCTATTATTTCAAAAGACTTGTCATCTTGATCTTTTTGCTTTTTCTCCATTTGCTCTCTTTTAGCGGCAGATATGTGTTTGACAGGAGCTTTCTTTTTAGAAACTTTGACCTTGGCCTTAACCACTTTGGCTTTTATCTTTGCTTTTACTTTAGCCTTTGTCTTTATCTTTGTTTTTGATTTCAAAATTTTCTTTTTATTAGTTGCCTTCTTAATAATCTTCTTTAGAGGAGAATGCTTCTTTACCTTTTTAAGAACTTTTTTTACGTTCTTTTTCTTGGAAACTACCTTTTTTGTTTTTTTAATCTTTTTTATCATAATATTATTGTAACCTATGCCCTTTTATTTTTTCTATACGTTCGACTATTCTCTGATAATCTATAAGCATTGGCCCGGGGTCAAAATTTACATCTCCACCACCATTTCCATTTATTTTATCTAATAACAAAATTAAACGTTCATTCAAAATTTCTTCTTCTAGGTTAAGCATTATCTCGGCTAGATCACGAGGAAGGTCTTTTATTCTGCTACCATACCACATTTCTGCTTCAGATGCGAGAACCTCTTTAAAAGGATCATAAGATGTAGTTATCCGTGTAAAATCCTCTCCACCTATCCTCTCTTCCAACTCTTTATATATTTTCTTTATATCAACACCTGATCCTTCTCTTTCTTGCCAGAAAATTATACCGAACAATCTCTTCTCTAGTCCATCTCTACGTGATGCCACCTCTTTCTTTTTCACATCACTATTTTCTTTTTCTGGTTTATTATTTACAAGATAATTGCGCTCATAAATATTAAAGTCTTCTATAATTGCATCCGCCCTGATTCCCGTCTTGGAATGAATAATAGAAATATATGAGGATTTATCTATTGAACTTTTAATCATCACTAAAAATGGAAAAATAATATCTCGTACTTGTTTTCCACGCTGCCTTATATCATTTGTATTATCACAAATTCTTTCAACATGGAAAGTTATAATATCCTTAGCATTTTTAATAATATCTTTCCATTGGTCTCCATTCTCTTTTATAATATCTGCAGGATCTTTAGCCTCTGGCAATTGCGCAACTTTCACTTGCATATCTAACGATAAAGCTATCATCGCCGAACGACTTGCTGCTCGCACACCAGCACCATCTCCATCATAAGCAAAAATTATATTAGGTGATAATCTTCTTATCAAGCCCAGATTATTAATTTTGGACTCATTATCTACGACACTATCAGTAAAGGCTGTACCTGAGACTGCGACTGTGTTTGTGAATCCTATCTGGTGAGAAAGTATCAAATCCATTTGGCCTTCAACTACGATACTATACCCTCTCGTTCGTATAGATGATTTTGCTTTGTCTATACCAAAGAGGACATTCGATTTATTGAAAAGTGGTGTGTCAGGAGAGTTTAAATATTTGGCTTCTTTATCATCCTCCTTACCGAAAATTCTTCCAGAGAAGGCTATAACTCGGCCACTCGAATCACTTATTGGAAATATTATACGTGAACGGAATCGGTCATAGAAGCTTCCTTCATTTTTCTTTATTAAGCCTACAGTTTCTATGTCTTCCTTTCTGTATCCTTTACCAATTAGATAATCAGACAAAGACCTCCATTCGTCTTTTACAAAACCAATACGAAAAGTTTTGATGCTGGCATCCGTCATACCTCTGCCTAGTAAGTACGCGCGCGCCGAGAGATTTGTCTCAAAATTAACTTCAAAGAATTTTGTAGCCTCTTCTAGAATTTCATAATAAAGTTCCTTTTTATCTTTTTCTTTATCATTTCTATTGTATTCAATAATCACTCCGGCCCTTTCAGCAAGTAGTTTAAGTGCCCCCATAAAGTCAGTTCCTTCAAATTTCTCTACAAAAGAAAAGATGTCCCCTTTCTCACTACAACCAAAGCAATAGTAAGTTCCCCTATCAGGAGATATGAAAAAGGACGGCGTCTTCTCGTTATGAAAAGGACACTTCGCTTTGAAATTCTTTCCTGATTGTTCAACTTGTATATATGAAGAGATAACGTCGACAATGGATAGTCTTTCTTTTATTTTATCAACAGAAGATGATGACATATTTTTTTTAAACTATCGCCCGTGCCAATCTGAAAGCAATCTTTCAGATTGGCGTTGTTATTAAGAAGCACTTTCCTCATTCACTTCTTCTTTCTCTTTACTTGGACGCACTACTCCAAAACCAGTACCTGCAGGGATAAGCCCACCGATGATAACATTCTCCTTGAGTCCTCGTAGATTATCAATTCCTCCACGAATAGCATTATTAATCAAGACACGGTTTGTGTTCTGGAATGAAGCTGCTGAGAGCCAACTCTTCGTAGTAAGGGATACTTCAGTAATACCGAGAACTATAGTAGCTGCTTCAGCCTTTTTGCCCCCCTCACTTACTACTCTGTCATTCTCTTCTATTAACTCTATAGTTTCGATAATCTCACCAGGAGAGAATGTAGTGTCTCCGGCATCTTTAATTCTTTTACGTGAGAACATTTGACGAATAATTATTTCAATATGTTTTCTTGAAATTGAAGCACTCTGTAGGTCGTAAACTTTGTTGATCTCATCTACAATGTAATCTTCTGCTATTTCCTTACCACCATATTTTACAATTTCATTAATATCAGCAGATCCATCTGTGAGGAGGTCACCCTTCTTCACATGTGATCCAACTTTTACTAATGGCTGACGACGGAAGGCAACTGTATATTCCATTTCATTCTTCTTACCATCGGCTTTTGAATCAGAAAGAACTTTGATTGTTTTCTCTTTCCCATTATCTGTTATGTCGATAACTTCACCTTCTGTCTCTGAAATAACTGCTGGATTCTTTGGAATACGTCTTTCGAAAATTTCTTCAACACGAGGTAGACCTGTAGTGATATCCACAGTAGCAACTCCACCAGCATGGAAGGTTCGAAGTGTAAGCTGAGTTCCTGGTTCACCGATAGCTTGAGCTGCGATAATACCGACAGCTTGACCAAGCTCAATCATACAATTTCGTCCTAGATCTAAGCCATAACAAACTCGGCAAATACCGTGAGTCGTCTCACAAGAAAGTGGTGTACGGACGAGAGCTTCTTTAATTCCCATCTTTTCCATCAGTCTTGCATCTTCTTTCATTATGAGTTTACCCTTCTTAAATACCACTGCCCCATCCTCTCCTTTTACATCAGCAAGTAATACGCGGCCATGAATATATTTAGCAAAAGCACCTTCAACTTCAACAATTTTCTTACCATTTTTTGTTCCACAATCCTCTTCTGTAACTACGACATCCTGAGCGACGTCCACTAGACGACGAGTTAAGTAACCAGCTTTAGCTGTGTTTAGGGCCGTGTCGGCTGCACCTTTACGTGAACCGTGAGTCGTAATGAAGTATTCAAGTGGTGAAAGACCTTCTATATAAGATGGAATAATTGGAAAGTCGAGAGTTGCTCCAGAAGTATTCACGATGAGTCCTTTCATTCCACACATCTGCACTAGAGATCCCATGTTTCCACGAGCTCCAGAAGTAATAAGGTCATAAGTAGAACCTTTTGTATCAAGTGTAGCTGGGATTTCTTTTTCAATTTCTTTCTTAGCATGTTCCCATATTTCGATAACTTTTTGATATTGTTCATCTTCTGAGAGAAGACCTTCAGCAAATTGATCACGAACAAGTTCTTCTTCTTTGCGGAATTTAGCAACGATTGCTTTCTTGCCAGGTGGAACAGTCACGTTATCAATACCCCATGTGACTCCTGAGTAAGTAGCATACTGATAACCAAAGTCTTTAATCTTATCCAAGAATTTTGGTGTAGCATCAATACCATAGTGAACTATAAGTTCATCGACAAGCAGTGACATACGTTTGATCGTGATTTCTTCATTTAGATAAGGGAAATCATCTGGGAAAATAGTATTGAAGAACAATCTTCCAACTGTCGTCTCAAAAGGTTTATTTTCAAATCTAGTATATCGAGCCTTTTCAGTTCCTAAGACTTTTATTTTTGCACGGAAAGTAATTATTCCTAAGTTGAAGGCTGTGATAGCTTGGTTTGGACTTGGGAAAGCCATTCCTTCTCCACGCTCGCCATCTACTGACTTGGTCATCCAATAACAACCGAGAACGATATCCATCTTTGGCATAACGATAGGTGAACCATCTTGAGGTTTAAGTAAGTTTTTGTTTGAAGCCATGTATTCGCGAGCTTCCATTTGAGCCATATCAGAAAGTGGTACATAAACAGCCATCTGGTCTCCATCGAAGTCGGCGTTGAAGCCTGCACAGACAAGTGGATGCACTTGAATAGCATGTCCTTCGATAAGTATAGGATTGAAAGCTTGAATACCTAGTCTGTGAAGCGTAGGAGCACGGTTTAGGAGAACATATTTTCCACGAATCACTTCTTCAAGAATTGCCCAAACTTCAGGCACTCCTTCTTCTATTAGACGATTAGCTCCACGAATGTTGAAGGCAAGCTCTGTCTCAAGTATTTTTGAAATTACAAAAGGTTTAAAGAGCTCAAGTGCCATGTGCTTTGGAAGTCCACATTGATTGAGTTTAAGCTGAGGACCAACAACGATAACCGAACGTCCAGAGTAGTCCACACGCTTACCGAGCAGATTCTGACGGAACAAACCCTGCTTTGATTTTAGGTTATCTGACAGAGATTTAAGTGCGCGCTTCTGTGAGGCAGAAACAGCTTGAGAATCATTTTGCTTGGCGATTGAGTTATCGATAAGTGAGTCAACGGCTTCTTGTAAGATTCTTTTTTCATTACGAAGAATAACATCTGGAGCACCAATCTCTTTTAATTTCTTTAGACGATTATTACGATTGATGACACGTCTATAAAGGTCGTTTAAGTCTGAAGTTGCGTGACGTCCACCATCGAGAGCCACCATTGGGCGAAGTGCTGGAGGAATAACTGGAATGACAGTCAGGAACATCCATTCAGGACGAATACCTGAATGCATCATTGAACGAATTAGGGACATTCTCTTCTCTAACTTTTCCTTGTCTATTGTAGAAGCCTTTGGAATCATTAGGGCTGTTTCATTTTTCAATTTTTCCAAATCAAGATTCTTAAATATAGTATAGATAGCTTCAGCACCAATACTTGCTTCAAAACAACTTCCGTACTTGAGTCCGTAGTGATGATAAGCTATTTCATTGAGAACTTTACCTAGAACAATGTCGCTTATTTCACGCTTTGTATTTAAGAGAAGCTCTTTTAGTTTTTCTTTTTCTTCCTCGTTATTTGAACTTTTTATTTTTGATTTGAATTCACTTTCAAGATTTTTGATTATTATATCTTTCTCTGCTTCGGAAACACTAGTTATAATGTATCCAGCAAAGTAGATAACCTTTTCAAGGTCAGAAACGGAAATGTTTAAGAGTGTAGACATGCGAGAAGGCACTCCACGTAGGAACCAGATGTGAGAAACTGGTGAGGCAAGCTCGATGTGGCCCATGCGGTCACGACGAACGATAGAACGAGTAACTTCCACTCCACATTTTTCACAGATTATATCTTTATAACGAATTCTTCTGTATTTACCACAGTAACATTCGTAGTCTTTCTCTGGGCCGAAAATTCTTTCATCGAAGAGACCTGAACGCTCACTACGTCCCGTACGATAGTTTATTGTTTCTGGTTTTGTAACTTCACCGTATGACCACTCCTTTATACATTCTGGAGAAGCTAATTTAAGTGTTATTGAATCGAAATCTGTTGTATCTATTATTTTCATATATTTTTTTGATATTTATTTTAATATTATTCTTTCGACTTTTTTAAATTAACATCCAATGAAAGCCCTCGTAGATAATTCAACAACACGTTGAATGAGGCTGGAACGTTTGGCTCACCAATCGGCTTGCCCTTGATAATAGCGTCAAATGTCTGTGAGCGGCCCATGATATCGTCTGATTTGATTGTAAGCATTTCACGTAGAGAGTAAGCGGCACCGTGTCCTTCCAAAGCCCAGACCTCCATTTCTCCGAATCTCTGTCCTCCACCTTGAGCTTTACCACCAAGAGGTTGCTGAGTAATAAGAGAGTAAGGTCCTATAGAACGCATGTGAAGTTTGTCTTCCACCATGTGGTGAAGCTTCAACATATACATGTATCCTATAGCTATATCTTGCTCGAAGGCATCTCCTGTACGTCCGTCGAACAAAGTCACCTTGCCACTTTCTGGCATTCCAGCTTTCACAAGTTCTTCTTTGATTTCAGTAACTGTAGCTGATGAGAATGGAGGGACGATAGCCTGATAGCCGAGAGTATGCGCTGCGTAACCTAGATGCATTTCAAGAATCTGCCCCAAGTTCATACGAGAAGGAACACCGAGTGGAGTAAGTATGATATCTACTGGAGTGCCGTCGGCCATGAATGGCATTTCTTCTTCAGGAAGTATGACAGAGATGACACCTTTGTTACCATGACGTCCTGAAAGTTTGTCACCGACAGAAATATTTCTGATCTGTGCGATTTCAACAATGATTTTCTTTATGATTCCTGATTCAAGATTGTGCCCCTTATCACGTGAGAATATTTTCACACCGACGACTCTACCCTTCTTGCCGTGTTCTAGACGTAATGAAGTATCTTTCACATCACGTGCCTTTTCCGTAAAGATAGAACGGAGGAGTCTCTCTTCTGGAGTAAGTTCAGTCTCACCTTTTGGAGTAATTTTTCCTACCAATATATCGTTTTCAGTAATTTCTGCACCGACGACAATGATTCCATCTTCATCCAAATCTTTAAGTTTATTTTCACCAACGTTTGGAATATCTCTTGTTGTTATTTCAGGTCCAAGCTTCGTATCACGAACATTACAAATGAATTCTGTGACATAAATACTTGTAAATTTACTATCCTTCACTAATTTTTCTGAGAGAATAATGGCGTCCTCGTAGTTTGCTCCACCCCATGACATAAAGGCAATGAGTACATTCTGACCAAGTGCAATCTGTCCATGATCTGTCGTACTTGTATCTGCTAATACATCACCCTTCTTAACTTTGTCTCCCAAAGAGACGCTTGGACGTTGATGGAATATTGAGAAGTTGTTCGTACGAGAGAAAGTAATCAAAGGATAAGTATGCTCCTTCCCTTTATCATCTTTAACTTTTATTTTCTTGGCATCTACATAAGAGATGAGACCTGAAACTTCGGAGACAACTAGACGTCCTGAGTCACGACTTGCGAGCTCTTCTATACCTGTAGCCACAAGAGGAATTTCTGGAACTATACAAGGTAGGGCCTGCTTCTGCATGTTTGATCCCATGAGTGTTCTGTGAGCATCATCGTGTTCTAGGAATGGAATCATGCTCGTTGCCACAGAGAAAGCTTGGTTCGTCGCTACATCTATATAGTCGATCTCATTTTTTGAAATCATACCTGGCTTTGTTTTAAGACGAGCTTCAACTTTATCATCCATTATATTACCGTTTTCATCATAGTCGATACCAGCGTGAGCAATGTTGAAATTCTCTTCTTCAAGAGCATTCAAGTAAACAACTTCGGAAGTGATTTTACCGTTCTTTACTTTTACATATGGAGTTTCAATTATTCCAAATTCGTTTATCTTGGCATAAGTTGATAAGTGAAGAATAAGACCGATGTTCGGACCTTCAGGTGTGTGGATAGGACAAACTCTTCCATAGTGGGAAGTGTGTACGTCACGAACTTCAAGTCCGGCACGTTCACGGGTAAGACCTCCAGGACCGAGAGCTGAGAGAATACGCAAGTGCTCTACTTCGGCCATGACGTTCTCTTGGTTCATGAATTGTGAAAGCTGGTTCGCAGTGAAGAACTCCTTGATACGAGCTTGAAGTGGGCGCTGATTTATTATTTGAATAGGCATGGTCGTACCGACGTCGATAGTCGACATACGGTCTTGAACATTTCTCTTGATCTGTGCCATACCTGTGCGGATTTTCTGTTGGAACATTTCTCCGACATAGCGGACACGGCGTTGACCCAAGTGGTCGATATCGTCACCTTTTGAGTGAGGATCATTATTGAGATCAATAATATTTTTTATGATTGTGACAACGTCATCAGTCGAGATAGTACGGCGCTCCATTTCTTTCTCATCCATATTTTTGCCAAAGCGTTTATTGAAACGGAAGCGTCCTACTGGTGAGAGGTCATAACGTTCACTTGAGAGGAGTATGTTCATGAATTCGCGAGCATTGTCAGGTGTTGCTAAGTCGCCATCACGAAGACGCTTGTATATCTCTATGTATGAGTCAGATAAAGTCTTGGCTGGATCCTTCTCGATGGAAGTCTTGATAACTTTTATAATATCTTCATTGTCACCAAAAGCCTTCAATATATCTTCATCTTTTGTAAGTCCTAGTACGCGAAGTAGAGATGCAATAGAGAATTTGCGTTTCTTGTCGATACGGACATATACGGCTCCATCTGCGTCGGATTCTATTTCTATCCATACACCACGGGCTGGAATTATCTTTGCGCCAAAGTAACGTTTACTTTTTGATTCTTGTTCTGTGAAGAATACTCCAAATGAACGAGTAAGCTGAGCCACTATAACACGCTCTACTCCGTTGATGATGAAAGTACCATGCTTGGTCATGAGTGGTACATCCGCCATGAAAATCTCCTGCTCTTTAGAGGTTCCTATACTTTTATTCAAAAGTTTAACGCGAGCCTTGAGCTGTCCTTCGTAAGTGAGCTTATTGATCTTGCTGTATTCTTCATCAAACTTTGGTTCACCCAAAGAAAAAGAAGTGAAGTCGAGTTGAAACTTCTTCTCTGAGTAGTCATTAATAGGAGAGAATTCTTTGAAGACCTCCTTGATACCTTTCTCTACTAACCAATTAAAAGAAATTAATTGATCTTCTATTAAATTTGGAAACGGAACGAGAGGCTTCTTGTAACGGGAAAAATACTTCTTTACTACGGCTGTTTTTTTCATAATAATATTTATTATAATTAGTAAAATGATTCTAGATACAAGGCGTCGATCTGTATTGCGACCGAGATGTAGTAGTTCTACATTGAGTAGCAAACGGAATCGATAACGAAGTAGATAGGATTATTTTGCTGATTATAAACGCAAAAAATAATAAGATGACCAAATCTTATCTATATATTTTTATTTACGCACGTTGGCAATATTGTTTTAACACAAATTAAGTTTAAAACCTTATAAAACGAGTGATTGATTTGCCATGACTCAATCTGTTCAATCTGTGGATAAGACTATACTAATCTGAGACAATTGTCAAGCAATTGTACGAGCTCCTCCTCTCCTTACCAAGGAGAGGACCGAGGAGAGGTTCTTAATTAATTAAGAACCTCTCTCCAACTCTCTCCTTGCAAAGGAGAGAGGGCTAAATCCAATCTTAGTATCTAAACCCTGTCTTTGGTTTTATTTCTCCGCTCAATTCCCCTGCTTTGAATTTTTTCCAAGACCTTTCTAGGTGAAAAGACTTTGTTCGACTGTCTGCATACCTACCTATTAGGTCGTCGATCAAGCTCACATCAAGCTTCGATCCATACACTCCTTTCATTTGCTCTAAGTAAATTATCATTTTATTACACCCAGCCATCGCTTTTTCCAAAAGCATCACTCCCCCTTCAAAGTTTGCGAACCGCATACTGTGTGATTCTCCAATATATAAAGGCACTGACATAGCACAATTCACCATATTCTCTCTAAAAGAATAATTATTCTTTTCAAGTTCTGGGACCAAGTCCTTCACGACGAGGACTGAGCATTCTAAGGTCTTTTGATAAATATCTAGGTCTCGAAAAGAACGGACTGGCTTCTTGACTGTAAATGGCTTATTGTATTTATTATTTTGATAGTACATATATTAATAATTATTAGCTCTCGGCACGATTTTTAATTCATTTTCTTTGGAAACAGTAACTACTTCCCCCGACCGATAATACACACGCCTTTTCTTATTGCCCGAGATCTTTTTAACAACATGAAGTGGATAGAATTGATAATAATCCTTCTCGTCAAACCAAGCACAGACAAAGTTGTAGAGTCGCAAGCCAGTCAGGCGCGACATCGCCAGTGCATACCAAGTCAATTGTTCTATCGGCTTCTCTTTACTAGCATTTGGTTTATAATCAAGCAAGTGAATTTGGCCGTTTCTTATTTGGACAAAATCAATATGCCCAGTTAATAATTTCGGCATCTTTCTCAAATTCTTATCCCCTTTGAACTCAATTAAGCCATCATTTGAAATTTTAAACTTCAGTTCATTCTCCATATGTTCTATATCTTCCTTTCTTATATACACTGGCACTTCCGTCGCCACGGTACAGGAATCGTTGGCAATCATGAACCGCTGAATTTCTTCGTGACGTTGTTTATTGTCTGGTATTGATTGCAAAGCAAAAGCTGCAAGCCTGTTCGCATAATTAAACTTTGACCTTACTATCATGTCAGCCTTATCAAATTTACTTCTGATCTCACTCATTCGCTCGCCGTCTTGAAAGTATTGATGCGGAGTCTCGCTTGAAACATTGTCTAAATATTCTTTCAAAGGAAAGTGTACTCTATTCTTGTATTCTTCGAGCATTAAAATGGTTTTGGCTTTGTGGTAGCGGAAGCGATAGAGCTGGCGGTGTGCCATGGTCGTGACTTCTATCGTCTCTTTCGGACCGAACATTTTAATAGCATAAGGTCGCAACCTCTCATATCGACAAAGCGACTTGTACTCATTGATCCAGTCCGAGAGAGTTGCCGGCTCTGGTGCTACACCAAATTTTTGCTTTATAACATTGCAAGTCTCTATAAGATTGAGCCCTATATTGTAGTAGCTCATCGCTTCTATTATTATATGTAGTGGAAAATGCTTGCCTTTTATGTCTTGGGCGGAGAAAGTTCGCTTACAACCTTCATTCCTACAAAGATAGAGTTGAACCACCTGCCCGACGTTCTGCCTTGTGCCTCTCTTTACGAAATTCGTCGATAGACAGTACGGGCAAACTTCGGCACCGCGAGCGTTCCTGATTCTGTCAAATTCTTCCTTTTTAACTAAAGTTTCGTCCTTTTCCCTTTTATTATTCCCGCCTTCTCGGCGGGTCGCCGATGAGGCGACTTTTGTATTTTCTGCTTGCATTGTTTTATGAAGGTGCTATAATGGAACTATTCCTTAGAAAAAGTCGCGCTTCGCGGCTTTTTCCTTTTATACTACTTTGTAATTTATCTTGACATTTTGTTTGTATTTGATATATTTATAGTACAAGTGCCTTCGGGCTTGCCCTTCGAAAGAAGGGAGAACAGACAAATTGATTGACAATAAAACTTTATAAGCATATAATCTAGTTATTAGTGGCTTCGGCCTCCGAGGACCCCGCAGAAATGCGGGGTCCGATTCGTATATATTGATAAATTTTATCAAGAATCATAAAAAATTCTGGTTCTGAAACCATTCCTATTTTTCTTAATAATCTTTTTGTACTAATAGTCTTTATCTGTGAAAGACAAACCCAAGAAACACCAGCGTCGTGAATTATCTTTTGATAATGATCACCATAGTGTTCTTTTGAAGTAAGTGGAACAATCCATATCATATCTGAATTAAACTTCTTGATAATTAAACATGGCCTTTCAAAATTTTCATTCTTCCCGTCTGATTCTACCCCTACATTAATACCTACTGAACACCACCACACTTCTCGTTCATAAAAAAATAAATCACGAGATATATCTTTTGTATTTATTTCTTTTTTAATAATATTCCACTCATCAAAATTTTTCATTATTCGTATTATCTCACTTAAATTTTAAAATGTAAATACTTTTTTGACACCCCTTCATTTCCATTTCATAATACTTTCCATATCACGACTTTGACCTGCCTTTATATCACGACTTTCGGAGATTTTAGCCCCTCCAAGGCTATTCGTGATATAGCTTTCAACACACTTTTTGACAAAGGGGAAGGATTTATGTCTTTGTATTTCACTCTCTCCTTACCAAGGAGAGAGGTGGAGAGAGGTGAATTAAGAACCTCCCCTCGGTCCCCTCCTTGGTAAGGAGGGGAGGAATTAATTACGGCAACGGATCCGCACAAACCCCATCAACTGGCACTTGTGGTGGGGTACAAGTGAGCGGTGGATCTATACAAGTATCCCCTTCGAGAATTTGTGGAGCTACGCAAGTTGGTGGTACTGGTTTCAATATAAGCAACGCTAGTGCATCTTCTATTGCTTTTACTTTTATTAATTTCTCTTCATCATTTTCTTCTGCGAGTGCTACAGCGGCATCTTTTGCGGTAGCAAAAGATGCCGCACTATCCGTCGTATAATTTTCAATTACCACCGCATTCAATTTCGTATTTGCATCTGCCAACAATTCCGTAGCAGTTTTCTCCACTACTGGTGGAGGATTGCTACCACCACCTCCACCTACTGCACCTCCTGCTGAAGCTAGCAAACTGTCCAATTGGGCCTTATTTACACAAGTTTTGGCCCCTGTAGCGTCGGAAACGCACAAAGTGTCAGCAATGTTCACATTGTCTGTATTTAATTCTTTTGTATAAAGTTTCTGAATGCCATTTGATATATTTCCAAACCAACTTATCAAAATACTTCGGAAGCTATTATCGGTTTCCATATTATTTACATTTTCTAATTTCAAATTTAATTCCTTCACTGCATTTACAGTTACAGCGAGGATTGCAGTGGAGTCTAGACCATAAGGAGCACCAGTTGCATCGTGAGTGGCAAGTGCTTGATCGATAGAATTAACTTCTTCAGAAATGAATCCAAAGTGAACATCCTTACCTAGACTCATGTTCTCATTGAAGATATATGATACAGGTTTTAGTTGTGTGAGAATCTGTAAACCTGCTTGTAAATCATTTCTATTATTCTTAAATCGGATAGATGATGAGGTACAAATGATGTCACCTGATGTGTTGACTGAGATGGTCCCAGCTGTAGTACATCCAGTTTGTCTAATGGTCCCACTGACTTCTAATTTTTGGAGGGGATTCGTCGTCCCGATGCCGACGTTGCCGCCGAGTGGGTTTAACAATAATGGATATGCCCCACCACCCGTTGCTGGCGTATTAGTAGATTGTAAATATGTTCCGTATGGAGAGGCGTTTTGAATTCCCATACTAAACCCAGTAGTGGTGACGCTATCAAGCCTAAATAATCCACTTGCCGCCGTAATAGAAGGCGCATCAGGAGAACCAGTTATGCTTAATTTATTAACTGGTCCCGTCGTCCCAATGCCGACGTTGCCGCCGCTATTGAAATAACTATTTCCATTAGTTCCACCATTTATAACAACCGTGTTTGTTCCTGCTGAATTTTTTAAAGCTATACCTCCAGCTCCTCCATAGCTTGCACTTGTTGCTAATGATACAGCCCTAATACTTCCAGAATAAACTGTTATCGCATCTAAATCAGTTCCTAAAGGTGAACTTACTTTTATTGCGTCTGTCCCGGTAGAGTATACATCCAACTTCGCCCCCGGCCCCGTCGTCCCTATGCCGACGTTGCCGGTATTTTTAATCGTCACCAACGGGTTACTTGATTGAGCATAAACAGTGAAATCTCTCGCACCTTCTGGACGACCTAAATTCAACCACAAATTCGTTGTCCCTAATCCAAATCCCATATCGTTGTCCACGCCACCAACATCAGTAAACTTTATCCGATACCCATCCTCACCACTCGGAGCAGAGTAAACACTTCTATTTACAAACAACACTCCATCTTGCAACTGAAGCTTGTACGCGGGCACCGTCGTCCCGATGCCGACGTTGCCACCGTTTAATATAGTCAACTTTGCATCCGCTAAAGTGACATTGGTATCATCAAATGCAGTATTAAGAGCGACATAAAAGTTACCTCTACCAGTGCCATCGATACTTTGAAACATAGTAGCTCCTTTGTTATAACCTGTGCCTATCCCATAACCATACAATTGACCTACCCAATTCCCAGGGGTTCCAATGTTGCCAGACTGAAGAGCAGAAGCAAAATAATTTCCTGAAGCATCATATACAGTTGATTTATAACCCGGACTCGTCGTTCCGATGCCGACGTTGCCGTTTTGTTGAATTCTCATCCTTTCGTCTAATACATTTGCAAAACCAGTTCTTACAGTAGAAAAAGCCATGTAACCATAATAAAGTTGTGATTCCGTCCCGACAGTTATTTTTGCAAGTTGTTGTGAACTTGGATACATATTTGTGAAAAGAACTCCATTAGTTTCAGTACTTGTCGTCCCAATATTACTTTTCATATCTATATAATTTGCAGTTCCATAAATACCATCAATAGTTAATTTACTTGTCGGATTCGTCGTCCCAATGCCGACGTTGCCATCTATTGTCATTACCGGAGTTGTACCTTCTGCGATAGTAAGATGTTTCCCGCCAAAATATGAAAGTATAGAATCTCCTGTTGCAGAACCACCTCCTATCACCCCTTCATCTCCAATCATGGTTTGACTATCCGTGACAAACAACTTGGATTTAAGTTGGACGTTTCCATTAACATCCAACTTTTGTCCTGGATTCGTCGTCCCGATGCCGACGTTGCCGTTTCCTAATATTGTGACCCTTTCAGTATCATTTGTTTTTAATGACAATGGAGCATTTGCAATCTGATTCACAATCATTCCACTACCAGCTGTTGCTCCCCAGTATGCCCAATCGTCATTATTATAAAATGAAGCCACGGTAGAAGTATTAGCATTATTTCTAAATAATATTTCTGAATAATTACCAGTAAGACGACCAATTAAATGCACCGAACTACCACCAGTATTTGTTTGAATTGTTAATGGTGCCGTTGGTCCCGTCGTCCCGATGCCGACGTTGCCGTTCATATCTATTCTCATCCTTTCCAAAGGTGCAAAAGGAGTAACGCGTGGTTGAGTTATAAATCGTATAGCGGTTCCACCACCCGAACCATTTGTGGCAGCAACCATTCCAATATCCATTACATTAAGCCAACTATTTGCGACATCAGTATTCGTACCACGAATGAAAACTTGGTCGTGACCAGCTGATGGATTCGTGTAAACTGGCAAAGTAGACACTGGAGCACCCACTGAAAGACTAAACAATGGGTCCGTCGTCCCGATGCCGACGTTGCCATCATTTTTAATATATATGCCACCTGTTGAGACAGAAGTATCTCCTCCAGTTGTATTAATATTTATTCCCTTACGAACTCCAGCCCCATTTTTATTTGAAGTAAATATAAAATCATCAGCAGTTTGATAAAGAGCTAGATATTCATTATTTGCACCACCATTATTTTCCCATATCCCATTATAATTACCATCAGCAATAGTACTACGAACATAACCATCAACAACTTGTAACTTCGCCACCGGATTCGTCGTCCCGATGCCGACGTTGCCGTTTGTATCCATAACCATTCCAGCCGTTCCACCTCCAGTATTAACTGTAGCTCCATAACTAAATGATAATAAACCATTCGCATTTCTAATACCATAAGTTTGGGTACTTCCTTTTAAATACAATAAGCCACTATAAGTCGCGGCATCCGCTCGCTGATTAATAACCATTCCTCCTGCACCAGAAGCGGTTACATCTAAATTTGTCGCTGGTCCCGTCGTCCCGATGCCGACGTTGCCGCTCTTATCTATTCTCATTTTTTCGGTATATGCCGCTCCAAATGCAGTATTAAATAAAATTGCTCCTGAATTTGCATATGAATCAGACCAAAACTCTATT
>JBAYKD010000006.1:0-43151 GCA_041664745.1 Minisyncoccota bacterium
AAGTGCTGCAAATGGTGCCTCATCAGAAGCAGGACGAACATCCTTCTCATCTGTATCAGGATTTGTTCCTTCAATAGCTGGAATATCAAGTGGAGAAGGAAGATAATCAACAACAGCATCGAGAACTAGCTGAACACCTTTATTTTTCAAGGCTGATCCTGCAAATACTGGGAAGATTTCATTGGCTATGACCCCCTTTCTCATCAACTTTTTCAACGTATCAATATCAGGAATTTTTCCTTCAAGATAATCATTCATTACCGCATCATCTTGTTCAACAATCTTTTCAATAAGTTCGGCGTGATATTTTTCTGCTTCAGCCTTCAAGTTTTCTGGAATTTCTTTTTCAATAACTTTGTTGCCCATTTCACCTTCGAAATAGTAAGCCTTCATTTTTAGAAGATCAACAACTCCTTCGTGATTCTCTTCGAGACCAATCGGAATTTGCATTCGAATAGCTTTCTTTGTGAGACGATCAAGAATTGTTGCATATGAATGTTCGAATGATGCACCTGTACGGTCTAGTTTGTTTATAAAACAAACGCGAGGAACACTTGCTTCATCAGCATAGCGCCAGTTAGTCTCAGATTGAGGTTCTACTCCAGCAACTCCATCGAAAACGACAACAGCTCCATCGAGCACACGAAGAGATCTCTTCACTTCCACTGTAAAGTCAATGTGTCCTGGGGTGTCGATAATGTTGAAACGATGCTTCTTGGTCTTGTCAGTAATGTTTGCATAAGTTGGAGTCCAGAAACAAGTAACAGCCGCAGAAGTAATAGTAATTCCACGCTCACGTTCTTGCTCCATCCAGTCAGTGGTTGTCTCCCCGTCGTGAACTTCACCTATTTTGTGCGACACACCTGTATAAAAAAGCACGCGCTCGGTCGTTGTAGTTTTACCTGCATCGATGTGAGCAATAATTCCAATATTTCTTACTTTCTCTAGTGGATAATCTCTTTCCATATATATAATTAATGTTGCTAAAAATAAAATTACCTGATTTTTACAGGTAGACACTCAAGTCTTTTGTCCTTAGAATATACAACAAAACCCTTTTTTTTGCAACTAAAAATCCCCTTACGGGGATTATTAGATTTAATGTATTTTTATTACCAAGCGAAGTGGGCAAATGCTTTGTTACTCTCTGCCATCTTGTGTGTATCATCACGCTTCTTGATAGCTGAACCTTCATTCTTTGAAGCAAGTATCAATTCTTCAGCAAGCTTCTCGGCGATAGGTGCTCCTTTCTTTGAGCGAGCTGCATCTATCATCCATCTCATAGCTAAGGCAAGGCGTCTCTCAGGACGAACTTCGCGAGGGACCTGGTAGTTTGCACCACCAATACGACGTGAACGAACTTCTACTGTAGGACCTGCATTCTTCAAAGCTGTATCGAAAACTTCTAGTGGATTTGGATTGCCAGTCTTTTCTTTGATAATTTCAAAAGCTTTATAAACTGACTTACGAGCAGTCTCCTTCTTTCCATGAAGCATGATATTGTTTATAAACTTCGCAAGTTTCTGAGACTTGTACAAAATATCTGGTTCTACTATATTCTTGTTTTTTATTTTTCTTCGCATATTATTTTAAATTATTTCTTAACTGCTGCTTTAGGTGTCTTTGTACCGTAGAGACTTCTTGATTGGCGACGCTTCTCAACTCCTGTTGTATCTAGGCGTCCACGAACTATGTGATAACGTACTCCGATCAAGTCCTTAACACGTCCACCACGGATCATAACCACTGAGTGTTCCTGCAAATTGTGTCCTTCTCCTGGAATATATGCTGTTACCTCCATACCATTTGTAAGACGAACACGAGCAATCTTTCGGAGAGCTGAGTTAGGCTTCTTAGGTGTAGTTGTTGAAACTTTTGTACAAACTCCACGCTTGAATGGAGCTGGATAATAAACTGGCTTGTTCTTAATAGAATTAAAACCACGAGCCAAAGCCACAGCTTTAGATTTTCTCTTGATTATTTTGCGGCTCTTGCGAACCAATTGGTTAATTGTAGGCATATTAAATTAAAAATAGTCTGAAGCGACTAGTCCAAACACTTTACTATAAAGGCTTATAAAAAGCAAGTGTTTGGTTACATGAGCGAAACCCCCGTAACAAGTTTGAAAATAACGAATATAAGAGGTGCTACTTTGCCCCATAAGAAAATGATAAAGAAGAGGAGAAGGAACATTCCCCATTTTTCTAAGAAATTTTCAATATATCTGTATTTTAAAGGGAGAAAAGAGAATAAAACTTTCGATCCATCGAGTGGTGGAATAGGAATCAGATTGAAAAGAATAAGAACCAAGTTTAATATGACAATAATAGAAGTTATTTTGTAGAAAGGACTATCAAATGGAATCCCCAGCATCGGAGCAAACCTAATCAAAAGGCCAAATATAATAACTAAAACGAGATTGGCTGCTATACCAGCGATAGCTACAAATAAATTCCCCCATCTCTTATTACTAAGATTGTCAGGATTATAAGGCACAGGTTTTGCCCAACCAATTACAAAACCCGCGTTTGAAACTATCAGTAATAGAGGTAGAATAATTGAACCAAAAAGATCGAGGTGTTTTATAGGATTTAAAGTAAGTCTACCACTTAGGCGAGCTGTATTGTCCCCTAGTAGATATGCTGCGTAGCCATGAGAAAATTCATGAATCACTACGGACATTATAAGTACAACTATATAGAATATCTGATCAATTGCTTGCATATGTGTATTTAATATGATAGCATACCTTCATCTATGGCGAAAGTTTGTGATATAACAAAAAAGGGCTCAATCATGGGAGGTGGCTACTCGAACGTTGTTCGTGCTACTAAATTCAACCCTACTGGTATGGTCCGCAAATATCCAAACCTTCAGAAGAAACGAATCTACGTTCCTGAGCTAAAGAAATACTTCCCTCTTACACTTTCAACCAAAGCTATCAAGACTATAAACAAACATGGAGCTTATGCAGTATTAAAGAAAGCCGGAATCATTAAATAAAACTCTCGATTAATTCGAGAGTTTTATTTTTATCTAAAAATTTTTTTGCCATCAGTTTCAAAAATAATGTTTCCAAGATCAGCCGTACTTAAAAATGGAATTTTAAGAGACAAAAGTCTGTCTAGTAATTCTTTGTGTGGATGACCATATTTGTTATTCTTATCTACTGATATTATTGCTATTTCGGGATTCACCTTTTCAAGCCAAAGAGTGCTTGATGAAGTACGCGAGCCATGGTGCCCAAGTTTGAGAACGTTAGACTTCAAGACACTATCTTTTTCATTCCATTCTATTAAATTCTCAGTATATAGAGATGCATCACCAGTCATCATGAATGATTTATTTCCATAGACTAGCTTCCCTACAATTGAAGCATCATTACTTTCAAAATTTGAAATATCTCGCCCGTCTGGAAATAAAATATCAAAATAAATATTTTTCTTTTCATCCAAAATTATATGCATGCCACGTCGTGCAATAATTTTATTTATTTTTTTCTTTGTTATTTTTTCTTCTAGGCTCTGAGAGACAGTAGTCGTAGAGACGGTGCCATTCTCGATAATACTCGTAACTTTATAATTATCAAGAAGTAGTGGAAATCCTCCGATGTGATCCATATCTGGATGAGTAGCGACAATCAAATCAATGGATCGATCGGCGAAAGGCATAACTTTCGCTAAACTTGCGAGAAGTTTTGCATCAGGGCCACCATCGATAAGCATTTGTCTGCCATTTGGTGCCTCTATATATATGGCATCGCCTTGGCCAACATCTAGAAATACAACTTTTAAATAATTATTATTTTTATGTTGAAAAACTAAAAACCAAACACTGATGGTCAAAATAATAAGGATTATAAGGGATATATATGGTAAGTATTTTCTTCTTCGTTCCATGATATACTTTATATATTAGCACTAAATACACAAAAACATTATGGAAACATTTACAACAAAAACATTTGAGATAGGAGAGCTAGCCGGAATAAGCCCTAAAACAATCGAGGAGCATTTGAAACTTTATAAAGGATATGTCACAAATACGAATCTTATTTTAAATAAAATAAATGAACTTAAAAATGACCCAGAGAAAAATGCTTTCGTCCTAGGTGAATTACAGCGACGTTTCGGATTCGAGTTCGATGGCATGAGAAATCATGAATATTATTTTGCATCACTTTCAGGTGGTAAAAAAGAAATAAATGAGGGTGGAGATTTGCATGCAAGTATAGAAAAAGAGTGGGGAAATTTTGAAAACTTTCTAACTCATTTCAAATTCGTCGCTACGACTCGAGGGCCCGGTTGGAGTATTCTTTATTATGATAAAATGAGTGATAAATTAATCATCTCATGGGTAGACGAGCACCAATTAGGACAGCTTACCGGCCTCTCCCCTGTCTTATGTCTTGATATGTGGGAGCATGCATACTACCTAGACTACATTCCATCAGAAAAGAAAAAATACATAGAAGCTTTTTTTGCAAATTTAAATTGGGAAGTAGTAGAGAATAATTTTAAGACTTCTCTCTAAAAATCCACCTGAGTAAAAATATATAAATTATAATTGTTAAAACCAATGGGAAAGATTGGATAGTAAAGCTAGCGAATGGCAACGAGCCAAAAAAGTGAATTACTCCTAGTATGTACGTGAGCATTATATATGTAATATACCCGAAGAATATTGCGATTACTGGTGCGATGAATCCAGAGATGCCTGTAACAAATATGAAAAACATTGCGTAGGGTATCAGTAAAAGTATTAAAAAATTAGCCGGAAGAGATACAAGCGAAAATACTCCTGTCAGATAAAGTAATATTGGCATGACGGAAATAGTCGCCGCGAGAGTCGAAGCTACCATTTCTCTAAACCCAAAACGTAGTGGAACAAACTTAAACCAATTAAGAGTTTTTGGTGTAAGGTAAAGTACACCACCCGTTGCAATGAAAGACAACTGGAAAGACATATCGACAATCACTCGTGGATCGTAAGCCACCATCAGAAGCCCCGCCACTATTAGTGCGCGCCCAGCTAAGTACTTTCTGTCTGTCATTCTGCCGAGAAGCATAATAGTCGCCATAATCCCCGCTCGTATTGCCGTCGATGAGGCACCAGTCATAATAATAAACAAAAGAATAACGATCATTCCTAAAATAATCGATAGTGTAGTTGAGAAAATTAATCCAAAAAATTTCATCACATTATTCGCAACTATGGAGACGTTGTAACCAGATAAAGCGATAATGTGTATCGTACCTGTATTTATAAATTCATTCTTGGTATCTTCATTAAATCCTCCTCTCGCCCCAAGTATAAGACCATTACCGAGATCACTCTCAGGCATCGGTATTACTTGATTAATATTTCTCATGAAAGAATTCTTTATTTTGAAAAGTAAACTATATATTTTACTGCCGTTACCACTTGAAAGAATTTCAATTTGAGCATTCTTAATAATAAAATAAATATCTTGGTTCGCAAGATATCTCTTATAATTAAATTCCTTGCCAGAGTTTGTAATGAAGTTCTCTGGTTCTTCTAATATGCCCTTAACCTTAACTTCATCACCATAAGCAACCTCTTTTTCTCTGCCGACGAAGACTAAAATGTTCACGTCTTTATCTTTTAATTTTATATTCAAGTGCTGGTTCTTAAGCCGGATATCTGGATCATCACTAACTACTCCAACGAGTACTACCTCCTTCCCTACTACATTTTGATATGCAGGTTTTCCTGGTAGGAAAAATAAAAATCGCACTAAAGCAATTACTATTAGTACGATTATTAAACTAATTTCTTTTTTGGTTAGCTGCATACGTTGTAGCTATTTCGTCTGCCTTATCATTATAAACATGACCAGAATGCCCCTTCACTTTCTGCCAAGTGATTGTGGCTTTCGATTCTCTCACATGGGCAATCAGTTCTTTCCATAGTTCTTGATTCATAACTGGCTTCTTATTTGCCGTTCTCCATCCATTTTTCTCCCAGCCGAAAATCCAATTTGTTACCCCTCCTAATACATACGAAGAGTCGGCATGAATAGTCACAATACATTCTTTGTGTTTTTTATTTATATATTTAATAGCTTCGATGGCAGCTGCTAGCTCCATGCGATTATTCGTCGTGTCCTTATCACATCCACCAAGTTCTTCTATTATTTTTTCCCTAAACGCTTCTACTGAAGCGTCGGGCGATCCATCTTTGATGGATTTAGTCTTTTCTACAACGACAGCTCCCCATCCACCCCTCCCTGGGTTTCCTAATGATGAACCGTCTGTGTATATTTCTATTGTTTTGTTTATCATATTATGTCTATTATTCTTAATCTTAATTCTGTTCTACCACCGAAAGTACTTTTCTCAAATGTAGCCACCATATTTATCCTATTCCCTACTTCTACTTTCCCATTATAGCTTTCTTTTGTTTTAAAGAAAGCTATCGCCTTCACAACCTTACCCTTACTATTTAGAAAACTTAACTCTATATGATTCTTTTCTTTACCAAATTCTTTAACAGCATATATTGATACATCTTTGAAAAGAAATTTTGGCTTCGGATTCCCTACTCCATATGGCGCAAGCTTGGCGATGACGTTATAGTTTGCATTCGTTATGTCATCCATATCGATAGTAGCTTCTACTCCGTCTTCACTTGCTTCTTCTTCTACACTTTCAAAGTCATCAAATACTTTTAAAATTCTTTCTTCCAAGAAATGAATCTCTTCGTGTGCGACAGCAAATCCTCCAGCACCTTTGTGCCCACCAAAAGATGTAACACTATTCTCTGGCAACGCACTCATTATTTCTACAAGATTTATTCCATTATAAGAACGACATGACCCCTTAAGTTCATCACTGCCGTCAGAACCCCAGACAAATACTGGCCTCTTATATTCTTCTACAATTTTTGAAGCAATAATTCCCAAGACGCCGATTCTCCATGAAGGATTCCCTATCACTACCACCTTCTTCTCTTCTCTCTTGCTCATTACTTTTTTCACTTCTTTCATTATTTGCGCCACCATAATCTTCCTCTCGTCATTTATTTTAGATAAATTATCTGCCAAGGTTTTTGCCATGACAGAATCAGTAGCTGAGAGAGCAAGAAAGGCCATCATAGGATCAGCCATACGTGAAGCTGCATTGATACGTGGAGCAAGGGTGAAAGTAATATCCTCTTCACTAAGTTTAGCGACGTCCACATTCGCTTTACGGAAAATTTCTACCATTCCAGGCCTTTTTCCTTTCTGTAAAACTTTCAATCCATAAAAAGCAAAGACGCGATTCTCATCTAACAAAGGCACTTGGTCGGCCAATGTTGCCATTCCAACCATATCTAGCAACCATTTTTCCCAACCAACATTTATCTTCCAATATTCCCCATATTTCTTTATCAAAGCTTGTACAAGCTTGAAAGCTATACCTGCTCCACAAAGCATCTTGTCAGGATATTTACAGCCTTCTTGTTTAGGGTTAAGAATTGCATAAGCCTTGGGCAAACCTTTTTCACTTGGTAAATGATGATCCGTTATGATTACATCTATTCCATTTGCCGTAGCTTCCACTACTTCTTCTATTGCTGTAATTCCCAAATCAAAAGTTATGAGAAGTTTCACTTCCTCATCAATAAAATTTTTAATCGCATCCATGTGAAGTCCATATCCTTCATCATGTCTGTCTGGTATATAAATAGTAAAATTCTCAAAACCAATCTTTTGGAAAAAGTCGTGCATTATGACAGCCGAAGGAATTCCATCGCAATCATAATCAGTATAGATAACTATTTTTTCTTTCGCTTCAATGGCCTCAAATATACGCACACAAGCTTTCTCCATATCTCTCATAAGAAAAGAATCATAAAGACCATTCTCGTATGAAGGATTTAGAAACAATTCTTCCTCTTCTTTTTTTATTCCCCTATTCTTCAAAAGAAGATCTAGAAGCTCAATTTCATTGGGCATAATAAACTATAAAAAATTATTTCAATGCTTTGATTCCTGGGAGCGTGCCGCGGGCTAAGAAGTCGAGAGAGGCGCCACCGCCAGTCGAGACGAAGCCTATTTTACTTCCTAATTTCAATTTAGATATAAGGGCGACAGTGTCCCCTCCGCCGACGATGCTCATAGCTTTGCTTTTAGCAATAATTTTCAAAACACTTTCTGTTGATCCGCTGAAACCACTTTCGTATTTACCAAGAGGTCCATTCCAAAGTACGAATTGCGCTTTTTCTATTAATCCTTTCAATACTTCAATGGAATCTTTACCTATGTCTAAAATATTTTCTTCAGAAGTTACTTCGTTGGGTTTTATATTACGGCGAGTATTCCCTTTAACAGCGACAACGTCAGTAGGTAAAACTAAATTTTTGCATTTTAAGAATGGCTTAATCTGTAAATTATTTCCTCCTACTAAAGAGACTCCTACTTCATATCCTTTATGTTTGAAGAAATCATTTGCAATCGCTCCTCCGATAAATACATGGTCAGCATCACGAAGAAACTTTTTTATCAAAGGAACTTTCGTTTCAAACTTTGATCCACCTAAAATGAAGAGGAAGGGATGCTTCGGGCTAAAGGCTTTCGAGAGGTGTAATATTTCATCTTGCATTTGAAGTCCAGCATAGCTTGGTAGGTATTTTGTAATCCCCACAATAGAAGCATGTACACGGTGCGAGACGGAGAATGCATCATTCACATAAATATCTCCAAATCGTGATAATCCCCTTGCAAATGAAGGTGAATTCGTCTTCTCCCCTGCTTCACGACGAATATTCTCAAGCAGAACCACTTCGCCATTCTTGAAATTATTTATAGTTCTCTTTGTTATATCTGAAAAGATTGGTGACTCAATAAAGTTGAAATTCTTTACGAGTTTTTTGAGCCTCAAAGCAACTGGCTTCAAGCTTTTCTCTCCATCTTCGCCTATGTGAGCTATGAGTATGATTACCGCTCCCTTTTTTTGTAAATATAGAATTGTTGGTAGCGCAGCTTTAATACGAAAGTCATCAACAATCTTGTCGTCCTTCATAGGAACATTAAAGTCTACTCTTACCATTACCTTCTTTCCTTTCAAGTTCTCTATGTCTTTTATTGATTTCATTTTAGTTTACTTATTTTACTAAATTAATAATCTGTCCAAATAATTTTTTATTTAAACTATCTCTTCCTACGAGTAATCCATCTGCCCCGCCATCTTTTATAAAAATATTTGCATTTGTTGGATGTACAGAACCTCCGTAGATTATTTTAATCTCGTTAGCCGTCTTAATATCAAAAATGTCAGCTATTATTTTTTTAATATAAATTCTGATTTCTATAAATTCGGCAGCAGTTGCTTCTCTGACAGCATTACTACCTATAGCCCACACAGGTTCATAAGCAATAACTACATTTGTCATTTGAGATTTAGTTACGAGCGCTAATCCTTCTATAATTTGTTGTTTGATGAAAGATAAATAAAATCCATTAGCATCCCTCTTGCTTTCTCCAATACAAAAAATCGGATTAATCTTGGCTTTCAGAGTTGCTAAAATCTTTTTGTTTATAATATTATTTGTATCCCCCACCATTCTTCTTTCAGAGTGACCAAGTATTACATACTCTACCCCGAAATCTTTTAGCATTCCGATTGAGACTTCACTAGTATAGGAGCCTTCTTTTTCATAGAAGACATCTTGACTACCCAATTTTAACTTCTTGTTTTTTATTTTGTCTTTTAAATAGAGGTGAGGATACGATGGACAGACTACTACGTCTATTTTTTTTAAGTTTTTAACAAATAGAGAAATATTTTTAAAAATAATCTCCGCGTCTCGCTTTGACTGCGGGTTCATCTTCCAATTAGCAACGATAAGCTTATTTATGTCTTTCATTTGACCATTTTACCACAAAAATGCCATTTATTCTACTTCTTTCCAGCTATCTATATTCCAGGTTCCAGATGGGCCACTGGAAAAGTTATTGTCTGTAAGTCCAGATTCATAGGTAATGCTTGATCCCCCAACTATTGTCATACGATACCCCGTAGCTTCTTTAAGTGATGCCCCTCCCGAGATAGCCACCGTACCATACGGAGCATATACTACGACAGCTCCTGCTCCCCCTGAAACACTTATAGCGCTGGAAGAATTATCTAAAGAGAGAAGCATAATATAACTACCTGTAGTACCAGATCCAGCTGCGTGACCACCACCTGAAATAGCAATTGATCCATCTGAAAGAATCACACCATCGTTTGTCCCATAATTTGAGGCTAATTTTATTAATCCTCCACCATTTAAAACTATATTACCAGTAACCCATAAAGTTCCAGTAATAGTGAGAGTTCCTCCTCCACTTACATTCAGATTCCCAATAATTTTCTTTGGACCCAAGGTGGCCCCTGCCCAATTAACATTATAATCTCCTGTATATGTTCCCCCAGAAGTTGCAGTCGCTTGCCAATCTACAATATTTGCATCAGAAATCGGATATGATATATAAACTGGATCTGATTGTGAAATACAAGCTTTATTATTATTTGTACCGACTTGGCAATAAATATTTCCCCCAGAATTCACAGCATTAACAGTATGAGCTTGGGCAGAACCTGAGACAGTGCCAATGTGAAGCTGATTCCATTGATCTACTCCACTGATTGATCCATTCAATCCTCCAAGATAAATATTAAAAAAACAATCAAGACCAGCTGGAGACGTATTACTCCAAGTCTCATCTATGCGACCAATTTTACTTAATCCACTTGTATAATTATTTCCACTTGTTGCCCCAATCGTATAATATTTAGAACTTGAAGCACTGGCATCTATAACCAGCCAATAAGTTGTAGATGTAGCCAGAATTGGATTTGCTGTAAAAGATACTTCAACCCAACCATAAGAAGTTGTCACAGTTGAGGCAAGAAGTGCCCCACTTGCAAATACATGTTCTCCTGGACTTCCATTTCTGTCCTCCATGATTTTAACTACAGCATTGCTTGGGCTACCAGTTTTTTTAATATATAATTGTACTTTATTTAATGGACTAGCAGTTGATACAATAAAACTTTGAGCAACATCTTGCGTATTAGTCGTATTGCCAAAAATGATATTACCAGCTGGAATCCCCGTACCATTACTTTGATCAGCAATGAGCGAAGGACTATTGGCAGATATCGCTGTACCACTTATCAAGTTACTCCCAGAACTACTTGCAGTTATAGGACCGTTGGAATACACATTTCCATTTATAGCTCCACTATCTAGATATACACCACCGGTTCCAACTTGGACTCCATAACTAAACGAAACTCCAGATGCAGTATTTAAAGTTACTTCAATTTTACGTTCTAGTGTATCAGTACTCCCTAGTGTACTTATTTTTTTCTTACCTCCTCCAATATCTGTAATAGCTGTGACAGCTTGTAAATCACCTAACACTAAGGTTTCTGTGCCAGTTGTCTTTTTACTATTCTTGAGTCTATAAACAACATCCTCGACTCCAGATTCAGCCAAGAAATATGTTTGTTTTGATTTGAAATTGTCCGTGATGGTTCTATACTCTCTCACTGTTGGACTAACAATTCCAATGAGAATTGTTAAACTTATAAAAACAAAGAAGACAACGAGCACCATCATTGCTGCCCCACCGTTATATTTGATTTTGTTTTTATTATTCATTATTAATTCTTTAATATGTTCCTCTTAATATTACAGTGTCATAAAAATTCTCTGTTTTATTTATTTTACCTGCAGTATTGTTCAATACCATCTTTATTTTTTCACCTTCACTTTTTGCATTTGAGGTGCGAATAAAAGAAATGGAGGTTAAAGTTACTTTAGAGGTAAGTAAATTACCAACGAGAGTACCATTTCTATATAAATTTAAAGCATTGCCTACTTTTGCAAACTTAACAACAACAGGGTTAGACGAATTATCCGTACTATTTAATTGTAAAATTTCATCTGTTGAATTAAGAATGTCAATACTATCGGCTTGGCGAATTTCTCGAGTTATTTTCTCCATTGCAATGGATCCAGAGTTCAATAAGTCATGATTGCTGCGAATCGTAGAAAAAGATGAGAGAACAATAATAAATGAATTAATAACTACAATAGATAATGCAGTAAAAATAGCAATATAAATTACTATCTCTATAATACTAAACCCCCACACCCACTTTGCTCTACTCTTCAAAGTAGGTGTGGGGGTAAAGGCTTTTTTATTGTTATTATTAAATTTCATTTCTAATTAAAAATATTACTTATATAAAAAGATAAGCTTTTGGATATTAAAACTTTTTGAGAATTCCAAGTGACTACTATTATTACTTTTTTAGTTCCAGTATCTATCGTTCCTCCTGATGCCAATATTTCATCATTTGCATCCCTACCTACAGAAGAAAAAGTAACAGTCCTATTAAAAACACCATCGATAGGATAACTAGGAATACATCCTGATAAATTAGTTGTACTAGCATTTAGCTCCCATACTTTTGTAGTTGTATTAAAAAATAAATGGTACGGTGTATTTAAATTTAAATTAGCTATTGTCGTCCAAGAACTATCACGAATTAACTTAACGGATTCAGCCCCCTCTTCGAGAAGCAAACTCGCTTGTGATTTAGTAAGAGCTTCGTTTGAAAGTCTAATTCCATTCTCCGCTGTCTGCATTAGAGCAAACATAGATAAAGAGATAATAGAGCAAGCCACAAGAACTTCGACTAATGTAAACCCTAAAATTTTTTTATTTTTATTGATCATTTTAATTTGAACTTGCATTACCTATTTTACCCACAGTAATTATTTTTTGTTTTGTAGAGTCAGATGTTAATTGTATTTTAATTGTACCACCGATAGTCTCTCCAGTTAACCTCTCAAAAATAACATCATTACCTCCTCCTATATTTAAACCAGAAGGAATCGGAATATTAACCTTACTACTGAAAACAATTGGTTCATTAGTTGAATTATTTGACGAGTATACAGATCCAGTGAAAAGTACAACCTGGTTACTATCAAAATGTATTCCATAGTTTGTAGAGTTAACTGAAGAAAGAGTATTTTGCCTAGCCTTACTTAAAAGAGAGACAACATCAAGAGTGGTATTCTTTAATAATTGTTCGTTTCTAAATTGAGAAAGACTCAAAATAATAATTGAAGAAATAATTCCCAAGATAGCAATCACCGCCAATATTTCTATTAATGTGAATCCTTTATTTTTATTTATTTGAAAAAATTTTATCATATAAAATTAATTAATGGTATCCATGACTGAATACATAGGCTTGATCATGGCGATAGCAAAGAATCCGACAGCTGCTCCGATGAAGATCATTAGGACTGGCTCTATTATTGTCGAGAGATTTTTCGTTTTGTCATCAACTTCGTTTTCATAGAAGTTTGCAATATCTATCAACATTTGAGATAGCTTGCCTGTTTCTTCTCCAACTTCTATCATCTCGCCAACCATGATTGGATAAAGATTGGTATTCTCTTTAAAAGAAGCTGATAATGCTACTCCCTTCTCAATAGAGCCAATAGAATTATGGATCAATTCCTTATAATGAACATTTTGTAAAACTTCTTCTGTGATAGATAGAGCTTTGGAGACATCCACACCAGAGGATAGTAAGGAGGCGAGTGTCCTTGCGGTACGAGCTGTGTTCATTTCTTTTAATAATGTCCCCAGCATTGGAATTTTCAAAATAATTGAATCAAAATATCTTTGAGTAGCCTTTAACTTAGCAAATAAAACAAAAGACCCTATGACAGATCCTACAACCAAGAAGAAGAGTAAGAAGTGATCTGTTAGTGAGGTCGAAATAAATATAATGAAACGGGTCGCACCAGGTAATTCCACTCCCATATCTGAAAAGGTCTTTGTAAGAGTTGGTACCACATATATCATCATCAGAACTCCAATCAGAAAAATAGCGACTAAAATAATGGATGGATATATAAGAGCTCCTTTAATTTTTCGGTTTAAATCATAAGTTTTCTTTAGCGTCTCCCCTACTTCTTTAAGTGTCCCCGGTAAGCTACCAGATTCTTCACCTGAGTGAACCATCGACACAAAAACTCCAGAGAAAACTTTTGGAAACTTTTTCATTCCCATCGAAAGTGTTCCACCTTTATTGATATCATCAATCAACGTTTTTAAAATATTATTAAAAGTTTTATTTCTGGTTTGTTTTTCCAAGACTGATAGTGCACGAGTGAGGGCCAGTCCAGCCGAGAGCATCCCACTTAAATTATTTGTGAACATTATCTTTTCAGAAAGAGAAACAGAACCAAAAATTTCTAAGTCAAAACTAAATTTGAATTCTTTTCCAGTTACTTCTTTTATTGAAAGAGGAATACCTCCCTTCGCTCTAATATCACGAGCAAGAGTAAACATATCTGGGGATTCTGCTACTCCTTCCATAAGAGCTCCTTCTTTATTTTGTTCTTTATATTTAAATTTCATTTTGATTTTGCAAATCACATCGCGTAAGTCGAATAAACGCGATGCTACTCAGAGACAACACGCAAGACTTCTTCTGTAGAAGTCACACCTGACGCCACCAAGAAAATACCATCTTCAATCATTGTCATCATTCCTTCTTTTTTAGCTGTTTTCTCAATATCATCAGCAGAAGAATTTTTTAATATCATTTCTTTTATTGTTAAACTTACTTCTAAAACTTCGTGAATGCCTACGCGTCCATGATAACCATCAGGAGAATCTTTATTGGGCTTTGGTCTATAGAATGGAATCTCTTCCCATGTAGCAGCAGGTGCAACAATACTTTCAGCTTTTAGAGCCGCCAATACAACATCTAGATTTACAACTTTCGCTAAAGCTTCTAACTCCACCGCACTTAGGAGATACTCTTCTTTTTCTTCTGAAAGCTTACGAACCAAACGCTGAGCGATAACGGTTTTGACAGTCGAAACGATCAAGAAAGGCTCCACCCCCATATCTATCATACGTGGAATCGCTCCTGCCGCTGAGTTCGTGTGAATAGTGGAGAGAACCAAGTGGCCAGTCAAAGAAGCGTTCACAGCGAGTCCTGCCGTCTCCCCGTCACGAATCTCCCCCACCATTATGATATCTGGATCCTGACGAAGTAAAGTACGTAGTCCATTCGCAAAGGTTAGTCCTATCTCAGCTTTCGTTTGAGTTTGATTTATACGGGCCATTTGATACTCGATCGGATCTTCAACTGTTGAAATATTTACGTCAGGCGTATTAAGGATGTCGAGCATTGTATAGAGCGTTGTTGTTTTCCCAGAACCAGTAGGTCCGGCCGTTAGGAGCATTCCATTTCTTTTCTTCATACCTCTATGAATTCTTTCAAGTGCTTCACCATGAAAGCCAAGCCCTTCCAATGAGAATCCTTTGGCATTCTCACGCAATATTCTTATAACTGTCTTCTCTCCAAAATAAGTAGGAAGGGTGGAGACACGGAAAGAAACTCGCCCAGAATCATTTACGATTTTAAATCTGCCATCTTGAGGAAGACGTTTCTCATCTAGTTTTAAATTTGAAAGCACTTTTATACGAGCGACAATTCCTGGAGCTGTATCTTTAGGGAGAACCATGGCGTCATGTAAAATTCCATCAATACGATATCGAACGACGAGTGACTCTTCGCATGGCTCGATGTGTATATCAGAAGCACCTTGGAGAATAGCGTGCGATATCAAAGTATCAACAATTTTCACAATCGGTAGATCTTCAGCGAGTTCTTGCTCTGTCTTTGGAATATCACTCGTCTTTTCCCTTGAAAGAGAATTATCAACAACTGGCCTTATTTGATTACTTTCTTTTTTAATTATATCTTCAAAGTCTGCTTGCAAACTTTTCTGATACAAACCAAGAGCCTCTTTAATAGAGTCAGAGGAAGTCATGCGAGGCAAGATACGAATACCAACTTTCTTTTTTATGAAATCAATAACTGGTAGATTATCCACATCAAGCATCGCAACTTCAAGACCTGTAGCACTCTTCTTATAGGCAATGATATTATTCGTCCTTGCAATAGGCTCAGGAATTAAATTTAGAACATCAGGTGGTATATGCTCCCCCTTCAAACTGACAAAAGGAATTCCAAGGGAAACAGCCTGCATACTATTCCAATCTTTCTCAGTTAATTTGCCATCACTCATCAAAACAGAACCTAATGATTGGTTAGTTTCCTTAGCTTTCTTTAAGGCCATTGCGACGTCAGTCTTGCTGACGAGCCCTGAAGTGTTTAGAAGTTTTATGATTGTCCCCTCATCAATATGCATATATATAGTATATCAAATAAAAAGCATCTCCACTATGATGGAGATGCTTTTTATTTGAATTTATTTCACTCTGGCCATATATTTATAATTTACCAAGATGGTGATTATAAATAAAGATAAAGTAAGAGCCATAAGGGGCATGGTAATGTATCCGAATTCATAGATGTAACGAGTGGCACAAGAGACTTGAGTGACACTAGTTGGAGTAAGTGCTGCACAGCCAATGTTCGAAGCTCCCCCATTTTCTATATATAGATGATAAACAGAAACAATTGAACCAATGGTGGCAAAGACGATACTGAAGTCTACAATTGAGCGATCACGTTTGTACAATTCCATCCCAAAAAGTATTAATTGTGGATATAAGAAAATTCTCTGAATCCAGCAAAGTTCACAAGGTGGAAATCCAACGATATTAGAGTAAAAAAGTGACAGGAGGAAAGCTCCAAGTGCAGCAAAAAATCCAAGAATGAAAGTGTACTCCTTCACAAGTATAAGAAACGGATTTTCTCTATTCCTAAAAAAGATTAATCCAATTAAAATAGCTACAACAACAACTTGGAGTCCAATAGTTCCAATTGCAAGAGTCTTATTTACTATTTCTACATATGCTGGCATAAATTATTGAGGAAGGACACATTGTGTCTTATCTGCTAAAGTTTGAAGTGTAAGTCTTCCGTTTTCACTTGTTCCATCTTTAAAGTACCAAGTTGGATAACTTTCAATTTTTTTATCAATACAAACTTGTGTCTGAGAATTATCAGGATTTGAACATTCTATATATGGAAGATATTTTGCTGATGTTCCAAACTCTGCTTTTTGTTCCTGACAATGAGAACACCAAAAGGCTCCATAGAATTCTGCTCCAGAAGTTTTCAAACACTGTGCGAATCCATCAAGTTTGCTTGGCGGTGCTGATTTAAAGGCAGAGTAAACTCCAAAAGCTCCTACTAATACAATAACTGCTATCATAAATATAATGAATTTTGTTTGTGTTTTCATATCCCCAGTATATCAGAATCCAAGCTTTCCAAAAAGCCAGCTAAAAGGAGCTTTAAAAATCCGCCACATTTTTGTTGATTTATTACTTTTAACTTCTCCGTTGATATCAACTATATTTTCTATTTTCTTTCTATCCTCAGCACTTTTTATAACTTCTATACTATTTTTATTCAATTTCTTATAAACAGTTTTTTGTTTTACTAAATCATTGTTTATAGAATTTTCAATCGTTATCTCTTGTCTAGAGAAATTACTTAAGATTACGCTCCAAGGTTTGTGTAAAATCGCCGGTATAGCATACGCAGTTATCCATATACGAGTATTTAGGTCAGTTCCTACGCCTTCCATTCCACCATCTTTATCTTGCTTAGAAGCTAAATAGGCTTCTCCTTTTAAAATTTCTTTATTCTCAAATAAAGTTTGAAGTACCCAAGAAGTAGATGATGAATTTTCGAAGCCGCCATCTATCTTTTGATTTGTTGTTATATATTTTTCTGCTTTTAAAATTACATCATTCACACCAGAAATATTTTCGAAACTTTTTAAAGCCTGTATTCCTGCAGCTGTCATGTCGATACTTCCCCATGAACCATCTTTGTCCTGTTTAGAAATAATATAATTTATATCCTTTGTTATTAATTCATCATTTGCAGAATATCCAGCATTTTTTAATATTACCAAGGCAAATATATCATCATTCACAAGAGTTTTATCTCCAAATTGAATTCCATCAAAGCTATCAGTAATTTTTTTAATATAATTTACTTTTGTACCAGTGTATGGATTTATCCCAAGTGCCATCAAGGCCATTGTGCGCCTTTCATTGTCAGTAACAACAGATGAATCTATATCATTTTCTTTTAAATAATTTATTAGTTTTAATTTTATATCTTGATAATCCCCTGCCCCTACAGCTATAGCTACCCAGTCAGTGTACATTGGAGCACTATATGATCCATCACTTTTCTCATTTGTTTCTAAAAATTTTAAAGCATCTTCAACTGAAAAAGTTTTTTCTTGAACAACTTGTTTTACAAAGTTTGATATATATGAGCCACTACTACCACTACTTCTATGAACAGCTTCTGTGACTATCAATGTTTCTGTTGGCCAATAATCATCTTCTTTTATTCCGACATTATATGACCCTACAGGTAATGAAGTAAAAACTACACTCCCATCATTAATTGGTTTTGTTTGAATTTCAATTGGTGTCCACGTATTGTTTGGGTCAGGTTGTGTTACCCCTATAATTACACCACTTAATGGCCCCCAACTATTATTTTGATATAAATAATCTTCTGCATTAACAGTCAAACTATCATCTGCCGTTATAGAATTTGAATTAAGTGATATTCTATGGCTGGAACCAAAATAAACATAAACATCTTCTCCTCCAGATAAAACATTTTTATCCATCGCTTTTTTTGAATAAGAATTATTTACAGTATATTGCCAATTTTCACATTGGGTATTAATACATTTTAAATAAAAACCCATACCTTCATAATATTGCAAATCTGTAATGGAAAAATTATCACTAGATATATCTGCATCATTCAAGACAGACAAAACACTACCTGCATCTAAATCATGCCCATTTAGTTGTATTATTCCAGCAGGTTTTAGTGGTACAGATTCAGCATACAAAATATTATCACCATCTCGGATTGTTAGATTTACCACAGAATCAGCAAATACTGTGGGTGTAAAAAATAAACCAAAACTTATAAATGCTATAGCTAGAATAATTTTATTTTTCATATTTCCAAGAGATCTGGTCTCCATTTTTAACTTTATAATTTGATATACCAACACCTGCTTCAACCCCATCTACATAATAAATCCAATATCCATCATTTCCTCCCACTTGGCCATTTATTTCATTTATAAAAACTCCTAAGTTTGGATTCTCTGTGTATTTAAAACTAAACGGAATTTTATCATTACTCTCGTCTTGTATTTTTTTCATTACCTCAAACACTGTTTCACCTTCTCTTATATTCGTCTCATATTTTTTATCTTGTACTGTTAGAAAAGTTTTTATATTATTCGGGGATGGAGCTTCAGAGTCTATCTGAGCATTTATTCCTCCCCTGCTAAGGGGAGGTGTCCGTAGGACGGAGGGGTGAATAATCAAAAAAATTATAATTAAAGATATAATTAAACCAACTATTATAATTATTTTTTTGTTTTTCATATATTTTAAATTATTAATAAAAGCCCCTCCGTCTCGAGACGGAGGGGCTTTTAAGCCATATATAAGAATATATTCTCCTGCTCGGGATTATCAATATGTTAAGACCGGACTCATCCCTTTAGGGCATTACCGTTGCGGCACAGTGGAGGATTCACACCTCACTTCCAAACATATTAATTCAAATTTTTTAAACAACTAACTAACTAAAACAACTAACTCTTTCTTCACTGCAGGAACCTCACTCTTTGCCATCCATTTTTCAATTACCGGTGATAGAACTATAGCAAATGAAACGTTTCCAATCAAGTGAAGAGCTGTGAATGGAATTTGCCCCATCAAAGACACCATAAATGATTGATGAAAGAAAAGTGGGCCTATTGTAAGTCCTGTAATAGCATCGTAGAAAATTGTAGCGATAACTGCGTACAAAGCATAATTCTTCCAACCAGAGCGATTCTTAAAGAAATACGTTGCTCCCACCCCTAGTGTTCCATAAGCGAGGGCTGTGACGAGCGTCCATACTCCAAATCCTGAAGTGACGGAATCATACAAGACAATACTAAGGAATCCGAAAACAAAAGACATAACGCTGCCATAAATTTTCCCTACCGGCATGATTGTTGCCATTATAGGCTCTACGTTCGGTGCCCGAAAGGGCATGAGCCTAAAGACCATTACAGAAACGAATGTAATTGTATATTTAATCCAATTTTTCATAAAATCCTTTTACACTATATCACAAACACCAGAAGTACAAGCGAGCTCTCTCTTCACCTCAGTTTCATCTCTCATTTCATAAGTCACAATTTTTGAGAAATCAAAGTCAGGCATTCTCCCTACTAATTCTTTATAAGTCTTCTCATCTATCGCTTCATAAGGAGCAAGTTGGTAAACGTGATTCGTTCGAGGCAAGAAAGAAAGTCCTCCGACAATGTCCCAATTCTGATAAAGCCAGTGAGCAACTTTGATCCATTCATTCTCCCCTACTGAAATAGTAACGGAAGGATTGTGTTCTGTATAATTTACTTTGACGACTTTCCAATGTTCAAGCTGTTCGATAGCAGTGATGTCATCTTTACAGATTGCATCATTAGGTGCTTTCATTGGGAATTCAAGTACGAAAGTATTGGCATCGCCTAGGTTCTGACCTACTTCTGGATGGAAAGGAACTCCTTGGTCTTTCATCATTTTGAAAAGTGAATCAGTGGCTGAGATACGAATACGACGGATATAGTAAGGCGCGTGACGAGGATGCATGCCAGATGAACAGTCCACCGTCTGAGATACTGTTCCCGATGGCTTCACTGCTGTGATACAAGTAGATTCACTTATTCCGAATCTCTTTGCATAAATTTTATTTATACGAATTGCTTCGAGGCGAAGCTTCGCAAGCATATCTGCATTACGTGCAATCTTTGAATCCCACTGACCAGTCACTGAGACGCCGAGAAGTCTCTCTTCATCACAATTAGTCTTCCATTCTTTTGAAAGATATCCGAATTTTGTAAGTGTAGACTGATAAGTACCGAGTATTGTTGCAATGCGAATTTTTCGGAGTAGGTCTTCTTCTGTGTCCTCTGCTCGTGCCACAACCTCAGAAAGATTACAAAATTGTTTTGATCTTAGGATTATTTCTCCACAAGGATTGGTGCCCATCTCGCCAATATAGTCAGCTGACTTTTCTAGACGTCTCTTTGGTAATGTTTTGTAAAGTGATTCGCGGTTAAAGATTCCTCTCTCCCCTGATCCTGATTCCATAAGGGCAATCCATTCTTTCAAGAATTCTGTCTCTGTTGGTTTTACGTTATAGACGGCTGAGTTGTTCGCAAGCATACGCTGACCTTCATTGATCCAAAATTGGCCATTCTTTGCATCACGCATATCCTGATCGTCTAAATCAGACAGTGAAATAAGGGCACTTCGGCGTACTCCACCTGAAACGACACATTCACCTATCTTACATATAATGTCATGAGCATCAATATTGCGAAGGTGTCTGCCTTGGCGTCTCATGACTCTGTCGCGAGTAAAGCCGAGAAGATCCATAAGTGGCTTTGGTCCAGAACTCTTACCTCCCATTATTTTAAGACGAGCTCCTGCAGGACGAAGAAGAGAAAAATCGAAATCAATATCCTTTCCTTCGAACCATGTCTTCATACCGAGGACGAATGCATCTGCCCAACCCTCTTTAGTATCAGGCACAACAAAAGTAGGAAGTTTTTTTCCTGTTTGAAGTTTGATTTGGGGAAGTGATTGAATGTTTTTACTTTCCACAGAAAATCCTACGCCAGTTCCACACATCGAGATGTAAATTATTTCTCCAAAGTCTTGAAATGATGCAGGTGCAACGAATGAACAATTGTAAGCGCAGACATTCGTCTTCTCACAAGCTGCTCCGGAGAATTGTATGAGACGCATTGATGGCATTGCTTCTTGTTTTAGAACTGCTTCACGAACCTCAAGGTACTCAGACTCTTTCAATTTGTCACCGAGATTACTTTTCATGAAATTCATGTAGCGATCAATCGTCTCGATCCAAGTTTCACGTCTTCCCTCCTCTTCAATCCATTTTGCATACGAACGATAATAAACAAATTCAGAAAGTGGATTTCTAAAATATTTTTTACTTTCATCGGTTAACTTTTTTACATGATCAGGAACATAAATACCCGAAGAACGTAAACGCGCTCTCTCTTCACGATAGAGAATGTAGTTCTTCGAAGCTTTTACATAGTCAGAGAGCATCAATTGCTTCTCGACAGAGTCTTGAATACCCTCAACTGTTGGTATAAAGTTCTTGTTTTCCTTAGATATCAATTCCATTTCGGCCAAAACCTTGTGAGCTACGAGGGAAGCATCCTCTATTCCACCTTCACCCCCTGCAAGCATTGCTTTATTAACAGCATTCGTAATTTTTTCGATATCAAATGGAACAATTTCTCCATCTCTTTTTTGAACGCCTTTAATAAAATCATTCTTGTTAGTTTTCTTGAGAACTTTTGCAACAACTTTTTTATTTTTTGCATCGACTATTTTTTTTGTACTGGACACTTTCTTTTTTGAAGGCATGTTTATAAAATTTTAGTTAATAATGTTCCAATAATGTTCCCCTGATCTTGCGGGTCTATATTATACCTCCGGTACAAGTTATTCCACAAGCAAAATTTGGAGAAATTTTACAAAAATCAACACTACATAAAAATATCATGAATCCGTCAATCTTCCACAAAATTTTGTAAAATTTTACCTGTTAAAGTACTACTAATAAAGGCTATTTCTCTCTCCAATTTTTCCTTGTCAAAAAAACTAATTCTGCCCCCGAAAATTACAATTTTCGGGGGCAGAATTTCTAAATTTTTATCTCTAATACACCTCCCCTTGGTAGCACTTCTCACAATACACGATTTCAGGTCTCTCCGGAGCATACGAGGTCTCAAATTCGTTACTACACCCCTCCTTCATACAGCTCCTATGCCATAATTTCATAGGGTTTCGTTGAGCTAGACGTGCATAATGACGACAATTTGGACAATACCTAGGCAGAGCAATATTGTGCCTTTTTAGGAAAAAGAGTTCTTCTACTGTTATACGATAAGCAAAGGTGCATTGGGTCAATTCACTCCCCTTATTGGGGCAAGCTATAGTTTCATTAATTATAGATTCATCTACATCTTTAATATGATCTACCAAATCCTCACTTTTGATTGTAATTTGGTAGTTTCTATCAGGATTTTTCCTATAAATATTTCCTGATCTTAATATTTCATCAACTGTTTTTGGGAAATATTCTTGAGCTATTGTTTCGTTATATGCAAATGGAGATAATCCGCTTGGAAAAAATTCTCCATATTTATATACTATTCCATTTTTATCTACATAAGGCATATCGTTCATATGCTTTATAATTTTGGGAACCAATTCCTCATATTCTTCTTTTGAATATTTTTTATTTAAAATACAATATTCTCCTTTTCTTATTCCAATACACCCGAAAAGATTTTTGGCGTTGTAACACATATAAGTATAATTTGTATTTATACAAGAATGAGTAAATACTGAAAAATATTGATTATATGATTTTAAGCCTGCATCAGCACCTTCATATAATAAGGAAGCTATACCTCCATATCCATAACAATCATAAGAATCTTTCATTGTTAATCCATGAATTAAATATTTAGAATCCTCTACTTCTCCGTAAGAATCAAAACAATTCTTTATATTTTTTGAATTGATTATATTATCACCAGAACAATTAGTTGATTTTAATAAATTTGCATATTTACGAGGGTGTTTTAATATAAAATCTTTATATTTTTGTTTAAATTCAGATAACGTTTTAAAACTACCTAAATCTAATTTATTTTTTATTTCTATATAATCATCTTTTGAATATTGAACATTTAAAATACAATATTTTTTATTTCTCAAATTTATACAACCAATGCAATCTTGGCACCCAATGCAATTATTTAAAAAATAAGAATTTATTGAGTCATAAGTATTATATGAAAAATGAACATCATATAATGTATCAGAAATAGTGTCTTCGTAACACTGTTCTGACTTTTGAAGTTTGTATGTATCTACACAATTTTTTAATTTTGATGCACCTAAAGAGTAAGATGAATCTTCTGCTATATGAGAAGCATAAACAAGATAACAGTTCTTTAGCTCTTGGGAATGATTTATATAAGGTGAATTAACACAATTTTGGTTCCCCAGATTTTGAAGCGGAACTTTAGATAAAAGCTCCTTATATTGCTCAAAGAACGGCTTGGAAAAATCATAATCTTGTCCATATTCTGTTGGGTCCCATTTATCACTCCACCATATATCTCTATCGTAGACTTTTATGTTTACTTCAGGGTGAAACATAGTAATGATGGACTCTCCGGTGAAATCGCAAGTTCTTTTAAACAATGATCTTTCATTCCTCCATGTCATTCTCCTTATCATTCTGCACTCCGGACAAAAAGTCGGAGCTGGTACTTTAATTTTCTCATAAAACAAAAAATCCTCTGGCTCAATCATGAAGTCTTTCTTGCAATTCTGACAAATTCTAGTCTCACTTTTCATATATTTATTATAACACCCTATTTATCCCCAACACAAATACCCTCCCCTTTTCTATCCTTCCCTTTTTTCTCCCCACTCCAATATAGAAACGGCCGTTTCTATATTGGAGTTTAGTTAATTACCTATTCTATTATGCATTATAACAATTTAAATACTTTCTTTATTTTATTATCATTCTCAAAAGAAAGAGCTTCTATATAAATAACTTCATCTTCTAAATTAAAATTACTTTTTATAATTGTGATGATTCCCTCACAAGGATATGGATAAATCCATACACTCCCCTGTATTTGGATAAATCCTATTCTTTTTAAGTGAAAACGTATCAAATTCCTTAATTTTGTTTTCTGTTCAGGAATATCAAACATTACCATTCTCCATTTCCCATCCCACTTATTTGGTTTTTTGCTTATAAAAATATCATTTAAAATATATTCATTGGCTAGTTCTTTCCCTTTTTCAGTCAAAGAGAGTTTGATCTCGCCATTTTTATTCTTGTATCTTAAGAGTCCTTTTTGAACCATCCTTTTGGTATTATTTGAATATTCCAATTTTTGCCGAGCTGTTTTAAAAATATCTGAAAAAGATTCATCATATCTATTAGGAAGTTCATTATCCTTAATATTTAAAATTAGTTTTAATAAACCTTTTTCTAAAGAGCCAACCTTATATCCTTTATAATATTTTGTACTCATATTAAATATAATACTACTATTCGGCACAATTACAATATAGAAACGGCCGTTTCTATATTGGAGTGGGGGTTTTAAAACATAAAATTAACATCTCGTTAATAAATATGTATAATGATAGACATGACATTAAGTACAATTATAATCACGGTTTTGGGGCTTTGTTTGTTTGAAATTATTTCAAGTATTGATAATGCCGTTATAAATGCTGAAGTTTTGGGCACAATGGGGAAAAAAGGTAGACGTTGGTTCCTGCTTTATGGATTCTTCTTTGCTGTCTTTGTAGTCCGTGGACTCCTTCCTTGGGCTATAATTTGGGGTACAATGCCAGAACTTGGTTTTATAGGCTCATTTACTGCTGCTTTTTCGAATGATCCTAGTATTCTAGATGCCGTTCATAAATCTGCTCCTATACTCCTCATGGGTGGTGGGATATTCCTCGTTTTCCTTTTCTTGCATTGGCTTTTCCTTGAAACTAAAAGCTTCGGTCTTCGCCATGAGAGATTTTTCCAGAATAATGGCGTTTGGTTCTTCGCTATTGTTTCTATTCTTTTAGCTACTGTTGTATGGTATGCAATTAAGATAAATCCAATGCTTGCTTTCTCCGCTGTCATAGGCTCCACAGCATTTTTCATTACTCATGGATTTAAAGAAAACGCAGAAAAAAGTGAAAAGGCATTACTCTCAAGTGATAACAAGATGAGTGATATTAGTAAAATTCTCTATCTTGAGATTATTGATATGACTTTCTCTATCGATGGAGTCCTTGGTGCTTTTGCTTTCACTCTCTCTGTACCTCTTATTTTAATCGGTAATGGTATCGGCGCTTTTGTTCTAAGGAAGCTTACAATTGGAAATATAGATAGGATAAAGAAATATGTATTTTTGAAAAATGGTGCGATGTATTCCATCTTCGTTCTTGGTATCGTTATGATGATAGATGCTTTTGGTGGAGAAATTCCATCCTATATCTCCCCATTACTCACCTTCATAATAATCGGGTTCTTTGTTTATAAATCTGTTAAACATAATAAAATATAATTTATGTATCTACGATATATTTTTATTTCTATTCTTCTTCTATTTATCACTATTTCAGGTGAATATTTACTCTTCATCACATTTCAATCACTAGGCGCTTTCAAATATCCATACGTGAAGAATATCATTTTAATCTTAGGAGTATTGTTGCCGACTATGTTCGTCGGAGCAATGTTATATGGAGGAAGACATTTCTCTACGATCAATACGTGGATATATACGACAGGTGGTATCTGGCTAGTGGTCTTTACATATTTATTGATGGGAGTAGCTACTGTTTTATTATTGATGCTTATAAATAATTCTTTTGGTTTTAATCTTCCAATCAAATTAATATCATTCATATTGATTACTATCTCCACCTTGGTTATACTTTATGGCATTTATAATGCGAACAATCCTCGCATTGTGAGAATGGAAATGACTTCTCCCACACTTGCTCCGCTATGGCAAGGAAAGAAGATTGTTATAATTTCCGATGTTCATTTGGGTATAATTCGTCAGGGTAAATTTATGAAGAAAGTTGTCGATATTATGAATAGTGAAAAACCAGATATTACTTTCACTCTTGGCGACCTTATAGATGGCCCATCGTTCCCTTATAAGGAAGGTTTTGCTCCGATCTCTTTGCTCAATCCCCCACTTGGAAACTTCTACGTCGAGGGTAATCATGAAGCATACAGTGAAGAATACCCTATATTCAAAGAGAATCTTCCAGAGAATTTAAATAACGTCACCGAGAAAAAAGTAATAGTGAATGATACACAGATTATAGGGATCTCTTACGATGAAGGGAGAACCGCAGACGAGATAGCCACAGAATTAAGTAAGGTAGGTTATGATAAAAATATTCCCAGCATTATTCTAATGCATGATCCGAAAGATATTCCAATGCTTGCAAAGAGTGAAGTATCTCTCGTCCTCTCTGGCCACACACATAAAGGACAGTTCTTTCCTTTTTCTATTTTAGTAAAAATGCTTGATAGTAAATATTTCTACGGAGTTACAAATACTTTGAATACTATGTCCGTCACGAGTGAAGGTGTCGGTACAGCTATGACTCCAGTTCGTATAGGAACAACGCCAGAAATAATAGTTCTAACAATAAAATAATAAACGCAATAAAAACATTCTCGAGCGAACCCCTATTTAATTAATCTGAAATCCTCCAGCTTGGATACTCCAAAGCTTTTTATAAATACCATCTTCTTTAGTGAGGAGTTCGTTGTGGGTACCATCTTCAATAATCTTTCCTAGGGATATTACTATTATACGATTCATTTCTCTGATAGTTGAGAGTCTGTGAGCGATGACGATGACAGTCTTCCCTTCTATCAAGTTGTGTAGCGCATCTTGGATAAGCATTTCTGATTCTGAGTCTAGGGCTGAAGTTGCTTCGTCGAGGACAAGTATCGGCGCATTCTTTAGAATAGCACGAGCAATAGCTACGCGTTGACGTTCACCACCGGAAAGTTTGATTCCTCTTTCTCCGACGTAAGTATCGTAACCGAGAGGTAGATTATCAATAAATTCATCACAATGAGCCAAGTTTGCAGCTTTTATTACTTCTTCATCTGTAGCGTTGCGTCTTCCGTAACGAATATTCTCCATCAGAGTTCTATGGAAGAGAACTGGGTCTTGCGGCACGAAGCCTATTTGTTCACGCAGATGCATCTGAGAAATAGTTGCGATGTCTACACCATCGATCAAAATTTTTCCTTTTTCCAAATTAAACAATCGCATGAGTAGACGCACAAAGGTTGACTTCCCTGCCCCCGATGAACCAACTATCGCAATTTTTTCGCCAGCTTTTATCGTCAAAGAGAAATTATCGAAAACTTTTGTATTATTATTCTCATAAATATATGTAATATTATCAAAAACAATTTCTCCTTTCACACTTTTAATCCCTTTTTCAGTCTTATCACAAACACTATATGGAGTATCTAAGACAAGCGCCATTTCCTGAGCATCAGCAAATGCATCATAGAAAGTACGAACGATTCCAGCGAATCCCCATAGATTTTCCGTTAAGCGAGCCATATAACTTTGGAGCAAGACTATTATAGGTAGACTTATCAAGCTTACTCTCCAATCAGAAATAGCCATCCAGAAAACTATAAACTCAACAGAAACTGAATAAAAGGCTTGAATAGATCCCAATCCTTCCCATAAATACCAGTTAAAGAGTGTCGCCTTCTTCTGATCTTGGATGACGCCACCGACTCTGCCTCTTTCATAATCATGCCCAGCAAAAAGTTGAATCGAAGAGTGATTACTTATTGAGTCAGCGAGTGCCCCCGTCGTTTTCGTATCGGATAGAGCGGCGATAACATCATACTTGAGTTTGAATCGTGTATATATGAGAGCGGTAACTAAGAATACAACACAGAAAACAGCCAAAATAATTGCATACTTTGGTAATAAGGTATAGATAGCCCAAACGGTTCCTACCGCTTGGATGACAAGAGGAAAACCATCATTCACCATTCTATCCATGAGTTTCTCAAAAGATCTAGCATACTTACTAATTTTCTGAGTTAGTGATCCGCCGAAATTATTTGCAAAGAAGGAATGTGAATGCCCTATCATATATGAGAAGGCTTGCTCACGAAGGCCCGCCATGACATTTGCTTGGAAATAAGTATTGAGGAATCCTACCAGTCTTCTAGTGATCCATCGTAGAAGGTTCAATGCAAGCACAAAAAGAATTATTAATTTCGCCGCTGTTACAAGCGTAAAATTATTCTTACTCAAAACGTTCCAAAGTCTTAAATATTGGAGTGGTATAAATATATCGAGAGCCGCTGTAACAATTACGAAAAAGATAATACCAAAAAACGATATTTTAAATCGCCTTACGACAGCCCAGAAGTATTTGAGCACCAACATTCGGTGCAGATTTGAATAGTCTTTTCCTTTATCCATAAACGAAAATATTGGGCTAAAAAGCCCTTTGTTTATAATACCAAATTAACCGCTAAAATGCACGACCAGAAAGGACCTAAGGCCCTTTCTCTAGATTGTTATTTTTCTCCAAATTTTGAGCCCCGAACAAGTGCTCCAAGCATAACAGAGAGCTTCATCGTCGCGACTCCTGTCACCTTGTCAGCCCCTCCATAATATATGTATAGTAAATCTCCTTTTAATATCATACCGCAAGGAAATACTACATTGTTTACAATGCCAACTTTTTCATATTCTGCTTCTGGAGCAAAAATAGAATCTGACGAACGAGCTAAAACAGTAGTCGGATCTTTCAAGTCCAATAAGACAACTCCCACTCTATATGTATGATGACTTTTAGAGACACCGTGATAAAGAAGAAGCCATCCATGCTTTGTCTTAATCGGTGGAGCAGAAATACCAACTTTCAAACTATCCCAAGCATTCATCCGAGGCCCTATAATACGGATACATTTGTTAATAGTACTATTCACAAAGTCAAGTGTCTTCAGATAATCTCCGCACATTTCATTCCCCACTCTATGTATAATAAAGTATCCATTTTTGAATTTCTCTGGGAAAATACAAGTATCTTTATCATCAAATCCAGGCGGTGTAATGAGAGCAGGCTTACTCCAATTCCACTTTCGAGCCAGAAAATCGGCAATTGAGATAGAAGAGATAGCCACTCTCGGTGGTCCGATACTATCATAAACTGTATAACAAAGATAAAGATTCTTCCCTATTTGGGTGATACGAGGATCCTCACATCCAGAATTACCATTTGGAATTTTCTTCATTTCAAAATCTTCTCTCGGTATATAGATCGGATCCGGCAATCTTTCTAGAATACTAAAACCATCTACGCTATTGGCATAACCGATAAATGAAGTATTATCATTGGAGAGAGTTCTATATAAAATATGAATTTTACCTTTTAGATAAATTGCTGCTGGATTGAAAGTCGCTTTGCCTTCCCAACTATTTTCTATTTTAGGAATTATTATCGGATTCATCAATCCTCGTTTGAATCTCCATTCATCTTTTATTTCTATATACATACTTCCGAGCAAATCTTTCAAGCTCACATAGGCTACGCAAATAGTAGTATCAGCTGCACCATAATAAATACTTAATTTATCTTTTTCTACTAGAGCTCCAGTGGGGAAAACAATATCAGGAACATATCCAGATAATTCATAAGATTCTTCTGGAGCCAAGATTGGACTCCTAGTTCTACCACAAATTTTTGTCGGATCATTTAGGTCAAGCAAAAGTGCTTCAATGCCGAAAATGCGATCTAGGTTCTCTGGATTAGGAAAATAATTTTGTATATGTGAATAAACGAGCAACCATCCATACTTTGTTTTGACAGGTGGTGCTCCAACTTCTAAATGATCATAAGGATTTTTTTCAAAATTCACTATGTGCTTATCTATCTCTTTCATCCATTTTTCCCAAAATGATTTATCCCATAATTGCTCTATTCTATCAAACTGAGCTATGCAAATTTTAGCTGGAGGTTCGTCTGTATGAGCTGAGAAAATAACTGTAATTTTCCCATTAATCCTTTGCGGGAAAAGGGTCATCGCTTTAGCGTTAAAAGGGGTTACTAAGTGACGCCTATCAACCTTCTTCAAATCTTTTGAAATAGCAACTCCGACTTTAATATTTTCTTTGCCAAAAGGATAACCTGAAAGTGCTGTATAAAAAATATAATATTTACCTTCAAAGAAGGTAACTCTGGGGTCTTCGCATCCATTTAAATCCCAAGTCTCCCCTGGAGTAATAAAAGGAATTCTATCTTCAAAATGAATTCCATCTTTACTCTTGCCAATACCAATTATGGAAGTCTGCTTTTGTTTCATCAGATTGTCTACTGCCGAAATAGCTCGATAAAGTCCATAAATATTTTTACCTTTTTTTACCGGGCACATATTAAAAGTCGCAAATCCTTCCCAATAGTGATCTCTATTAGGGACTAATATCGGATTGTGCTCTGATCTTTTGACTACGTACATATTATGATAATTCTATTTTATTATTTTTTTCTAATTGAGTCTTACCGTCATTCTTCATACTATCTATCAGGGTAGAGAGTTTGATCGAGGCGACACCTATATGCTTGTCCCCTCCACCATAATATACGAAAAGTTTATCTTTCTTTACTACTGCGCCACTCGCATATATTATGCCGGGCTTGTAGTCATTCTCGTACCATAAGTCTGGCTCAAGTATCGGATGGCTTGCTCTATATAATACTTTCCTTGGATCACTCAGGTCGAGGAGCATTGCCCCAAGCTTGTAACGATTTTCGTTATCTTTATCCATCGCATGATAAAGTAAAAGCCAACCATCTTTAGTCTTTATCGGAGGGCAAGATGCACTACGAGTACGTTTGTGCCAAGCCACTATATGATCAGGAAGTCTCTGAGGATCTGGGGCTGCACTTCCGGGATCACTTCCAACAGGCGCTTCACTTGTATCGAGATTATTCACATAAGTAACACCAACTCGTGATCTGTCACCCAAGTCTAGGTTGTGGAAAATTGCAAATTTACCATTTATTTTCTCTGGGAATAAAACCCAATTCTTCTGCCTATCCCCTAAATGAGAAAGATATGACAAGGGACTCCAATCCCATCTCTTATTCAATAGATCAGCCTCTTTGATAGAAATAACTCCCACTCGCAAAGAATTCCATCCATTGAAAATATTTAGAGTCATGTACAGCACCTCGTCTATTATGACAGTGCGGGGATCTTCGCAACCACCCCAGCCACCACCTGATGAATAAAGTGCGTTGTCATAGACTGGTCGTGCGGGAGACGTAAAGGGCCAATGATTTTTGGTTTCCTCTGCACTCCTTACAGAATAAATCGGGTGATACAATCTCTCATCGAAATTAATACCATCAAGACTTGATGCATAGCCGATACGAGAAATTCCATCGGCACCGAGAGCTCGGTAGAAGAGATGCACTCGCCCACCAGAAATGACTGCGGCAGGATTGAAGGATGCTTCCGATTCCCAAGAATATGCTCTCGGACTAATGATAGGATTATGTAAAGACTTTTCGAGTTTTATATGTTCACCTTCTTTTTTTACTTCTTTTGTTTTTTTTCTTAGTAAGACTTTTCTTACTTTTTTAGATATTATATTTTCCTTACCCTTAAAAATCTCACGCTTTTTAGTGAAGACTTTGGCATTGTTTAGCTTTATTGTTTTTTTCTTGATTTTTACTATCATATATAATTAAACTCTCCCATACTTATCCTCGTAGTGCACGATATCCTCCTCATCAAATTCTCCAATTGCAATTTCAAGTAATTGCATTCCCTTCTCTCCCGCCGAGATGCGGTGCTTCACACCTACTTCTACTTCATTTTCATCGCCGACTGATATGTCTTTCACAACTCCATCTATTTCTAATTTCCCACTACCAGTTATCACATGCCAGAATTCTGCTCGGTGAGCGTGACTTTGTAAACTTAGGATTTCATTCGGTTTTACTGTGATTATCTTTATTGTGGAGTTGTCGTTCTTTGTAAACTGCCTGAAGTTCCCCCAGGGTCTCTCTACTTCAAAAATGTTAGACTTGATTATCATACTGACATTATACTCTTGATTGCTTTTTTAGTAAATTAGCATTAGCACCGCGACTACGTCGCGGTGCATTTGATTTGTCCGATTTTATCGGACGATGAGCTTGACATTCATCATAAAAAGTATTATAATCTAGTTAGCCAATTGGTTTTATTAATTTAATGTGAACCAAAAATAATTTTTCAGCTCTGTAGAAAAATTATAAGCATTCGCGTGTGATAAAACTCCTAAATATGAATTAAGAGATGCTTCAACTGATTCTTTCTCTATAACTTTCTCTTGATAAAGCTCTATCTTATTTTTAAATTTCCACAATATTCTCTTTCCTGTCCTCTTTCTGATAAGAGTATGTCTTGGGAATATGATATATCCTAGGAAATCTATGCCTTTTCCATAAGGAAGTATTTCCACTTTGTTCGGATGTAAATTTAAGCCTAATGTTGCATCTAAAAACTTACTTATTTTTAAAATAAGATTCTCTAAATATACTTTATCACTTGAGACAACCACAAAATCATCTGTATATCTGGCATAATGCCTTACTCTTAATTCGTGCTTCATGAATTGATCAAATTCGTTCATATAAACATTGGCGAAAAGTTGAGAAGTGAGGTTCCCTATAGGTACTCCTCTATTATGAAACAAATCCGACTTTGTACTTACATAACTTTGAACTATATTCTCAACAAGCCACATAGTATCAGGGTCTTTAATCTTTCTTCTAAGGATTGATAACAAAATATTGTGATCTATTGAATCAAAGAATTTCTGTACATCACATTTGAGAACATAGCATTGCTTTGTATTATTTCTACTTTCTTTCTGTATCATATTCCGTAATGCACTTACTCCTTTGTGTGCTCCTTTGCCTACCCGACAAGAAAAAGAATTAGCAATAAAACTCGGCTCGAAAATAGGATTGAGAATCATGACAATGGCGTGGTGCAATACCCTATCACGCACAGTTGCCTTGTGAATATGCCTACGCTTAGGATCAGAAATATAGAAATCAGAATATCCGTCATGTTTATAAGTTTTAGAAGATAAATCTCTTGCTAATTTAAAAATATTTTGTTCAAGTTCTCGTTCAAAAGTTAAAACATCTAGTTTTTTACTTTTGCCATCTTTAAATTCCTTCCATGCCAAAAATAATGTTTCGGGTTTGATAATATTATTAAATAAATTTCTATAAATTTTCATATGAATAATAATGACATACCTGTACTTAATAAATCTTACGAGTTATACAAATTATTCCACGAATATCGTAAGGTTGTTCCAAAACAAGACCGATTCACTATTTACGAACGAAGCGAAAACGTTATCTTGGGAACCATAGAATTACTTTTAGAAGCAAGTTATGGAAATAAAGAAAGAAAGGTTATTTTACTAGAAAAATCAAGTGTAAAGTTAAACGTGCTTCGTTTTCTTATTCGCCTTATGAAAGAAACAAGAACTTTTGATCTAAAAAAATACACAAACATAGAAACACTTATTGATGAAATCGGCCGAATGATTGGCGGATGGATCAGATCAATAAGTAAATAAACTTTATAAAATAATAACATGCAAAAGGTATCAGAAGTGATACCTTTTGCCGTTATCGTCATGAAGAGAGACTTCGGGACAAAGGCGGACACCGAGCCAAAGTTGTCGTTCGCATTGGACACATCGTTCGTGTCGAACTTGAGCTTGCCGTCGTTCCAGTTGAAGTTCGGGGACTTCGAGAACGAGCCATTGGCATCCGGAATTTACTCCTATCCATCTATACCACCAGAATTTGAAAAGATATATTTCACTCTTTTCTTATTCTTGAATTTGATTTGGCAACATAAAAATACTTGCCTTAGATAGAAGTAAGCAGTATCTCATCATTAGAAGCACGCTCTTCCAAATAATAATCTGGAGGATTCTGGCTCTATCTCACAAGAGAGAAAGAGTTCGGCGATGGAAATCCGTAAACTTCCATACACGAGCCTATACTCACTTTCACTATATCAGTTTTTCATATAAATGCAAAAACAGGTCATCCAATAATGGACAACCTGTTTAAAAAATTCGAATGCAAGAATCAAAATCAAAAATTCAAAAGACTCAAGAATTCAAAGTACAATTTACAACTGCGGGACAAAGGCGGACACCGAGCCAAAGAGGTCGTGCGCAGAGGACACATCGTACGCGTCGAACCGGAGCCCGCCGTCGCGCCAGCCGAAGCTCGGGGACCTCGAGAACGAGCCATCGGCATCCGGACTGAATTCGTCACCGGAACAATCCACATCCAGCTCTTCCCAGCGAACGAATCGTTCGGGATGAACCAGTGATATGCAACCAAGAGCGAAGGATGTTAAACCAAACTCATTGCCCGCAAAAGTTTCGCGAGCCCTGCGAACTGATTTTCCACGATGTCTCATTCCGTATTGAACGGCGAGAATCAGGATGTCACCTGCTTGTTGGTTTTCCAACTCTTCAAGGAAACCGGCTGTTCTCGTGTGAACACGCAGTTGGTTTGGCGTAATTTGTCCGTCGCGGTAGTTCGTAAAGTTACGAACTTCAGCCAACTTCTTGTGTACAAGTTTTACAGCCTCGCAATATTGCATTGCGGGATCGGTAATTGCAGGGAAAAACTTTTTGGATACTGCTGATACTTTCGGAATGGCGAACCATCCCTCAGCACCTTCAGGTAATGCAGGCAAGTTTTTGGCAAATTCCAATGCCTGTGTCGGATCAAGTCCGAACATAGTGGCAATAGTTTTTACCTGTTCTGCGATTAGTTTTGGTCCCTTATACTCACCCGGATAGGTGTAGTTTGAAGACACTACCTCGTCGACATACTTGTTTGGTGTCGTCATGTCCAGAATGATAGCTTTTACAGCTTCTTCCACCCTGTCTTTGAATTCACCACCTTGGCTGATAATGCCAACTTGTGTGTCGGTACTTGTTGGGGTTACTTTCCCAACTGCAGTCTTTACAGCTTCTCTGCCAAGATCTGCGACTTTGTCTGTCTGTTTAGACGTGATCAACTTTTCTGTTGTCATCGTTTTTAGATTTTGAATGTAAAAAACAAAAAATAATCCATTTATATTAAGGCCGGATTTTTACCTTTATTCGTGTATATTATATCACAAAACATACTCATCTGTCAAGTGAAATGAAAAAAGCAAGAAAAACTGTGGATAACTTTCACCCCCTCCGGCCTTTAGCCACCTCCCCTTCGCAGGGGAGGAAAAATGCGTTTGAATCTTGCTCCCCTGCGAAGGGGAGCTGTCGTTTACGACTGAGGGGTGTCTTTAAAAGATATATAAGACACGTAAATGAAGATAAAAAATAAAATTGTGTAAGTATATATATTCATAAGGTTATTTGGGTTTGAAAGTGCATTCCAAATACCAAAAGCAATAGAGTTGTGACTAATAAATAAATCCCAACTATTGAAACGTAGGAATCGCCCTAGATACATACCAAAACTTGTGAATAAAATTATAATTGCGATTAAAATATTCGTAACTTTTTTAGAAAATTTTAAAAGTAGCATTTTCTCCATATGGGAAAGCGAATATAGCCCCATGAGTAAGGCAGCAGCGGCCGAAGTGAAAAGAAGAAAGATGTCGTACATGACGGGCACAGCATGGATTCGCCCTAGGTGGATAAAGTCCGTAACGACGTACGGCGCATTGGGTAGAAATATAAGCCAAAGTATAAAGCCAATAATGAAAAATGGCTTTATGATATTATTCTTATCAGTTTTCAAAATTAAAATGGAGCTTATAAAAAATGGAACAAAAGCCAAGAGTATATTCCATAGGATATAAATAAAAGAAGTATTACCAAATAATATAATACGTAAAATATTAAGGAGTACTGCAAGCCCCAAAAGGTAAAGTATACTATTTGGAATTTTAAACTTTTTTATTTGCATGTTTTTTAAGATGTTTAGAATACTCTTTCGTAAATTCTGAAGAACTTCTGACTTTCCCACCGTGACCAACATTATAAACCATCTTTATTCCAAGTTCTTTACATACTGCTACTTCAGGAACAGGATACCCGCTTGGCTTCCTATCTCCCCCATTAGCAAAGATGTGCGGTCGTATTTTCCGGAGTGCATCGCAAACACTTCTCTCTATCGGATCATCATAATTCATACCAGCCTTATGCTCTGTAATATAAACTTTGTCCACACTAGGGAAAGCCTCAATTATTTCTTTGCGGTCTAATTCATTCATAAATTCTTTTCCTTTTTTTGCTCGGAGCCAGTTATCATTATTTATAATTACTATCAATTTATCTCCTAGTTTTTTAGCTTCTTTAATATAGCGAACATGGCCTATATGTATAGGATCAAAGCCACCGCTTATCATTACTACTTTATGATTCTTCTTCACACTTTTTTTCATAAGTTTAGTATATCACTTTAAGAAAATTATTAAATGGTGCGATTAGTTTATTTATGTTAAAATAATCCTATGCATCCTGGTATACAATCTTGGAAAAACCTTGTGATTTATGCGTTCAACGCATTTTCTATCCCCTTACTTTCGAAAACACTTTTCGCACCTTGGGAGAAGGATACAGCAGACAAAGATTCTAAGCTAAGCTTTATAGAAAAGTTTATTTTCAGTCTTTTTTCGCGCGTGCTTGGATTCGTGACGAGAGTCCTCTGTATAGTAGTTGGACTTATTTTTACTTTTATCATCATTTTAACTTTCCCAATTTTTCTTCTTATCCCTATTAAAATCGGTCTTCCATTTTTAGAGACTCTTCCTTCCTTTGGTATCTCTCTTTCTTATGGTGAGACATTTTCTTTGAATTCTCATAGTAAAGAAGTTTACACCAGATCTGGATTGAAGCTTTTCGGTAAAGAGAAAGTTCTTCGTATGATAGATCGCGGACTTTCTAAAGACAAAGGTAGAAATATTCTTCTCGTTGGAGAGACAGGCGTCGGTAAGTCTGTAATCATTTCAAAGTTAGGACAGCTCGGCCAATCAGGTCTATCTTCCTATGGTATTCGCAATCACAGAGTTGTGGAGCTAAATGTCGAAGGTATCGCCATAAATGACTTCGAGAAAGCGCTAGCAGAGGCAGAAGGTGCAGGTAACGTCATAATTGTTATTGAAAATATTCATTTGTATACATCTGTATTCGAGAAGCTAATGAAGTACTTAAGTTCTCCACATTTAGGAGTAATAGTGACGACCGACTTTTCAAATTATGACCAAGTATTAAAAGGCCATCCGGAATTCCTTTCAAAATTTGAAAAAGTTGATGTAGAGCCGACCAATATTGAAGATACTTTGGCGATACTCAAGAATAATATTTATGTAAATAATATTTCTATTAGTACCAAAGAAAATGTATTGGAAGAAATAGTGAATCTTTCCGATAGATTCATCGGTAATCAGCCACAGCCATTAAAGTCTCTCTTGATCTTAGACGAACTTCACTCTTTACATAAAAAGATAGGGATAGAAGACGTCCATCAAGTTATTTCCGATAAGACGAATATGCCGATAGGTGCCCTCGGAGTAGATGAGAAAAAGGTCTTGATAGGCCTCGAAAGTAAAATGAAGGCGAAAATTATTGGACAAGACGAAGCTGTCAAAGACGTCTCGGAATCCTTGCGTCGCCTCCGTACTGGTATCGCTGATCCATCAAAGCCTGCAGGCTCATTCCTCTTCTTGGGTCCAACGGGTGTAGGGAAAACTTATACAGCCAAGATTTTGGCTGAGAGTTATTTTGGTCACAAAAATGCAATGATTCGCTTCGACATGAGTGAATTTTCATTACCAACTTCTGTAAATACATTCATTGAAAGGTTAGCAAGTGTTATAGAGGAGAATCCCCTTTCGCTTGTATTCTTCGACGAGCTTGAGAAGTCCAACATGGCAATCCACCATTTGCTTTTACAAGTACTCGACGAAGGACGATTGACGAGAGGCACTGGTAGAGTCGTCAGCTTTAAAGATTCTATCATCATCGCGACTTCCAACGCTGGTAGCCGTGATATAATCAGTAATCAAAGTATTGAGAAAAAAGTTTTGATAAATAATATTATCAATGCTGGAATTTTCACTCCAGAATTCTTGAACAGATTTAGTAGTGTAATTTTATTCAAACCATTAGGGCAAAATGACGTAAGAAAAGTTACGGAACTAATGTTAAAAGAATTTAAGGACAGATTATTTGAAGACAAGAAAATCACACTGGTGATAACAGACGCGCTTATAGAGAAGATCGCTGCCGCTGGCTTTGATCAAGATTTCGGTGCTCGACCTATCAAGCGTGCAATAGAAGAACAAGTAGAAAATAAAGTAGCTGACTACATCATAGGAGGAGGTAGTGAGGGGGAAATAAAGATAGTGTAAGACCTTACACCCTAGATTTTTTAGGCTTTTTCTGGTATAAATGGATAGTTAGTTTATATGGTGCTTATAGTGTAATGGTTAGCACTAGAGTTTGTGGAACTCTCAGCCTGGGTTCGAATCCCAGTAGGCACCCCATATATAAATTATTGTTTGGGAATAATCGGAGGAGTTGGTGGTACCACTGGCGTATTTGTGTTTTTTTCTATTACTGGAGTAGTAGGTATTGGAGCAACTGGTACAATCTCCGGAGTAGAACAAGTTGTCCCATTGATTGGTCCTGTTAAAGTTGTAGGGTCCCCTTCACTGCTAGCACAATAGTAAGAAATTGGCGTTGTATAAAGTGGTGCCGCCAGTGCCCAAGCTTTCGATGTCGAGTAGCAAGATCCTTCGCCTTTTGTTAATAGAAGTAATGAAGACATTGAGCTTGAGATAGAGCTAATCGCCGTATCTGCTCCTTTACTTTGTCCAAGTGGAGAGAATAATGATCCCGAAAGAGGTAGCGTGCAGCTACCTAGGGCTTCCGACTTCTTTCCATATGATCCTACTGCGTTTTTGAAAAGTGTTGCTTGTGGTTTAAAAGCAGAAATTATATTTTTGATTTTTGTATTTTCTATATCATTCACAAAATCTTTTATATTCATTTGTTCACTTGGCATTACTATAGAGTTCTCTACATCCAAATCATAGAATGTCGTCATCCAATCAAGTTTAACTTCATTGTTAGCAATACCACTATCGTTCAGTCTCAGTACTTTTGACAATGGAGCGTTCAATGTAAACTTTATCTGATATAGATTATCATCATTCTTGCCAACCCATACCTCAAAAGAACTTATACTTGATGCTCCAAGCGCTTCATCCAAATTTTTCTTTTGTTCTTCGCTAATTTGTAACGAGAAAAGATCAACAAACGAACTCAGTAGTTTCTTTGTCGCTGGGCGAGTAACTGTCACTTCATAATGATAAGTCTCTATTCCATGTATACTTTCCTTCCCTTTTTCTACAAACTCCAAGGTCCCTATGAATTCTTTCAGAGTAGTGATTGTTTGGTCTTGTACAAATGGAGGAACGCCGTTTGAAATTATATTATAAATATCTATATTTTTTATTATGCCCTGTACGTTATCAGAGAATTCCCCGACGATTAATCCTAATTCATTCTTCTTCATAGACACGACAGCAGGAGCGGGTGCATCTTTCCCCAAGATTTCACCAAGTTTTGGAACTGCAATAGAAAAATTCGATCCATCATACTTCCAATCAGTCTTGATATCATTTTTTAATAAAGAACTATTGAAATTAAAATTATAATCAAAAATTGTTTGAAGATCTTTATGACTTACAATTCCTTTTGTGTTGATAGAGATGGAATCTCTTTCATTTGAAGTAACCACCGTCCCACTTGAAAGCCCAGTTGTTATATTTGAAAGTGCTGGGACTGAAATATTTATCAATGTATCTACTTTATATGATTTCAAATCTGAAATATTAGAATAAGCGTTCAAAAGTACAACTTTTGGATCTCTTTTAACAACCAAAAAACTGAGGTTAGACCAAGGTATCTTCAAATAGCCTTCAACAAAAGAAAAGATCATGCCCCCTACTATAAGAATAGCTCCTATAGTTATCAATGTAATTTTTAATATTTTCTTTTTCTTTGTAGGTGTTGCTGTTATTACTTCTTCCTCTTTTTTAGTCATATTTAAAAGATCTCGAGAGTAAGAAGATAGCATTGCATTTCGAGGAACTATGTCGGACATTACGTTTGAAGGTGTAGTTGGAGTAGAAATTTTAGTGGGGATATTAGGAATAAGCGGTGCCACAGAAATAGGTTCAGTAGCAGGAATTACTGGTTTTACTTCTTCTACGACAGGCTCTGTTGCAGCAGAAATTACTGGTTGTACTTCATTTATAACTGGTTCTACTACAGCAGGAATTATTTGTTCTTCGCCTTTTATTTCTAGATTGTATGGCTCCAACTCTTTGCTTGTAGAAAATTCTATCTTCTCGTCTTTCTTTGTTTCTTCTGGTATTTTTATTTTGAATTCAAACTCCCCCACAGGAGGAGTAGATATTATGGGGGTGACAGGAGTGATAGAAGGTTCAACAACTGGAATTTCAGGTGTAGTCACTGCGGCGGCGGCCATTTCCTTTTCTACGATTGCTTTTATCTCATCTAATTTTGATTTTGGTTCTTCTGGTTCTATTTTTTTAATCTCTTCTACTACTATCGGTTCTTCTTTTATTATTACTGGTTGTATGTTTGTAGGAGTCCAAACTTTCAAAAGGCCCAATGTGGACTCTTCTTTCTTCTCTTCTTTCACTTCTTCTTTCAAGGCTAGTGGGTCCGTATCATCGGCTGGCTCACGATATCTATCAATATTCTTTTTGACTTCTTCTGGTTCTTCTATTTTGACTTGATCTATTCGAAGAAAGCCTTCTTGTATATCTTCTATACGCCAACCGGCCTCTAAAAGATTTGAAACAACCAAATCTTTAGAAATATTCTTATTGAGTTGCGATTTTATATATTCAACTAACTCTAGAGTGATCATACCCTTTTATTATACTCCCCATAATCGTTTTAGTAAATAAAAAACACACCAAAAAACTAAAATTCATAGATATAAAGCTGTTTTGCAAGTTGATATTTACCTCTTTTGAGGTCCACGAGTGCAATTTCTCGTTTAGTTGTAAAGTGAAAAGATGCCGACACTACTCGCGTCCCCCTTTTTAATTCTTTATCAAATTTTGGAAGTAGATCATCCATAACATTTGGGTAAAGATAAGTGAAGATATGTGTAGCGTTCGATAAATCCACATCAAAAAAATCTTTCTTTATAATTTCTACATTTATATTGTTTATCTTTTTATTCCAGTATAATAATACACTAGCTATCACAAAAGGAAATGGACTATTTTCTATGCCAATATATTTTAATTTAGGATTATTTTTAGCTAGATAGAAAAGCACTCTCCCGTCCCCACAACCGAGGTCGTAAACGACGCTACCCTCTTTTAAGGCAAGTGCTTTCTCTATATCTTTTAAAACGTTGACAGGTACTCCCACGAAAGGAACCTTGGCTCGTATATTACTCCACATCCATAAAAGTAATAAACAGAGAACAGAAAGAAGGACAATAAATGCCAACCAGTTAAACAAATACGTTATAAATATAATCATAAACCCATTATACAATAAAAGCCGACATAAGTCGGTTTTTATTTATTAATCAAATAATTGAAATTAAGTTATTAGAATTATAACCTTTATTATTAATAATAATCTTAAAGGAAATTGGTCTTGTATTATCACTAACAATTTGTAAATAATATTCTTGTTTATCTCCCTTATTTAAAAACAACCTTTGATTATTGACTACTATATCGGTGGTTAGTTCAAAAGAACCTCGGTTTTCATGAATACTCCCTATATTAAAATCTTCTTCTTCCAACGATGATAGTGTTTCAATAAATATCGATACACCAAACGGTCTTTTAAGACTCAACCATTCCTTATTTTTTTCTGATCTAATTTTTAACCGAATTTTTTTCGATGAAATAACGCCACTGTTTTTAATATTTAGATTATAATATTTCGCATGCACCCCTTCTATGGTTGTGGTTTCTATTATTTTTATTTCATAATCAAGTATTGGTCCAAATGTTAAATTTCTAATTTCGTTCTGAAATACCAGTAAAATCCCCATAGTATAAGCAATAATTCCTTCAATCGAAAATGATTTATTTGTTAAAAGGTAAATGTGATATAAAATAAAACCTAATAAAGCAAAAATAATTAAAACTAAACTTAATTTTTTATATATTTTCATAATTTATGACTTTTTTGTGTCTCTATTGTACCAAGTTAGAACCTATTTTCAAAATCGCTGACACAGCGTTCCCCACGCGCTAAAGCGCCTCTGTGCGAAGCACAGAGCTTTCCAAAATGGAAAGTGCGGGAGAACGCAA
>JBAYKD010000007.1:0-39883 GCA_041664745.1 Minisyncoccota bacterium
GGTAACAGGACTTTCACCTTATACTATCTACTACTTCCGAATGGTCTCTGATTGCCAAGGTGGTCAATCTCTTGGTGCTATGGAAGTTTTCAGAACATTAGCAATACCAACTGCAAATAATAACAACACAAATACCACTAATACAACTAGAACTGTAGTTGTACAAGGAACAACGGTTGTCGGTACAGCTTCACCAATACTTCTAAACATAACAAATAAATATGAACTAATAGGTCAGGGTGACTTGATAGACTACATTGTGGATTATAAAAACATTGGTAGTGCTATACTTACAAGACCAATGGTACAAGTAGTACTTCCTACAAATGTTACACTTATAAATGCATCTCGTGGTACTTACTCTGTAGATGATCATACACTCTCAGCACCCCTAGAAGACCTTTATCCTGGACAAGAAGGAGTAATCTACTTACAAGCACGTGTTGATAGTGTTCCATTGAATAATTCTCAGATTGTAACGACGGCTATACTTGTATATACAAGTGCAAATGGATCTCAAGAAAATGCTATGGCCTATGTATTGAATGCTCCAAAAATTACAGGTATTGTGGCTGGAGATAGTACTTTAGCTGGTAATGCTTTCTTTGCAGGATTACTCTCAATTGGTTTACTTGGTTGGTTGTTAATACTTCTATTGATCTTAATCATAGTCTTAATCTCTCGTTCTTATAATAGGAACAATAGAATAAGTGAAAGTAAGACAGTAACACATACAACAACACAATAAAGGATCAAATTAACAATTGCCCCGCCGACAAGGTCTGCGGGGCAATTGTGTTATTATAGAAACATATGAAAAAGATATTGAAAGAAAATAATAAAGAACAAATAATTAAAGAAATTATTAAGAAAGCTCTCCTTGGGAAGAAAAATAACGCGACAATAATATCCCTATCTGGAGATTTGGGGGCAGGGAAGACAACAATAACAAAGGAAATAGCTAAACAATTAGGAATAAAGGAAAATGTAGTTTCCCCAACTTTTGTCATAATGAAGATCTATAAATTAGAATCAAATTCAAAACATTATTCTAATTTTAAAAAATTAATACACATTGATGCTTATAGAATAGAAGACGCAAAAGAATTCATTAATTTCGATTGGGAAGAAATTATTTCTGATAAAGAAAATCTGGTAGTTTTAGAGTGGCCAGAGAAAATAAAAAAAATAATACCTAAAAATGCTATAAATATTTCCCTTTCACATATAGACGAAGAAACGAGGCAGATAGAATTCTAGTTTAGATTGTAAGCAAAAATGCTATAATGAGCTCATGGTAACTAAAAAAACTGACAAAAAAAGGCTTATATTACTTGATACTCATGCGATAATTCATAGAGCCTACCATGCTTTACCCGAGTTCATGAATTCGCGTGGTGAGCCGACTGGGGCCATATATGGCCTCGCTACTATGCTCTTCAAGATAATTACAGAGCTGAAGCCGGATTACATAATAGCTTGCTATGATCTTCCAAAGAAGACTTTTCGACACATTGCTTACGACGACTATAAAGCTGGCAGAGCAAAAGCTGATGATGCTCTAGTGGCGCAATTAATACGCTCAAGAGAATTCTTTGAAGCACTATCTATACCAATGTATGAATGTGAAGGTTTTGAAGCTGATGACTTACTTGGAACAATTGTGGAGAAAAATTTAAAAAATAAAGATTTGGATATAGTGATCGCATCGGGAGATATGGATACACTTCAACTTGTGGCAGGGTCACAAGTACAAGTCTATACTTTGAAGAAGGGAATTAATGATACGATTTTATATAATGAAGAAAAAGTAAAAGAGCGCTTTGGTTTTGATCCAGAATATTTGCCTGATTATAAGGGATTACGAGGTGATCCATCTGACAATATCATAGGAATAAAAGGTATAGGGGAAAAAACTGCGACTATTTTAATCTCTAAATACGGAAGTATTGAAAAAATGTATAAAGATATCAAGAAGAATGGGGAGGCTTTCAAAGACATTGGAATAAACGATCGAGTACTGGCGCTACTTAAAGAAGGGGAAGACGAAGCAACTTTTTCGAAAACATTAGCGACTATAAGACGCGATGCGCCAATTAATTTCAGATTACCTAGTAAAATTTGGAAAGAAGAAGTTGTTTCAGAAAAAGCTGCGGAGTTTTTCAAAAAGATGGAATTTAAAAGTTTACAAGATAGATTTTTAAGAATTTTAGGTAATGGTATTTATTCTCCCCCTGCGAAGGGGGAGATGCCCTTAGGGCAGAGGGGGTCAGACCCCTCCTTAATCCTCCCCTTAGCAGGGGAGGAAAGAACTCAAGTAGAAAAAGCAAAGATCGCATACTGGCTACTTGATTCTGAAAAAACGAATCCTGATATAAATGAAGTAATAGAATATAAAAATAGTTCTTCTTTGGATGAAGCGATTGGAAAGATGGAAGAAGATATAAAAAAAGAAGGATTAGAATATGTTTATAAAGATATAGAATTACCGATTATACCTATAATTAGCAAGATGGAAAAGGTGGGTATTAAAATAGACACCAACTATCTTAAGAAACTTTCAGAAGAATATCATAGCGAACTCAGTAAGATAGAAAAAGAAATCTGGGGGTACTCTGGAAGAGAATTTAATATTAATTCACCTAAACAATTAGGGGAAATACTTTTTGATGAAATAAAAATAGGTGAAGTAGATGGTAAATCCCTTGGAATAAAAATCAAGAAAACTAGTGGAGGGGCTCGTTCTACAAAAGAAAGTGAGCTTGAGAAACTTCGCGACTTACATCCTATAATAAATAAAATTCTTGAGCACAGAGAATTACAAAAATTACTTGGAACTTACATAGATACAATTCCTAAGATGATATCGGAAGATGGCAGACTTCATGCGAGCTTTCTGCAATATGGGACAACAACAGGAAGATTCTCTTCCAATAATCCTAATTTGCAGAACATTCCAACCAAAACAGAACGCGGAAAGAAAATAAGAGATGCTTTCATCGCAGAGGGTGGATATACACTAGCATCTTTTGACTATTCACAAATAGAACTTCGAATTGCCGCTCTTCTGTCGCAAGACTCTTTCTTCATTAAAACATTTCAAGAGGGGAGAGATATTCACAGTGCTGTGGCTATGAAAGTTTTCGGAGTACCGGTAGATGATGTCACCTTGGATATGCGACGTCGTGCTAAGGTTATAAACTTCGGGATTCTTTATGGTATGGGAGTGACGGCTCTTAGTCAGAATTTAAATACTAATAGAAAAGAGGCGCAAATATTTTATGATAACTATTTTAAACAATTCCCTACAATTGCTGACTATTTAGAAAGCATTAAAATATTTGCTAGGAAGAATGGGTATACAAAAACACTTTTTGGGAGAAAAAGATATTTCCCTGCTATAAATTCATCGCTACCTTTTATGAAAGCGATGGCGGAGCGGATGGCAACCAATGCCCCAATCCAAGGGACAGCAACAGCCGACATCATAAAGATTGGGATGAAAAAGGTAGAAGAAGAATTAAAAAACTCAGGTATCTTGAGTGAAGTAAGAATGGTCTTGCAAGTACACGATGAACTCGTCTATGAAATCAAAAAAGATAAGCTTGAGATTGCTTCTAAGATCATAAAAAAAGGGATGATAGATGTGATTCCAGACCAATTTCTTGTTGGAATGGTGCCTGTGCCGCTTGATGTGACGGTAGGTTTTGGCAAAAATTGGGGGGAGTTAAAATAGTGGCACTCATTTTATGGCTGTGATAGAATTAATATATGGGCAAAGATAATCAAAATTTAAATAAAGAGAATAAGGCACCTGCTGGTGTAGTTCACGTTCTTTTATCAAATTCTTATATAATCTTCTTCTTTTCTGTTGTTTTGGGAGTTATTTTTGATGCTCTATTCCCTATACGTGTTTTTAATGGGATCGCTTACGAATATGTAGGACTGTTCATGATAATAGTGGGATCATATATCGTTTACTGGGCACAATCAGCAACCAGTACAACTAACCTCACTGACAAAAGAGATATTAATTTTTTCTTAAAAGGTCCATACAAATATACTAGGAATCCAACGAATTTTGGTTTGACTCTTACAGTTTTAGGACTAGGCTTTCTGATTAATTCACTTTTTATAGTCATATTCATTTTAATCGTTTATGCTATTTCTAAATTAATTTTTATTAAAAAACAAGATGTTATACTAGAGGAAAAATATGGGGATGTTTTTAGAGAATATAAAAGAACTGTTAAAGACTGGCTATGATTCATATCTTGGTAGGAGGGGACACAATGAATAAAGGTAATTATATAAAAGAACTAACAAAGAAACTTGAGAGTATTTTTCTTGGCGACGTCCTTGTTAGCAAGGATTCAATAATGAGCTACTGCTACGGGATAGACCTTTTTAATAAATCATCCTTTGTTGCACTAGAAAACGTTCTCGGTGGAGGAGATATTAATTTTTCAATAGAAGAATTGGTCAGAATAAAAGAATCAAACACACTCTTCATCTTTAAAGAAGATAAACTTTCAGTAGCTATTCAAAATAAATATAAAAAATATGGAGAGATAAAAAATTTTGAAGAGAAAAAAGTAATCCAAGTTCCTAAGTTTAATGTTTTTAATATTACGGATGCTTTTGCTAATAAGGATAAGATTCTCGCTTGGACTTTGTATAATAAAGCAATTGCGGAAGGAATAGAAGGAGAAGCTATAGCCGGAATTCTTTTTTGGAAAATAAAAATGATGATACTCAATGGATCAAATGTTTTTAATAATAATGAGTTAAAACAGCAATCAAGTAAGATAATCTCTTTGTATCACAAGGCTCATAGAGGGGAGCTCGATCTTTCTCTTGGCTTAGAGCAGTTTATCCTCACTTCTTTGACTTCTAAATAAATGGTACAATGTGTCTATGGAATCAATTTTGAAGTCAGAAATTTTTTTCTTTATTAGCTCTATCTCTGTAATTTTAATTACAATTATATTTGTTATAGTTGGTTTTTATTTGATAAAAATAATGAGGAACTTTTCTCATATTTCAGAGAGATTAAAAGAAACAGTCGATGGCGCATATTCATCACTAGAAGAAGTGGGGGATAATATAAAAGAGAGTAGTATCTTCAGATTCTTTTTTGGGAAGAAAAGAAAGAATAAGAAATAATTATTAATAACAAAGAAAGCTACACAAATTATATTCTAAAAAATCCATTTTTATAAAATAATTTGTTTCGCTTAAAAAATATATGGAAAAGAAAAATGTTAAGAAGGGAATGAGTACAGGGGCCGTAGTGGGTATTGGAGCAACTGTCGCAGCATTAGGCGCAGCAGCATATATACTATTTGGTCCAGATGGAAAGAAAAATAAGAAAGCTATTAAGGGCTGGTCTATAAAAATGAAAGGGGAAATAATAGAGAAACTAGAACAAGCTAAAGAAATAACAGAACCCGTCTATCACAAGATTATAGACGAAGTCTCTGCTAAATATGCTAAGGTAAAAAATATTGACGCAAAAGATGTAGAGCTTGCTGTTGCTGAAGTAAAGAAGCACTGGAAGACAATGGTCAAAGATGCAGCGCCAAAGAAGAAAGCAAAAGCAAAAGCTAAAAAATAATTTAGAATAAGAAAAAATTAAAAAAGGCCTTGGAGTCGACTCTCAAACTTTGAGAAGCGGCTCCAAGGCCTTTTGACTATCTTAGGCACAAAGAACTTTTGCATTTAATAATGATAATGCAAATCAATGAACTATATTATAATATAACTTTTCCCTTAATAATAAACCCTAATTTTGTGGGTGACAATTGGGAAGTTTTACTTTTAATGAACTTGCGTACATTATACAACCAATACATATAGCATGCAAGCCCACCTGTGGATAACTTTAAAAAATCTATATTTAACAAGCTCGTTAGGACCGGCATTAGCCTTATCGAACCTTACAGGTTCAGTACACCCTTTCCGTTCATGAGTACACTCACACGGAAAAGGTTTTCGATTCCTACACGTTTCGTCCTCAAGGACGAAACTCGAGCGGACAATTATAAAAACCTTAATTTCTTAAGGTTTTTATAATTGTCCCCAGAACAGGAGATTATTATAAATATTTTCTCTGACCGTTCTTATATGGAAAGTCTATACAATAAACTACTTTTTATCAAGGCTTTACAGAAAGAGTGCCTTTAAGGTGTTATATTTTTACATTATCAATTCCCTCAAATTCTTTTACAATAATTGATTTTATGGATTTTTTAAGTTTTTCAGAAATATGAGGATATGTCATTTCTATTTCTCCTCCAATACTCTCACAATCATCTTCTATTAAAATATCAGGTTTTACTCTTTCCGCAACATCTTTATAATTTTCATTTTCTTTTCGAGAATAAAGTTCTCCTTTAGGAAAATCCCAATACTTAAGGACCTTTTTAATTGATTCTATCTCCTCCTTCTTTTTTCTAGAGGTTAAATATAAAATTTTAATACCCTTGTAATACCATACTTTTAATTTATTTACCGAATGCTCAATTGGAATATATGATGAATATTGATGAACATATTTATCCTTATTTTTTACTTGTCCAATTATTTCTTCTCTCGTTTTACCATTTGCGTTTGCATGATATATAATTGTTCCTTCAGTAAAAACTAATATCTTTTTACCAATATCTTTACTTTTTCTACCAAATAAACGACCATTTTCGTTTATCCAATCATAAACTTGTATAACTTCTTCAACTTTCCATAAGGCATGTCTAAGTTCTTTGTATTGTAATCTTTCAAAACTACCACCAGTAATTGCATTTCCTCTAGCTGTTATTCCTAAAAATTCATGAGCTAAACTGTTTCTATGTTTAAGCAGGTCTTCTAACAAAAATATGAAGTCTGTTCTTAGCCCATTTTTACCCAACTCAATAATAGCCCCACCTAAGGTCATATTTTCAATTTTTTCTTCACCATACTTAAACTTATTAATTAGTATATTTTTCAACTCAAGTTCAACCACCTGAGTTTTACCCATAAAAACTGCATATTTTTCTAAAAAAGAAGACTTATCTAATTTAGACAGATTCTTAAAAATTTTTCGTAAAAGTTTTTTATTATCTAATAGCTTTCCTTTATTCATTTTCTAGAATTAAGATTCCTTAGAAAGATTTAGTAATGGTCCATGCTTCACAACAGAGCCTTCTACAATCATTTCATCCACCAAGTCCTTTACTCTGTCACTTTCTTCTGGGTCTACTCTACTGACTTCAAGTAATGGTCTTAAACTTTGAATCATATTGTCATAAGCAAGACCAAATTGATTTTTTATTAAATAAGTAACTGCATTTTTTATTTCAATAGCACTTATTTGACTCAATCTCCTTTCAACTCCATCTCCTGGAAGCCTAAAATTAGAGTATTTTTTATTTGGTTTATAGAAAAAACCTTTGTCATTTTTATTTTTCTCCACATACCCTCTATCAATCGCCATCTTTATTGCTCTTTTGAAATTATCCTGAATATTGGTTCCAAAACGGCCGACTTTAGTTAGTTCTTTTATTCTTTCTAGTAACATTTCTTCATTTAAAGGCCCCTCAATCTCTACAATGGCAACAATAATCTCTACAAATTGAGATGTCCTGTATGAGTCCATAATCATATCTCTATTACACCTAACTCTTGCCTTTTCATAGGGCACCCCCACCTTTTTAGTCCTAAAAGGAACTGATGTTAATTCATCACTATTTTCATTATCGTCTAGTTTTTCTAGACTGCATGAATCATTATCTACATTTTTGTTTATCGCACGATTTACATTTTCAACAAGAATATCCATGGTCATTTCTCTGTTTCTAAACCAATCGGTAGACCAAACTCTGCATAACTTCCACCCCATGCCATCTAAAATCTCCTGTCTTAATATATCTCTATCTCTAGCTGATCTTGAACTATGATACGAGGCTCCATCGCACTCTATTCCAATTGCATATCCATTTGGGTTTTTAGGATTTCTTACTGCTAAATCTATCTTAAAAGAACCCACTCCAATCTGAGCATCAACAATAAAACCTCTCAATTCAAGCTCTCTTCTAACAGAATCTTCAAAATCATTTGTTTCTTCTCCTAGTAAACGAGCTGGATCCTTGCTTTCATTTAAATAACCAGTTTCAGCATATTGAATGTAATTTTTTAAACCAACAGGACCTTTATTTTCTGGATTAATGCCAACCAACTCAGAAGACCTAACAGATGTAACAAGAACTGTCTTCCACTTAGCTCTAGTGATTAAAACATTCAATCTTCTCCATCCTCCGTCAGTATTAATTGGGCCAAAATTTAATGACATTTTTCCATCTTGAGCTTTAGCATAACCAACACTTATGATTATTACATCTCTTTCATCACCCTGAACACTTTCAAGAGATTTAACAAAGAAAGCATCTTTGTCTTCAGGATTTAAATATTTCATCAAATCTTTATTGTTGTGCATTTCTTCTTCAAGTGCATCTTCTATCGCTTCTTTCTGTGAGGAGTTCAAAGAAACTACTCCAAGTGACCTTTCAGGTTCTTTCTTGAAATGCTCTATAATTAATTTTGCAACATGGCGGGCCTCTTTTCTATTTATCCTACTCCCTCCTCTATCCCATACACCATCAGGTACATATTCTAGCACCACTCCACTTTTTTTGTTGTTTGTACTTGGAGAAGGAATTGTTATCAAATTATTTTCATAATAATAATGATTAGAAAAATTTATTAATCTTTCATCTCGACTTCTGTAGTGCCATTTAAGGTGTGTCTCTTCAAAATAAGGAACTGCCGCCTTACAGTCATCAAGCAATGAATCTAGTTCATCTACTTGTTTTTCATCCCATTCGTCTGAATCACTTGTAATATTGGCTCTAAAGAAAGAAGTAGGGGGTAACTGATTTGAATCTCCTGCCACAACAACTTGTTTAGCTCTTAATATCGAAGGTATAGCCTCTGGTGTAGGCAACTGAGAGGCCTCGTCAAATATAACAATATCAAAATTGAAGGTCCCAGGTTTTAAAAATGTAGAAACAGACAAAGGACTCATCAAAAAACATGGTTTAAGAGCTTGTAAGACCTGAGGAATTTCATTAAAAAGAACTCTTAATGGTTTAAGTCTTTTTCTTTTTTCCATTTCTTTCCTTAAAATTCCTACGCCATTAGAATTACCTCCTATCATACTAGCTGTTTTTACTTGCCTTGCTGTTTTGGCTGGTTCTGCAATTGTATTAGCAACAGTCAGACGCATAACTTTTTCATCTAATATTTTGAATTTATTTATTAAAACACGATGAGACTCTCCTGAGAATTCGCTTAGGATTGGTCTTGAATGTATAACAGCAGAAATCCACAATGAATAGAATCTTTTTTCTAAGATCTCAGGAGCATTTACTATGGTAGTCTCATTTAATTTATGCAAAAAAGGAAGTAATGATAGTTCAGTGCAATGATTTAATACTCTTGATATTATCTGCCAATTTCTAACTTCTCCTTGGTTTAAATTTTCATATATAAACTGAGATGAATATCTGACTTCAGAAAAACTACTCGTTTCAATTTTTGTTTTACACATTAAACCTTCTGGCCAATATTTTAGTATAGTTTCTTGTGCTTCGTTGAATTCTTCTTTGTGAGAATTTAAAACATCTATTAATCCAGAAAGATTATTAGAGTTTACTTCATTAAAAGTAGGATCTTCCACAAATTGAATGCCTGTATTTTGCCCCCACCTTTTAACTGATACAGCAGCCTCATATTGATGAAGAATAGAAACCATCTTTTCAAGTGTTGTATTTTCAGGGCTTAGTTTGTTTTCAGTAGGTATTTTATTTATCTTATGAACTAATTCACTATCAATAGAAACTAACCTTTGTGCCATTTTAAATACTTCATCTAAAATACTACTACTTGGATTAACTATCTTATTAATTGATTCCTTACATTTTTTTCTGTCTTTTAAAAAATGTAAATCCAGCCTAGAATACCAATTGGGATATTTTTCTTTATGCTTACTAAAAATATCAACAATTGTTTCGGGAGATAGTGATGTTTTTTGACCAAACTCTTCTTTATATTTATTTTTTTCTTGTATAGTAGTTACACAGTCGACTACTTCTTTTAAATTTATATCTAATTCATCCAAACTTTTTTTACCCCAATCTATTGGTAGCTGATTAATTCTCGTGAGTAATTCTAGTACCTGTATAGACGCAAAAAAATCTGGGATAGATATATCTATATTACTAAAAAAATTAGTATTTTTATCTAACTCTTCCTTAATCGAATCACAGAATAGAATCAATCTACTTAAGATATCTTTCAATTTTTCTAATGTACCTAAATCGACAGTTTCAGATTTCATTCCCTTCAATAGATGACTGTCTCTAAGAATAAACAATTTTGAATGATCACGCACTTCATTAAGTGTATCTATTGCTTGTTCTAAATCTTTCGATGTAACTTTTAAAATATCCGACCATGGCAAGGAAGCTGCTACAAGTGGAATATTATTTAATTTTTCAAATTTTCCATAAACATTAAATAAACTGAGTGACAGTTCATTTTGTGAATCATGTAGAGATTTTACATATTCATTAAGAGAATCTCTACTCTCCACTAATTTATTAATATCATCATCTATTCCATTAGCCACCTTAATATCGTCATTGGCTTCAAGTGATCGCTTAAGTTCATCAATAACCTTTCTTTTCCCTGATTTAACACCATGGGCTTCTAGGCAATATTGACCTAATCCAATTTCTTGAAGTCTACTATGTGCTACGTTTAAAGCTGCCATCTTCGCACTCACAAACAACACTTTTTTATTTTGACCAAGAGCATTAGCAATAATAGATGTAATAGTCTGACTCTTGCCAGTACCAGGAGGTCCATGAACTACAAGATTGGCACCTTGTGATGCTAGTGTAATTGCTCTGAGTTGACTAGAATCAGCTTTAATAACAGGAAATGGCACGACTGATGGAGTTTTTAATTCGTCTAATTTATCATCAAGACTTATACTTTCTATTACCTCACTACTTAAGTGGGCAAGTGCTCTTACAAGAGGATTATTCCTAGCTTGAGCATCTAATAATTTTAAGTCTTGATAAATAGCAAGGGTTTCGAAGCTAAAAATTCCAAGCCATGCACGTTGAGTAACTTTCCATCCACTTGATTTTACTTGTGATTCAATAAAATTTAAGTATTTATTTATTTTATCAAAATCGAAATCTTCTGGTATATCAGGAATATCAATTCCTTCTCTTTCTTTAAGATAATATTGTATAGCGGGATTAATTCTGACATCTTCATCTGACATAACTAAATTCATTGGCTTACTGGAGCCATTAAATTCAAGACTACAAGGGATCATTATTAATGGGCTTTCAGATTTTCCCATTAGTGGATCCTCCCACTCTAAACAACCTAATACCAAAAACAAAGTATTTACACCTCTTTCATTCATAGTCAATTGAGAATTATCAAATATTTTTCTCAGTTTTTTTCTAAGATCACTCAATCCTGAATAGATGAAATCAACATCTCCTTTGTGAAATACATACTCTTCTTTTTCTTCAATAGCTTCTTCATCGTCGTTCGAAGAAACTCTTTTGGGTTTCTTTTGAACAAATGGTAATTTAATAGCATTTTCATCAGTAAATAATACCTTCATTAAAAAACTTAAATCAGCAGACTCAACTTCAAGCTTTATAGTACGAGAACGATTAAGACCAAGCAATGGGTTTGACTTAGAGACATCAATCAGTTTTTCTTGCCATCTCTTCAAAACATTACCCATTTGATCTGAGATGGAATTTTCTATTTTTGACATAAATTAGTTATTTTCATAAATAAATATAAACTATCAAAAGTATACCACTTACACCTTAATTTATAAAATAACTATGTGTGACAGTATTAATATAGTACAAACTTGATGGTAATTAACGATATATTATATGAATCTAAGTTTATGTTATCTCCACTTTATTGGTATAATATATAGACTTATGAAAAAGAAGCTTTTATACATAGTTGGCGGAATATTTGCTCTATTTATTATCATTGGTGTTATAGCTCCAACACCAGAACCAAGTTCAGTTAAAGATACTAAACAAAATACTCTAGTTGTAGCAACTAATGAATCAGTTCCAACAACAGAGAAAGCTATCCCCGATACACAAACAACAGTAGCGGTAACAACAACACAAGTATTAAATGCAACAGATACAAAAACTACTACAGCTCAGTATATATACTACCCAGTATCATCAGTCGTAGATGGAGATACAGTTAAAATAAACATTGATGGGAAGATACAAACATTTAGACTTATAGGACTAGATACACCCGAAACTGTAGATCCTAGAAAGGATGTTCAATGTTTTGGAGTAGAGGCTTCAAATAAAGCAAAGGAGTTACTTACAGGAAAGAAAGTAAGAGTAGAGATAGATTCATCACAGGGAACATATGATAAATACAATCGTTCTCTTGGTTATATCTATCTTGAGAGTGGTCTCTTCTATAATAAATACATGATTGAACAAGGATATGCTCACGAATATACTTACGGTACCCCATATAAATATCAAACAGAATTTAAGGCAGCACAAAAGTCTGCTCAAACAAACAAATTAGGTTTTTGGGCTACTAATACTTGTAATGGTAATACAACTACCACAGCGACAGTTACAGTTCCTGAGACAGCTCCAGCAACTGGGGCAACAGGTTCATGTACTATAAAAGGTAACATCGGTTCTACTAAAGAAAAAATCTACCACATGATTGGTTGTGGATCATATACAAAAACTGTTATAGATGAAAGTAAGGGAGAAAAATGGTTCTGTACAGAACAAGAAGCTATTAGTGCAGGGTGGAGGAAGGCACTAAATTGTAATTAACCCTTCTAAAAATAACAAATCACTTGACTTCCATCTTCAAAAATGCTATAATATAAAAGTATGTGAATGAGGTTGCATTGTTTTTGGGACTTTGCTAAAATATACTCAGTACATTATAAATAGGGCTGATCCCCCTCATAAATGCGGCACCGAACAGTCTAAAACCTGTTTCAAGTTCTTGGCGTAGGTCTAAAAGGATCAACGCCGAAAGGCAAACCACCGAAAGGTGTCGCGCCCTACGCTAAGAACTTGGTACGGGTTTTTTTGTTCTCTAACTTGTAAACACATCAGTCACTGATTGATGAGACAATAAACGTAACGAGGTTAGAGTATTGCGTGGTTAAAATCTAAAACATCTTGGATAGTAAGCAGACAATACTGAACCTCTCAAAAAAGGTTTATTTTTTGTATTGTCTCACTATTCAGTCGGAATGGGAGTAATGTTTTTTGACAAAAAAATATGGCACAAGACGCAAAGGGTATGAAAGGATATAGAACTCGTAATGATGATGGTCAGCTACGTGATAAACGTGATGACACTCACATTGAGACTATAGAAAATAAATACCATATAGATTTAGGGGTTAGAGGTGATACACACCTAGGAACATACCTAAAAGAAAATGGTATCAAATCACTTAATGATTTGATAAATAATCAATAATTTTGATTATTAGTTTTTTCTAAAATTAAGTGGCATAAGTTTTAGAAGTTTTTCCTTTTGTGGAAAAGACCGACACAGAAATGGCTTATCAATTATTTCTATGAATTGATAAGAAAGAACATACACTAAGATTAAACAGGTCATAGAAGAAAGACATTTATGTCAAAGTTTCAACGATGTTTTCCAACCGATGATGGCTACATGCTATGTCAGCATTGGAACGGGAACTGGATTAAGTTCCTTATGGGCAACAGAAAACGCTCTTCTGTTAAGAAAAGCGTTTTCAAAAAACTGTCGTAAGTTTTTTAACACAATTCACTCCGAAAGGAGTGTTTTGTGTTTTTATTTCACCAACTTAAAAGTTGGGCAATGTCTCTTATTTAAAAATGAAAATAAGAAAAACTCCTCAAGTTTTAAATTAAATAATAATTTCCATAAATAGACCGACCTTTTCATTATTTTATAATTATAACCCTTTTAATAAAAAAAGACCATAATTGCGGATATCCCTAAATATCTCTATGTCCGACCATACTAACATAGTGTTAGTTTTTAGTCAAATTGCGATATTAAGCTAAACCATACTGTAAAATAGCGAGTATATGCGAAGATACTGCGATTTACACAGCAAAAACAGCAGACCATACAGAAACCATCGATATTAAGAAATATGAGCAAGACAAGCGATGTTTTGCGAGAATCATAGCAAGTGACATGTTTAGGACGGGTAACATTTTTAAAGATAATTTATAATTAAGATATTAATGACAAAAGATACAGAAAAACTTAACAATGAACAAAACACAATAACTGGGCAACCTCCAGTTAATACTGGTGTTTTAAGAGATGAGTTTGGAAAAATTCTTCCTGGTTCTAAATCTTTAAATCCTAACGGAGCACCAAAAGGAAAGAAGCACTTATCTACATTACTTAGACAAGCACTTGAAAAACAGAGTGATATAGAAATTGATGGCAAATATATTACTTATGCTGAGGCTATTATTTCTAATTTATTAAAGATAGCAACTAAAGCTCCCGACAGAGAAGCCATTAAGGGTATTGCCGAAGTATTTGATAGAGATGAGGGCAAAGCTCGAGGATCACTTAATATTGACCCAGAAAATGAGGTTACTGGCATAGATATAACAATAGTTCACACAAATACGGTTAGTTATAACAAATAATCAAATGGTAAAAAATAGATACTTAAATTATCTATCAGTAGGCAAGCTTAGAAAGAATAACGATTAATAGTGCAAAAACTAAAAAAATACCAAGACCAATCATTACTCTTTTCCTTATTTTTATTTCTTCCTTTTTCTCTTCCTCTTGTTTTTTATTTATCTTATCAATTTCTTCTTGAGGTAATTCTTCCTTAACCATTTTTTGAGCTTTTGGCGAATCCAATGGAATCATATTTGAATTTTTACATTTTGGGCAAACTTCATATCTAGAAGAGGACCTCCATACTGAATAAATTAAACCTGGAATGATAAAGAGTAACCATAAAACTATTTCTACTCCCATGTTTCCTTTTATCGCTGTTTCTGTTTTCCCTATATAACCACATTGTGTGCAAGCTAATATTTTAGACATATATTTAGATAGATTAAAAAATAATGATGTGGTAGAGATACAAAAAACCTACCACATAGGTGAGAGCCGAGGCTCTCCATATCCGTTTCCAGATACGACTCGTCAGAGTAAACCCTATATGATAGGTTTGTTGACTCCGACGAGATTTCTTCGCCATGCCCTTATTTCTAAGAGTTTAGGCTACTTTCTATATATTAAATTATGCTGTAATTATACCAATTTTAGTGTAAAATAGGAACTATAAGCCAGTTTTTAGTTTTTTATCTATATATAGGGGTAAAAACTAAAAACTAAGAATAAAATGAAAACATATGAAAAACTTATAAAAAAGGGGTTAGAATTAACATCCAAAGCCCAATCAATTATCAATAGCCCCGATATGCTTCCTTCCCCATATAAATTTGTATATGCAAATCTTGCGGGAGAATACCACCAATGGATAAAAAGAGTCCAACAATTTTTTATAAAAGAAAAAAGAAATAAAATAGAAATTTCTTTTTTCGATGAAATTGATAATATCCCCACAGTAGATTATTTAGGGAAATATGATCAACTTGATGATGATAATTTTACTTCAAAATTTGCAAAAGAAATTTTAGCCGAAATAAGAAAAAAGCTTGAATATATTCAAAAAATTTATAATTTAGAAAATAAAAAGAGGGAGGTAAAAATTATCTTACAAATAGATGAGAAAAGAAAAGAAATTATCTTTAAAGAAAATAATAAATTTAAATATGCGTTTCGTAGAACTCGTGGGGTAAATAAACGTCTTAATTATTTAATTAAAATTTACAAAAATCCTAAAATTAGTGGAAATTCACTAGCTAACACCACTACACTACAAAATCTTAGTGGTGAAATTACAGAGTTAAATAATGTGTTAAAAAATAGATTAAATCTATCTGATGACTTAATAGTTAATGATGGTAATTCCGGTTATGAAATAGATAGTAAATTTGGTATCGAATTTATTTAAATAATCATTATTTCTACTTAACCATAAGTTGCTGTTAATTTATATAAAACAAAGCCTATTTGTAAGGCTTATTTTAATTTTACCCTTACATACTTAAAACTATTTTTATTCCATTTTTTATCATATTGTTGGGGAATGGAATCAAAACCAACAGTCGTAGGGAATATTAAAAAGATAAACAATAATGATTCAAGCATCATTGATACTGCAGTTAAAATGTTTGCTGAAATAATTATTTTCTCTCTAGAAGACAAAGAATCTTCTAGAGAGGATGATTCCATTTATGAGAAATCATAAATCAATTTATGGATGAAGAAATAAAAGGAGTATTAGTTGAGTTAAAACAACAAGATAATATATATGTGGTAACAGCGGATCAAATAATAAATAAAGATTTTGGTCCGGAGTTATGGGTGGTTGATAAATTAATTCCAGAGCAATCAATAACAGCAATAACTGGAGTCCCGGGAAGTTATAAAACATGGTTAACATTAGAGATAGCAAAATGTGTTGCTCAAGGATCAAATTTTTTAGGTCAATTTAAAACAAACCGAGGGAATGTTTTATTTTTGGATAAAGAAAATCACCTTCGCCACATACAAAAAAGATTGAATTTATTAGGCATTCAGAATTTACCAATATTTTATTTTTCGAGAGCAGAAGATTTTCTAATTGATAAAGAGAAGGATTATAAATCTTTAGTTAAAGTAATAGATAATCTTGGTATTGATTTAGTTATTTTTGACTCCCTTGTCCGAATTCATTCTGGGGATGAAAATAGCTCAAAAGACATAGCTAAAGTAATGAATGCTTTTAGAAAAATTACAAACAAGGGTGTAACGGTTATTTTTATTCATCACAACCGAAAAGAAGGAACCCGAACACAAAGCACCACTAATAGTATTCGTGGTTCTTCTGATATATTCGCAGGTATTGATTGCTTGTTACAAATTTCTAAAACACAAGATGAAAAAAGTATTGGAATTAGCCAAGCAAAGTTAAGACAAGATGAAGCCATTAACCCTTTCAAAATAAAAATTTGTTCAAGTAAAGAAAAAAATTCAATGGCTTTTAATTTTAGTGGGGATTTCGATTCAGATGAATCAGAAATAGAGGAAGCAAAATTAAGTATAGTTGAAATACTAAAGGATAATAATGAAAAATCTAAACAGGAATTAACTGATATTCTCTTGGAAAACTATACACCTAATATAATTAATAAAACATTAAAAACATTAGAGGTGTTAGGTATTATTGTTAAACATACTGGTGCTCACAATAAACACTCTTTTTGTCTTAAAGAAGGTGGAGTCATAACTCGGGTTGATGAAAATAACTAAAGATATGATAATCAATATAATAATTATATGAACAAAGAAAAAGAAGAAATAAAGAAAAAAATAGCAGTAATTTATTGTAGGGTAAGCACTCAAGACCAAGCAGATAAAGGCTTGTCTATTGAAGAACAAGAAAGATTATGTAAAGAAAAAGCCGAACAAGCAGGCTATTCTATCTTGGCAATAATCAAAGATGAGGGTAAAAGTGGTGGAAGTTTGAAAAGAGCAGGAATGCAACAATTAATGAAACTCTCAATTGAGAAGAAAATTGATGCTGTATTTACTGTTCATAGTGATAGAATTGCTCGTAATACAGAGAATTACCTTTATTTGAGAGCATTGTTTCGCAATAATGATGTTGAGTTGTTTTTTATACAATTACCAAACTTAGATGATTCTGCAGGCTCAAAAATGATGGACTCAATGTTTGCTATTGTAAATCAATATCAAAGAGATATAACTTCCGATAAAGTAACAATGACAATGGAAGGAAAAGCTAGGTTGGGATATTTTCCTGCACTTGCTCCACTTGGATATAAGAACATAACAAGACCAGACCCAACAGTTGAAAGGGCTGGTCAGAAAATAGTAGTAAAAGACCCAGAAGTAGCACCTCTTGTTAAAAAAGGATTTGAGCTTTGTGCCACAGGAAATTTTAGTGTCTTTGATATTACAGATATCTTGTATGAAAAAGGGCTAAGAACTAAATATGGAAAAAAGTTATCTTACAGTAGATTATATGATGTTCTTAGAAATCCTTTTTATATTGGAGAAGTTAATTGGGGTAAGGTTCGTTTAAAAGAAGGGAAACATGAACACTTAATAGAGAAAGATTTATTTTATTCAGTTCAAAGATTATTAACGATGAAAAATGGACATCTTTGTAGGAGAAGAAAATATCAATGGCTATTAAGTGGTTTTCTTAGGTGTCATACTCACCAATGTAGATATACAGCAGAATATCATTTAAACAAAAAAATAGGATATTATCACTGCACTAATAGAAATGGTTGTGGAAAATATGTAGAGGTTAATAAATTAGAAAGTATGATTGAAGATAAATTTAAAGAGATTGAGTTTAGTCAGAAATTTATTGACCTAGTCATTGAAAAGGTTAAAAGTGTATTTTATGAAAGAAGAAAGCTTTATGAAGATAAAAGAAAATCACTTATAAATCAAAAGACGGTTTTTGAACTTAAAAGAAAGTCAGCAGAAGATAAGCTTTTAGCTAATGTAATTACAGATGATGATTTTAGAAGGATAAAAGAAGATATAAATGAAGAATTAGAAAATCTCAATAAAAGAACTATTGAACTTGAAAAGGAAAGAAGAATAAATATGGATGTCGCCCAAGAGGTATTAAACCTTTCAAGGAATATTTATGATACCTATTCAAAGGCACCACATAACTTAAAAAGACATCTTTTAGCTTTCTTTTGGGAGAAATTTGAGATAAAAGATGAAGTTATAATAAAATCCTATCCGTCCCTACTTTTTGCTGAACTTTTGAAGTTAGAACAAGCATTTTACAAAAAGCCAAATAGAGAAAATCCTTATGAATCAAAAGGATTTCCTACTATTATAAAATCAACTGCATTGTCCGCTCGGTAGGAATCGAACCTACGACCATCTCCTTAAAAGGGAGCTGCTCTACCGACTGAGCTACGAGCGGATATTAACTCTATTAAAGTACCATATTTATGCAATAAAATCAACAGCATTTTAAAACCATAGCAGCATGTTATAATGGAAATATGATATATTTTGTAAGACATGGAGAGAGTGAGGCAAATGAAAGAAAGGTATTTGCAGGACAAAGAGATGACTCATTGCTTACGAGTAACGGGAGAGAGCAAGCAAAAGCAACAGCACAAGAAATAATCAAAGAAGGGCTTAAGATTGATGTAATTTATTCTTCTCCACTTAAAAGGGCGTATGAGACAGCAGAAATTATTGCTAAGGAGATAGGATTCGACGTATCAAAAATAATTATTGAAAAACGTATTACCGAATATGATATGGGGAGTCTTACAGGAACCCCTTGGCACACAATTTCCTCTAGTATTTTAGTTGAAGCAGAAAACGCAGAGGATCCTAAAATGTTTAGTAATCGTGTTTATACTTGTATTAGTGAGTTATCTAAATCGACAAAAAACATTTTATTGTCTAGTCACGCAGGAGTCGGCAGAGTATTAGAGACATTTAAAAAAAGCATAGATGCTAAACTTTTCTATGATTTACCAGCTTACAAAAATGCATCAATTACTAAGATAGATTGGATTAAATAATTTTATGGAGACTAAAATTAACACATTTATATTTGACTGTTTTGGGGTTATTCTTGACCCATTGATCAATGGTTGGTATAAAGAAAATAGATTAAAGTATGGACTTATTGATAATAATCTTCAGTCTTTTCTCAAAGAAGTTGATTTAGGAAACGCTTCGGAGGATGATGTTATTGATTACTTTATGAAGTATGATGGCATTAATTCAACCAAAGAAGAATTGCGCAAAGATATTGATAGTTATCTTAAACTGGATACTAAACTAGCTGATATAATAAAAAAATTAAAAGAAAAAGGATTTAAAACAATCCTTCTTTCGAATGCCAATGCTTCTGTTTTTGAAAGAAAAATATACTCAACTTATCCAGAGTTTAAAGGTCTTTTTGATCATATTATAATCTCTGCTCATATTAAAATGATTAAACCCAATCCGGATATATATTTATATACTCTTAATAAGATAGGTTCTAAACCAGAAGAGTCATTGTTTATTGATGACAGTAAAACTAATATTGATGGGGCTAGAGACGTTGGTATTAATGGCTATCTTTACACAGATAGTAACTTATTCACTGAATATATTAAAAGCTTAGGAATTAATTTAAATTAATATATGAAAAACAAATTAAATTGTATAGTAATTCATGGATGTCCTTCAGATAAAGAAAAGGCCATGAATCCAGAAACAAGAACATATGATAAACACTGGATTCCTTGGATTAAAAGAGAGTTAATATCAAGAGGTATTAAAACGGAGATTCCATTAATGCCAAACCCCTGGAGACCAATTTATGAAGATTTTAAAAAAGAGTTTGAAAAATATGAAGTTAATGAAAATACTGTTTTAATTGGGCATAGTTGTGGTTGTTCATTTCTTGTTAAATGGTTAGGTGAATCAAAACAAAAAATCAAAAAGTTAATTCTTGTAGCTCCTTGGAAGATCCCAAATGAGGAAAGAAATGGTGCTGATATTGATTTTTATGCTTACCCAATAGATGAGACTATAAAATCACGAATAGATGAAATAACTATGTTTACTTCAAATAATGAAGCAGAAGATGGTAAAAAAGGATTAATAATGTATCATGATAAGCTTGGTGGTAAGATAATTAATCTTAAAGATCATGGACACTATATTTTAAAACATATGGGAACCGAAGAATTTCCTGAATTGTTAAAGGAGGTTATAATAATTAAATAATATGAAACTAATATCTATAAACATAGAAGCCAATAAACATACAAAAACAGTCACAGAATTTCTTAAGGAAGAAAAGGCGGATGTTATTTGTATGCAAGAATTATTGGAAGAAGAATTTGAATTTTATAAAAAAGAGTTAGCTTTTGAAGGAGTTTTTCAGCCATTTGATTACTGTTGTCATCATGTTAGCTCAATAAAAACTTATGATGTTATCATGGAATTAAACAAGAAAAGGCACGGGGTAGCAATTTTTACAAAGAATATCATCCATTCAGGATTCATTTTCTATGAAGGTCAAAAAGAAAATATATTAAAATCTTATGATGAATATACATCTGACGAAAAATTTCAAAAGAACAAAACTTTAATTTGGGTAGAAACTAAAGATGATAATGGAGCCTTGTTTAAATTTGTTACAACCCAACTACCTGTGACTCACAAAGGAGAGGTGACTCCGTATCAGATCGAAATTATAAATTCTATGCTTTCTAAGCTTAAGAATCTTGGTGAATTAGTTTTGTGTGGAGATATGAATGCTCCTCGAGGGCACCAGTCCTTTGCTATTATAAATGAAAATTATAAAGACAATATTCCCCTGGAATACAAAACAAGTATTGATCAAAATTTACATCGAGTGAAAGGTATTCAGTTTATGGTTGATGGCCTTTTTACAACACCTACTTACAAAGCTTCAAATGTCAGACTACAAGATGGTATCAGTGACCATATGGCAATTATTGCTGATATAGAAAAAATAATATGAAAATAAACAAAACATCCTCCAATATCCTAATCCTCCCCAATATTCGTTCGGCAGTAAACGTCGGAGCAATTTTTAGGACAGCCGATGCAGTAGGGATAGATAAAATATATTTGGTAGGGTGCACACCGAGACCAACGGATCAATTCGGAAGAATACAGAAGGACATAGCGAAGAGTGCACTAGGAGCCGAGACTTGGACACCATGGGAATACAAAGAAAAACTTCTGCCATTAATAAATATTCTCAAAAAAGAAAAATACGAAATTATAGCCCTAGAGCAGGACGAAAAATCTATCGACTATCGTAAATATAAAAAGCCCGCAAAACTGGCTTTTATATTAGGAGAGGAGGTTAATGGGCTTGATAAAAATATTCTTAAAAAATGTGACAAAATAGTAGAAATACCAATGCATGGCAAGAAAGAATCACTCAACGTCTCCGTTGCTTGTGGCGTCGCCTTATTTAGAATTTTAAGATAATTATTGAGGGGAGATAAAATTAGTCGTCTCAGTTTGTTGGATAAAAGGCCTGTCGGTATTTCCTGTACGTTTTCCAAGCATCATCCAAGCTATAAATAAAACAACTAGAAATATTATAATCTCAACCCCAAAACTCATTCCACCACCATGATGCTTTGGTGCTGGTTTTTTCTTTTTATCATCCTTTTTACCTTTTGGTTTTTCTGCCATAGAATTTAAGCGAAGCAAATTATTTTATAAAAAATGGTCTGGCACCGGCTCCCGTCCCCCTCGTCCGAGGACCTTTTTTAGAATATAATTTGCGTAGCTCTTATTATTTAAATAATTTCTGATGAACACTACAAAAATGTGCACTGCGCCCATCTAATACTTTCCTCATTATAACACCCTTGCAACCCTTTTTACCACAAGGTTCTTTATTTTTCTGATAGACATTATGATGGTTCTGAAAATTACCCTTTTTGCCATCTATATCTCGATAATCGGACATAGAATCACCACCAAAATATATTCCTTTATTCAAAATTTCCTTCATTGATTTAAAAGCTAATTCTAGGTAATTATCTGGTACTTTACTTGTTCTAGACTCAGGACTAATACTAGAAAGCCATAGTATTTCATCCGAATAAATGTTCCCAATACCAGCTATGGCAGACTGATCCATTAAAACAGTCTTTATATTTTTATTAGGTCTTAATAATATTTGATTTTTAAACTTTTTAAGATCAAAACTTTTCTCTAGTGGTTCGGGGCCAATATTTTTCAAATGAATTGTTCCCATCGCATTCTTTGTATCTATCAATGTAATTTTTCCGAACTTACGTGAGTCGCAGAAAACCATAGACCTTCCATCTGAAAGAGGGAAGAGCGCATGGATAAACCTGTTGTATGGATCGTGGAGTTCTTTCCTCTCATTTATATCAGGCATCCATTTATCTTCCTTTTTATTAAAAATATATTTACCCACGATGATGTGTCCTGTCATTTTTAGGTGTATTAATATTGTTTTTCCATTTGAGAGATTTATAAGGATGTTTTTTGCTCGTCTTTCAACACTTGCTACTTTTTGATTTTTAACATCTCTTTTAAATCTTTCAAAGAAGACCTTATCTTTAATAGTACCCGCAAATTGCTTTATAGGATTATCTTTTGCCAAGTCCGTCCAAACAACGCCAAAAGAAAGACCCTTCAAGGCTTTCCTCAAACCATTTACTGTTGTTGTAACTTCTGGTAATTCAGGCATATTATCTTTTTCCTAAAATTTTAAGAGCTTCTTTGATTCGAGCATTTGTGCCAATGACCGTAGATGGAACTTCATGAAGAGAATCACGGGCTTCGTTTTGTGAATATCCGAGAGACTTGAGTGCCTCTAATATGTCGCTTTCGTCGCGTAGTGTCGCCTTAGTATCGGTATCATTTTTGTAATCCTTTAATTTATCTCTTAACTCAATAATAATTTTCTCGGCAGTCTTTTTACCAATACCTGAAACTTTATTCAAATATCCTACATCACCTGTAGCGATAGCTCTCTTGATAGTCTCAACAGGGGCAAGGGCAATAATACCAAGAGCACCCTTTGGACCAATTCCTGAAACATCCAGCAAAAGCTCAAAGAAAGATAGTTCATTTATATCTTTAAAACCATAAAGATCAATAGAATTTTCTCGGACAGCTGTATATATAAATAAAGACGTCTTTTTCCCCAAAGTACATAAGGATATTGTTTGTGGCGTCACAGACACCCTGTAACCCACATTCAGAGTATTTATAATTATGAATTTGTCTGTAAGGTGTATAATTTCACCCTCTAAATAAGCGATCATGCTTAAATAATAGCAAATATTGCTCTTTTCGGCTATTTCTGGTATTGTTGTAATGTCTCAGTCAACAATCATTAATAAAATTTAACTAAACAAAACAATGCCAATTACAAAATCAGCAAAAAAGGCTTTAAGAGGATCTCTCGTCAAGAAAGCGATGAATGATCGCAACAAGAAGAACATTAAAGAATCAGTTAAGAAAATTGAGAAGTTAGTAAAAGAAAAAAACAAAGTAGAAGCTAAGAAATTACTTCCAGAAGCTTATAGTGTTATCGACAAGGCAGCAAAGAGAGGAGTCATAAAGAAAAACACAGCATCTCGTAAGAAATCTCAACTATCTCGAATCACAAAATAAATAAAAATCTCCCCGCTAATATAGCGGGGAGATTTTTATTTATTTAAATTTATTGTGCGGGCGTAGGAGCAGCTACTGGTGCTTTTACGTCTACTGTCACAGAACCCGTTGCTTTTAATGGTGATTTGACCTGATCATTATTAGAATTATTGTAACTCCAATTCATCATACCCCCTCTTTCAAAACGGTTACCATTTCTAGATTCTCCCTTCATTTCACCCCATTGTGTACCTAGGCAGAAAGCAATAATTATAACTATAATCATTATTATTCTTCTCATCATGTGGCATTTCTTCCAATTGTGACAACAATTACCCATACCGTGGTCGCACTTTCCTTTACCTTCACAACAACCTCCTTTTTCTTCAATTTCCATGTAATTTAAAATGTTTAATTTATAATAAACCGACTATGAGAGTATTATAGCATAAAATTCTTAGCAGGACCGCGAGTACGCTTATCGACGATTACATCGTCAGGTACTTTTCGCTCTGGCTAACACCAGAGAACGAAAAGTCTTTCGCTTCCTGCACGCAAGCCAAGCAGTTGGCTTGCTCGGGACCACAATAGAAAAAGCCTCAACGAGTGAGGCTTTTTCTATTGTGGTCCCGGCAGGAATCGAACCTGCATCGCAACTTCCGCAAAGTTGCGTCCTATCCATTGAACGACGGGACCATCCATGTGTACCGTAACAATTTACACTATTATATATGTATTAGCAAGCTAAAATCCTAACTTCTCCATGAACTTCATGGATTTAGATTCTTCGAGTTCTATGTTGGGGATGACTTTGGTTAAAGATTCTCGAACTTGATCAGCTATATCAAGTGGTAGGGGAATAGTGTAAACAGGAAGGAGATATTTATTGATCTCTACTAGAAGTACAGCTTTGTCGGACTCCTTTTTAATATGGAAGCCTTTAATTTTTTTCCATTCGTATTTATCTTTACCTAAAGAAAGTCCCGAAGTTTCTATTACAAAAGTCATTACTTGTGGGGGACGAATAGAGAAAAGAAAGAGAGATAGAGCAGAGACAAGAATAAAAATAGCAAATACATAATTTTGTTGCCAAACGGCAATCACAAACATAATAAGGGCTATTACTCCGATTGTCCAAAAGAAATCCACGCTTTTCTCTTCATGTTTGTATTCAGGTGCTTGCCACTCGATTTTATTTAAAATTATTTCTTCCATATAGTATATATTGTATCACTTTCTATTTTTTTACCAAAGAAGCGACAGCTTTATAAACAGCTATTCCCGCCTTTTTATCAAACATACTAGGGATGATATTTTCTTTATTTGGCTTTTTTACAACATTTGCTAAGGCTACTGCAATGGTGGTAAATATTTCATTTTTAAATTGAGGAATTTGATAATCAAGCATTGCCTTGAAAGCATTAGGGAAGACTAGAGAGTTATTTATTTGATTTGGATAATCTGATCGTCCTGTAGCTACTATGAAAGCTCCTGCCTTGTGGGCAGCTTCAGGCATTATCTCAGGAGTAGGATTTGCGAGAGTAAACAAGATAGGCTTTGGCCCCATACTTTTAATCATTTCTTCCGTGAGAGTTCCTGGCTTTGATAATCCAATAAAGACATCCATGTCAATCAATGCATCCGCTAGTGTGCCAGTCCTTTCTTTTAATGTACTACCCTTTAGTAACTCTTTCTTTTCTTTAGTTAAATCTGTCCTTTTTTTATTTATAATTCCCTTGCTGTCACAAAAGATGGTATTGGTAATTCCATATGTATGTAAAAGCCTGCCTGTTGCAACACCAGCTGCCCCGACACCAGCCACAACCACCTTCACATTTTCCTTTTTAAGCTTGGCTAGTTTAAGAGCATTAATGAGAGCTGCGAGTCCAACTGTTGCAGCCCCCCACTGATCATCATGCATTACTGGAATATCAAGTTCGCGGCGCAATCTCTCTTCTACTTCAAAACATCTTGGAGCAGAAATATCTTCTAAGTTTATTCCCCCGAAAACTGGAGCGATTTGCTTAACCAATTTTATAATCTCTTCTGTGTCTTGTGTATCTACACAAATAGGGAAGGCATCAACTCCTCCAAAATTTTTAAAAATTGCAGCCTTGCCTTCCATGACTGGGATGGCGGCCAAGGGCCCCAAATTTCCAAGTCCTAATATTGCTGAGCCATCAGAAACGATAGCTACAGTATTTTTCTTTATAGTTAATTCCCGTGCTAGTTTTGGATTTTTGGCTATAGCAAGACATACCCCAGCTACTCCTGGAGTATAAGCAAGGGACAAATCATTTTTATTCTTTAGTGGAACCTTACTTACTACTTCCAATTTACCACCATGCTTCTTGTGTAACTTTATTGATTCTTCGTATTTTTTATTTTTAATCATTTATTTTATTGATTTTTTTATTTTATTTGCTAAAATTTTCAGTTTATCAAAGTCGGCCATTGGCCCGCCGACAGAAGAAATGAATCCATCATACTTTTCATACCAAGGAAGATTTTTATGATTGGAAAGAAACTGCTTCCATACACCATTTTTCATATGCCTCGTTCCGTGCATTGGGGAAAGCTTTACATGCATATGATTTATTCCAAGACCTTCTATTATAAAACCCACTCGGCCGACATCTTTGAAATAATTCTCTAGTACTATAGCTGACTTTTTTGCAGCTATAATCAAATTTTTTAATTCCTTGTCTGGTAATATTAATGGGTTTGCATCAAAATGTTTTTTGGGAATTACAGCCGAGAATCCTTCTGTGTTTGGATCAATAGCAAGAAACGCCATATAATTTTTATCTTCCCAGAATACATAAGAGGGGAGGCGCCCAGCCACTATCTCACAAAATATGCATTTATTGTCTTCTGTTGTCGCATTATATTTAGCCATATGAGTATTATATCATTTAGTAATTCTTTTGAAAGAATTTCTTTATAATACTTCCATTTCTATGATTTTCAAAATTTCGGGAGATCGCTTGCATAGAGTTTTTTTCTTTTTGATTTTGTGTTACATGAGTTTTGTTTGTAACTTCTATATTTCCATTTTTTAACATAAATAAAGCTAGCCAAAAATCATCACAAATTTTTGATAAATTTAATTTTTGCATCAAAAATTCACTTTCTTTAAAGATAGACCTTACTTGTTCTATATCTTTACTCCAAAATCCAAAACTAGTACCCCAGACCCAACTAGTAGCTTTCAAGTCTTTTGTTTTGCATAAATATTTATTAAATATGTTAGAGACTTTTCCAAACAATGTACCTTTAAATTTAGTCCATGAACTTACCAAAATATTATTTAAATTTAAAATTTTAACCATTTCCTCAACCCAATTTTTATATGCTACAGAGTCACCATCAATACAGAGAATAATATCACCAGTGACATGTGATAAACCCTCTATTCTTGCATAAATAATTCCCTTTGGTCCATTATATTTAATAGTGTTTACTTCTGGGTATTCTTTTGCTATAGAAATAGTATTATCTTCGCAATTATGGGCAATTAAAATAATCTCACTAGCTTTTTCTGTTTGGTTTAAAATAGACTCAATACATTCCTTGATGTATTTTTCTTCATTATGAGAGATAATTACGACAGAGGTTTTCATAGGTATAAATGCTTTATTATTTTATTTCCAATGCGGAGAGAGCGAGATTCGAACTCGCGGACCGCGTAAACGGTCTCTTGTTTTCAAGACAAGTGCCTTCAACCTCTCAGCCATCTCTCCGCGCTAGAAACAAATTTTTTAATGAATTGACCTTGAGCATAACATTTTTATGATTATTTTTCAAGGTTATTATTTAACCAGCTATTTTCTAAATAATGCTCTTCATAATGACAGTTTGGGCAAATAATTTCTAAATTTTCAATTCTATTATCATTTCTGTTCTTATTTTTATGATGGATTTGTAATATCTCATATTTATTATAACCACATTTTTCACAACTTTTTCCTCTTTCTTCCATCAACCTTAATTTTAATATTCGGAATGTTCTTGCGATATCCTTAGGTCTTCCAATCTTGTATTTTATACCAGTCCTATATTTATTTGAGCAACTCCTGCTGCAAGTCTTTTTATTTAAGCCAGCTAAAATTAATTTACCACAAATCACACAAGGGATTTCTTTTCTTGAAGATAAACCATAGCATTGAATGCCACAAAAAACTCTGCCGCAGTTCTTTTCAATTTCTGCTGGTCTTCTATAGATAGGGGATTTGCACATAAAACACTCAGTGTTTGGTTTTCTTTTATATCTCTCAGCCACTAGTCCAGTATACCACAAATGTAGTTAATTATAAAAACAAAACCTTTATTTTTTCAAGTTTTGTTATTTTAACAAAAATACTCTATATACCTAAAAAGAACGGTTCTTGTTAGGTACAAGGTTTAGTTTTGGCACCTGTCAGGATTATGGAACTTCTGGTATAATAAAAAGTATCTGATAATTACCAATAAATACGGCTTTTTATGAAAGAATTATTAAAAATAATTTAACTAAAATATGAATGAAGGATTTAACATAAATAAAAAAATAGATCACAAAGAATATCGTAATGATTTGGCTGATGAATTACGTGAAGTCATTAAAGAATCTGGTTTTGATGAAGCTAGAAAAAGATTAATGAACGAGAAAGATGGAAAAAGTAGAAATAAATTTGATGAGTCGAAATATGATAAAGCCAGGGATATCAAAATATCACAATGGATGATAAATAAGTATTTATATAATCAGGAATTAATTAGTGATAAAAAAAATCTTAATCTTGTAAAATCAAAGGTACAAAATAAATACATAATGCCGAGAATTGTTTCTAGTTTAAGGGAAAAAGTATTTGAAAACAACCCGAATATTGAGGTGCTTAAAGCACCACATTCAGATATCATTTTAAAACCCGGAGAGGATAATAAGTATGTTTTATTAGAAACTTATAAAACAGAAAGAATGTTTGGCAAAGAGTTATTAGAAGAATTTATAGAATATTGGTCAAAGCTTAATGAAGAAAGAAGCACTGCATATAAGAGAATAAAGGAAACGCTTGATTATAAAGAAGCCAGTGATATATTAAAAGAATCATTATTAACATTTGATTATAATAATAATCAAGGTTATCTTTTTGATGAGGATTCTTTGAGTTTTGCCGTTATTGCTAGACCGACAGATGGTGTTTTGGGTGGTGGCCCATTTGCGTATCATAAAGATATAGTAGAAAATTTTACCAGCAATAAAAATACAAGAGATATAACAAACGAAAAGGCTAAGTTTCTGGAAGAGGAATTGTACGAAGTTGATAAATATATCAAAAAAGTAATAAAGATTATTAAAGAGGAAGAGGTGTGGACAGAAGCTCTGGATAAAGTAAACTTATTGCCTGCCCCTGATTTTTTCTTAAATATTAATGTTGCTGGCGGAGGATATATGGAACTAAAAGATGATGGATCAGTTGTTATTTCTGGAAAATCAGATAATTATGGAATAGCTGACAAGGAAAAAGTTGTTGAGATTCTTAAAAATGATTTTCCTGAAAAAAAATTTATAGTGAATTAATCTTTATTTTCTAATAATTTGGTTCCAACAGCTAACCACACTGCCCGGAACAAAAAATACCCCATACGGGGTATTTTAAATTAAAGTTTTGATTTGAAGACATTCACTATATCCTTTGGAGTTTTCTTTGCAAAATAGAATATATATATGATATCTAATATTGCGAAGGAGTTTACGATAAGGAGAACTATGAACCACCTCTTACTCCTTTTTTGTGATGCAGTCCAGAGAGCATAACCCTTCCAAGGAAGAACCCAAAGCATAGAAAAAACGAGAAGCCATGTATTGTTTTGTAAAAATGTTTCCATACCTATATTGTACCAATAATCATTTTTTATGACAATATGGTATTATATTTGCATGAAGCATTTAGGGATAGATTATGGATCAAAAAGGGTAGGATTAGCAATCTCAGATGAAGATGGAAGCTTTGCTTTTCCTTATAAAATAATTCCAAACAATATGGAGCTCGTAGACGCGATTCACAATATTTGCGGAACGGACGAGATAGGGGCTATCGTACTAGGAGAGTCACACGACCTCTCAGGGCAACCAAATAAAATAATGGGAAGCATTGAAGAATTCAAAAGAAATATCGAAGCGGAACTCGATCTGCCAGTTTATTTCCAGAAAGAATTTATGACGACGACTGAAGCTCGTGGAAGAGGAGGAAAAGAAGTAAACAATGCAAAAAAAGTTGGAAAAACAAAACAAGCTCCCGCAGATGCTTCTGCCGCGGCATTAATATTACAAAGGTATTTAGATAAGAAAAATAATTAAAATTTTATGGAATATATAAAATACGAAGAATTTAAAAAGATGGATATAAGACTTGGAACTATACGAGAAGTTGTTCCTGTGCCAGAGACGGACAAGCTTCTGTGCTGCCAGATAGATTTCAATGAAATAGATCTTGAAGGTAAGCCAAAACTTCGCCAGATTGTTTCTGGTCTTCACGAATTTTATCCAGATTATGAAAGTCTTGTAGGCAAACAAGTTTTATATATAGTAAATCTTGAACCCCGAACAATAAAAGGATTTGAAAGTAATGGCATGCTTATGGCTGTAGATGGAATTGATGGCAGACCAGTATTTCTAACGCCAGAAGTAGAAGTCGGAGTCGGAAGTAAGGTAAGATAATTTTATGCTTGATCCAGTATTTTTAATCACAACGGTTGGTCTAATAGGAATCATTTTTATAATCTTTGCGGAGACAGGTTTATTCTTTGGGTTCTTCTTTCCTGGAGATTCACTTCTTTTTACTGCCGGCATCTTGGCCTCACAAGGAATTTTTAATATTTACTCTTTGATCATTTTTTGTATTTTAGCTGCCATAATAGGGGACAGCGTCGGGTATTGGTCAGGTAAGAAATACGGGCGAGCACTCTTTGAGCGTGATGCTGGTTTCTTCTTTAGAAAAAAGCGCATACAAGATGCTGAGGAATTCTACAAAAAGCATGGCAAATACACTATTATAATTGCACGCTTTGTTCCCATTATCCGTACTTTTGCTCCTATTGTTGCTGGGATTGGTAGTATGAGTTATTCCAACTTCATTTTTTATAATATTTTAGGAGGAGTTTTTTGGGTTTCCCTTATGCTACTTTCTGGGTATTTCTTAGGAGGGATGATTGCAAACCCTGATACATATATAATACCAATTGCTGCTTTGATAATTTTTATTTCTTTCATTCCAATAATTATAGAAATAATTAAGAACAAACTTAAAAATAGAAGATAGCATCTTTTATATCGTTTAATATTAGAGTATAATAGTATAGTAATGAAGCAATTATATAATCGCTACTTTCCCACACCCTCATACTTAGCAATGGATTCTTTCGCTGTTGATATTTCTGATCAGTCTATAAAGTATGGAGAGTTAAAGGCAACTTCTTTTGGTCTCAGGCTTGGGCACTTTGGTAAGGAAAAAATTCCTCCTGGAGTAGTCGTTGCTGGAAAAATAGAGGACGAAGATAAACTGGTTGTTGTTCTAAATAAAATTAGAGAAAAGGAAAAGCTCCACTTTGTACGTGTATCATTACCAGAAGAACAGATGTACCTCTTCACATTATCCCTTCCAAAAACAGAGGATAAAAATTTAAAAGATATTATTCTACTTCAGATAGAAGAGCATATTCCTCTTAAGGCAATGGATACAGTTTTTGAATACGACATCATCTCAAGTTCCGATACCGGTATCTTGGTTCTGGTTTCAGCTATTGCACTTAATACAATAGAAGGGTACATAAATGCTTTTAAAAAAGCTGGGCTTTATCCTTTGTCTTTCGAACTTGAAGCTCAAGCAATAGCTCGTGCTGTAATTCCAATAGAAGACAAAGATCCCATTATGATAGTAGACTTCGGAGAGACTCGTACTGGCGTCTCTATTGTTCATGAAAATAAAGTTTTCTTTACGACTACTCTTGATATGGGGGGAATAAACCTTACAAACATGATAGCTAAAAACTTCTCTCTTCCTTTTGAAAAAGCTGAAGAGATGAAACATTCTTATGGACTCGATGGAATTTCTAATATTGAAGATATTTTCCCAGTTATTCTAAACGGCATATCCGTTCTTCGTGATGAATTAAATAAGCAATATTTATATTGGAAAAATCACGATAATCTAGGTATCAAACACGACGAGATAAGCCGTATAATACTTTGTGGGGGAGATGCGAACCTTACCGGACTCTCTGACTACCTTGAAGCCAGTATGAAAATAAAGGTAACTCACGCAAATACTTGGGCGAATATTTCAGATATGAAATTATCAATACCGAATATGTCGTTTGAAGAGTCGCTTGGCTATGCGACAGTTTTAGGGCTTGCTCTTGGTGGATACTCTTACTCATATCTGCCTATTGTTAATGTATTACCTGAGACAGAGAAAAAAATTTTAAACGAAGAATATTGGAAAAGATTTGCGACTACTTTCATGATGTTCCTCTCTGCTATTGTAGCCATTTATATATTCTTACTTTTACCATCATACTTTTTCTCTTTATCTAAGCAGAATTTATCAGAGGGCAGGTTAGATGCCTTTAATTCTAGTAACAAAGATCTCCCTAATCTGGATTTGAGCTCTACTATCGTAGGTATTAATAGAAAACTTGATTTATTATCGTCTTTTAAATCGGGGTACTCTTTTTATGATGATATTCTAGCTACTGTTCTATCTAATAGAATTAAAGGAATTACTTTTTCTCAACTACTTTTTAATATAAGAAAAGATAGAAGTTTAGTATTGGAAGTTCATGGGGAGGCCAGCGATAGAGAAACCTTACGCAACTTTAAAATAATGGTTGATAAAAATCCAAAGGTTGCTTCTACTAATCTACCGATGTCTAACTTCTTAGAGAAGAGCAATCTCAACTTTACTATGTCTATAGTCATGAAATAATATGAAAAAAAGTAACACCAATTTAATATTTATAACATCCATAATATTACTTGTGGTACTTACTGGCTTCTCCATTTATTTTTTAAATGCTATTAGAAATAAAAATAGACATATCTCAGCTGTCGAGATAACTTTAAAAAAGAAAATAGAAGACAAACAAAATGTAAGTACTCTACAAAAGAAGATGAATGAACTTTTGGGCACCAATACAAAAATTGATGGTTATATTGTAGACACTTCCAGAATAGACTTATTTGTAGAATATTTGGAGGGTCTTGGTATTAATAATAATGTAAATCTATCAGTTAAAACTGTTGACGTTCTTAAAAATGAGAAGAATAAAATATTCCTTGGCCTAAGTATAAATGGAACATTTACAAACGTTATGAAAACGATAGTTCTACTCGAAAATTCGCCATATAATATGACCACCACTTCTTCTTATGTTAATAAAGATATAGTGATGCCAGTCGATGCTGGTAATGGTACCAATAAAGAGAGTGGACCACTTCCTAAAGGGGAATCTTCTTGGCAAGCGGATATTACTTTTAATGTTCTAAGTATATAAATATATGAATAATTTTACATTAAAAATTAAAAGTCTTTTGAAAAAATTTAATAATTTTTTCAAGATTAATCCACACAAGCACTGGAATGCTTTATTGTATTTATTTTTTATTACAACCTCACTATTAATTTTATGTAGTCTTTATCTTCTGTATAAAATAAAAAATGAAGAGATTTTCCAAATTACAGCCGAACAACAAAATACCCCAACCTTACTCAAGGCGGACCTACTTAAAAATATAACTAATTTAAGTGATAAAAAAACTAAAAGGACATTAGAGATAAATAATAATGCTCCAGTCTATAATGATCCAAGCTTATAAATAAGCTTGAAATTTAGAGGAATTGTGCTAATATACTAACTAATGCGCGATTAGCTGTTTTGGTAGATATATAAAACCAAATTAGAAATATTGTGTTATTAGATAAAAGAAGAAAAATGCGCGATTAGCTCAGTTGGTAGAGCAACCCGTTTACACCGGGAAGGTCGTAGGTTCGAGTCCTACATCGCGCACTAGTAAGCCCCTGCCCCTGTAGTTAAATGGATATAACTGCGGACTTCTAAGCCGTTATTGCAGGTTCGATTCCTGCCGGGGGCACAATTATAAAAACTTCTAATATAGAAGTTTTTATAATTGTGCCCCCGAGCAAGCCAACTTCTTGGCTTGCGTGCAGGAAGCGAAAGGCTTTTCGTTTTCTGATACCAATCAGAACGAAAAGGCATACTGGTCCTGTAAGGACCGATAAGCGTACTCGCGGTCCTGCCGGGGGCACAATTATATTATGCTATAATACAAGTATGTTTGTTTTATTATAAGTTAAATAACTTTTAAAATTTATGAAATTTAAACACGAAATTCTTGCTGCTCTAATAGGTGTAGCGGGTGCTACTGAGGTAAATGCAAATATAGTAAAAGGAGGAGAAAAAAATACCAATGAAAATAAAAATAAGACAGATATTGGTGCCACAAAAGATTATAAAAATGATAAGAATTTTCTGGCCTTTAATGCAACCTCATCAGGTGAAGTAAAGAATGTTTCTGAAGCCCCAGCTTCAACTACGAAATCTGGAGTTGAAAAATCAGACGCAAGAGAAGCAGTAGTTAATCTTGAAGCAAGTACGCGGTTCACTCAGCTTGATCTAACAAGCTTTTTCGAGACAGATATGGCTGCTATACCAGAGGCTGCCAAGGTTCAGATAGAATCAAAGTTTCGTGACTTATTATCCCAAGTTACTCAAGAAAATCGTAATGATTATTTGTTGGCAGATTGGAATGTGCTTGTCTTTAGTGATCCACGTAAAACATATAAATGGGAAGGTGGTAATACAGGATTGAGTCTAGCAAGAGGGAAGCAACTCGTAGATTTTCTACGGGCAATTTTACAGAGTTATGAATTTAAGGGTTTGACTCCACGTATTAAACAAGCAATGCAAGATAAAATGATTAATATTGTCATGCCTAATACAGGAGAAGAAGAGGGGGTAATGTATCCCACAGACTTAACAAATCCTAAGACTAAAGCAAAATATACTGAAGCAGAAATACAAAAGATTCAAAAAGAAAACCCATCTTTATACAAAGACCTATTATCTTTTTGTCGAGGAGTTTACTTTATGGTAAACCTAGATAATACAGAAGATGTAGATATAATAAATCCACGAAATCCAAATCTTCCAACCACACCAGGAGATCCATCTATTAAAGAAACTCCACCATCTCGTACACCAATTAATCCTATTAACCCTCGAGTGCCTCGTATTAAAGCCCCACACTATCATTATTGGCCAAGTTGGATGACAAAGATTGTACAAGGGAGAGGCTTAACTAAAAATAATAAGCATTTTAAATGTCATATTGGTGGAAGATAATAAATTATATATTTAATAAAATGTACAAATTAAAAATATTATTTGAAGATAAAAATGTAATGGTTATAGATAAACCAGCGGGTATTGCTGTACATGCCGATGCTCGAACTAAACCCAAAGATGTGACTCTTTCTGATCTTATACTTGATTACGACAAGAAGCTTGCTAAAGTAGGTGAGCCGATGGAGATAGAATATATGGGGAAGGTTATAAAAATTAATCGTCCCGGTATAGTTCATCGTCTAGACAAAGAAACTTCAGGAGCACTTATAGTAGCAAAGAATCAGAAAACTTTCTTGATGCTTAAGGAACAATTTCAAAATCATAGTATAAAAAAAGTTTATAAAGCATTTGTATACGGGCACGTCTCAGACCCCAAGGCATCACTTCTAACTGGAAAGAGGGGAATAATAACTGCACCTATTGGGCGCTCACCACTTGATATACGTATGTGGACAGCTGGCAGAGGGGCAAGAGAGCCTGTGCGTGAAGCAACGACTGAATATGTGGTTCTTAACAGGTTTACTGATAATTCAAAAGGAGGATTGAATCAAAATAATAAATTCTCTTATATAGAAGCGTATCCAAAGACTGGTAGAACTCATCAAATACGAGTACATATGAGGTATATAAATCATCCCGTAGTGTCAGATCCACTTTATCGTGGGAGTAATGTTTTTGCTCTTGGTATGAAGCGCCTAGCTCTTCACTCACACTTCATAACCTTCCGTTTGCCTGGAGGAGAGCTTAAAACAATAGAATCTCCACTGCCTCTCGACTTCAAGAAAGTAATAAAAAAATATCTTTCATTAAAATAGCCAATATTTGCTAAAAATAGTCATATATGATAAAGTAGAACCCATGGAAATAACGAAGAAAGAATTTACACCAGTCACACAAAACGACCGCAAAAACCTTGATTTTAAAGCAGGGGATACGGTTCGCGTTTGGAATAAAATTTTAGAAAAAGGAAAAGTTCGCCTTCAGGCATTTGAGGGACTAGTTTTGTCTCGCAAGCATGGCACAGAATCTGGAGCTACATTTACTATACGTAAAGTTGCATCAGGAGTGGGCGTTGAGCGTATTTTCCCTTTATATTCTCCAAACATTGATAAGATTGAGATATTGAGAAAGTCTAAAACTCGCAGAAATAAATTATACTACATCCGTACTAAAGCAGTTAAAGAAGTGAAGAAGAGATTGAAGAGTATAACAATCGGAAGAGACGAAGCTCCAGAAGAAGTAAAATCAGAAGAATAAAAATAAAGCCCGCGTATGCGGGTTTTATTTTTTATATTAATTAGTAGACGCTATTACTTTGAGGTGATATAATATAAACATGGGAAAGAGGGGACCAAAACCTAAAAAGATTATAAACGAAAAATGGACAGCAAACTTAGCCTATGCTATTGGATTACTTGCGACTGATGGTTGTTTATCTAAGAATGGTATTTTAATCGATCTGACTTCAAAAGATAGGGAGCAATTATTGAATTTTTCTAAATGCCTAGGGGTGGATTTTAAAATAGGGATGAAATGGAATGGCAATGGAAATAGTTGTTTGAGGATTCAATTTAAAAATAGAATATTTTATGATTTTCTTTTATCAGTTGGATTAACTCCTAGAAAATCTTTAACAATAGGTAAATTAGTAATTCCAGATAGATATTTTTTTGATTTTCTTAGGGGTTGTTTTGATGGCGATGGAACATTTTATTCATATTGGGATAAAAGATGGCGTTCTAGCCATATGTTTTATGTTGAGTTTGTTTCAGCCAGTGAAAAGCATATTAATTGGATAAGAGAAGAGCTAGAAAACAAAGTAGGAGTAACTGGGCATATTACTAATAGTGGAGTAGGGATGACTCATCAATTAAAATATGCCAAAAAGGAGGCAGTGGTGATTATTGAAAAAATGTATTATAATCCTGGTGTTGTTAGTTTATCTAGAAAAAGGATTAAAATAGAAAAAGTTTTAAAAATAGAGAGAAAACAACAAAAGAAGTATTTAAAATAATAAATATGCCCGGGTGGCGGAACTGGTATACGCGTACGATTGAGGTTCGTATGGAGCAATCCTTGGAAGTTCAAATCTTCTCCCGGGCACCATTAGGGAACTCATCGGTTTTTTGGAAGCCAAAATGCGGGACGCGCGAAGCGCGTCCCAAGGATTCCCGCCGATTTTCCCAAACGAATTCAGAATTTTTGGCGCGCTGGCGCGCACTAATTTTTCGCCGAGGAGGAGGTTCGAGCCAAAGATTTCTTTGGCTTTGACCTTTTTCTTAAAAAGGTCAGTATCCCGTGCGATTCCGTCTAGTGTTTGTGCGTCTTTTATCCAATCTTTCATCGGTTCGAGCCAATCATTCTGCTTGTGTGAAAGAGAGGTCATTTCTTCTTGAAGCGACTTCTTTTGCAAAAGTAATTTTGATTTTTGTAAACAATAATCTGGTTGGTCAATTACTTGGTCTAAATACCCCGTAAGAAGTCGCTCTAACTTTTTTGAAATGACAGATATTTTTGTTTCGCTCTCTTTCACACTAGCAGTCAAAGACGGGGCGGAATTGTTAAAATCTTTTTCTGCCATTTTTAACAATTCTTCCGCCCAGTCTTTGGGCAAAGAAACTTTTTGAATTAGGGATGATAACTGGCGGTCAAGTTCTTTTTCTCGAACGGCAGATTCGGAACATTTGATAGTTTTAGATTTTTTAGAACAACGATAATATGTATATTCGTGAACATTACCATTTTTCTGCCGTTTGAATTTGTGTTCGCCAGTTATCATCATCTTGCAAGAAGCACAGGAAATAAGTCCGCAAAATGGCTGTGGTTCATTTTGTGGTTTTCGTTCAGGTTGTCCACGAGATTTCAACATTTCCTGTGCTTCATCAAAAAGTTTCTTTGAAATGATTGGCTCGTGTTTGCCTTCGTGGATTTCACCGCCGTACTTAAACAAGCCGATATAAAATGGATTTGAAAGAATAAAAGACGCTTTGGTTTTGGAGATTCTCTTTCCAGTTCGAGTTGTAACGCCGGATTTCGCCAAAAAGTTTGACACATCTTCCAGTCGCATATTACCTTTGACATATTTTTCAAAAGCCAAGCGCACAATTTTAGATTTCTTTTTCTCAACAACGATTGTTTTTGTTCGTGAGTCGTTGAGATACCCCAAAGGCGCTTGGCTCGGGAATATTCCCATTCTGACTTTTTGGCGAAGTCCGCGTTTCGTATTTTCGGAAAGAGAATCTACATAGTATTTGCTTTGGACAAATGCCATAGATAAACTAAATTTTCCCTGCGGAGTATTTTCAAACCAATGAGAGGGAAATTTTAGGCTCGCAATTTTTCCGATGTCGAGGAAGTAAACAATCTGCCCGCCATCCACCGAATTGCGCGCCAAACGATCGGGGTGCCAAGATACAATACCGCTAACCTCGCCTCGTTCAATACGCTTCAACATTTGCCCGAAAATAGGTCTGCCAGGAATTTTAGCAGATTGCTTTTCTATAAATTCCTCAACGACCTCCAAATTCTGCTCTCGGGCAAATGAGCGCAATTCGGTGAGCTGGGCATCAATACTTAAAACTTGCTTGTCTTCGACATCGGTACTCTTGCGAGCATACAAAAAGAATTTTTGTGACATATATTTTTTGTAGCAGAAATGGCTACTCTAGTGTTGAAACCCTAACGCAATGTTAAGATAGCTAGAATAGCCATTTCTGCTAACATTGCTAATAATAATTGGTTTCAACATTTCCAGTATAGCAAAAAATATTTCCAATCACAAAAATTCTTTTTGTATTTGTCCAAAGCAAATACGGAATTTGTATCGCACGGGATTTCGAACCTCTCTCTTGGCGAAAAATTAGCGCGCGCAAGCGCGCCAAAAATTCTGAATTCGTTTGGGAAAATCGGCGGGAATCCTTGGGACGCGCTTCGCGCGTCCCGCATTTTGGCTTCCAAAAAACCGATGAGTTCCCTAATGGTGTCTCTATTGTACCAAGTTAGAACCTATTTTCAAAATCGCTGACACAGCGTTCCCCACGCGCTAAAGCGCCTCTGTGCGAAGCACAGAGCTTTCCAAAATGGAAAGTGCGGGAGAACGCAA
>JBAYKD010000008.1:0-12118 GCA_041664745.1 Minisyncoccota bacterium
GGACTTGATGATGGAGTCGTAGACGCGATCGGTTTGATTGGTATTGTGGTTGATGTTGTTTAGGAGAGCTAGTTCTACACCTTGGAGTCTTGGAAGGATGGATGGATCGTATTGGTTGATGTAGATGGAGCGTTGTTGTTGGGTGATGTTTGTGATTGCCGTAGGTCGTGAGACCGAAGGTCCTGAGCCAGTCGTAGATACTGAGGAGTCAGTAGACTCCGAATGTGTAGGCGAAGGAGGAGTTGCTGTTGTGGTTACAAGAGAAGGAGGGAGAACTACTTGTGGAGTAGTTGGTGCGGGTCCTTTTAGAGTAGCGATGAATGTTTCGGCTCCGTTCTTGAGAGTGTTTGGGATAGATGTGATGTTGTTCCAGATGGAGACTGCTAGATCCTTGGTATTAGTTAAAGATTGTTTTGTGTTATTAAGGATTGTATCAGTGAAAGATACCCAGCCATCTGATATTCCATTGGAAGCTCCCAAGAGTGAATCACCAACGGAGGCAGTAGTGGCTAGACCGAGGTCTTTAGTGGAGGAAAGTACTTTTGTTGTTTGATCTGGAATATTAAGAACTGTGTTTGTGTAGGCTAGTGTTCCTCTTGTTAGATTATTGCTCAGATTATCGGCGAATTGTTTGTGGGCGCTTAGTGCATTCTCGCTGTTGTCGAGGAGTTCGTTTGTGAATGTGGACCAGCCGGAGGAGAGGGCGGAGGAAGTAGAAGAAAGATTTTGCAATAGAATAATAATTTTATTATTTACAGAAACTGATACTTCTTTTAAAGTTAATGAAATTGAAGTTTTCATTATGCAACCTACGTTGCCATTAGGACATGTCGCATCAATTATTTCCCCCGGTGTTTTAACTGGTGTCGAAGCAGCAAAAACATGAGTAGTAAACAGCAAAACAAACACCAAAAAGATGGCGGGAAGGAACGCGAAGCGGTGAAATTTTAAATTTTTAATTTTTTCCATTTGTACGTACCATTAAAATACAATACACCCTTATATTATATACAAATATAAAATAAAATGCTATGAAAAAAAGATAAAAACTGTGGATAACTATTCACCCCTCAGTCGCAAGCGACAGCTCCCCTTCGCAGGGGAGCAAAATACAAAATTCAAAATAAAATTGTGGTAAAAAAAGAAGTATTCTCCTTCCCTGCGAAGGGAAGGTGCCGAAGGCGGAAGGGTGTTACAAATCTAGTGTAATTTGCTCTCCGTGAGTTGGAATATAAGCATCTACACTGAGGCTATCTTTCAGTCTTTGGGCGAGGAACATTGAAGACTTCGGCTCCCCCATCAAAAGGAAGACTTTCTTTAGAGTTTCAGCTGTATCTTCTACGAATTCTACTAAGTGATCCGAGTCTTTATGCCCAGAATACCCACTAATCATTTCAACTTTTGCTTTTATTCTTACGTCTTCACCCATGATGCGAACTTCTTTCGCACCATTTTCTATCGAGCGACCTAAAGTTCCAACTGATTGATATCCGATAAGCAGAATAGTATTATTTTTATAAGGAAGATAGTTTTTCTCGTGATGAAGAATTCTTCCGCCATTACTCATCCCACTCCCCGCCATAATAATCTTTGGATCTGGTACGTTTAGTATTGCTTTTGATTCTTCTGTTTCATTTGTCATCTTAAGTCCAATAAAATCAAAAATATCATTGCCTCCTTTTATTATTTTTACAGCGGTAGGATTAAAATATTTCTCATACTTTTCATAAATTGCCGTGAGCTTAATAGCCAAAGGAGAGTCAAGAAATATCGGCATACGAGGAATCATTTTATTTTCTATCAAAGTATCTATTTCATAAAGTAGCTCCTGTGTTCTCTCTAGTGAGAAAGTAGGAATCATGAGGGTTCCCTTTCTGTTATAATTCTCTCGAATAATTTCTTCTAATCTTTTCTTTCTGGTATCGCGGTCTTCATGATTTCTATCTCCATAGACAGACTCCATAAATAAATAATCCGCATCTTTAATCTTCTCCGTGTCGCGGAGAAGTGGCGAAGGAGAATTCCCCAAGTCGCCAGTGAAAATTATTTTCTTGTTATTATAAATAATCTCAAGCATGCCAGATCCTAATATGTGCCCAGCATCTTTGTATGAAAATTGGAAACCATGATCAACGTTTAGCTTTTGACCATATTCGAGAGTTTCCCATAAGTTCAAAGCTTTGTTGATATTCTCTTCGGTATAAATTTCTGCCAAGTTATGTTCTGTATCTTTTGCAAGTAAGTGAGCTGTGTCGGCGAGCATTATTCTGGTGATCTCCTTCGTAGGAATCGTAGAGATAATCCTGCCTTTAAATCCTTCAGAAATAAGCTTAGGAATTCGGCCTATATGGTCAATATGGCCGTGAGTAATAAAGAGAATATCGATAGTAGAAGCCTCATAAGAGAACTTCTCCCAATTCGTATCGTCAGCAATTTTCTCGCCCTGAATAAGTCCGCAATCTACAAGGAACTTCTTGCCATTACCCTCTATTAAAAAGTTGGCACCTGTGACAGTACCAGCACCAGAACAAAATGTAACCTTCAACTGCTTTTCATTCTCCATAATATTAGTATATCATAATAAAATAAAAAATCCTTTCAAAAGTATGAAAGAATCTCTTATTAGGACTATTCGAAAGATATTACCATAGCATAACGCTAAGTGGGACTAAGGATGAAGCAGATTTGTTAACATAATACGTATACAGCACTGTTCCAAAACTATTTAATCCCCTAAAAAATTGTTCTAGGCAACACAATTCAAATAACCCTACTTAAAGTATACGCGTATAGAGCTCCAAAGCAAGCGACTTTTTCAATAAAGCACACCTTTGACATCATTTCAATAAAGATTCTTAATCTAAATTGAATAATCTTTCAATTTTTCTAAATAATCTTTGATAGATTCATCATTTATGTCTTCCGGCCTAATACTCGTGTGAGAAAAAATTTGTTTTTCAATTGAATTCAAATTTGTATTATGAAATATTCTTCTTTCTTCATCAAATTTATTAGGGTGGTCTCTATATCTCTTCTTTGCATCCAAACTTCTTTCATTTATAGATACTACCCCAGAAGGTGACACACGCCCATCAGCATATAGGCAGAGCTTTCTATCAAAATCATCTTCATTGGCTATCATCTCGACAGAAGCAGAATCTACACAGTAGACAAGGTCTTTAATTTTAACAGAAGCACCTAATTCATCTGCAATAAGAAGACTTGCCTTGTGTTCATCGGAGCCATATTTAAAAATATATTCCTCCTTCACTCCCTGCCAATAAACAAGAATGTCTGGCTTGTTCCATTCTGGGAAAAAATCGAGTTGAAATTTAATAATATTCCCCATATCATGAAGAAGGCAAGCTTTCACAACACTTTCTTGATCTACTTCAAAATCTAAAGATTTAATAATCTGCATTGCAACAGCCGCCACTCGCATCTGGTGTGTCACCAGGTTCGGCATTATTCTATAATCTTTATAAATTTCTACAATATTTTTCATATGATGCTAATTCTATAAAACCACCGGAAAGGTGGTTTTATAATTCTGAGAAATAATTTAAAGCTTGAGAGCTCTAACTAATTGTTTTAATAAACCAATAACAACCGCAGGTGCAACCAAACTATAAGAATCTATCCCCTCATCATCTTTAATAATCCAAGGTTCTTCTTTGACTGTTACTTTACCTGTTGCTTCATCATTCTCAAAAACGTATATTGGAGTAATTTCATAATCATCTACATTTTCCTCGATAACCGAAACCGGTACAGCATTCCTGAGAAGAATCTTTGGAATTCCGTGTAGCGACATAACTTTCTTTATCAGTTGATCATCCAATGTTAGGCGGTCACGGATACTTTCAATACCTGCGCTATCACCATCCTTCCCTACCATTCTTGCTCCATTACATTCTTTATTGTCACACTTTAAGAAAAATTGATCGTTCTCTTTATCATAACCAACCTCTTTCGTAACGAAAGTTGTTAAATTTCTTGGGGCTTGGCATATAGGGCAAACTACGCGATTACGCATACGTTCATCGAGGACTGATTCTGGAATATTAATAGCAATAAACAAATCAGGATCGAGACGATAGTCTGCCAAATCTCTAAAGTATAGTGAATACTGAACTTGGTCTAGATCACGAGGGAACCCATCAATGAAAATAACTTTGCCATCAAATTTATTAATTTCTCTTTTTAGAAGTGCAAGAATAAATTCTGTAGGAAGGAGTACCTTCTGATTCTTACCGATCAATGCATCAATAGCTTCTTCGACAGATATGTATCCGCGGTAGTGTTCCTCTAAATACTCAATAATGTCTGCCTTTTTCTCTGGATCATTGATATCTTTATATATTTGGCGAACAAGATCTCCCACTGAAATATGTCCAATCTTATCTTTTCCAAAAATTTCTCCCATTAACTTTGTATATGTTCCTTTGCCTGAATTTTTCTTACCAAGAAGGTAAGCAATAAAAGTATTTTCTTTCAAATATTCTCGAATCTTACTTATTTCAACTCCAGCTTTCGCTTCGAAATATTCTTCGCGCTCTTTAGGGTCGGTAAGATTAAACTTTCTGGTAAGGCTTGGCACTTTTGTCTTAACAATCGGAAAATCAGTTAATGGTCCTTTCATAATAATATATATAAAATAATCTAATAAAGTCCTAGTATTATACACTAAAATCACTATAAAACAAATTCCCCACATTCTACGCTATAGCGTAGAATGTGGGGAATTTTTATTATTTATTATTTATTATTTATTTCTGTATTTTTCCATTATCTCTTCTTCTATCTCTTCGCGGTCGCGGCCGTACTTCAAGTATGATAATTCCTTAATCTTATCTACTATCTCCACGTTCCCTTTTGGAGTGAGGCTCCAGTGCGAAGTCATACTGAAAGGTTTGACCGGCATTCCTCCGACGAGCATTTTCACATAAGAATTAAAATTATCTAGCTTCATAATATCTGTGGCCATAAATGTAGGTCTGAATTTAGCTTCGACGTAAGTAGCATCTTCAGAACTGATACGATAGATAGCCATCGATCCAACGTTTCCGAAGACAGCATCACGAATCTTATCTTCAAGCTGAGAAATATACTGGTGAGCGACAGTAAGAGAAAGACGATACTTACGTGCCTCAGAAAGAATAGAAGCGATAGAATCAGTAGTAACGTTCTGGAATTCATCAATGTAAAGATAGAAATCATTCATTTGCTTTCCATACATATCTACACGAGAGAGTGCCGCCATCTGAATCTTGCCCACTAAGAGAAGGCCGATCAAGTTCGCATTAATATCTCCAAGGCGTCCTTTGGAAAGATTGATGAGAAGAATTTTCTTATTGTCCATTATCTCACGGAAATTAAAAGAGGACTTTTCTTGGAGAACAACTGGGCGCATAATATCGTTCGAAATAAAGTTGTCGAATTTTGATGAAATATAAGGCACGAAGTTCGCGATCGATTGATCACCAGTCGTCTTCTCAGCATTCACCCAAAATTCTTTAATGATAGGGTTCTTACATTTTGCACAAAGCGAATCTCTGTACTCTTTGTTGCCAAGTATACGAGTAATGTCGAGCAAAGTTGCATGATTGTTTGGGTCATCCATCGCTAGAAAAGCACTATTTTTAAAGTATTGTTCGAACATTGGGCCCATAGACTCCTTCGTGAAAAGTTTATTGAAAATCGTCATGAGTTCGTTCACTACGAAAGTCTTCTGCTCTGGATATTTTGGATCATACTCGAGCATATTGAGCCCCATCGGACGCGCAGTATAAGCCGGATCAAAATAAATAACGTCATCAATACGCTCCTTCGGAACGTAACTTAGAATATCTTGGATATCACTTCCATGTGGATCGATAAAACAACATCCATCACCATTCTTGATATCTTGAGCAATCATATTCTTCAAGATTGTCGTCTTACCAGTTCCCGTCTGACCAATGACATACATATGGCGGAGTCTATCCTCGCGACTCATCCTTATCTCCGTATCTTTACCTCTATAACTATTTATTCCAAGAAGAATTCCCTCACCTCCCATCTCCATCGGAGCAGGAGCGATGCCAGCCTTGGCAAGCTTGAGTTGTGAAGAGACAATTGTGTTAGGAAAGTGAAAAATTGTTGCAAGTTCTTTTAGATTGAGTGGCATTTCGTATTCATCTGAGAACATTCTATAAGAAAAATTGTGAATAAGATTTGCTAAATCTGTTCCCTTTGGATGATTAAAATTAAATCCATTCCTATCAGACTCTGTGAACTGATTAAAAGAAGATTCTATCTCAGAAAGTATTTGCTTGGATCTCTCTTCCGTTTCGGCGGAAGTAATTATTCTAATATTCGTCGCCATGATTGTACTCTTTAATTTCTCGGCAATATATTCTACTGCTTTGTCATTTACTTTTTTTTCTTTTTCTTTTTTAGATGCACCAAAGAATAATTGACTAGCTAAATTTTTAAATTCTTTGGTTATTTGGCGAGTCATACTGGAAGCTGTACGTACGGACATACCATTCTTCACATCTGCATGTATAATGTGGAATTTTCTTATAATATCATCATCTTCTGGGCAAATAGAAAATTGTATAGAAGCACCTTCACCATGCTTTTTCAACTTAGTAAAAACATTAAGAATAATGTTCAATGGATCGTGATCTATCGCATCATAGAGCTTTATCGGATAGACTTCATGACGAGCTAAAGTCGCAAAAGAGCCTGATATATATGCATTATCTCCAAAAATGTTGTAATCATCTGGGATTTCTGTAATTTTCGCATTTAAATGTACTCCAAGTAATTGCTTCTCAAATAATTCTGATTTATTGGAAGGAACTGCAACATAGAAAACAAAACTGTCTGATCCTTCAGATAAAGCAATCTCAAGAGTGAAATGATTCCTATTATAATTCTCGCGTCCCTCACCTATTGAATGCATACCAGCATAAAATTGCTCCATAGCGGAGAGAATCTCCTTCAAACCCTTTTTATCTTTTTCATTATCGCCTGCATCAGGAAGAGTAATCTCAAAAAGTTTCATGTCGAGTGATTTGAAGAGTGGAGTACCTTCCTTGAGTCCGGGAACTTTGTGCGTGCTATACAAATACTGAACTAGAAATCGGTGGAAGTCGTCATCTAAATGAGGATTGCTCATTTTAGCAATGACAGCTAATGTATTTGAAATTCCCTTATCGAGCAAGAGAGCAAGGAGCTCCTCCATCTTATCATCATGCTCCTCAGGCTTTAATCTTAAAACTAAATCCTCAGTTTCTTTCTTACTCATCAATGCACTTTTGTGCATGACATCTTCTGGTTCGAATTTTCTATATTCATGAATTAGATTACCAGCAAGTTGCTCTTTGTTCACTTCTTTCCCTTGCTCGTTTAGAGCTTTCTCCTTTTCGGCAATATGTGCACGCAAAAATTCCAACTCTTCCTCTGCTGTTTTAAATTTCGGCGCATTATTCAAATTAAATCCTTCCATACGAGATATTATACTACAATAAATACAAACGGAGAAGAAACACGTAATAAAAATGTTCTCGAGGGAACACTTGCGCAGGCCGACTGGGCCGAGCAGAGCAAAAATCTAGCAAGATTTTATGCGTGGTGAGTCCGAGAATGTTTTTATGGAGTGTTTCCTACTTCGTTAAAATTTCCGCGTCACCTTCGGTGATGAGAACTGTGTGTTCAAAATGAGCAGAGCGAGAGCCATCGGCAGTTTTAATAGTCCATTCATCATCTGCAACTGTTATATCATCCTTGCCAATATTTAGCATTGGCTCTATAGCTATGATCATCCCCGGAATTAATTTCTGCCCTTTGCCCTTCTTCCCATAATTTGGAATATACGGATCTTCATGTATTTTCACTCCTACTCCGTGGCCTGAAAGCTCGCGTACGATGCCATATCTTCTATTTACAAATGATTCTATTGCATAGCCAATATCACCCACTGTAGCACCCCCACGAGCGGCCCAAATGCCTATTTCAAGGGCTTTTTTCGTATCATCGAGCAATCTCTGGTCTTTCTTTGAAATCTTGCCTACGGGCACGGTAATAGCATGGTCAGTAAATAAACCCTTATATTTAATACCTAAATCAAGGGAAACAATATCTCCTTCTTTTAGAATTCTTGTTTTAGTAGGAATACCGTGGACTATTTCATTATTTACTGATATGCAAATAGAAGCTGGGAAAGGTTTCGGGGCACCATCTGGTCTATAATTTAAAAAAGCTGGAGTAGCACCTTCCTCAATGATTAAATCATGTGTGTATTTATCAAGTTCAAAAGTCGAAATACCAGGAGCGACTTTCTTGGCAACTTTTACTAACACTTTCGCCAAAATCTTCCCCCCTTCTCGTATTATCTCTATTTGTTCCTTTGTTTTTATTATAACTGCCATATATTTAATATTAGCCCAAAAACCCAATCTCGGCAAATTCCACTTTACCCACTCGATGCGATAGCATCGGAGAGGTAAAGATATTATTCAAATTCTTTTTTATATTCATCAATAGAATATACAGTAAGTTCATCATTAGGGTTATGAGAAGTAATGATTTCTTCTCCTGATTTACTACTTTTACTTTTATATAATTTGAAAGAAGTCATGAGTTTTGATCTTCGTGCGAATCTATCATAAAACGACTCTCTTGGTATAGGTATTTGATATTTTCTATAAAAACTCAATTCGTCTTGAGTAATTCTGTATTGTCTGCCATTTGATATATAAACATTATTTAAAATATCATCTTTTACGTTATTTATGTCATCTGGAATATTATCAATAGACAGAGCACCTTCTATATTATCTCTGTGTTGGTTTTCTTGATAAACAAAACCATTCTCTTTTATTTCTTTTTCATTTAATGTGAAAACATCATTTGCTACACTGTCATTGTAACCAAAGTATGATAATTCAATTGGTGGAAAATCTCCAAAATAATGTTTATTACCCTTTTTATCTATATATGGCATTTCTATCATGTGATTTATTATTTTAGGTAATAATTCTTCATACTCTTCTTTTTTATATTGTTTATTTAAAATACAATATTCTGCATCTCGTAAGCCTGAGCAACCAAAACAATTTTTACTCCTATGGACATTGCTTATATAGTATGAATCCCGACAATGAGTTGAAAAATAACTTCCTATAACTCTATAACAAAAATCTGTGAGATCTGATTCGTATGCTAATTCTGAACCTCCACTTGCATCAGCATCTAGGGAATCCTTAACTCCATCAGCAAAATTACAATATGAAGCATTTTCACTTTCTAAAATACAAAAACACTCATGACAATTGTTGCAATTGACCAGTAGATCTCCTAAACTGTTCTTACAATTAATCATCCGAAGCGATTTCTTAGGTGATTGTTTATACAAATCATTAAATTCATTAAAACATTTTTGAGCACCAGAATAAGTATTTAATTTATACGATTTTAATATCTCTTCATATTTTTCTTTAGTATATTGTTCATTCCTATAGCAATACTTCTTACCACGTATATTTGAACAAAGTAGGCAACTACTACAATTCCTCAAATCATATGAATATAAACAATCCATGCAGCTTTGTGAATCAATGATAAATTTACATTGGTAGCATTGTTTAGTATTGACCGTCTCGTAATTACCCTCATCTTTACCAAAAGAAGTACAAACATCCACTAAATTTTTACTGTTAACAACATAAAAAGAATACATCACATCTTCTAATTTCCATGCTTTTATAACCAGATAGCAATTCTTTCCTAATAAAAAATCATTTGTATATTGGCAGTTTTTACTTAAAAGCCCATCATCATTGTCCATAGCAAGTCTAGGAACCCTTTTTAACAAATCAAAATATTGATTAAAAAATGATTTTGAAAAATCATAATGAACTCCATAATCATGCATATCTACCGCGTAATTATTCCAATCTTTAGAATTTAATACTGGAATATTCGATTCAGGAGAATATAAAGATATGACATCCTTCCCATTAATATCTTTTCGGTGGTAAAAGTTTATGTAGTTTCTCCAAGCAAATCTTCTCTGCCTTCTGCATTTTGGACAAAAAGTTGGGGCTGGAACCTTCATCTTCTCATAAAAAGAAAAATCGTCGGTCTCTATTGTGAAATCATTTTTACAATTTTGGCAGATTCGATTTTCTGGTTTATATTCCATTTTGTTGTTTTACATATATCAGTAGGTACTGATATATGTATTTTCTATCAAAGTTATTTTGATACCTAGTTCCTAGCGCTTAACACCTATTTTATTGTTGTGCCAACGAAAGATTTGCCATCTAGATAATCTTTTAGACTTTTGAAATCGTGTCCTGAGATAAATGCCACTTCCATGCCTTCCTTCTCGGCCATTTCTGAAGCTATTGGATCAAAAGGAGTATTGGCCCCCGGCTTCCATACGCTAGATATAAATGAGCGATACTTTCCCCAATCAAGATTCTCAAATTTCTCTGCATTTGGATTAAGTTTTGGATCAGAAGCATAAACATAATCAATATTTGAAAGATTTATAATTTTCTTTGCTCCAAGCTCTTTGGCAACTAGGACTGCATCAGTATCCGTCGAGCATCCCGGTCTCCATCCAGCACCAATAATGATATCATTCTCAAAGTTTTTAATATCATTAGGATTTACTACAATTTGATCTGCAGCGTTGTTGCCAAACGATAATCTAACTAGTTGTGCATTTAATTGTGTAGCATATATACCCATCCAGTCGAGATCTTCTGTCTTCGCATCTATCACTTCACCCAAAGCACTCTGATATCGGCGACAAGTTTTACCCCCACCAACAATAATTACAAATTTCTTGCCTTGCTCTACGTAATTTAGAATTATGTTTTTAAAATTTAAAATAAATTCACTATTGGGAACATCAGGAACTACCATCGCTCCCCCTAATGATATAACTATGATTTCTTTTTCTTGCATATTATGATAAATAAGGTTTAATTTTAGTAATAATTTCCTGATGAACGTCTTCTATTTTTTGATCTCCATTTACTGTAAGAATATTATAACCCTCTTTCTTCTTAAAATAATTCATTGAGGGTACAACATTCTTTATATATTCATCAAAACGATTACTTATTCCCTCGTCTGTGTCATCTGACCTGCCTCGAAGCTTCATCCTTTTAATTGCTTCTTCTTTCCCTAATTCTATATAAATAATTTTTACTTCGAGACGTCCATAGAATTCCATTATACTTTCAAATGATTCTGATTGAGCAATAGTACGTGGATATCCATCTGTGATCAAAGTAGTGCCTTCTTTCATCTCGCTGATTATTCTATTCATCAATAAGCTAGTAGTCAAAGCATCTGGTTGTAAAAATCCTTTTTCAATAATGGTTTTTACTTTTGATGCAGTATAGCTATTGCTTTCTATTAATTTTCTAAATTCCGTGCCTGTTGAAATAAACAAAATATCATCTGAAATCTTGTTTTCCTTTAAATAATTCAGCAATAACTCTACTTGAGTTCCTTTTCCAGAACCAACTATTCCATAAAATATAAATGTTTGTGGTTTGTTTGTCATATACTCCTATTATATACTAAATTAATTAAACATAAAAAAAGACCCGATTATAGGTCTTTTTTAATACTCTCTCATCGACAGTTGGGCTTCAATCTTTTTAATCAAATCCAAAACAACAGAAACCACAATGAGGAGGGCGGTACCTCCGATAGCAAAGGCGGTAATACCAGTAACGGCTCTCATAATGAGAGGAAGGACGGCGATACATCCAAGGAAGACTGCTCCGATCATCGTAATACGATTCAATACCTTTTCTATATAGTCACGAGTAGCAGGCCCTGGACGAATTCCTGGAACGAATGCACCATTCTTCTGTAAGTTTGTAGCAAGCTGATTCGGATCGAAAGTAACTGCTGTGTAGAAATATGTAAACAAGAATACAAAGATAAAGTAAGTGAGTGAGTAGAGCCACATATTTGCAACGAACCAAAGTAAACCATTTGAAATAGAATGAAGTATAGGATTACTCATAGATGCTAAAGCATTACCTATAAGCTGAGGGAAGAGTAAAATAGAAAGTGCAAAAATGATAGGAATAACTCC
>JBAYKD010000009.1:0-11012 GCA_041664745.1 Minisyncoccota bacterium
CCACGGTTTGGCATCATTGTAAGTTTTGAACTTGAAAACTTAGCAGCTACTTGGTAAGGAATAGAATTTTCTTTTGTCATTTTGATTTTGAACATGTTCTTCTTTGCTTGGCGGAGAGCCTTTGCAATAGCGAGAGATGTATCACCTCCTTTACCAGTACCAAGACCGATAGAACCTTTCTTGTCCCCTATAGCAAGTGCGACAGCGAAAGTCATACGGCGGCCTCCAGCGACGACACGAGTAACGCGACGAATTGAAACCATCTTCTGATCAAATTCTGGTTTTGGACGCTCGAAAAATGTTCGTGGCTTATGATCACCTCCTTCACGTTTGTTGTTATTGTTGTTACCACGGTAACCACCTCCGTTCCCACGAGGACTCCCGGCATTTGGTGTATATTGTTTTGGTTTTGTTGTATCCATATATTTTAATTAGAACTTAAGACCTGCCTTACGTGCACTGTCCGCAAGAGCTTTAACGCGACCGGTATATTTAAATCCGTTTCTATCAAAGACGCAAGTTTTTATGCCTTTTGTGTTTGATTCTTTTGCTATTGTTGCACCAACTTGTATTGCACGCTCTGTCTTTGTGCCTGTTTTGACATCCATATCAGAAGCAGAAGCAACAGTTGTACTCTTTCCATCATCTATCATTTGAGCATAGATATAATTGTTGGAACGGAAAACAGAAAGGCGAGGGCAAGAGGCTGTGCCGTAAATTTTTGCGCGAATCTTTTTCTTTAGTCTTATTTTTTTCTCTAATTTTTTGTTCATAAATATTATGCAGCTTTCTTACCTTGCTTACGACGAATAACTTCATCATTGTAGTGGAATCCTTTTCCTTTATAAGGCTCTGGCTTCTTTGTTGATCGGACCTGTGCTGTAAACATTCCTACAAGCTCCTTATTGATACCAGTAATGGTGATATTATTCTTCTCGGCTGTGACTGTTAATCCTTCTGGAATATTTATCTTTACGGGGTGTGAAAATCCAAGAGCAAGATTAAGCATTTTGCCAACTACTTCTGACTTGAATCCAACTCCTTCTAGTACGAGCTTCTTAGTATAACCTTCATTTACACCTAGAACCATATTCTTCACATGTGAAGCATATGTACCCCAAAGTGCATTTACTGTCTTGTCTCCAACTTTATTAGGAGTAAAAGTAATTTCATTACCAGTTATATGAATAGTTACGAGACCTGGAAAATTCCTTTCAAGAGATCCTTTTGGACCTTTGACGGAAAAAGTAGTTCCAGAAAGTTTAGCTTCTGTACCTGCGGGGATTATAACTGTTTGTTTTCCTATACGTGACATATAATTTTATTTACCACATTCTAAACAATACTTCTCCTCCGACCATTTCTTTTCGTGCTTCTTTGTCTGTTAAAATTCCTTTTGGTGTTGAAAATACAGTTATTCCTCTGCCACTTCTGACTGTTCTGATATCTTTAACTCCTTTGTATACTCGGCATGAAGACTTGGAAACTCTTTCTGCTCCAGTAACTTTCGGAGATCCATCTACATACAAAACACTCAATTCAAGAATTGGCATACCTTTCTTCATCTTTTTTGTCACTCCAGCTAAATATCCTTCTTTGACGAGGCATTCTGCTATTGCTTGTTTAATTTTGGAATATGAAACAACGATGGACTCGTGCTCTGCACTCCCTGCGTTCTTCACCATATTTATCATGTTTGCTATTTGATCCATATATTTGTTATTTGATTACCAACTTGATTTACGAACACCTGGAAGCATACCTTCGTTTGCTAATTCACGGAAACAAATACGACAAAGCCCGAAGTCTCGCATATATGCATGTCCTCGTGAACAGCGAAAACAACGATTTGTTTCTCGTGTACTAAATTTTGACTTCTTTAAATGTCTAGCTGTTACTGATGTTTTTGCCATAAATAATTAACTTAAGAGTGAAAACCCCTACATGAATAATGATATCTCGTTTATTTTCTTAAATGCTTTAAATTAAAGGCACTTAAGGAGACAAACGGATCTAAAACTCACGTAGGCTTATACTAGCAAATGAAAGAGAAGATGTCAACAAATCAAAACTAAAAAGAGCTATGACAAAATGTTAATGCCATAGCTCTTTTCTTTGTACCATTTTCTCAAGCCGGTACTTTGCTTGTTTTTACTTTTGGTGACTTTTCATAATCAGCATTATAAGAATCGCTGCCTCAAAGACTGCTACCGAACTCCAGTAGCCAATGGACGTAAAACACATCCAAGAAATGCTGCCGGTGGCCTGAAACATTGTGTAACTATCAGGCATATCCAGAATGTTCAGGATCATGAGCAGTAGCATCATTACTAAGTACCCTGCAATCAAAGGCAATAGAAACAAAAATACCTTTGGTAACAGTCCCGGGGTTTTGATCACAAACTTTGTTGTCTGAATGTATTTGATAAACAAAACTACGCAAAGAATTACAATTCCCATTGCTACGAAGTAGTTCCCAATCAATACATTCGGCTCGGAGTGTAGGTAATACTGAAAAGTTCCGAGTAAAATCAACAACAAAGATACGATCGACGCCACTAAAGTAAATTTCCGTGTTTTCATGATTTTTATTTTTTATTTTCGGCATTATTGCCTAGCCCACCGAAAAATTTCGAGTAAGTTATTATAAGTACCAACTAAAAGGAATTGATACACAAAATAACTTATTCGAAATAAAATCAATATTATCAAAGAAGGATATTACCATATAATATAGCATATTTAAACCCATTTGTCAATGATAAATGCCCTTATTTTATATACCTATCCCAGATAGGGCCTTAGGCCCTATCTGGAATTAAAAAAGCCGGGGGTTATTCACCACCGGCTTTCTCCTGATAGAAGCATCTATTTGATGATGCTAAGTTGCATTGATGGCATTTTCAAGTTTGTTTAGCTGGTCAACAAGTTTGTTGCTAGCAAGAACGCCAACAAATCCTAGGGTAAACAAGACCCCCAGTAGCACCAAAGTGTCTTTGGAAATGTCGCCACCGACAACAGTACTCTGAAGATTTTGTACGCTATCGTAGATTATTTTCCCAAAAAATCCACACAGCCCGACTAATTGAGCTGTAAAAAAAACATAGAAGAAAAACTTTTTTGTTCTCATTTCGATATTTTTTAAAATTTAACAATATGAAAAATGAAATATATAAAGGACTTTATACCCGAAGGTATACACCCGAACCCAAATTTTGTCAATAAATAAAAACCAACCCTAAGCGTTGCTTAGGACTGGTTTTGATTTGTTTTTTTATTTTTTAAACTTAATATCTTGTAGTCTACTACTAAAGTCCTAAAGATTTTCTTTTCGACAGAGACGCTTCTGTATAATTACCCATATCAAGAAAATCTGAAGCAGTAATCTTCATAAGTGCTGCTGATAACAATATGCTATCAACTTCTCCTTCGTTGTATTTTTTTGATTCATCTTTTAACCCAATTGATATTTTATCTTCTGATTTTTCTGTTATTAGGAAGGTTATTTGACTAAGAGATGATAAAAGTGATTTTATCTTGTCGGTATATTGACCTTTTTTTTCTAAAATGAGATTTGAAATTTCAGTAAGATTTAATACTAATCGTTCTTTTTGTTGTCCTAATTCAAGTTCCACTCCTTTTCCTTCTATAGGATTTACTCCGCTATTCCCCATGTTTGATTCAGTATTATTTTTCATATAAATTATTTTTTTAGTTCTTCCTTTAATTCTTCAAGAAGATTATTAAATTCTTTCATAAAAGACAGAGATTCTTCTGGAGAAGCTCTTCCTGAAACGACCTTTTTAGCAAGTTCTTTTAATTCTTCATGATTCATAGATTTTATTAATTAAATAATATCTTTATATTGTAACATAAACTATTTATGCCCCCTAATTGAAAAAATAATATCATTATAAAAACCCTTATTTCTAAGGGTTTTTATAATTTTCGTATTTAAACTATTTCTTAAATGGAATTCCGATGAGTTCGAAGAATTCAGTTGCTTCGGGTTTCGTCTTTGCTGTTGTGACTAGAGTAATACCCATTCCAAACACGTCCTTTAATTCTTCGTCACCTGTCTCAGGGAAGATTGTATGCTCCTTGATACTCATTGTAAGGTTACCGATATTGTCTACTATCTTTCTGTCTATTCCACGAAAGTCTTTCGTACGAGGGATAGCAACGTTTATAAGCTTATCTAGGAATCCGTACATACGTGCTCCTCTCAAAGTTACCATTACTCCTACTGGATCACCGATTCTGATTTTAAATGATGCGATTGATTTCTTTGCACTCTTTGTAGCTGGCTTCTGACCTGTAATCTTTGCGATTCTTTCAATAACTAGCTTATTGTGATCTTTGTTCTTCTTCAATCCTGATCCTGTGCCTGAAGCAACTACAACCTTCACTAGGTGAGGTGCAGCCATTGTATTCTTGTAGCCGTATTTAGCCTTAAGTTCTTTATATGCTTTTTTTTCTTTTTGTTTTACTGTTTCCATAAATTTTATTTATCTTTTATTTTTCTTGCTTTGCTACATTTGATACATGGATAGGCATTGCTATCTCTAGGATCTGACTTGGATCGCCTTTCTTCTTAGACTTGTGGGCTTTCTTTCTTAGATTCACACCTTCAACAACAACTTTGTTCATAGATGGAAGAGCCTTTAGAACTTTACCTTTCTTGCCTTTGTTTGCTCCAGCGATAACTATTACATTGTCTCCTTTTTTGATTTTCATATATTTAAATAACTTCTTGGGCTAATGAAATAATCTTCTGGTATCCTCTTTCGGCAAGCTCACGAGGGATAGGACCGAATACGCGACCACCCTTAGGATCTAGTTTATCTTTTTCAAGAATAACTACGGCATTGTCATCAAAACGAATGTATGAACCATCTTTACGTCTGAAAGCTTTGACTGTACGAACAACGACAGCTTGGTGAACATCCTTTTTCTTTACAACTTTACGAGGATCAGCAATCTTGACTGAAATGATAACTCTCTCACCAATACTTGCATAACGCTTCTTTGATGAACCAAGTACTTTGAAAACCTTTCCGACTTTTCCGCCGGCGTTATCTGTTATAACTACTACTGTTCCATCTTGAATCATATAATTTAAATTATTTTAAAATGCTTATCTTTAGACATTGGCTTTGTCTCTTCTATTTCGACTTTATCTCCAACTTTCTTTGTATTGTTCTCGTCATGAGCTTTATATTTCTTACTTCTTTTTATGCGCTTGCCATACTTCTTGTGTTCTATAAAGCGAGTGACTTCTACTACAACAGTTTTATCCATCTTGTCTGAGACAACTACTCCCTTGAGAATCTTATTTGTTTTTTTTATTTTTGTTTCCATAATATTTAAAATTATCTTGCTACTACGTGAGTTTTTACTGGTAATTTTGTGCCAGCTTTACGAAGAGCTTCTTTGGCTACAACAGCTGTAACGCCATCTACTTCAAATAATATTCTACCTGGACGAACATCCAAGCAGTAACCTTGTGGATCTCCTTTACCCTTACCCATTCCTACCTCTGCAGGTTTTGCTGTAAAAGGTCTATCAGGGAAAACTCTTATCCACATACGTCCAGTCTTACCAATAGTTCTGGAACAAACCTTACGAGCAGATTCTAGCTGGTTTGCACGAACACGTCCACCTGAAATAGCTTTGAGTCCGAATGAACCGAAGGCAACAGTGATACCACGAGTATCAGGAGTAACTTTCGTCATGTCCGTTCTACTGGATTGCCACTTTCTATATTTTACTTTTTTAGGTGTTAACATAAAATTTCTTATTTCTTAATTTCATTAAAAATTTCTCCACGGTAAATCCAAACCTTGATACCAATATCGCCATAACTCATGTGAGCTTTCTCACGAGCAAAGTCAACGTCAGCACGGAAAGTCTGAAGAGGAATAGATCCACGCTTGATCTGCTCACTACGAGCGATCTCAGCACCACCTAGACGGCCTCCCAAGTATATACGAGCTCCTTTGACTCCACGGGCAGTCATTACTTTCTCGATAGTCTGCTTCATGACACGGCGGAAAGGAAGACGCTTCTCAAGACCTTCAGCTATCATACATGCTACGATCGCAGCATCTGCATCAGGATTTGTAACTTCTAGAATATCAAATTTGAAATCTTCAGGGATTAGTACTCCACGCTTTGTCATAGCTGCTACCAAATCTTTCTTAAGTTTGTTTGCACCATCGCCACCACGGCCAATGATCATACCAGGACGAGACGTGAATACCATAACCTTTGTGGCTTTTGCACTTCTGTCTATTTCAACTCTTGAAATATAAAAACCGCGTAACTTCTTCATAAGAAATTCACGAATAACAACATCACTCTTGAGTAAATCTTTGTATTTCTTATCAGCAAACCAGCGGGACTTCCAGTCTCTTAGTGTTACTAATCTATGTGCATATGGATGGACAACTTTTGACATATAATTATTCTTTAACTTCTATTTTCTTAGTTACTTTCGACTTCTTAACAACTGCTTTCTTTTCAGTTGGTACTTTTGGTGTTGATTCTTTTTTTACTGCTTTCTTTTCGGCATTTTTCTCAATAAGAGTAAGCATTATATGACTAGTTCTCTTGTTTATTCGAGAAGCCGATCCTCTTGCGCGTGGCATACTACGCTTCATAACTATACCTTCATTAACAGTAACGTTTGCTACATATAAATCCTCTGTAACTATTCCAGCGCTCTTTGCATTCGCAACAGCAGAAGCTAAAAGCTTCTCTATTGGTAAAGCTGCTCTCTTTGGCAAGTTCTGCAACTGCGTAAAAGCCTCGGAAACCCTTTTCCCTTTGATTAAGTCTGCTACAAGGCGAACCTTACGTGGAGACTGTCTATAATTTTTTAAAAATGCTTTCATATTAAGTTAATTATTTCTTCTTGGTATCTACTGTTGCTTTGGCTGACTTTGCTGCAGTAATTTCTGATTCTTTCTTTTTAGCTTCAAGTTCTTTCTGCATCTTACCTCCGTGTCTGACGAACTTACGAGTGAGAGAGAATTCACCAAGTCGGTGACCTACCATATCTTCACTTACAAGTACTTCCACATGAACTTTACCATTGTGAACTCCAAATACGAAACCTACCATTTCAGGGTGAATAACGCATGCACGAGACCAAGTCTTAATAACGCCAGTCTCAAGTGGTTTCTTTCCGGCTATCTTTTTCAAGAGCCTTTCATCTACATATGGTCCTTTTTTAAGTGATCTTGTCATATACAATATAAATAAGCTCTTCTGAGCTCGTTGCTTCATACTAGCAAATATAAAATAATTGTCAACGTTCTGTGGTTCCTATAACAAAAAAGTGCCAACAACATTATTCATGCTATTGGCTCTTTTTAATTTGTGTAATTTTAGGTATACACTTACCTTTTTTATGCAATCAATTTGATAATTGCTTTATGAATTTCCAAATGAAGCTTTTCTGCTTGGAATGCAGCAGCCTCCGCAAAATCAAGTCCATTGCTGGCATAAATGATTTCTCTTGAGGAGTTAATAATCATCGAACCCCATCCAGCCCAACCATCGCGAACTGTAGCTTCAACAAACAAAGCTTGGTCCACACCTTTAATCTGGGCACCAATACCAGGAACAAGGAGAAATAATTTATCTCCCACAATCTTCCGGCAATTTTTCAGGTGTTCAGTATAAGGTTGACCTTCCCCCCATCTGTCATATGCTGCACCTACAACCAGACCTCCATTTTCATTGATGCCTATCTCATAGGACCACTCAAGAATGTTACGCATAACAAACTGATAGTACATTTCGCCAGAAGCCAAACGTACTTCCTGCATTGGTCTACCTGAAGGGTTACTAGTATAACCCAATCCGATAATTCCACGGCCAGGATACATCGGGTCAAACAAATCTGACATGCATTCTTTGCCCATGTATGGGCTAAAATTCATTGCACCTACTTTATCACGATGAAACGCGGCAATACGATATTGCGCCTGAGTATTTCCAATATCCCCTCTTTTGCAGTCTTCAAGAACTGGGATATAGGGATATCTTTTTTCAAGGTAGCGCACAATTTTCCCAAGGGCATTTTTACCCCCCTCAATTGACTCATAAAAAGCTGATTGAGGTTTATAGGTTGATGCCCACTGTTCAGTAGAATCAATGATTGCAACGGCCCAATCATATACATTTTCCTCATCCGACTTACCATTGTTTTGCATGTGGAGAGGAAATTTTTTCAGCTCAGGGTCTAACCCAACACAAAGAGTGCTTGCTGTTTCTAATTGACGTGCTGTAAGAATTTCACGAAAACTTAATTGCCCAATTCCAAAAGATAACTGTTCAACTTGATTCATAACTTTAAAATTTTTGCATTTTTCAAAGAATTTGTACTTCATCATTTCGGATGTTGAAGCTTATCCGTGAAATAATACTTCCATAGAAGACTATTTCATATATATATATATTATATTTGTTTAAACGCACTCTACTGCAAAAGATACCTTCTGTCAAATCTAAATTCGATGTCCAAGATATTTTTGTTTTGATTTTAATTGTTTCTTTGTATATTTATTAGGCTTAATACTTATAGAATTACAATTCACAATATATCCATTTTCATTAAAAATACTTATTTTTTAGGATTATTGGTAAGTAAATTAATTTGATAGTCTTTTTTAATATTAAATAACTTCAAGATACAAATTATTCCAGAATATGTCCGAATATCAATAACCTCACCAGCTAATAATGTAGCTGCTTCAACCGTACTAATTTTTAATTCATCTTGAAGCCATAAACTAGCAAGTTTGAAAGGTAAACCATACCCACGAGCATCTTGAAATGGAATATTGATAATAATTCCTTCTCCAATTTCTGAGATCTTTTTCATTGCAAGTTTTAATTGTTCATCGCATTCACATGTTAAATCTCCAAAAACTTTAGTTTCACATCCTGAATCAATACGTAATGCAATTTGTTTTTTATTTTTGAAAATTGGAAGAAGAGACTTTTTATCTAGTTCTGCTTTAACAATTACTGAATATTTCTCCCATTTATCATTTATAGAAATATTATATTGATAAAACTTACCATATTTTGTATTAAGAATACCTATTCCGTTTTTCTTAACTATATATTCCTTTTTAATATTATTTTCAATAGAGATTACTTTTTTGACAGATTGTTTCATTGAAAATTTAACTAAATCAAGAAATAAATATATGTCTTTTAATGACATTTTAGTTTTTCTAGAAACTTCTTTTTTAATTTCTCCTTTATTTAACATATGTTATTTCGATCCTTTTATAAACATTGCCTTTTCTGTTGTTTTAATCATTGATTGAAGAATTGAAAAGTATTTATTACGATCATCTAAAAGCTCTTGTAATTTCTTATCTTGGCCACAATCATGGTCAAAATAATTGTGATTCATATAGATACTACCATCTCGAACAATATAAGCATCAAGTTTTACTTGAACATTAAAGAAAAATTCAACCTTACGAAGAAACAAATCTCTCAACCCCTTCTCGTCAAAAACAGATAAAAAATCTTCGCCCATAGAATCTTTAATAATTTGTACATGAAAATCTAAAACTTTTTCTCTCATCATATCATCATCTGGACGTTTCATTGTTTTCAATAATAAAAGAGCTTTTTTAAAATATGAATCAAAATCAATACCCAAAAGAATTGCTGGCTCTGTTATCTCAATTTTCTTTCTTTCATCATCTTTACTTCTTTTATTAGTTCTAAAATCATGATCTGCATACCATAGATTAATTAATTTCTGTTTAGAATCCTCTGTCAAAAAACTTTTTTCATCTAATTCAAATGATTTATTATTTATTTCTTCAGAAAGAATTCTTTTCTTAGGAAAATATGCAGAAAAACCAGAATCTTTTACATTTATTGATTCCTTAGATTCCACATTACCATTTAATACATCCACACCATTATCAATTCCAAATTTTCCTATACTCATATATTTCTAATATAACAGATGTATCACTTTGGGTAAAAAAATTATGAGGCCTACGATGCCTGAGGTTATAACGGCGATAGCAACTGCACCTGCAGCAACGTCTTTCGTGTCACGAGCATAAGGATGGTATGTAGGGCTCGTAAGATCTATATCTATCTCAAATGCTGTATTAAGAGCTTCGGTAATAATAACAAGACCGATACAGAATATTATCATCACCCACTCGATTGCAGATATATGTAAAACAAATCCAAGATATATAGCCAAAATTCCAAAGAATATATGAATCCAAGAATTGTGAGTAGTTCTAATGAAAATTCCAAGTCCTCTCCAAGCATGAGTCGTACTCTTGAACCTCGCCACAATTGAAAATCTTTTCTTCTCATTAATTTTTTCCATATTCCTATTATAACACCCCTCTGGCTTAGAGCCACCTCCCCTTCGCAGGGGAGGAAAAATACATTTGAATTCTTGCTCCCCTGCGAAGGGGAGCTGTCCGTAGGACTGAGGGGTGAAAACCAAAAAGTACCCATAAGGGTACTTTTTGTTGATAGAGAATTTTTGTTTTTTTATTTACTATTTTTAGCTTTACCAACTTTTCGTCTTGAGACAACCCACATATTTGAATATTTCTTAGGTGTTCTTGTCTTTTGACCTTTTCCTGATGGCTTGCCCCACATTGTCTTCGCACGACGTAGTCCGCGTCCTTGGCGTCCTTCACCTCCACCGTGTGGATGGTCTACTGGGTTCATGGCTGTACCACGAACTGTAGGTCGGATTCCAAGCCAGCGTGAACGTCCAGCCTTACCAATGTTTTGAAGTATGTATTCAGAGTTTGAAACTTCCCCGATACTTGCCCATGCATTCTCAGAAACCTTTCGGACTTCTGTTGATGGCATTTTGATATTTGTATATCCAAGGTCGTTTGCTACTACCTGACCGAATGTGCCTGCACTACGTGCGAGCTTACCTCCGTTGCCTGGTTTGATTTCAACACAGTACACGAATGTACCAACTGGAATCA
>JBAYKD010000010.1:0-8498 GCA_041664745.1 Minisyncoccota bacterium
CTAATGGTTATGTGGGAATTGGGACGACGACGCCAAGCGCAACATTGGATGTAAATGGTTTAGTAAAAATGTCTAGACAATATGGTTCGACTACTGCAAAAGGTTTAAAAGTTGGAAATGAATATAGTACATACATACAAATGGCAGGAAATTCCGCATATAATTCATATCTTCTTCATAATGCATTTATCACTTCTCCTGGCGGTGTTGAAACTTTTAATTGGGATACCTCTAATACTTCTGGTTTTGGTAGTAGAGGAATTGGATTTAGTCTTACAAAAGGTATCCAATTTTTTGCTGATAGCGTAGACGCAACTGCTGGTGCGTCTTTTATTCCAACAGAAAGAATGAGAATCACAAATGCTGGCAATGTTGGGATCGGAACGACGAATCCAACAACCGAGAAGCTTGTTGTTGATGGCGGTGTCGATATTTCAGGAGCGGCGGCGAATCCAGGCGATAATGGTGGTGTAGGAATAAGCTATGAGTCTTATGGCGGAAGAATACAATCATTCGGATCGAAACCACTTATATTAAATTCTCTTGGTAATAACGTCGGCATCGGGACGACGACGCCATCAGCTAGACTAAATGTTTATGGAGGAAGCTTATTAGTTGATGGTCAAAGTTATCCTTCTGTACAAATTTCTTCTAATAGCATTTCTGACGGGGATGCTGCACTTCTTTTGTCTGGATACAAGGACACTGGTGCTGGTACAGTTGGTTATATTAATGCTTATAATCTTAGTGGTGGAACTGGTTTTACTAACGATATTGCTTCATTGAAATTTATAAGAGATGAAGCAAATGATGCTGGTCGTATTGATTTACAAACACAAGCTACTGGAGGGACATTATCAACAAAAATGACAATTCTTGGGGTTGGCAACATAGGCATAAACACCACCACCCCAAATGACAAATTAGAAGTCAACGGGAACATCAGAATAACAGCTGGCTCAGGTGGAACATTAATCTTTGCTGACGGTTCAGTAATGACTTCAGCTGGTTTAGGTTCAGCTTCTTCTTTAACTAACCCACTAGACGTAAACATAGTTGGAGATTCAGATGTAAATGGAGTAGGAGCCATTATCTTTAAGACAGGTAGTACAGAAAAGATGCGAATGTTAAATAATGGAAACATTGGTATAGGCACCAATGCTCCAACAGCAAACCTAACATTTGGAACCAGTGGAGGCACCATCAATTCTCTAGGTACTTTAACCATCAACTCTGCTGCAACCAATGCACTTTATCTTGACTCTGGAACTACTGGGTCAGTTAACATTGGAACAGGAGCTTATGCTAAAAATATTACCATCGGTAATACTACTGGAACCACAGCATTAGTTCTTAACTCTGGAACAGGAGCTCTCAGTATTGGAACATCTGTTGCTAAAACAATTACCATCGGTAACGTCACTGGAGCCACAGCGGTAAATGTAAATACCGGCACAGGCAACTTCAACATCAACACCAATCAATTTAATCTTGTTAAAGCTACTGGTTACGTTGGTATTAACAAAACTGTTCCTGTATATTCTTTAGACGTCAACGGAACAATTAATGCTACTAATATTTTATTGAATGGTATACCTGTCGGAACTTCTTCTGACTCTTATTGGTCTACCGCTACTGGAGGCATCACTTATGGCACTAATGTAAATGTCAATGGTCTGTATCTTGGAGGTGGTGGCACGACAGGAATTAAAATACTGGCTTCTGGTAATGTGGGTATCGGTACTGAAACTCCTGCTTATGCACTGGATGTTAGTGGGACGGTAAATGCGACAGAAGTCAGGGTCAATGGCACTGTTCTTAGCCCTGGCACTGGTTCTAATTGGACAGTGAGTGGTGATGATGTTTATAGATTAAGTGGAAATGTTGGGATTGGGACGACGAGTCCCATAGCATCACTTATGGTTGTAGGCACTGTAGCATTAGGACCTGCAGTTCCTTATGTTGATGGAGCATCAGTAGTGACAATCAAAACACAAGACAACAAAGGTTTAGCTATTCATAATTCAGATGATACTATTAACTCATATATTTTTTCGAATGGACCTGGTGGTAATATTTGGGGTATTTCTGGATCAGCAATGATTTTAGGAACAGGAGCTGGAGGAACTAATCCGATATATTTTGCAACTGCTGGATCAGCAAAAATGACAATATTATCTTCTGGAAATGTCGGGATCGGGACGACGAGTCCAGCAGCGAAATTACAGATTTTGGGTACATCTGGCAACCTCTTTTCTGGCTATTCAACAACCGAGGTTTTTGATGTTGATTATCAGGGAAATATTAGCGGTCAGGGAATAGATTTTATGAGAGGAACTACGGCTAAGATTCAAGCTTCGGGTGGAAAAGATATAGAAATTATTCCTAATGCTAATAAAAATATTCTTTTGGAAGTTACAGGAACTGGCAACGTAGGCATAGGCACCACAACTCCTGCATATAAATTAGACGTCAACGGAGCGATCAATGCCACCTCTCTTTTAGTTAATGGTGTGGCAGTGGGAACTTCTTCTGATTCTTACTGGTCTACGGCTACTGGTGGGATTAATTATGCTGGTGGAAATGTTGGGATTGGGACGGCAACGCCAGCTAATGCTTTACATGTTGTGAATAGTAATCTTGGTGGAGCAAGAATAACAGTGGAAAATAGTGGCTCTACAGGCTATACTGGTGGAACTTTTTTAGCAACTTCTGATAGTGGGGTTAGAGGAGCTGGTTTGTATACATGGCAAAATAATAGTAAAAGTTGGTATATTGGAACCCCTTATTATTCAGGAGTAGCAGCAGATAATAATTTTATAATTGGTTATAGTGATTCAACTTCTTTCAATGGGGCAGCAGCTGTTTTAACAAATAGTATGTTTGTATTAAAAAATACCGGCAACGTCGGCATTGGGACAACGAGCCCAGTGAACAAATTAGATGTTGTGGGTGTTGGTACAGGACAAACAACCTTATTCTCAATTAGAAATTCAAGTGGAACAGCTAACAACACAGCAGATATTGATTTTAGTGTATCTGCTGCGGCTTCTACTCTTGGAAGGATTGGAATAATAAGAACTAACGCAGCTATTAGTGGGGATACAGATATTGTATTTAGTAATGCTAGAGGTTCGATTGGTTTACTTGAAAGTATGAGAATTACAAGTACCGGTAACCTCGGCCTAGGCACCACATCACCCCTAGCTAAACTCCACGTCTACAAAGGAGCCGCTGGAGGAACAATTACCCCTTCTACCTCAGCCGGTATAGTGATTGAAAACAGTGATGACGTATCACTTCAACTATTTACTCCAATAGATAAACAAGGAATAATTCAATTTGGCAGTTCCATCAATGGAGCCCAAGGACGCATAGCCTATCAATCAAGTAGTAATGCTACCACCGACTACATGAGTTTCGATATAGTAGGAACTGAAAAAATGAGAATTGATGTAGATGGTAATTTAGGACTTGGAACAACCACTCCAGCTCAAGCGCTAGATTTAGGAAGTGTCTCGGCTAGTATCACTTTAAGCGATACGACTGCCTACCATCAAATCATCACAGGAGGAACAACTGATTTAGCTTTAATGCCCGGAGGTAAAGTAGGCATTGGCACAACTACGCCAACTACTAAATTAGATGTAGCAGGAACAGTCAATGCCACTGGTTTAACTATCAACGGTGTACCTGTAGCAACTTCTTCAGACACTTACTGGAATGCAGTAGCGGGAGGTATTTCATATACAGCTGGGAATGTGGGAATTGGCACAGCTACCCCAGTCTCTAAATTACATCTAGGAATAGCTGCTACTGCTACTGCTAATTATGGAACTCTCTCAATCGGTTCTGGAGCATTTGATGGAGCTACCCTAGGCTACTTTGTTGGTTCAGCTTCAGGCACACAAATTGCTATCAACGCTGGTACAGGTTTCGCTGGTAACTTAATTGATTTACAAACTGCTGGTGTAAGTAAGTTAGTAGTCACTGGAGCAGGTAATGTTGGAATTGGTGTGGCAGCTCCAGCTTCACCACTAGATGTCAACGGTGACATTCGTATTCATGCTAGTAGTGGCGGACGTCTAGTCTTCGCTGATGGAACCACCATGTCTACTGCTAATGTTGGTTCAGCTGATTCACTTTCTAACGCTGGTGATGCTGTGATCTGGGGAGACTCAGATGCTAGTGATGTCGGTGATATCATTTTCAAAACAGATGGTTCAGAAAAGATGCGTCTTAGTAACGCTGGTCTCATAACCCTTTCCAATGGCTCTCTCTTTGGTAGTTCAATCGGTTGGGGTACAGGACTAGGAGCTATCACTCATCTTTTAGGTCCAACGGATGCAGTATTTAAAATTACTTCCTACCTAACCAATGCCTTCACTATTGATTCTGGTTCAACTGGAGCCATCAATATTGGAACCAGCGCATTTGCTAAAACAATTACCATTGGTAATGCTACAGGAGCCACTTCCCTAGTTCTAAACTCTGGAACAGGCGCTATCAATATTGGAACCTCTATTGCTAAAACAATTACGATTGGTAATGTTACGGGAGCTACTTCAGTAGTTCTAAACTCTGGAACTGGAGCTATCAATATCGGAATTTCTACCGCTAAAACAATTACTATCGGTAATGTTACTGGTGCCACCGCTGTTAAAATCAATACCGGCACAGGAGATTTTGCTGTTAACACCAGTCAACTCTTTGTAGATGAAGTTTCCGGCAATGTAGGTATTGGAACTGTCACCCCCACAGCTAAATTAGAAGTTAATGGCTCCGTACTATTTTCTGGTTCCACTAATGTTGTCCCAGTCGATGGAGAACTGGTCTATGACACTAGTGTGCATGCTTACAAATATTATGATAGCGCTTTAGTTGATTGGCGATCACTGGCTGGTGGAGATATTTCTTCTACTGGAAGTTTCTGGACTCAGAATGGAACTATTCTCTCTTACACTGCTGGGAATGTGGGTATTGGAACCACAGATCCAACCGCAGTTCTGCATCTAAAAGCAGGCACCATAGATGCCAATACCGCTCCACTTAAATTTACCTCTGGTCCATTAAATACTACGGCTGAAGCTGGAGCAGTAGAATTCCTCACTGACAAATTCTATGGAACGATTACTACCAGTGCCGCTCGTAAAACTTTTGCTTTCTTGGAGTCTCCAGCTTTCACCACTCCAGCACTAGGCGCTGCAACTGGTACCGGACTTGCTTTAACTTCTACTAATACTACCCAAGTAACCACTGCTTCTGCACTAGTGTTAAATGCTAACAGTTTAACCACAGGTACAGGTCTATATTCTGCTTCTTCCACTTTAACTACTGGTATGCTAGTCAACTTGCAAGTCTCTGGTACAGCAGCAGCTGCTTCTCAAACAGTTTTAAATATTCTAACGGCTGGAGCTAATGCCACTACTGCTATTACTACTTACGGTGCACAGATTTCTAACACTCACACTAACGCTACCTCTGGAACTAACATTGCTCTCTACTTAAACGCTTCGGGAGCTACTACCGCTAACTATGGACTGATTGTCAATGCCGGTTCTGTTGGTATTGGTACCACTGCTCCAACTCAAGCATTAGATGTCAGAGGTAATATCTATACTCCAGCTGGCAATGCCGTGATCGTTGGTAATACCTACGTCTCTAGTGATGTTATTATTGGAACCTCCGCTACCAGTGGATTGATAGTTCGAGCCTCCGATGCAGCTGGATTCTTAAACTTCCAAACAGGAGGTTCTAATGACAGAATGACAATATTAGCTAATGGAAATGTGGGTATTGGTATGACTAATCCTTCCGTGGCTCTAGATGTTACCGGAGACATAGAATACACTGGTACCATTACTGATGTCTCGGATGAAAGATTAAAGGAAAACGTTACCACCATTGCTGGCAACAGTGCTTTATTAATCATCAACCAGCTGCAAGCTAAATCATTTAATATGCTCGGAACAAACAGAAAAGAATATGGTTATATCGCTCAAGAAGTACAAAACATCTTTCCAGATTCTGTTTCTATCATTGACCCTACAACAGGTTACTTAGGTATTAATTATATTTCTTTCATTCCTTTACTCTCTGAATCTATTAAAGAGATGAATCTAAAGATAAATGAGATAAATAATTTTGAAAAAGAGAATGATTGGAGAGATAGTCTTATTGCTTGGTTTGGTAATATGGAAAATAAAATAGAAAAATTATTTGCCAAAGAAATTCATACAGAAAAAATTTGTGTTAAAAAATCTGATGGAACAGAATTTTGCGCAAATGGTGATCAATTAGAACAAATGGCTAATAGTTTAAGCGGTAGTGCTATAGAAAATTTAAGCGGTGGAGGATCAGCAACAACAGAATCTCAGTCAGAGCCACAATTAGAGCCAGAAGCCAACCAACCTTCAATTGAAGAAGAAAAGTCTACTGCATCTTCGGTTGAAGAGGGAGAGATTGTTGAACCTTCAGCTGAAACACCGATAGCAGAAACTCCAGTAGTTGAAGAACCAGTAATAGAAACACCAGCAATAGAGGAACCCACAACAATAGAAGCTCCTGTAATTGAAACACCAACAGTGGAAACTCCAATTTAATTTCATTTGTGCTAAAATTATAATGAGTCGAAATCTATTTAGATTTTTATTAATAAATACATAAAAAATATGAAAGGATTTAACATAAATATCGAAAAAGAGACTTTGGAAAATAAAAATTTCCGCAAAGTTTTATATACTGGGAAACATAGCCAATTAGTTTTAATGAGTTTAAAACCGCATGAAGAAATTGGGATGGAAGTCCATAAAGACAATGACCAATTTTTTCGTTTTGAAAAAGGCGAAGGCCGGTGCGCTATTGACGGCAATTTATATGAAATTTCTGATGGGTCAGTTATTGTTGTTCCTGCTGGAGCTGAACATAATATCATTAATGTTTCAGACTCACAAGATTTAAAATTATATACAATTTATTCTCCAGCTCATCATAAAGATGGAGTTGTGAGAGCTACAAAAGAAGAAGCTGAAAAAAATAGCCCCGAATTTGACGGAAAAACAACAGAATAGGAATTAAATCTCCACAAAGAATCAATTTTTATAAAGCAATCTATCTGGCAAAGCTTTGCCAGCGAACTGCTCGTCGTTCAAGAAAATAATAAGAAGAGTACTTCTTTTATTTTCTAAACTCCTGCGCAAGGCTTTCTAAAAATTATTCTTAGTGGAGATTTCAATTTTTTGAGTCTTTATTTTTATAGAGTATAATATAAATATGTCTATAAAAGTCTTTGAAGAAGAATATAAGAAACTAAATAAAGCTCAAAAAGAGGCAGTGGACAGCATAGATGGACCAGTGATGGTGGTGGCGGGGCCGGGGACAGGGAAGACAAAAATACTAACTTTTCGCATTGCCAATATCTTAGTACAAACCGACACGGCTCCGGAAAGTATTTTAGCTCTTACTTATACCACTTCTGGGGTAATAGCTATGCGTGAAAAACTTCTTGAAATAATAGGCGACAGGGCTTATAGGGTAAATATTTTTACCTTTCACGCATTTTGCGAGCATATTATTAAAGAATTTCCTTTTTATTTTGACGAAATTGAAGGAGCCAGAGTCATAGGTGATTTGGAAAGAGTTGAAATCATTGAATCAATTATTAAGGAAAATAAATTTGAACATCTAGTATCTTTTCATGATGAATTTTCTTTTTTAAATAAAATAGTAGATGGAATATTAGCCATAAAAAAAGAAGGATTATCTCCAAGTGAATTTATTAAGAAATTATCACTTTGGAAAAAGGAACTTTTAGCAGATGATAATTTATATTACAAAAAAGATTTTGGAGAATATAAAAAGGGTGAATTAAAACCAGCTGAAGAAGAAAAAATAAATAAAAAAATAGAAAGGGCCAAAGAACTTGGTGAAATATTTACTCTTTATCAAGCTCGATTGAAAAATAAGGGGTTATATGATTTTTCTGATATGATTTTATATGTTTTAGAAAAACTCTCAAAAAATAAAAATTTAAAAGCAGATATTCAAGAAAAATATCAATATATTCTAGTTGATGAACACCAAGATACGAATGAGGGGCAGAATACTATTATAGAATTTTTAACTGATGCCCCGCACCTAGAAGGGAATCCCAATATATTCACAGTGGGAGATGAGAAGCAATCAATTTATAGATTTCAAGGAGCCAGTGCAGAAACTTTTTCTAGATTTAATAATTTATATAAAAATATTAATTCTATTACATTATCCGAAAATTATCGTTCTGCCCAAAACATTTTGAATGGAGCTCATAGTCTTATTGTAAAATCAAAAGGATTAGAGAATAGCGCTTATCTTCATTCAAATACTAAAGAGAATAAAAAAATAAATGTTCGAGAATTTTCAAACTACAAATTTGAACTCTTATATTTAGCAGAAGAAATAAAATCAAAGATTAAAAATGGAGTATCTCCAAGTGAAATTGCTGTTTTATATAGAGC
>JBAYKD010000011.1:0-6767 GCA_041664745.1 Minisyncoccota bacterium
AGAACTATGAATTGGGCAACCAAGAGAAAATTACAATATTTAGGGGGTCTTTTTGGACTCTTTTTAATAGTGCTTTTTATATTCTTGTACCCAGTTATTTTTCAAAAGCCGACATGTGGAGATAGTAAGCAGAATGGCGACGAGACAGGAGTAGACTGCGGTGGCTCATGTGAGCTTATGTGTAAAGACAAAACTTCCAATCCTGTGGTTCTTTGGAGTCGAGCTTTTCCTGTATTGGATAACACTTTCAATTTGGTAGCATTCATCGAGAATCAGAACAAGAATTCTGGTGTTGTTAACGTTCCTTATGAATTCAGAATTTATGATGTGAATAATCGATTGATAGGCCGTAGACAGGGGAGTACTTTCATTCCTCCAAACAAGCAATTTGCTATTTTTGAACCGCGTATGGATTTCGGTCAAAGTGTTGTTAAGAGTGTTACTTTTGAATTTACCGGACCATTTACTTGGGTGAAGAAAGAACCTACTTTGAACAATCTTTCTCTATATGTAGATCAGGTGACAGTAGGTGAAGACAAGAAAAGTCCAAGTCTTTCTGCTGTTATCAAGAATGAATCCATATATGACATTCCTCCATTTGAAGTCATCGCTATTCTATACGACAAGGAACACAACGCTATTAACGCTTCTAAAACAATTAAAGATGGTTTGACTAGCGGCCAAACTCTTTCTGTTTACTTTACGTGGCCACTACCTCTTAGCAGTGATCCCGTGACTAAAGATGTTCTCGTCTCGATTAATCCTTTCACTGTTTCTTTTTAAATTTTTATGAAATCTCGCCTAGGAATTGATTGGCTTCTTGTTGTTTTTCTATTACCAGTTCTTCTGGCTGGTTTGGTGACGATGAAGTCTTTCACAGAAAGTTCACCATTTTTCTCTCATCAATTAATCTGGATTGGTATTTCTTTTATTGCGCTTTTTTCTCTTTCTTTTATTGATTTTAGATTTCTGAAAAGAACAGAAATATTAGTGGCTATTTTTGGAATTTTTTCAGGGCTTTTGCTTTTGCTTTTTATTTTTGGACATACTTCAAATGGTGCCCAATCATGGTTTTCCTTCGGGGGTTTTTCTTTCCAACCGTCGGATATGATGAAGCTAGTTGTGATCCTTATGCTTGCCAAGTATTTTTCCAGGCGCCATGTTGAGATAGATAATTTCAAACACATTTTTATTTCTGGACTTTACGCTTTTATCCCTTTCTTACTTGTATTTTTACAGCCAGACTTTGGTAGTGCTATCATTATTCTTTTTATTTGGGTTGGGATGACTCTTGTCTCAGGAATTTCTCGCAAATACTTTTTAATTCTTGTTATGGCTGGAGTTATAATTTTCGTCGGTCTTTGGTTTTTTGTATTCCAAACTTATCAGAAAGATAGAATTATAAACTTTGTGAATCCCATGACGGATATACATGGCACAGGATACAATGTCTATCAATCGACGATTGCTGTTGGCTCTGGTCAATTATTAGGCAAAGGAGTTGGTTTTGGAACTCAGTCACGATTAAAATTTCTTCCTGAATATCAGACGGACTTTGTATTTGCCGCTTTTGTAGAAGAATGGGGTTTCGTTGGAGCGATGCTTTTATTCTTATTATTTGGCCTTATACTTTGGCGTATTTTGCACATTTCACTTCTGGGTGCGACCAATTTTGAGATACTTTATGGTGTCGGACTCTCGATTTATTTCATGAGTCATTTTATAGTGAACATTGGTATGAATATTGGTATAATGCCAGTAACTGGTATTACTCTACCGTTTATGAGTTATGGAGGGTCGCATTTACTTACAGAGTTTGTAGGGCTTGGTATCTTGATGGGGATGAATAGATATAGTAGGATTGCTCACAGAGACGACATGAAAAATGAGTTTTTAGGAATATAATTTTATGCAAATAATCGATGGACGAAAAATTAAAGAAGAGATATTGAATGAACTTAAAACAAAAGTAGAAGCTTTGCCATTTCCTCCTATTTTTTGCGATATACTAGTAGGGGATGATAAAGTTTCCGCATCCTATGTTCGCATTAAAGAAAAGGCCGCAGAGTCAATCGGTATTAAATTCAAAGCTGTGAATTTTTCTGCAAGTGTCACAACAGAAGAAATATTAGAGGAGATTGATAATTTGAATAGAGTACCCCTCTTGTGTGGAATAATAATCCAACTTCCATTACCGTCTGGTATAGATAAGCAAACGGTTTTAGACGCTATCGATCCAAGTTTAGATGTTGATTGTTTGGGTAGTTTTAATAGTGAAATTTTTTATAATATCGGTGGAAATATTGGTTACCCGACGGCTCTTGCTTGTATGAAGCTTTTAGATTCATTAGACCTTGATTTGGAAAATAAAAATATTGTAGTCATAGGTCGCGGAAAGCTTGTCGGCTTGCCCGTCACACACCTCCTAGAGATAAGGGGGCTTAAGGTGAGTGTTGTACACAGTCAGACTGAGAATAGTAGTGAAATTATTTCAAATGCAGATGTTATAATATCTGCTACTGGACGAGGTAAATATATTACTGGTGATATGGTAAAAGAGGGAGTTGTTATTATTGATGCTGGTACTTCTGAGGAGAATGGTGCTGTTGTTGGTGATGTAGACATGGAATCGGTCCTCGACAAAGCTTCATTTATGACGCCCTCTCCAGGCGGTGTCGGTCCGGTTACTGTGGCAATGTTATTGGAGAATGTTTATAAAGTAGCGCAAATTAAAATCAAATGAACATAATAATTTTTTTACAAATATATAGTTTAGCTCACCAGTCAGCATGGATTGATAATGTCATATGGTTTTTTGCAGTGCCTACTATCTATATAATGATCATTGTTGCAGCAATTTTTATATTTATACATTATAAATTTTTTCAAATTAAAAATATTTCTACTGTTTTAAGAGATAAGTGGAAAGAGATTTTCTTAATAATTTTTTCTCCAGCCATTGCTTGGATTATTGCTTCTTTATTAAAAGTTTTAATTCATACCAATCGTCCATTTATTGTACTTTCAAATATTCATGCACTTTTTGTAGAAAGTGGATACGCTTTTCCATCTGGCCATGGAACGGCAATATCTGCCCTAGCTTTTGCTATATATTTTAAGAATAAACGTCTCGGTTATGTATTTATGATTGCAGCATTGCTAATTGGGTTTGCGCGAGTCGCTGCTGGAGTGCATTTTCCTGTAGATATTATAGGTGGTTATATCATTGGCTTCTTGGTTGCTTTTTTAGTGAAAAAGCTATAAAATAGGCCTATTATGTGGAAAACAAGAATTACAGCATTACTTATATTATTAATAGGCTTTGGTATTGGTTTTTTTGTTTATAGGTCTGAAACGGCGTACAGATATGATGTTGCTCACAATGTTAAACCTACGGGAATAGTCAAATTTCCTTTCAAGCTCGGTCTTGATCTTTCAGGTGGTACACACTTAGTTTATAAAGCAGATGTATCTCAGGTAGCAAGTACAGCAGTTGTAGATTCAATGAACTCTCTTCGCGATGTGATCGAAAGACGCGTGAATGTTTTCGGAGTATCAGAACCTTCTATTCAAGTTCAAGATGGAGGATTTTCCAACCAAGGAGAACAGCGTTTGATAGTTGATCTTCCAGGAGTTACAGAAGTTTCTCAAGCTATTGAAATGATTGGTCAGACTCCAGTACTTGATTTTCGTACAGAGAATCCCGTGAAGGATGCTCCTGCAGTAGCAACAGTTGATAAGGATGGCAAGGTCTCTGTCGACATGTATTCATCTAAATACATAAAGACAGATCTCACAGGACGTTTCCTAGATAAAGCTACCCTCGAATTCGATCAAAGTACTGGTGAGCCTACAGTTTCTTTGCAGTTCAATGCCGAAGGTTCAGCATTATTTGAAAAGATCACAAGTGAAAATGTTGGCAAGAGTGTTGCGATTTTCTTAGATGGAGCACCTATCTCTATTCCAACCGTTAACGAGGCTATTACTGGAGGCAAAGCTCAGATCTCTGGTAATTTTACTCCAGCTGAAGCCAAGACTTTAGTTGGTCGTTTGAATTCTGGAGCTCTTCCTGTTCCTGTCGAACTTATTTCCACAGAAACTATTGGTCCATCTCTCGGAGCCCTTGCTACAGCAGCTGGAGTCAAAGCTGCTCTTATCGGATTCCTCGCAATTATATTATTCTTGATAATCTGGTACAGACTACCAGGTCTAATTGCTGCTGTTGCTCTGTCTATCTATGCAGTCACAATGATGGCAATTTTCAAAACTGTTCCTGTCACTTTGACGGCTGCAGGCATTGCTGGATTTATCATTTCTATTGGTATTGCTGTTGATGCAAATGTCCTTATTTTTGAACGTATTAAGGAGGAATTAAGATTAGGTTCTGATGTTAAAGATTCTATGCACAATGGTTTCAAGCGTGCATGGCTTTCAGTTCGTGACTCAAACATCTCAAGTATTATTACCGCTATCATTCTTTACTGGTTTGGTACAACTCTCATAAAAGGATTTGCATTGGTATTTTTAATTGGTGTTATTGTTTCTATGATTTCAGCAATTTCTATCACACGATTATTCCTATACACTCTCAACATTAAAAAGACGAATGCATTTACCAATTTCTTGTTCGGGTCGGGCCTTAGTAGTGCTAAATCTCAAAAATAATTTATGTTCATAATTAAACACAAAAAAATATTCGTTTGGATTTCAATAGTTTTAGTTACATTATCTGTTGTTGCTATTGCAGTCTTTGGCTTAAACCTTGGTATTGATTTCAAGGGTGGTTCTCTTACAGAAGTAGAATACACGACAGTACGTCCAGAGCAGAGTGTTATCGAAACAGATCTTAGTACTTTGTCTTTAGGTCAAGCTTTGGTTCAGCCAATAGGGGAGAAGGGTTATAGTATCAAGACTCGTGCCGTATCAGACAAGGAGCACCAAGCAATTCTTGCAGCTCTAGGGGCAGAAGCAAAAGAGAAGAGCTTCACATCTATTGGCCCATCCGTTGGGGCAGAACTTGTACGCAAATCCCTCTTATCATTCATTCTCGTCTCACTTGGTATTATCTTTTGGATTGCTTTTTCTTTCCGTAAAGTTTCAAAGCCAGTTTCTTCTTGGAGATATGGCTTGATCGCAATTGTCACTCTTATACACGATATTATGATTCCAGTTGGAGTATTTGCAGTCCTAAGTCACATCTTTGGAGTAGAAGTAGATACACTGTTCGTGGTGGCAATTCTTACTGTTCTTGGTCTTTCTGTTTCAGATACAATCGTTGTCTTCGATAGAATCCGAGAGAATATTCGTGTGGGCCACTGGAAGACTTTTGAAGAGACAGTAGGCAATAGTATTGCCCAGGTTTATACTCGTTCAATTGCAACTTCTGCGACAGTTATAATTGCCTTACTTGCACTTGTATTCTTTGGACCTAAGAGCACAAAGGTTTTCGCAATGATGCTTACAGCTGGAATGTTCTTTGGTACATATTCATCTATATTCCTTGCAAGTCCACTTCTAGTTTTCGTAGAAGGTTGGCAGAAAAAGTCTAAATAAAAATTAAACAAATGCCCCGTCTATCTTCGATAGATGGGGCATTTGTGATATAATAAAAGATATTCGACTAAAGTCGTTTTATTAATAATAAATAGTAATAATATGTCAATAATATATATAATTTTAGCAGTTATTGTCGCCTTCGTTTTGTTTTTGATTTATAAATATAATGGTTTTATTAGTCTAAAGAATCGTGCACAAGAGGCATGGGCGGATATTGATGTACAGTTGAAGCGCCGTTATGATTTGATTCCCAATTTAGTAAATACAGTGAAAGGTTATGCTACTCATGAGTCTGCAACCTTCGAGAAGGTGACAGAGGCTCGTACCAAGGCCATGCAAGCAGGTACAACCGCCGAAAAAGGAGAAGCCGAAAATGCTCTTTCAGGAACATTGAAATCTTTGTTTGCTATTTCAGAGGCTTATCCAGAGTTGAAGGCCAATACAAATTTCTTACAACTTCAAAGTGAATTATCAGATACAGAAAATAAGATAATGGCTTCACGCAGATTCTACAATGGTAATGTTCGTGATTTCAATACGGGTGTTCAAACTTTCCCAGGTAACGTCATTGCAGGCATGTTTAAATTCACAGCATTAGAATTCTTTGAGCTTGAACAAGACAGCGTAGAAAAGAATCCAGTCGAAGTTAAATTCTAAATTTTATGGATAATAAAAAATACTGGTTTTTTGGTTCAAAGCTAAATACTGTTTTGCTTTTAATCCTTATTGTTCTTATGATAATAGCTTTGCGTTTTATGTTTCAAAATAAAGAAACCTATTTACCTTTTTGGGATGTGAAAGAAAGAACTGAAATAGTAGACAACACAATACCTAAAATAGAAAACAAGCAACAAATTTTAGGCAACAAAGACGATCTTATTTCTTTCTCAATTGCACCAAACACGAAAGTCCACGGTATTTTATCTTACAGAGGTGTTATAAAAGGCGGATACTTTTTTGAAGCAAATATTTTAATCAATATTCTTGATAAAAATAAAAAAACATTAAAGGAAAGTAATGGAGTGACTAAAGAGGATTGGATGACCACAGCCCCCATTTCCTTTGAAGGGAACATTGATTTTACGGGGCTTCCTTTAGGTCCAGCTTATCTAGAAATTCATAATGATAATCCAGCAGGATCAAAAGAAGGTATAAGTAAGAGTATTTTAATTCCTATAATTATAGAGTAACAATGGCAACACTTTACACGC
>JBAYKD010000012.1:0-5243 GCA_041664745.1 Minisyncoccota bacterium
AACTCCCGGATGAATCACGTTGGGTTTGGCGTGCCAAGCGAACCGAACGGTATAAGTCTCCCTTCCAAACATTACCTTTCCACCAGGAACAAGTGAAACAACTGCTAGTTGACATCCTTCGACGGTTGGGGATGCCCGAGGACACCCCTGAAAGTCGGGCTCTTACTTTTGCCGCCCCCCGGCACGACACTGGTAAAGATTGGCCCCCATGGCAACGATATGTTGGGAATACAGAGTACACCCCGCCCAACACCCCAGAGCGGGATCCCAAAACTGTTTGGGCAAAGCCCAAGACACAGGCCGGTGTCGGAACACCCATCAGCTACCGGCACGAATACGGGTCCCTTAACGAAACGGTTAGAGATGAATCGTTCCAGGCCCTCACGGAACTTGAACGAGATTTGGTACTACAGGTTATCGGGGCACACCACGGAAGAGGCCGTCCTTGCTTCGCGGGCAAAGAAATTCCAGGGCTCCCCACACAAGGAATGCCTACATTAGCCTTAGAGGTGCCACTTCGCTTCGACAGACTACAGAAACGATATGGGTACTGGGGACTTGCCTACCTGGAGTCAATCCTTCGTATCGCAGATGGAGTAGGTTCCGGGGAGGAGGAAATTGATGTCTAACTTCAAAATCCCGGTCAACACAAAAAACCCAGCGGAATTTTTCGCCTGCATAGGTCTGTTAGACTTTGCTACTCGGGTCTGCGGGGATGAGACCTTTGGTCATTTTGAGACCCTCGGAAACGGGGACGTGTTCAGTCTCAGTTCTCCTGACAACACCTACACCCTCCCCCAAATCCTGGGCCTTCTATGTGACACCCCTATCAAAGGGGGTGAGTCAGAGCTCCAGTTCGGTTCCTATATGACATTGAACTGGTGGGGAAAAAAGTCTCCCCTGGCTGCTTGGAGTGGTGCCCTTCGTCCTTCTAACTTCCTTGCCACGGCACAAGAACAACTACGACCTCATACAAACCAGTTATTAGATCCCCTAAACATGGTGACTCTAAGCCTTAAGGGCTCAGGAATGATAACACTTGATGCTAGAATGCGAAATGATGCCCTTGATATAGGCTTCAGCCACGACAAACTAGGTGGAAAAGAGAAACAACCTCGTCGTCAATATCCTGCTACCCTATTACTTGCCTTCCTAGGCTTACAACGTTGCCAACCTCAAGACTTGTCCTATTGGACATGGGACCGCCCAATACCCTCGTCCCTTACTCAAGCAGCAACTTGGGGTTTGCTCCCTGGGTATCAAAAGCATCACCTTATATTTCAAGTATTTGAGTATGTCCCAGGTCAATCATATGCCGTTGTCACGTTCGCAGATCACATAAAGGAGTGAGATCATGTTAAATCAGTTTGACCAGTGGATTAATGGTGAGGAACTCATTGTAGGATTAGCTTACGAGGAGATTCTCGAACCTTTAGAAGGGGCAGATGCTCCAATGTTTCCCCCTACATATGCTTGTAATAAACTTGGATATGTTATTGACGAGGATAAGGTTCGCCCCGGACACAACTGGTGTCGAATTGACACCGTACAGAGTCAGGGTAACCGAATAGAGCCCTTGTTTAAAGGAGAAAAGTATCGTGCCCTGGCCCCACAAGTAGAAGTGAAACATCCCGACGAGAGCAAAACCAATTTGTTGGACATGGGGCACAGAAGTGCCGATGCCGGTATTCTTTTTTCGGACGCTTGTGCCGAGTTGGAAAAAGCTTATGCCTTGGCAAGAGCTATTTCAGACGCAGCCCTGGCCAAGATTAACCCAACAGCCCTTATAGGAGGTGTTTGGGGTTCTCGTAGTTCAGGTGTCAAAAAAGCACGTATCATCAGGTCTGAAATTATGGCCCGTGACGTAACACCTTTAACTCACGGTGTCCAGTACTTTCCCAGCCACGAACATCACAAACAAGTTATCGAGGACGGAAAGGTCGTAAAAGGTTGGCTTCCTGATGTTGAGACTGGAGGGAAGAAAAATGATCCCTCTGAGGCAAAAGAGGATAAGAGCCCCTATGCCCAATTAGGCCTCGTCTCTCAACCCGTTGGAAGAGTGAGGGCAGGAGTTGTTGCACACGGCCTTGTCACACGTAGGATCAGTGCCCACCTCGAGGTACTGCGCCATCTGCGGGGTGAAACACCAGAGGAAACCCTTTGTCTTCGTCGCTATATCCTGGGCCTGACCCTAGTTGCTCTTACGGCACCCCTTGAAAGATTCCTTCGATCAGGATGTACCCTGATTCCCGTAGAGGGAAGCAATCCGGTGATTTTGGCTAAGTACTCCCAAGGGCTGCGTAAACCCGTTGCGCTCACACATGAGGAAGCTTTAGCTTATGCTCTGGAAGCTGCGAAAGACTTTGGAGTAGGGCCGGATAGACTCTTCACTTTTGATGCCCAAAAAGCCCACGCTGCGGCATTAAAGTTAGTTAAAGATGCCCAGGACAAAAAGAACAAAAAGAACAAGGTAAAAGGAAAGGGAAAAGACGAGGAGAATGTTGAGGAAACCAACGAAGAAAGCACCGAGGATTCTGATAGTGGGACAACGGTAAATGATACATTCAGTATGTGAAAAGCCTTGTAAGTAAGGAGACCACTATGCGGTACCTGTGCATTACAATTCGTTTCTTTGACCCCTACTATGAAGGGTTTAAGGACAAAAAGTTTACCGAGGTAGACTGGCCCCCGGCACCTCTTCGTTGCTTCCAGGCTCTTATCAGGGGGGTCAAAGATTGGGAACGAGCAGAAGGTACCATTGGGGTTTCCGACACAGCCCTTCGCTGGTTAGAAGCCCTGCCTGCACCCACGATTATTGTTCCCCTCGTATCCGTGGGCAAGGCATATGGTACATTTGTTCCAATCAACAACGTTGATGAGAATGGACACCCCATAAGGAGTAGTATCAAAATTCATCGCCCCGTGTACTTACCAGATGATGCTTTCATTGAATACATTTGGCCCCTTCCAGAGGGGGACATTCCCGCCCCCTTACTGGACATGCCCCGACATATGGTCAACTTAGGTCGGGGCACAGTGCTAGTTACGGCTGACGCAACGGTGCTTGATGAAATGCCAAAGCCGGACAAGGAACGTATTGTGTGGTCACCAGACGGAGACCACACGGACGAGAATTACATTCGGTGCCAGGTTCCTATCAAAGGGACATATGATGACACGGAACGGCATTTTCAGAGAAGCCTAGAGTACATTCAAACGGGGGTCGAACCAGTACGCATCACCACGTATGATTCTGTTGGCTATCGGCATCATAATTCCCGTAAAAAGCTCCCTGTTAACATGTTCGAGATCCTATGGGAACCAAACACGGTGCTGAAAAACGTAACAATAGAAACGGCAGGGATGATGCGTCATACAACGGCCCAAGCGTTACGGGAACAGATGTTGGATGAGGCTTGGATTCGGAAACACGTGTTAGGTCACTTTGACGACCCCGTTGAGGCCAAAAAGCAACAACGACTAGCATTTCTCCCCTTGCCCTCCTACCAGAAATGGTCCGGGGGTTCACGTATAGGAGGAATCAAACGTATCCTGGTCACATCTTTCAACCCGGACTTCCGACCAGAAACGGAGTGGGTTGCAGAGTGTTTGAAAAATCAAAATCTCGTACAAGAAAATGGAAAGATTGCTGCACAACTAGTAAGTGTTCCCGACAGCACACCCGATTTTGTCAGAGATCGCTATATTGGAACTAGTACTGTGTGGGAAACTTGTACTGCAATGCTTCTCTCTGGACACGATGACCCCGGGGGGTGTCGAAAAGCCCTTAAGGAAGGACGTCGGGTTACAGAAAGTAGTGCTAAAATGATAACCCGGATAAACCACTTAGTACGCAAAGGATTCCTTCAAGCGGGGTTTCCCGAGGCACTGTTAGAGGGAACTATCGTAGAGTGGCAAAAGGAAGGACTCTTACCAGGAGTACCACATTGTCGAGATTTCACTGTCTCCCGACATCATACTCATTGCCCAAGGTACCACGTGCGTGTAACTTTCCCCCAACCCGTAACAGGACCCGTTTGTGTGGGGGATGGTCGATTTTATGGCATGGGCCTCTTTCTAATTCCCGCTAATTAATCAAACTAATAAAGGGAGAGGGAGCAATGACGCTCTTTGACAATTGGGATTTTGCGAGCGGTCCTGTGGATACCAAAAGTAGGGGGGTCGCTCGCAGGGTACAAAAGTCAAGGAGTTCTGCACCGAAAGTTCAGACTTTACCTTATGTTTTTGACTCCTTTTGGAGGGGCCAAAAGGCATCGCTCGCAAATGGCCCCTCCCATCGGCCTGGCAGGCCGGTCGGAGAAGGGGTTACTTTCCACCCTTAAGGAAGGGTGGGTTCGTTGAAGGCCGATGGAGCGAGCGTGAGAGTATTCAGGAGGGTCTCTTTCCACCCTTAAGGAAGGGTGGGTTCGTTGAAGGACTAACAGCCGTGCACGGGTGTACTTATCCTTACTGTCTTTCCACCCTTAAGGAAGGGTGGGTTCGTTGAAGGACTGGATAGATTGTTTCCCCATACTCACAGTCAGGAGCTTTCCACCCTTAAGGAAGGGTGGGTTCGTTGAAGGATACCAGATCATAGCCAGCTTCTCCCCGGGGGGTTACTTTCCACCCTTAAGGAAGGGTGGGTTCGTTGAAGGGCAATCCACTTTCGCTTATTTTGATCCAGAGACTAAATGCTTTCCACCCTTAAGGAAGGGTGGGTTCGTTGAAGGTGACGAAGCTTGGGATCTGCTCCAGCCCATAATGCTGCCTTTCCACCCTTAAGGAAGGGTGGGTTCGTTGAAGGTTATGATCCAGAGACTAAATGTGAAGGTTGCCCACACTTTCCACCCTTAAGGAAGGGTGGGTTCGTTGAAGGCAATGCTGGCCGTGATAGATCGGTTGTGTGCCGAACTTCCACCCTTAAGGAAGGGTGGGTTCGTTGAAGGGCACCATCCGGGGTGCGCGGGGCGTCAGGAAAATCAGGCTTTCCACCCTTAAGGAAGGGTGGGTTCGTTGAAGGTTCGTGCCCCCAAGGGCAGGCATCCAGGAGATACTTCTTTCCACCCTTAAGGAAGGGTGGGTTCGTTGAAGGAATGGGCCAGTCTGCAGGTAGTCCTATTGTTTGTGGTGTGCTTTCCACCCTTAAGGAAGGGTGGGTTCGTTGAAGGCCTAAGTTCCGTGCACTTGATGCCACGTATCGTCGTCTTTCCACCCTTAAGGAAGGGTGGGTTCGTTGAAGGGTC
>JBAYKD010000013.1:0-4588 GCA_041664745.1 Minisyncoccota bacterium
GTATCTAAATAAAATTCCAGTTTTTGTTCCAGGAGTGGAAGATTCAACAATGGGAAATATTTTTACCCAAGCCTCTTATAACGGCGATCATCCAATATTATCTAAATATAAATTAGAGAAACCGATAAGTCCGGAAGTAGTTTATCATTCATTTCGTTATATGCATCGATTGGCAGAATGGTATATGGATAATACAAAAGAAAAAGGTTTGGCTTTTTTGCAATTAGGTGGAGGAATAGCTGCAGATTTTCCTATTTGCGTGGTTCCTCATATCAAAAAAGATTTTCTTTGGCAAGAGACAGAAGAAATACAAGAAAAGATAGTGCGTTCTTGGGCAGGATTTATTGAAATTCATTCTTCGCCAATGAGTTTTGGTTCATATTCGGGAGCTGGTTTTAAAGAAAAAATAACTTGGGAGAAATTTGAAGTAGATGCTTTCGGGGAACAAATATTTGGCGATTACACGGAGCATTTTCCGGATATAGCAGCCATTATTTTAGGGAAATAAGATAAAATCAGCTTGTGCATAACCCGTTTGTCTTTATCCTTAAGAGTACTATAATAGTGTTGAGTTTTTTATTATAAAAATTAGCGTCCTTTATTGTTTAAAACCTTAATGGACAAATAAAACTATGAAAAAATATATTTTAGCTTTGTTTCTTGTTGGTTTTCTCTTAGCTCCAGCATTTTCTTTTGCCCAGACAGGGGATGTCGATCCCAACCCAGATACAGATCCATGCGTGGCTTTACAAAGCAGTGATCTCCGATATAAATCTCGAGATGCTAAAACGAATGAAGAGGTCTCGGATCTTCAAGATTTTTTGCAATCAAAAGGATATTTAAATAATGAGCCGACAGGATATTTTGGAATATTAACTCTTAAAGCCGTAAAAGATTTTCAAAGAGCAAGTAGTATTAATCCAACAGGATATGTTGGATCACTTACCAAAGCAAAAATAAAAGATTTGAGTTGTGATGGAACAGCAACATCAACAAATGATACTTTTGCCCAATGTCTTTCCTCAAAGGGTCTAGTTTTGTACGGAACTTCTTGGTGTTCTCATTGCAATTCTCAGAAAGCGCGTTTTGGAGATTCTTTTAAATATGTGTCTTATGTTGAATGTTCTAATTCTGTTAATTCTAATCAAATAAAAAAATGTGCCGAAGAAGATATCCATGGCTACCCAACTTGGATAAATATAAATGGAACAAAATATGAAGGAGAACAAAGTTTAGAAAAATTGTCACAAATAAGTGGTTGTAGTTTGCCTGGGGCTAGTAATTCTAATCCAACGATTTCTGTAGTTTCAGGTCCTCAAACATTGAAAATAAGTGAAACAGGAAAATGGACAATAACAGCGTCGGATTCTAGCGGAGGAAATCTTACTTATTCTGTAAAATGGGGAGATGAAAATTATAAATCATCTGGAACACCAGTATTCTCTCTTGAAAAAGATGAACAGAACACAATATTTAGACATAAGTATTCAAAAGCAGGAATATATACTCCAACATTTACTGTCACAAATGAAAGTGGAGGAAGCGCGCAGACAAGCATAAGTGTGAATGTGGAAAACACAACTTCTTCTTCTATTACTATTCTTTCACCAAAAGCTTTTGAAAGTTATCATAAGGGCGACAGGCTTCCAATCGATTGGACAGTGAGTGGAATTCCTCCATATGTTCAAGGCGCAGCTATCGACAGAAAAGTCACTGTAGAATTGTATAAAGGAGGTGTTTTGAATAGAGCTATGTTCTATACACCATTTACTGAAGATATTAATAATTTATCGTGGTTGATAGGGGATGAAATAAAAGAAGGGAATGATTATCAAGTTAATTTCATTGTGAAATATAAAGATGTAAATGGAAATGAAAAGACCCTACAAAAAAAGAGTGATAATTTTAAAATAGTTTCGACTACCACTCCTTCTATCACTGTTCTTTCTCCGAATGGGGGAAATAGTATTAATATTTCAGATCCGTTATATGTATTATTTAAAACAAACAATGCTTATCCAATAAAACATACTATAAATCTTAAAGATGAAACGCTTGATATAGCATATGTTTTAAATTCTTTAGCTGGAGGTGATATATTTTTTACGCAAGAACAAATTCAACAGCAACAAGGACAGTTTCAAATTGTTATTCCTTTTATTACAAAATCATATAATTTAAACTTAAATAGTAAATATAAGATTGAAATTTGTTCATTTAATATGAATTTAAATATATGTGATAAAAGTGATAATTATTTCACCATCACTTCTGCAACTTCTTCTGCCCCAACTCTCGATTTTCGAAATGATAATGGCACGGGCAATATTCCATCCGGTGGATCTGCAGATCTTTATTGGTCATCTTCTAACGCAACATCATGTATTGCAAGTGCAGTCCCAGCATCTAGTGATTGGACAGGATCAAAATCTGTTTCAGCCGGAGGTCATTTAGAAACGATAGAAAAATTAACTGCAACAACAACTTTTTCTCTCACTTGTTATAATTTTTCAGGAGGCTATGTAACTAAATCAGTGACAGTTAACGTTGCCACTCCGACTACTCCTTCCATCACCATTCTTTCGCCAAACGGGGGAGAAGTTTATAAACTTGGACAGCAAATTACGGTAAGGTGGAAAAGTGTTAATATCCCAGCAAACACCTTATTGGCAGTTAATTTGTTTAGCAATGATCCTATGCTTTTTGCCTATTTGGCACGAAATGGTACTTTAAATGATGGAATAGAAACATTTACTCTTCCGTCTACAAATTCTTCTCAATATATTATTACAATAGGAACACCAAAAGGCGGAGATTTATCAAATTCTGCTCTAGATACATTTGATAAATCTGATAATTATTTCACCATCAGTTCTTCAACTCCAACTCTTTCTGGCGACGTAGATGGTAGCGGCTCAATAAATTGTGCTGACAGAGAAATGATTTTACAAGCATACCATGGGGCTACTCTTGATGCTGGTCAGAAAACAAGAGCAGATATGGATGGCGATGGGAAAATTGACATGAATGATGTCTTGCTTCTTACATTACGATACAACTTATCATGTAACGTTTCTCCTGCCCCTGACCTTATTGCCAGCACCGTAGCAGACACTACTGTCACCAAAGGACAAAATACTACATTTTATGTTGATATTACAAATCGAGGCAACGCTTCTACCGGTACCACTTCTTTTCACAATACTTTCTTGCTTGACAATGATACTGATCACAGCACAACAGTTGGCAACCTAGGTGTTCTTGCTGGCCCGCTTTTAGCTGGAGGAGGAAAACAAACAGTATCTGTTTCTTATGCTTTCCCAACTGCAGGCACTTACTATGGTCGTCTTTGCGCAGATGAAGGTACTTCTCTTACAGCAAAAACGGTCACTGAATCAGATGAAACTAATAACTGTGGAAATTGGACAACGATACAAGTGGTAGAAGCAAATCCAGTAACTCTTCCAGCACCTACTGGTGTGACTGGTAGTGCAGTATCTCAATATTCAACTTTGATAAAATGGAATTCGGTTAGTGGGGCAAGTGGTTATAATGTTTATAAAGATAATGCTAGAAACGAAAGAGTTTTATTGGCGCGTACTTTGCAAGGAACGACTGTCTGGTATGACACTCAAGCAGTTTGCAATACTACTTATGGGTACTATGTAGAAGCATTTAAATATAATGCAACGTCGGTTCCGATAGGATCAGGAAACATTTCTCCCAAAGTATCTGTTCAAACACCTGGATGCACAACACTAGCGTCTGTGCAAGTATTAACTCCCAACGGAGGAGAAGTTTATAGAGTAGGGAATGCTGTGAACATTAGTTGGAGAGCCACTGGTTTAACGAATCAAAGTAATAGTGTTTCTGTAAATGTATATGCTGCTCGAGCAGACAAAGATTATAATTCTGGAAAGAGTAGCGCTGTCTTTGGTATTACTTTAGGCAACAGCGTGAATGGTGGCGTAGTGTCAGACACAGGATCGTATGCTTGGACGATTCCAACATATATTCCGGTAGGAGAATATGTGGTGTTAGTAAAAAGTTCATTTACTTCAAATCCAGATATAAGCGACAATCCTTTCTCGATACGTAGTGATAAAGAGGAAGTTGGCATTATTACTAAATTGTCACAATTAGCAAATGTTCTAGATGGTTTTAATAATGCAAATAGTGCCGAACAAAATCCACAAACAAATGCAAATGCTTCACCAAGTTGCGGAGAATTTAATATGACCTTAAGCAAAGGAATGGTAAATGCAGAAGTTAAATGTCTTCAAAAAACACTCATTGAAAAAGGTTTTAAAATTGAAGGAGTGAAAGCAGGAGAAGAAACAAATTATTTTGGTTATAATACTTTGATGGCTTTGAAGAAATTTCAGAAGAGTAATCAACTTACCGTGGACGGAATATTTGGTCCTGCTTCTCGTGAGGCTGTAAAAAAATAAAAGAGTCGACAATTATTATTATTAATTAATTTCAGTCAGAGGCTTGCCTTTGGTGGAATATAAAAAAATAAATTTATGGCAAAAGGTGACGGACATAGAAAAGAGAAAAAGAAACCAAAAAAAGCAAAGAAATAAAA
>JBAYKD010000014.1:0-3875 GCA_041664745.1 Minisyncoccota bacterium
AAATTAAATCTGGCTTGATATCATGCACTTTTTTCCAACCATCAAATTCACTAAATGTCCAAGCATTTTTAAATATATTTTTCTCATAGTCATACCATTCATAGGATGCTCTGGACATTTCTATGCCATTTTCTCTGCATAACGAATAAAAGAGCTCATATGAATCTTGATATTGTTTGTCTTTGAATGGTTCTTTGACATTCCAATCATTTTTTCCCAATAAAATCAAAACTTTTTTCATTTTTATTTTTTTATTTTATTTACATCAATCAAAAACTTTTTCAAATCTCTTTTTCCAATGATTATTGGGCATTTTAAATTTTCTCTTTCGGTTATGTTTATTTTTGAAATTACTTCAATGTTATCCATTATAAAATTAATTTTAGCTACAGGACGAATTGATGATCCGTGCGACGAAAAAACTATTGCTACATCTTCTAAATTTGAAAATTTATATTTATACTTTTCTAAAATATCTTTCTTGATAGAACTTTCGTTTTCCGGCTTAATGTCATACAACGACAAATCAATACTATTAAAATTATTTATCAAATCTTCAAATCCTAGTTGCTTGGCCAATTCCGTATCAATTGAAGTTGAAAAAGCCCCCGTATCAATTTTTGCTTCCACTTCAATTTCTTTCCCATCTTTACTGATTAGTTTTATTTTTTCCATCGTTCCGATGACTTTTCTTCCGGAGATATCTTCCAGTTCTTCTTCAACCTCTCCTCCGAAAAGATCCATTCCCATTCGTACTCCTTTTTCGATCGTTTTTATTTTAATCTCCCTTACTCTTTCTAGTCTTCTTTTTAATCCGTCCAGATTGGCGATTTGAATGGAAAGTCCCGGACGAGCATTGAGCTCCAAAAATACCGGACCGCGTTCTTTATCAATTGCCACATCGGCGCCAAGATATCCGAGTTTGGTAATTTCCTGCGCCTTTACCGCTAATTTCAAAATATCATTCCAATAGGGAATTTTGATTCCAGAAAGCAAAAGTCTGGTTCCGGGAACATATTCGATTATTTTGCCTTTTCCCAAAACCGCAGTAGTTGTTGTTCCTGACGCAAGGTCTATTCCTACTCCAATTGCTCCTTGCATAAGATTAGCTTTTCCTCCTGATTCTTTAGTTGGAAGCCTAAGCATCGCCATAACTGGCACCTTATTATATACTACCACTCTGATATCGGGAATTCCTTTAAAGGCATAGGGTTTAAAAAGTTTTAAAAGCTTGAGCCTTTCTTCAAAAAAAGCAGTATCAGAAACATTAGCTAGAGAAAAAGCTCCATCGACGATATTTTGGATGTGACTTCTCAGATCATCAACTGTGATTACGGATCCGTCCGCCTTAATCCATACATTTTCCCGATCCTTTTTCTTCCCGTAAACAACAATAATTCCTTCTCCTCCGAAACCGCGATTAGGTTTCAAAACAAAGCTTTCTGGAAGAGTATCCCAATCAAAATTATCCAATTGTTGGATATTTTCAATTTTGGCAATTAGTTTCGGAACCGGAATTTCTCCCTTTTTAAGAATTCTTTTACTCAAAATCTTATTATCGGCAATTTCCCTGGCGCGCTTCAGATTATTTGGCCGGACATATTCAAGATTGCGGGAATTCATCCCGAGCAATTTTTTTCTTTTTTTAAAACTTTTAATAAAATCAAACATCGGTTCATATAGCATAGAGCATGGAGCATATAACAAATTCGATTTGCTTGTTCCATGTTCTGTGTTTCATGTTTTATGAAGCTACATTTTCTTAAACACTTCCCTGAATCTGAGATATTCGCTAATTCGAAGTCCGGTCCATTTTCCAAGAATAATATTTATTGGAATAGTCAGCAATATTATCCATGGATAAGCAACTACGAATCTGACTAGGAATCCCCATTTCAAAAGATAATAACCGGCAATTGATATGACTAGTGTTTCCAGTGCTAAATAAAAAGCAGTCTTATTTCCTTTCTCAATTTGAGTAGCAATAAATTTTTCCACTAAAGTAATCATGATAAGTAGTGGAAAAATGGAAACTGCAGCCAATCCGGTTCTTTGAAGCGATCCGCCAAGAGCCAGCATCACCAGCATTGCCAAAGCAACCGTACTCAAGGTTATAGCAATTCGGGGAAGATAAAGCATTCGAAATCTTTTGAGAATAAACCTGACTGCCATTCCGACCAAAATAACACTGACAAATAAAGCTACTCCGTATTTTATTCCTGTGGCAAAAAAAGCGAAAATGATAATTGAAGGAGTGTAAATTCCAAATGCCTTTATCCCAACTACCTGTCGCAAGAAAGCAATCATTGTTGCAATAATTGGAAACATTAAAAGAAGAATGGCCGTTACCAACGGAACTCCTTGATTAACAAAATAGCTTACAATTGGGCTGATATTTTCCATAAATTTGTTAACGCGAATCGTCGCGAATTAATTCAAATGTATTCGAATTTATTCGCTTTAACATTCGCAACAATTAGTGTTTAATGCAAAGCATTCATTTTTCGGCTATTGATGTGACATAGTGCAATTGCAATTGCATCGGCCGTGTCATCCGGCTTGGGAATCGATTTGAGCTTTAGTATATTTTTTACCATTAGCTGAATTTGTTTTTTATCTGCTCGGCCATATCCAGTAAGCGCCTGCTTGACTTGAAGCGGAGTATAACTAAAAACTTTAACATTTTTTTTCTCCAGTGTCAATAACATCGCCCCGCGTGATTGACTGACTTTTATAACAGTTTTTTGGTTTTTAAAAAAGAAAATGTCTTCTACTGCCGATTCCTGCGGTTTATATTTCCTTACTATATCTTCGATATTGTCCGCCACTTCTTTGAGACGGTTGGAAACTGAATTTTGAGGAGAAGTGCTGATGTGCCCGTAAGCAATCGCGGTAACGCATCCTCTATCTTCCTCCAATACAGCCCAGCCGGTAGTTGCGGTTCCGGGATCAATGCCCAAAACGCGAAGCGTTTTGGAAGTATTTGGTATTTGGTATTTGGTATTTGGTATTTTCTTAAGCATTGAATTTCGAAATGTTTTTCAAAAAATTTATACTAGCTACAAAATACTATCTACAAATTGTCATATATTTCTTGTACGTCGTCCAACTCATCTAATGCCTCTAGCAGCTTCTTGTATTTTTCTTTATATTCTTCAGAAATGCTAGCTTTCTGTGTTGAGACATACACCAGTCCGGCATTTTCTATCTTCAGCCCGTTCTTTTCAAGATTTTCCTTTACCGTTTTCAGATCTTCTGCTTTAGTATAAACAAAACAACTGTCATCAAAATCAATATCCTCAGCTCCGGCTTCGATAGCCTTGAATTCCAGATCTTCTTTGTCTCCATTTTCAACACTTATCTCAATGCATCCGACTTGCTTAAACATAAAACTAATTGCTCCGGCCGCCACTATCTTTCCTCCCGCTTTAGCTAAAGTATTTCTGATTTCCCCTAAAGCCCTATTTTTATTATCAGTCGCCGCTTTAATCATCATTGCCACTTGCCCAGGACCATAAGCTTCATAAACAACCTCCACAATTTCTGCTCCGTCCTTAAGTTCTCCTGTTCCTCTTCTGATTGCTTTATCAATATTATCTTTAGGCATATTAGCCGCTCGGGCAGTTTCGATTGTCATCTTGAGTTTAAAATTAAATTCCGGATTTCCTCCGCCATCACGAGCTGCAATAGTAACAAGGCGCCCCAGTTTGGTGAAAACATTAGCCCTCTTGGCATCATTTATTCCCTTTCTGTGTTTTATTCCCGCGAAATGCGAATGTCCTGACATAAAATTAAAACCACTAATTATAAGCGAATAACAGCTAATTTAAACTAACAAAAATTCGCGACTATTTGCTTTCATTAGCTCTTTATTC
>JBAYKD010000015.1:0-3748 GCA_041664745.1 Minisyncoccota bacterium
GCTATTCAAAAGCGGTTCTATTTGTAAAATTTCTTTCAGCGCATCAATTGGTGGTGTTGTAAGAACTATAAACGCTACTTCATACGATTGGTATACTGGTCAGTGTAGACACATTGTTTGTTGTTATGACGGGCAGTATTTGCGGATTTTCCAGAATGGAAATATTGATGCTACTTCTCCGGAGTACATAGGTGTAACTACCTTCTTTTCTGGTGCCGGAACCGGCGCCGTAGGTGTAAGAAATGGTGTTTCCGGTAGTGACTTTACTGGTTTTTTGAAAGGTATACAGGTTTATTCAAAAATCATTACCGCTTCAGAAGTTCGTTCACTTTACGAACGCGCGGGGCTAAAAGAAATTCAAGAAACATCAGGATTCGGAACACCTGTATCAACAGCAAGTAGGGGCGGTATAGCCAACAGTCAGCTTGAAACTACACCTTGGAAGTTCCGGGACACTTCTGGTCGCTGGTCAATTGTTACGAGTACAGCCGATGGCAAGGCAGTTAAGGCTCTTAGGCAGGACACTGCACTGGCGGCGGGTGAGTACGGAGGGATTGTCTACAAGTTTGGCAATTCTCATTTCACTCCGCAGCAGCGAGCTTATGGTTCCTTTGAATGGTCGATGTACTGCGCTTCTAGGGCCGACATCCGACTCTTCGCACCGATCTGCGCCGCCACGACCCTGGCGGGTGGGAACACTGATAGTGTCCGGTTCACCGCGACCAATGCCGTCGAGTTCTATTTCAATGGGGCGACTCTCGCGATGCAGACCGCTGATGATTACGTGGCGGCTGGGAACTGGTACCGGTTCCGACTGACCCGGACCTTTGCTTCGGTCTACACACTCTGGATTCGGGGTGGTGCCTACACTGCTTGGACCAAAGTGGTGGTGTCTGCTGGCAGCAATCCCTATACCAGTGCTGCCGGTATCACGGCTTCAGTCTGTTGGATGGCCCACACGGTCAAGGCCGGAGCCCCGGCGGCAAATCTCTGGTCCATTGGGGCACAAGATGGAGACCACAGTATCAAGTGGTCTCCGTTCATTTAGCTGTTTCGTCAGGGCGGTGCCAGGGAGGGTCCAATGGCAATTTCAGTTCTGAATCTCACGGGCGCGACCATTATTGTTCCGTCGCCGGTTTCGGCCTCGCTGGCCCCCTGGTCCCGCCTGGACCTGGAATTCGTCGAGTACGATGCCGCGGCCAACAGCCCCCACTTGGTCGACCTGATTGGCCGGGGCATCATCCAGGTGACCAGCCAGGACGACCGCGCCGAGGACCTTGAACTTAAAGCTTTGCCTGTGGGCGCCGATGTCGTCGAAATTGCCGATTCGGCCGATTCCTGGGAGAAGAAGCGCACGACCGTCGCGGCATTGTCCGGTGGGGCATTTCCCGAGCGGCACTTCACCGTCTCGGCCACAGGTGCCGACTACACCACGATCAAGGCTGCCGTCGACGCCGCCATCGCGGCCGGCGCCACCATCACGAATCCCTGGACCATCGAGGTCTACCCCGGGACCTACCTGGAAGACCCTATCACAATTCAACCGGGCATTATCCTCGGGACCGTCCAGGCGACCCGAGTCGATAGTGTCTTCATCGTGGCGAATAATCCTGCGGCCGACCTCTTTACCCTGACGGGCGGGTATGTCGCGGGCATCCGGGCCTGTGGCGTCACTGACCCCGCGGCGGCCCTGTTCCGCATCGCGACCCCCGGGAGCCTCGTCGTTATGCACGGGGTTTCGATTTGCAAGTGCAGCACCGGGATCGCGATTTCTGCTGGCGCCTCGGTGGTCCTGACGAACTTCTCGATCAACATCATCGCGGCCGACCAAGCCATCACGACCGGGATCCACTTGACCGGGGCCACGAGCAACCTCTACATCAACGGGGCATTTATGTCGGCCCCCGCGGCCCTGTTGCCCCTGTATCTCGATAACCCGGTCCAGACGGCAATTAAAATTTCAGAAGGCCACGCCTACATCTCCAGTGCCGCGGCCTGCCTGGCCCCGAAACCTGGGGCTGCCGTGGTCGCGGACGTGTTCTACGCGGACCAAGGTGCTGAAGTTGCAATCCTGGCCAGTACCGCAGAATACTGTGGCCACGTGTTCCACATTGGATCTGCCGGGGCCAACACCAACATGGTCGTGATGGCCGTGGACTTGATCGGCAATATCCTGGGCTGCGCCAACGAAAGTGCCACCGGCATCATCTACACGAACCTGTCGGTCGATATCCAGGGGTACTCTGGGGTTCCGGGGTCCGAGCGCAACGGTCTCGTGCAATTCCGCGATCAAAAAGCAATCAAGTTTTTCGGCGAAACCAAGTATGTTTTCGAGACCACCAAGGAAGTCTCCCTTGACGACTATTTCCGGGATTTCTCGACCACGGGGGTATCGGACGGTGGCGGGACAGTTTCGGACGCCGGTGGTCTTACGGCAAATGTGTCGGCGGGGTCCGGGTGGATCCGTCGTGGTGGTGCCCCCAACGACGACACCTTCTGGGTCCAGTGGGACGCCGACCTGGGCCTGGTCCTGACCAACAACACCACCAACTACATCTACTACGACAGCGTAACCTCAGCTTTGGTCGTGGGGCTCGCGGCCCCGGGGGCCGAGGGGATTTTGCTCGCAACTGTCGTGACACTGGGTGGTGTTGTCCGGTATCTCCACGATACTCGAAATGTCATTGACGGCCCGCATGACCGGATGCACCAGTACCTCATGGACACGCGCAAGCGGGCCCTCAAGAGTGGCCTGGGTGTCGTGGCCGGGACTGGCGCCAGGAAATTCTCGATTGGGTCCGGCAGTTACTACATTGCCCTGAATGTCAATCCGTACGCTGGCATCACGGACGCTACTTTCTCGTATTTCTACGGGACCAACGGGGCCAACGAGGTTGCGGCCCAGACACAAGTCAGCAACACCCAATGGGACAACGCCGGAGTCTTGGCCGGCATGACGGGTGGTTGGTTCCGGTCCGACACGGTAATCCTGACGAGCGACGGGCGTGTCGCCGTGGTGTATGGAACAGCCGAATACAACACCCAGGTGCTCGCGGAAGCGGCGCCGCAAGCCAACACCCCGACGTTTCTGGATCCCACGAGTTTCCCGTTGGCCAAACTGGTGGTCCAGGAAGCTGCCGGCATCGTCAGCTACGTGGACATCCGGCCGCAGCCTGCTCTGGAGACCGGGGCTGGTGGTGCCGGGGGTGTCGCGGTCCACTCGGCCCTGGCGGGATTAGGCCCGCCCGCAGACGATCATCCTCAATATTTTTTAACCAGTGGTGCTCGTGCCATGACGGGCGGGTTGAACTGCAACACCAACGCGATCACCAACGTCACGACGGTCAATGGAGTGTCACCTACGGCCCATGCGGTCCGGCATCAGCCCGGTGGCCTCGACGCCATCGCGGTTGGTGTGCCGACCGGGGTGCTCGCTGGGGCTGCGGCCGACGCGGGTGCAGCGGCCAGTCTGGCCAGGAGTGATCATCAGCACGGAATCGCCGCGGGGGTCCCTGGGGCTGTAGGAACAGCCAATGATTCTGGGGCCAGCAGTTCAGTGGCGAGATTGGACCATACCCATGCTGGGCTAACGAGAGGCGCCAACGACACCTCGACGTTCGCGGAAAAGACCAACTTGGCCGCGGCCGACTTAATCCTGATCGAGGACAGTGCTGCCGCCGGAGTCAAGAAAAAGGTCCAAGCCGGTAATCTGTTGTTCGGCGCCAACTACCAAACAGCTATTTCCACC
>JBAYKD010000016.1:0-3343 GCA_041664745.1 Minisyncoccota bacterium
GATGCGCGTGGCGATGCGCCGCAGGAACATGCGGTCGTGGGTGATGAAGATGAGCGTGCGCACATGGCGCAGCAGAAAGTCCTCCAGCCAGGAGATGGAGTCGATGTCCAGGTGGTTGGTGGGTTCGTCGAGCAGCAGCACGTCCGGGTTGCCGACCAGGGCGCGGGCGAGCAGGGCCCGGCGCTTGAGCCCGCCGGAGAGGTCCTCGAAGCGCTGGTCCGGGTTGAGCGCCAGGCGCGAGATTGCCGTGTCCACATCGGCCAGGGACTCCCAGCCGCCCGTCTCGGACAGGGCTGTCTGCGCGTCGGCCAGGCGGTCATTGTCGCCGCTTGCCAGGGCGCGGTGGTGTTCGGCGATGTGCGCGCCCACCTCGCCCAGGCCCTGGGTCACCACCTCGTACACCGTGCCGGTGAGCACCTCCGGCACCTTCTGCGACAGGCGCGCCACAGTGAGACCAACGGCCCGGGCGATCTCGCCCGAGTCCGGGGTCAGATCACCGGAGAGCAGGCGCAAAAGCGTGGACTTGCCCTCGCCGTTGCGGCCCAGGAGGCAGATGCGCTGGCCTGGCTCCACTTGAAAGGAAATGCCGTCGAGGAGCCGGGGTCCGCCAAAACTCATGGAAAGATTGTTTACGCTGAAGAGTGCCATGCCGGGCTTCGTATGCTGGCGCAGACGCCGGGTCAAGGTGTTGGGTGGGGCCCAGCCGGAGGAGAAGGGCGGCAAAAAGAAAAACCCCGGACGCTCTTTCCGGGGTTTTTCTTTGAAATTCTTGCTGGTTCGTTCTTTGCTGGATGATCTTGGAAGGACATTTGGGGCGGAGTCACTCGAATCTTTACAGTTATTTCTAGAGCCACTAAGGCTCATTGGAATGTGAGTTTTTGTGTGATACCAAAAGTGATACCAAAATATTTGGGGCTGACCTTATTTCCGCCATGCAGAGTGGATTGAGATCAACCTTGAGACGGCAGAGTGGCGCATTCCAGCAGCCCGCATGAAGATGCGCGAAAAGCACATCGTCCCCCTGAGTCGTCAAGCCCTTGGCGTGCTCCACGAACTGCACCCCCTGACCGGCTCAAGCCTCTACGTGCTCCCTGGAAGACAGATCGCGGGAACGGCCAATGTCTGAGAACAAAGTACTAGGGGCCTTGCGTCGTCTGGGCTACGAGAAAGGCGACAGGCCACGGCTTCAGGAGCATGGCCAGAACCATCCTCCACGAGCAAGGCTGGCCCTCCGACGTGGTGGAGCGTAAACTCGCCATGGCGACAGGAATAAGATCAGGACGGCCTATAACTTCGCACAGCACCTTGAAAAGCGACGGGAGATGATGCAAGTTTGGGCGGACTACTTGGACGCATTGCGGACTGGCCAGGCCTAAGTACGGAACGAGCTAAACGTTCTGCTCACTTTGTTTCACGTCGACGAATCATTGCATGAAGCCTATGAGGTGGATTTGAAACTATTTTCACAAAACAATCCCAGAGCATACAAAGTCTTCATGTACACGTTTTGGAAATACCAATACTCCAAAAGGAGAGAGGATAACATTTTGCTCTCACCTGCGTACGACCCAACTCCGCTTGAACTATGTGATGACATCATTAATGATGTTGATATACCGCTAGATAAAACTGGATTTGATAAACTTTTTTTTAATTTTGGATTTAATTGCTTACCTGAATTTTGTGATGATGGATATATATCAGTAAAATTTAATCACTTATACAATGAAGACCTATTGTCTGCTGAAATCCATGCGCTTTTGCAATTACTAAATGGAACTAATGAAGAAGAGCTTGCTAAGGCTTACTACGATATGGCATTCCTAAATATTAAACTTAAACATGGTTTGTCATTTAGTACTTCATCATGGGCTCCGCGTGCCATAGGTTTATGGCTCTGGGACTATTGCCAGAATAATGGTGGAGTTAATACAAAAGGCGTAAAGGCAAAGTCACTATCATCCTTAGAGACTGAATTCGGTGAAAAGCGGTTAGCAATGTTGGGTTGTAGTGCCCATTCCAAAGAAACAAGGCCAACGCGCAAATTCATAGAGAGGACCGATAAGTGCATTAAGACTTGTGAGGTTCTTACATTCAGATGAAATTTGGATGCCAAATCCACTGAACTGGCATCCGGCGCAAAACAAGGAAAAAAACGCGCCCTTACTTTCGATGTCCACCTCAGGGTAGCTGCTTGGGTATACCCTGTTAGGAGGACATCCCGTGAGAATTTCCCGCATCGACCCAAACGGCCTCTACCGCATCAAGTCCATCGTCCGCGCAAAAAATGGTGACCCGCCGCTCATCGACGTCTGCCCCGCTACATGGTGGGCCGGAGTAAAGTCCGGCCGCTTCCCCAAGCCAGTAAACATACCGGGAACCAGGATGACTGTCTGGCGTGGCTCAGACCTCCTTGCCTATGTGGAGCGTGTGAGCGGAGGTCAATCATCATGAACCAGTGGAAGCCTTGCACCAACGCGCTGGGACTCGCCATTTTAGTGGGCATAGATCCCACCCAGGGGGTCTGACATGTTCACGCAAAACCCCTGGCATAGCTTTTATACCTGTACCGAAGATGGTGTGTTCTTTGTCCTCCGAGGGCCAGCACTTGGTATGGAACGCCGCGTTAAGGTTTGTTCACCGCTATACCTAATCGCGAAAATTAGGAACTCATATGGCCAGGGATGGGGCCTTTATGTAGCTGTAATTGCACCTGATAGGCAGATCCATGCGTGCAACCTACCGGCCCGTTCCATGACCAAAAGTAGTGGGGATTATCTTAAAATCCTGTTGGACCATGGCCTTGAGCTTGGTGATTCAGGAAATGGACTGCTCTACGACTACCTGAAGGTTATGCCGGTACCTCGTCTTGCTCAAATTGTGAACCGTCTAGGATGGTACAAATCGGCATACGTCATGCCCGATGCCGTATACGGAGACCTGAATGGTGAGATGATTGTCCCTCAGGATGAACTCCTGCATGGAAGCCCATTTCAGCAGGAAGGGAGCCTCCAAGAGTGGCAGGTGAATGTGGGGCGTTTCTGCGTAGGCAACTCCCGGCTCATTCTGGGCGTGTGTGCGGCCCTGGCAACTCCTCTCCTGCATCTCCTCAACATGGAAGGCGGCGGCTTTCACTATTTTGGCCTATCGTCAATTGGCAAGACAACACTGCTGCTCGTGGCTGGGTCCACATGCGGCGGCGGTAGTCCCCGAGGATATCTCAGGCAGTGGCGTGCGACCGACAATGCGCTAGAGATAATTGCTGCAATCTTCAATGACTCGCTTCTGTGCCTGGACGAGATCGGCCAAGCCAGTGCTCGTGTTGTTTCAGAGGTGGCATACA
>JBAYKD010000017.1:0-3291 GCA_041664745.1 Minisyncoccota bacterium
AAAAATAGGGATAGTGAAGAACTGGATATGATGTCGGAGTTATTCATCCAAGCGGTTCCCAAAATTGAATTGATTCCACCGCCGGCGGCAAAAGAAGTCTATCTGGAAAGAGTGAATGATAGAACCGCCGATAGGGAAGATGCTATCTATGCGCTAGTGCATTTTGCCCGAATGGACATGGGGTCTGCCCATAGTGAAGCAGAGGCAAAGTCATGCCTTAAAAAAGTGGTGAGCCTTGTTCGGAAATGCGTTGATTCAGACCCTTCGATGGGTGAAACTGCTGCCATAGTTTTTTTGAAATGTGGAGGAATGTGTGAAGCCGTTAACTATTATTATTCTGCACTCTGGTTGTATGAAGGAAGTATGCTATTTGAATCCTCTGATCCTAATGTCAGATATTTCCAACATAACAATTTAGGGTTTTGCCTGAATTATTTTAAACAATTCGCGGAAGCTGAATCCTATCTGGTTTTTGCGACAAAGATTTTGCCACATCGATATAATGCGTGGAAAAATCTTGGTGTGAGCTTGGAACATCAGGCCTGCTATCGGGAAGCTGCGGAAAGTTACCTTCGTGCGATTACTGAAGGTCATGCGGAGTCCCGATCGGCTAAACACTTATTCCGCTTATTGGATAGGCATCCGGAACTTCTTAAAATCCCAGAAATAATGGCGCATATCCCTGCGGCACGAGCATAAATATCCAATTCCATAAAGCTGAAAAGAGCGGTTTTGAGACCGCTTTTTTCATATCAAAATGTACCCACACCCTAACCGCCGTAGCCAAAGCCATCAGTGGCTACGCTTTCTTTAAAATCCGATAGTCAGTCAATTTTGTTTCTGCCAAAACTCCAAAACCCTTCAGTTTGTTATATAATGAAAACATTAAGCGCACTGGGGATATGGGTTACATATGTCAAAAGATACAACTAGCGACAATCAATTTGAGAAAGATTTGTTTAAAATGGCGGACAAGCTCCGCAAAAACATGGATGCTGCCGAGTACAAGCATATAACGCTCGGCCTGATTTTCCTTAAATATATTTCCGACTCGTTCGAAGAACTTTATACCAAAATCAAAACCGGCAAGGGCGACTATGCCGGTGCCAACCCCGAAGATAAGGACGAATACGCGGCGGAAAATGTCTTTTTTGTGCCTCCGATAGCCCGATGGTCATATCTGCATGCCCACGCTAAACTTCCGTCCATCGGCAAGGATGTTGACGATGCCATGGAAGCCGTGGAAAAGGAAAACACACAGTTAAAAGGCATTCTGCCCAAGGTCTATGCCCGCCCCAACCTTGATAAAGCCGCACTTGGTGGACTTATTGACCTTGTAGGCAATATCGCCCTTGGCAACGCCGCCGCAAAAAGCAAAGACTTGCTGGGCAGGGTTTACGAATATTTCCTTGGCGAGTTCGCCAACGCCGAAGGCAAGAAAGGCGGGCAATTCTACACACCCAAATCCATAGTGCGTATTATGGTTGAAATGATAGAGCCCTACAAAGGCCGCGTTTACGACCCTGCCTGCGGCAGTGGCGGCATGTTTATAATGAGCGAAAAGTTCATTGAAAGCCATCAGGGCAAGCCGGACGATATTTCAATTTACGGGCAGGAAAGCAACCAGACAACCTACCGTCTCTGCCGCATGAACCTTGCCATTCGCGGGATTGACGGCTCGCAGGTTAAATGGAATAACGAAGGCTCGTTCCTGAATGATGCCCATAAAGACTTGAAGGCCGATTTTATCCTTGCCAATCCGCCGTTTAACGATAGCGACTGGTCAGGCCAGCTATTGCACAAAGACCCACGCTGGAAATACGGTCTGCCGCCCGCCGCAAACGCCAACTACGCATGGCTTCAGCACATGATATACCACCTCTCCCCGCGCGGTGTTATGGCCTGTGTGCTGGCCAACGGCTCCTTATCCAGCCAGACCAATGGCGAGGGCGATATCCGCAAAGCCCTTGTTACTAATGAACTTGTGGACTGCATCGTGGCCCTGCCAAAACAGCTTTTTTATAATACCGGCATCCCGGCCTGTATCTGGTTTATATCTCGTAAGCGCACCGGCAATGGCGACCGTAAACGCCTTGGCGAGGTTCTTTTTATAGATGCCAGTGAAGTTGGCTATATGGAAGACCGCACCCACCGCGCCTTCCGTGAAGAAGATATAGCCAAAGTGGCCGGAACTTATCACGAATGGCGGCAGCGCAAAAGCAAGTATGAAGACATTAAAGGCTTTTGCAAATCCGCCACGCTTGCCGAGATGGAAAAGCATAACTTTGTGCTTACCCCGGGCCGCTATGTTGGCATTCAGGCTGAAGTGTACGATGGTATCCCATTTGAAACCAAAATAGCCGCGCTTACCAAAACGCTTTCCGAGCAAATGGCGCAAGAAAAGCAACTTAATGCCGAAATTAAAAAACAGTTGCAGAACATCGGTATAGATTTATGAATGATAAATTACCAGGCACCCAAACCACATAGAAAGGATTAATTGATATGGAACTAACCGCATGGATCTTAACCTTTGCCGGGTGTATACTTGGAGCAGTTTCTATTATCATTGCCGTACGGGTGCTGAATAAACAAGATGATACCCAAAGAATGCTGAAGGAAATTGAAGAGAAGAAAATAGAATCAGAAGACCGAAAGTTCATAAAAAGCCGAATGGATGCAAAAGCAAACATCAGGCTTGAAGTGGTTCTAGAACTGTTGACGGCATTAGATAAATATCAGACTGCATTGTTTCCGCTAAAAAATTGGTTAGAAAAGGAAGCTCCAGATTATATTGATGTGGATCGTAAATATTTAGAAATTTCCAAACATGAAGGGGTTGATTTGTTTGAACAAGAACAAGTTGTATTTCACATGACATCAAAGATTCAACTTTTATTTAATTTTAAGGATCAGGAAATTGAATCAATAATGAAAAAGATTTTAGCCGTTATTACTAATGTTCAACAATATCGTAAATTTGTAAGAGAAAATAACAAGGAAAAATTTCCGGTTATTTTAAACGAATTAAATGAATATATTGTTGAAATTGGTTATTTTATTGCGGTAATTCCCAGCATATTTGCAAAATATGTCAACGATGACATCAGTGATATCGCCAAATCAGTAGGATCGAAATCAAGAAGAGTTTCTAAAAATAGATGACTAAAAATACTACAACAGTTCCAGAGGGCTGGAAAGAAACCACGCTTGGCGAGGTGGCGGAGATTATCGGTGGAGGCACTCCCAAAACTGATGTCCCTGAATTTTGGAATGGGGATATTCCGTGGT
>JBAYKD010000018.1:0-3264 GCA_041664745.1 Minisyncoccota bacterium
AAATTTCCGCAAGTTGATTTGACGGCCAGTCAAGAAAATCTTGGATTTGCCAAGGGAAATAATTTAGCAATAAAAAAATCCCGCGGGCGGTATATTTTACTTTTAAATCCCGACACGGAAATTTTAGATAATGCCCTGGAAAAAATGGTGCGTTTTATGGACGTTCATCCCGAGTGCGGCATCGGCGGCTGTAAATTATTAAATCCAGATTTGTCATTACAGCCTTCGGTTCGGGCTTTTCCGGATTTGGCCTCGCAAATTTTTATCCTCCTTAAAATCCACAATTTTTTGCCGCACTCAAAGGCGATATACAGATACCTGGCTGGCGGTTTTGATTATGAAAAAACACAAGAAGTTGATCAGGTGATGGGTGCCTTTATGATGATCCGGCGAGAGGTGATAGAAAAAATCGGTCTCATGGACGAAACATTTTGGCTTTGGTATGAAGAGGTTGATTTTTGCAAACGGGCGAAAAACGCCGGCTTTAAAATTTTATATACTCCCGAGGCGAAAATTATTCACCATTACGGGCAAAGTTTTAAACAAGAGTTGAGTGTCAAAAAACAGAAAGTTTTAAATAGAAGTTTGGCATATTATTTTAAAAAACACGGGACAAAAGGGGAGTGGCTAGTAATTCAAATTCTACGGCCGCTAAGTTTGGCTCTGGCCTGGCTCGTACAATTTTTTAAAATTAAACCGCAGGTGCCAACCGTAAAAAATAAAGTATGAATCTTTTCGGAAAATATTTTAAAACCTCGCTGCTCTTCATCTCTTTCTCATTGATTTTGTCGTTTATCGCGTATTTTTTTCCGCTTTTTAATAAAGTGGCGTTTTTTGTTATTCTCGGCCTGACTTTAGTTTTAACCTTAGAAAAACTAGAATATGGGCTTTATATTTTGCTCGCGGAATTGTTTATCGGTTCAAAGGGTTATTTATTTTATTTTGATTTGAATGGGACTTCAGTTTCTTTGCGCATCGCCTTATTTTTAATTGTAATGGCAGTTTGGTTATATCGAAGAATTGAAAAACGGGATTTAAAATTTTCGCTAAATAAATGGTATTGGATATTGTTTGCCTTTATCACCTGGGGTTTTATTTGGGGACTGTTTCGCGGTAACTCTTTTCAAAATTTATTTTTTGATTTTAATGGTTGGCTTTATTTCGGGATTATTTTCCCGCTCATTGATGTTATTAAATCGCGCGAACAAATTGAAAATATTTTACAAATTTTTACCGCCGCCGTCACAATTATAATCGCAAAAACATTTATATTTCTTTATATTTTTTCTCACGGCTTTGAAGTCGCAGTTCTTCCAATCTATCGCTGGCTCCGGCAATTTTTAATCGGAGAAGTCACCTTAATGCCAAGCGGATTTTATCGAATATTTTTTCAATCGCAGATTTATTTGCTGATTGGATTTTTTATTTTTTCCGCTTTTTTAATTTGGCAAAACAAAAAGGATAAAAGATATTGGTTATTGGCGATTGGATCATTAACATCAGTTTTAATTAGTTTTTCTCGAAGTTTTTGGGTAGGGCTCGCAGTCGGACTTTTGGCGTTTTTAGTAATTTTAATTATTCAAAAATTTTCTTTTGTAAAAATTATAAAAATTGGGTTAGCTGGCCTTGCTATCTTGGTAATTTCTTTGGCGGCAGTTTTTACCACTGCTCAATTTCCGATTCCTGAGCCAGGAAAAATTTCTTTCACTGATATGTTTAGCGATCGCTTGACCGATTTGGATGAAGCCGCGGTTCGAAGCCGCTGGGATCTTTTGCCGCCGCTCGGCCGGGAGATTATAAAACACCCAATTGTTGGTTCTGGTTTTGGCACGACCGTCACTTATAAAAGCAGTGACCCGCGGGCAATTCAAGTTAACCCCGGGGGGATATTTACAACGTACGCTTTTGAATGGGGCTATTTGGATATAATGCTTAAAATTGGCCTGGCCGGATTGGTTGTTTATCTTCTTCTAATCGCTAAAATTTGGCGTTCTGGGTGGCATTTGGGGCAATCCGGGGTATTTATATCTTTTGGTCTATTGCTTGGTTTAGCCGCTCTTTTGGCGACTAATTTTTTCAGCCCATATTTAAACCATCCGCTGGGAATCGGTTATATAATTTTGAATGATTTATTTTTTCAAAAGTTAAAGAAATAGTGGCATAGAAAAATAAAATCTCCGTGAAGGCGGAGATTTTTTAATCTTGACAAAAATGATTCTTTGTAGTATCTTTAATAGTTATCAAAAACCAAAAGGAGGAAAGGAAGGACGATGGCCCAAGATAACAACGTGCCCGTAGTTGAGGTCGAGTGCGAGATTTGTGGCAATATCCTCTACTTCTTGCAAGGCGCGAAGGCGGCGGAAATTCGGCTTGGTGTCGGCCTACACCGGGTCTCTTGCCGACGGTCCGGGTCCAGGTTCCCGCTGGGAATGGAGAGCCCCGAGGATTTCGAAACCGAGGAGACGGAGCACGACAAGGGAGGTGGGGCGTAATCCTAGGTTAGTTCTGGACGTGATTCGCGGCGTTGACGAGAGTTGACGCCGTTTTTTTATCTTGACAAAATACCTGTTTGATATAAAATATAAACCGAGTTTGCTGCATGGGGCGGCAAAGGGGGGAAAGGGAGGAAGGAGAAAAAATGAGCACGGTGACTTTTTGGGTCCATAGAGGAGGGAGGCACGAATTCTCCATGACGGATTCCGGCGGGAAGAAGGTCAGGAGACTCGAGCGCATGCTTCGGGGAGAGTGCTGCAAATTCGATCTCGGGCTATCACCCGACGACATCACGGTGGAACCCGATGGTTCCGTCGCTCCGAACGGCGCCAGCGGCACACTTGAGCTTCAAATCAATCTTTCGCCGGATCTTCTGTACAAGCTCGCGCCGCCGCTCGACCCGAAAGTGAAGGGTTCGCCCCGGAGCGATTCCGCACTCCAGCGATTCGTCCGGGCGATGGGCGAAACGGCACGGCGCCTCGGACCCGAGAACGGCTGGCCGGAACGCCACGTCCAGGTCATGGAGCTTTCCACCCTGGCCTCCTGGAGCGGCTAGCCCAAACCAACAAGTCCACTCTCTTTGGCGGCGTTGACGAAAGTTGACGCCGCATCTTTTTATCTATAATCCCTGACGGGGTTGACAAATTTAGAGAATAGTGTATAATATAAACATAATTCAATAAGCTTCCGTTTAGGCGGAAGCAAGTAGAAGAGTAGGACAATTTTAACGATAGATCCTTAAGATAATATCAAGAGGTCATAAGTTAAAAT
>JBAYKD010000019.1:0-3063 GCA_041664745.1 Minisyncoccota bacterium
ATCTTTTGCCAGTTGCTAGAAAGCGCGGCTGGAATGATGATAAACCCCCTAAATATAAGACCTTTCTCCCTTTTAACTTACCTGAGATGACTGTAAATAACAACATTTTAGAGTGACTTTTTTTAAGATTTCTGGCAGTTTTTTTGACACAAATAAGGGGTAAAATAAAGGGTAAATATGGTTACTTTTTGGTGTTTAAAATAAGTTATAAACCATTAATAATCAATTGGTTATTGTTGATTGTTGTTGTTTATCCTTTTAAAGACTTATTAGATAGATATAGTAAGGTATAATACATAATAGAGAATATATAATTGAGTTTATTTAGTTGTTTTGTTTGTTTTTTGAATTACTTTAATTAATCCAGTCATAATTATAAATAACGCCCCCAAATAACGATTACAAATGTAATCTTAAATCATCTACGACAAACGTCGTACTTCAAATAAAACATAAACAAATCTCTTATAATCAATAACTTACACCAAATTAATTTCTCTCTTTTTTGTCTATTTTTCTCTCTCTTTCTCCCCTCTAGCAGCCTCTAAGGGCAATTCATAATTAAGAATAAATAAAGTAATTAAAATCTCAATTTCTTCATTTTCACTCAATTTTCTTGATTTTCCCCTCGTCATACCCTCAAAAACACCCCCAAAAAAACACGAAAAAGCCAATAAAATGGCACTTTTCGTTTTCGACTGGAAGAAAAACGCCCTACTTGTCCACCAAAACAAGAAAAATCTTCATTTTTTTCAAACTATTTTTGTAATCACCCCTCCGAGACGAAATTTGGTATTGTTTTGCTCAGGGTAAAATAAAACTTTTTAGCCTCGGAACTCTCATTAATGACAAATAAGAGCATTTTTGAGGGCTTTTTTGCGATTTTGATGTGCCTACTCCTAATACACTTAAAAAATGAAATGTGAAATCAACTTAAAATAGAGCCGCCAAAGTTAGATTCTCTTGTCTCTGCTGAGAAAAAAGTGTTTTGCCCTAGGGAAAACCTTATCGCCCTTGACAACGAGCCAAAAATGAACTATATTGGAGACGTGCTAATCGATGACGGTGAGTGTGGAGGGGTTATGTAACCCCCTACTAACGGGGCGGCAACGCATCAGATACCACAAATAAACAGAAACTCAAAAAAAACAATGCGCGGAATTGCCCTTTAGCGGCATTCAAATAAAGCGCGCCAGTAGTTCTGGTGGTTCTGGTAGCGAGCGTTTATACGCCAAAATTGCCGCCCTAAATAAAACAAAAACAACATAAGTCCTTGAATATGAAAAAGTTATGTAAAAATTGCAGTTATTGGGGAAGGGCAAGGGTCGGTGCTTGCGATGCCATACAATCAAGTTTTCAAATGGCTTTTCCAAGTTTTAATAACCATTACGAGAAATCTTTCGAGACGTATGCAAAAGATGGTTTCGCCATTTATGCTGATGCTGACGACGACTCGGGACTACAAACTGAATTAGTCACTGGTCCTGAATTTGGCTGTAATAAATTTAAGTCTAAATAAATATGAATTTCTTATTTCTTCTTTTAGCGGGAGGTATTATCACGCTCATAGGCGCAATAGTTACTATGTGTTTAGTGATTATTGTAGTTAAAGCGGCTGAAGAAATTCACTACAAACATATTCAAAACGAGAAAACTCATGACAGTAAATAGTAAAACAAATAAGAGTTTGGCCGCGCTTAAACTTAGATTAAAGGCGCTAATCTCTTCTGATGATGTCATTAATATATGGTTTGACACCCCTAACTCTGCGTTCGAAAATGAGACTCCAAATGAGTTAGTTAAGAGAGGAGAGTTAGAACCTTTGTGGGAAATGGTTTACGATTTAGAGTCTGGTAACACTGAATAAATAATAGACTCTCACTATAGTTAGTAACTCCAGCAAAGACTCTTTGACAGTTGAGTAACTTTTAAACGCCGCTTGACACTCTCTTAAATATATTCTAAACTCTGTAACATGAATATTTACTCTCAAGAAAAAATCGTTAAGACTAATAAGATTATTTTGGAACTTACTCCCTCTGAGGCGGATTTTCTTGCTCGGTTTTGGGGTCGCCATGCGGGGCAAGATAGAGCAAGTGCCGTAAATAAGTCCGAATATATTTTTCCTAATGCAGTTATCGAAGAACAAACAAATATTAATGATAACCTTTATTGGCAACTAATGGCGGAAATTTTGAAAGTAGTAGATACCAAATTAAAAAATTAATGCGGCGCTTGACTTTTTGGTAAAAATTTCCTAATATAAGCCTATGAAAATTAACACCGCCACTGAAGTTACTGAAAAAATCGTTAAAATTGAAAACAAAGTAGTTAACATTCAGCTAACTCCAAGAGAAGCATTTTTACTTACAGCTTTTATAGGAAACTCTCGCGAGTTTACTCAAACAATTTCTGGATATTTAGGGTATCATGCGTCTAAGCATTGTGAGGAATTTGTAAAAAACGATAGAGAAGACCGCAGATTTTTTGACACTCTTTTTAGTGAGTTGGATGATGAAGTGAGTCAGCTACCAAACGTTAATTAACCACTACAATTATGGCCAAACTCTATACTCTACTTTTTGGTAAGTCTAAGAAAAGAATGCACCCTATCATGGTGGATACTTATGATAAGTGCGAGAAATATAAGGATAAAAGAGAATCTACCAAAAACTTAGTTGGGTGGCACCAAATAATTGAAGCACCAGAAGACTCTGATACTTGGCGGCAAAAGTCTTGCACTGTTGGGGGGAATCGTTGCGAAAGTGTTGGTCGAGTGGGGCATGGCCCAGCGGGTTACATTAGCTCGCGTGGTTTTGTCGCACACACATAACCCTTGACGTGAGGATAAATATAGATTATTATCGGTTTATGACTTACTACTACTATCACAACGAAGGCCAAATGCCGCGAGTGTTTATTTTTACGGGTAACAAAGGCCGCGCTTACTTTTTTAAAGAGTGTAGTCTTTATCTATGTTCTGCCGTTTGGTATGTGTATGAAATGGCTCAGATTCAAGCTAGTAGAATTCATAGAGACGAAGCGCGGGATATTATAGGGCGC
>JBAYKD010000020.1:0-2773 GCA_041664745.1 Minisyncoccota bacterium
AATATATAATTAAACAATTAACGAATTAGAGAATTAACGAGTTTATTTTTAATTCGTTAATCCGTTAATATACTAATTTTTCAATTTCATCTTATGGCTTGTTACCAAAAGCGCCGATGCTACAAAAATCGAGGAATAGGTTCCGAAGAATATTCCGACAAGCAGTGCTATCGAGAAATAGCGAATTGATTCTCCTCCAAAAATTGTGATTGCTAAAAGCACGATAAGCACAGTAAAGGAAGTATTGATTGATCGCGCCATTGTTTCATTAAGCGATTTATTGACCACATCTTCAAATTCTTCTTTCCTGCTCGATTTCAAAAGATTTTCCCTGATTCGATCATAAACAACAATGGTATCATGAACGGAAAACCCGAGAATTGTAAGCAACGCCGCAATAAAAGGCACGCCAACTTCAATCCCGTAAAATTTTCCCAGAAACGCGAAGACTCCGCTGGTAATCAAAACGTCATGAATGAGCGCTATTACCGCTCCTAATCCATACTGCCAGGAAGGTACTGGACGGGAAACTTTTCGAAAAGCCCAAGCAATAAAAAGTCCTATTCCAACATTAGCCAAAATGACTGCCAAGAAAGCATTCTTCTTAATCTGATCAGAAACAGATGCTCCGGTAAATTCAGTCCGAAGTTCTTTGCAACCAGAATCTAATTCTTTCAGTTTTTCCCTAACTTTATTATTCAAAACCTCATCGGAAGATCCATAATTAATAACGACTGAATTATTTTGCGATTTTTGAATAGAAAGTTCTTTCAGATTTAAGCTTTTCAAGCTGTCTTGAATCTGCCCGGTAACTTCCTCCTGGCTAAATTGGACGTTCATTCTGGTTCCTCCAGTAAAATCTTTTCCAAGTTTAAGCCCCCATGTCATCAGCATAATCAAACTGACCATTGTTATAGTAATGGAAAAGGTATAAAAATATTTTCTTTTGTCAATAATGTTAATCATAAATTTATTCTTTGCCTTGTTTATCTCTTCCGCCATAGGCGGATCCGCCTCGGGCGGACATCACCAGCCACATTCTTTCTTCCAGCCAATGAGTGCCGATAAATCGGAGTGTCGTTCTGACAATAACAATAGCAGTAAACAGTGAAACTAAAACTCCGAGAATCAAAGTAATCGCAAATCCCTTAATAAATCCTGTTCCGAAAAATATCAGAATGAGCGAAGTAATGATTGTGGAAAGATTTCCATCACGAATTGAAGTCCAAGCACGTCTAAAGCCCTCTTCGATTGCTCCAGAAATATTCCGTCCTCTCTTGATTTCTTCCTTCGTTCTTTCGAATATCAAGATATTTGCATCTACTGCCATACCGATTGAAAGAATAATTCCCGCAATTCCGGAAAGCGTTAAGGTTATTTGCCAAGGAGAAAAAACGGAAAGTTTGATGATCGAAACCATAAAAGCGGTATAGGTTATCAGGGCCAGCGAAGCAATCACTCCTAAAAACCGATAATAAATTATCATAAAAATCATCACAGCAATTAATCCGACTATTCCCGCAAACAAACTTTTTTGGAGCGATTCGGCACCCAAAATCGAATCAATGCTCTCTTGCCCATCTAGCGTCAATTTGACCGGCAGAGCGCCTTCATTGAGCCTCTGAGCTAATTGCTTGGCCTCATCTACAGTAAAACTCCCAGTAATAACTGCTTCGCCGGTAGTTATTTCCGATTGTACTCTCGGAGCGCTGATAATTTGTCCGTCCAAATAAATAGCTACTGTCTTCTCAAGATTTCTTTTGGTTATATCGGCAAATAATTTTGTTCCTTCATCATCGAATTTTAGCGATACCTGCGGTTCGGAAAGACCTTGATTTTGAAAAGTCACCGATGCGCTTTTCAGATTTTGTCCGGAAAGTCCGGTTGATTTATAATTTAAATCAGCATAATTGGCTGCCGATTGCTTGGTAAACAAAATATGCGCACTGTGTACTTCTTTGTCATCACCTTCACCACGACTTTCAACATATTTAATAATATGCCAGCCGTAATCCGACTCCACCAGTTGCGGATAAATTTGACCATCCTCTAAGTTGCTATCGAATAAGATTTTATCGAATTCCGGGATGAAAGCTCCTTTTTTCACAAACCCCAAATCTCCTCCAGTATCTTTTGATCCGGGATCTTGGCTATATTGTTTAGCCAATTCTGTAAAATCTCCTCCATTTAGGACTTGCTTCAGAATATCTTCTGCCTGCACTTTCGTTTTAGCATTAACATCATCAAACATTTTATTAGTTTCAGTCAAATCCTGCTCTTCGGCTTCTTCTTTAAATTCCAAAAATGGAGTATCTTGTATTTTTTTCTTGGCTTCTTCGATATCCTTAATACCAGGAAGTTCAACGATGATATAGTCATCTGTTCCGTAGTGTGATGTTTGAATGAGCGGTTCTCCGACGCCAAAAGCGTTGATTCTTCGTTCGATCACATCCTGAACACCTTGAAGCGCATCAGCTTTCTTAGCGCTATCAATATTGGAAGTGTCGGCTTTATATTCCAAGTGAATGCCTCCTTGAAGGTCAAGGCCTAAATTAACCTTGGTTCTGCTGAAAAAGTCATGAACCGGCTTAATTGGCTTTAATACCTCGGGATATGCTACGAAAACAGCCAGCACCGCTAGCGCAATTATCGCGAAGAATTTATATTTCACTTTATCCCTAATAGTCATACTTTCTTTATTATAATTATTTTTCGAATAGTTGCAAATGATTTAACAAAGTTAGTTATAAAACAAACAGGTGCACTTGATTAA
>JBAYKD010000021.1:0-2683 GCA_041664745.1 Minisyncoccota bacterium
CAAAAGATTAGTCCTTTCCCCATGAGCAATATTGAAAATTTCCCCTCCAAATTTCTTTTTAAATTGCATCGCCAAAATATTGGCATTCACCACATTATCAACATAGCAGAAATCGCGCGACTGCTTCCCGTCCCCTTCCAAAAAAGCTTTCTTTTTTGTCGGTTGATACAAGGCCGTGAGCCAAGCGGAAACCACCGTTGAATACGGAGAATCGCCATATTGCCCCGGACCGAAAACATTGAAATAGCGAAGACAAACCGTATCCAATCCGTACAAATTGCCAAACATCCTGCACATCATTTCATCGGTGTATTTTTGAAGCGCATAGGGCGATTTCGGATCAGCCGGATTGTCTTTTTCTCTGGTCGGAAGAATTTTGGCTCCGCCATAGATTGAAGACGAGGAAGAATACATCAATCTCCTGACTTTGTAATCCCGGCACTTTTCAAGAAGCATCGCCGTTCCGCCGATATTATTCTGGGCGGTCTTAGCCGGAAACTGCACGCTGAAACTCACTCTGGGAACATAGGCAAAATGAAAAACATATTCGAATTTGTGCTTCTGAAAAATTTTATCCAAAAATTTCCCGTCGCACATCGAGCCTTGGTAAAAAATAATATCCTTGCTTACCGCGTTTTTCCTTCCAGTGGCGAAATTGTCAATTCCCACAATTTCCGCTTTGGGAAATTTTTTTCGAAATTGCTGGGAGAAATTAGATCCGATAAATCCGGCGCATCCGGTGATTAAAATTTTCATAATGATTTGAGTTAGAAAGTTATAAAGTTCGTAAGATTTGTAAAGATTACATTCGTATAATACCACCAAAAAAAACTTGAAGCAATAAAAAAGAATCAGTTCCAAGATTCTAATTATTGGTAGTATTGAAGTATTGAGACTAGTTTCAATGAAGAATATCGATAATAATTAGTTTCTTGCGATTGATCTGTGTTTTTATAGTTAAAATTTTCTTGCATTTTCAATATCTTACCAGCTTTTCCAATTTTCGATACAAATCGGTTTTCTTCTTCATTTTATCCATTTGGCCAATAACTTTTTTCAATTTTTGTTTTTGTTTGTAATTGGCAGTTTCTATTATGCTTTCCAAAACAATCTCCGGCCAATAATACATCGGGTATTTTTTCTTCAAAGCATTCATTTCTATAATGGGACATTCCTTTTTAATTTCTGCATCCTTACCTTTTGTTTTATTAACCGCAGAATGAAATCCATCTCCGGAAACCTTCATCCATTCTTGAACTCTAGCAATAGTGCCGTAGCTAGATTTAACTTCTTTTCTAATATCTTCATACGTGCATCCCTCAATCAAAAGTTCTGCAATCTTCAGTCTCTTGGCAATCATTTCCGCTTCTTGAAACGAGAGGAGATCGCGCAAGAAGTTAGCCGCTTCTTGGACATTCTTTGTTTCGGCTATTGCCAAACATAACTTATAGAAAAATCTTCCAATTTCTTCTTTAGATAATTTTTTACTCAAATTCGCCATATCGCCTCATTGTAATTTCAAAACCAGTTTCAAGATTCTAATTATTGGTAGTATTGAAGTATTAAGACTGGTTTGGTGTTTTTTGTTTTGGATAAAATTTGGATTGATAAAATGATAAATTGATAAATCGAAGTGTTAGTTTAATTTTGATCTCAAAAAGCCATAATACTCCTCGTTTTTGGCGGTTTGAGTGGAATATTGTTCCAAGGCTTTTTTACGGGCTTCCAGACCCATTCGGGAACGCAGCTCCGGGCTCAAAATAAGCTCTTCTAGCCTGTTTTTCCATCCCTCGGTATCAGATACCGCAAACCCGTCAACGCCATCAGAAATAGCTTCCTTAAAAGTCCCCGTAGCGCTAGCCACAGTCGGAACACCGACTATTCCCGCCTCAAAAAATTTAAGTTCCGATCGGGATTCACAAAAAGGATTTCCGATCTCAAGCGGAGCCAGGTTTATATCAACTTTGGCTATATTTTCAAAATGCTTTTTTCTGGTAACATACGGTAATTGTTTTATCCTGCCGGAGAATTTATTCAGCTTGCTTTCGATATCCAGCGGTCCGACGAGAAATAATTCCACTTGCGGATATTTTTCCATAACTTCCATCAGCGCGCCGGCTATCACCGCAAAGTCTTTGTTGTGAGAAATTGTTCCGCTGAAATATCCGAGGCGGATAGTATTTGGTATCTGGTATTTGGTATCTGGTATTTTTTCTTCTTTATCTTTCATTATCGCATTGGCTACTTCAATGTCGTTTTGGGATAATTTATTCGGCACGACAAAAACTTTTTTATTATATTCTCTTAATTTGTCCGCCAGATATTCCGTAGACGCCGTGCAAGTTCTCACGTATTTATCTTTTAAAATTTCCTCTCCGACTCCTCCCTTTTCGTACTGCTTTTTCTCTAAGGAATTTATATTTTTTACATAATCGCTATTTTCAAAATATCTTGCATCAAAAATCAGATCATCAGTTTCGAAAATAATTTCTTTGTCCAAACTCTTAATTTTATTGATAAAATTCTTTATTTTATCGTTATAAGCAACTTTTTGAAAAATGAAAACCTTGAAAGAACCGGCATAGTCCAAAAGATGCGCCGATTCGGAAATGGTGACATAGCTTTTGAATCCGTTGAGATTCAGCTCCTCTGAAACATGATGAGAACGATACAGGGCGCTGTC